>NZ_JACADJ010000097.1 GCF_013389365.1 Desulfobacter latus
GAGATAATCACAATTCATATTTGAGTATAATAAACACGGTATTTTGCTGTGACAAGATAGTTGCGATCAAAATTCTGATGATAAAAACTGTAAAGTACTTTTGAACTTATATGAAGGATGCCAAAATATTCAGGAAAATTTCAGCTAAGAGTGGACAGTGATTTACATAAAGCGCTTGCCATAAAAGCCATGCAAGCCAACGAAAGCTTAAACAGTTTTTGCGGGAAAATATTGAGGAAAACAATCGCATAATCCAAATCATAAAAGGCGAATCGGGATAGGACTCCCCATCACTGAGGAGCCCTCCCACACCTTTAATTGCAAATGAAAGGGAGTTAACACATGAAAACGGTTTTAATCACCGGTGCCTCCGGATTTGTGGGACAGACCCTTGCACAAGAATATCTGAATGCCGGCTGGCAGGTAAACGGACTCGGCACGTCGCAAAACAATCCCATGGCTGATGCGAATGATAATTTTTTCTGGACCAGTGCGGACACCTCTTTGCCGGGGGACTGGCAGGATCTTGTGGCGCAATCAGATGTCATCGTCAACCTGGCAGGACGAAATATTTTTAAACGCTGGACAAAAGAATATAAACAAGCCATTTATAATTCCAGAATCCAAACCACCAGAAATTTGGTGGATGCCATGCCCGACAACTTTGGCGGACAGTTGCTCAATGCTTCTGCAGTAGGCGCTTACGGTGATCGGGGTGAAACACCTTTGTTTGAGACACAACCGTATGGCACAGGATTTTTGGCCCAGGTGTGCCGGGACTGGGAAGCGCAGGCGCAAAAAGCCGAATCAAAAGGGGCAACGGTAGCAATCATGAGATTTGGGGTGGTGCTTGGTCCAGGAGGAGCCCTTGCCGTGATGTCCCGGGCCTTCAGGATGTTTGCGGGTGGGCCTCTGGGATCGGGAAATCAGTGGTTTCCATGGATTCATCTGGATGATCTGGTCCGGGGTGTCTTTTTTTTAATGGAACATAATGCCCAGGGAATTTACAATTTCACAGGATCGGTTCCCATCCGACAAAAAGAGTTTGCTAAAGAATTGGGGCGGGTCTTGCACCGCCCGGCCTTCATGCCGGCCCCGGCGTTTTTTATTAAACTTTTTATGGGACAGCTTGGGGCATCGTTTCTTTGCAGCCAGAAAGCGCTTCCTGCTGCTCTGGAAACAGCCGGGTTCCGGTTTAAATATAATACTGTGGCCAGCGCGTTGACACAAATTTTTAGATCATGAAAGAGTAGTTAAGGCCCATGGTCAAAACACCCGGGAGCCAAGCAGGTGAGCTGGTGCCCGGGGGTTTTGTTTTACTTTTTTAGGGCAATCATTTTTTCTGCGGCCCTAATTTTAATCCTTAAAAACCAGTTTTCCGCCGATGTGTCCGGCCACTCCGGCTGCGGCAAGCATCAACAGATTAAGCATGACAAACATCCAGCCGCCGGGCGATACCAACACCTCCGGATTGACCAGATACCAAATAATTGACGCAATGCAACAAATTGCGGTTACTATTGCAGCAGCGATTTTTATTTTGAAAATGGTTGTCAGCGCTTGATTATATTTCGTTTTCCATTCAAGAACGCCTGTTAACCCAACCAGGGGCAGGGAAATAACAACAAATACCAGATTGATAAATCCAGCCTGTACCAGCAGATTCGAACCGGAAAACCAACCGAGAATGAACAGGACTACGGCCACTGGGATGACGCCGTTGGGCAGGTGAACTGAAATTGGATGGGCATGGTATTTAAGCATCAGATCAGCCGCTCTTTTCAAGTAGACAGTCGCCTTTTCCAGGTAGACAGCTGCACGGCCTTCTTTTTCTGAAGGTGGTGCATCCGCTGTATCGGTATTGTTTGGCGCATCGGTTTTGTTTTCACCGGCGGCCGCCTCAGCTTCGGGTGTATCAGGGGCTGCATCCGCTTCAAGCAGCACAAATTTGCTTGCGGGAACACCGCATACCGGACATTTTTCAGGGGGGTTTTCTCCTGTATGAATGTATTTACATACAGAACATTGCCATCTTTTCATTAATTTTCTCCTTAACGTTTTGGTGACTATCTATTATCTAAAGACCCAGGGGATCGCCACAGGCAAACCGGGGTTCATGCAACGGGATAAGAATGTCCGCCTCTTTTTTTACCTGCACCATGATATCATAAGCCGAATAGGCATCTACATGGGTGCCCGGCGGGATAACGTCCATTTCCATGCCTTTGATTTCCGGCGGGGGATTGTAGTTTTCTTCAATGATGCAGAAGCCCGTGATGGCTGCTTTGCCTTTGGGCGTATCAATGAAAACAGTCAAGCCGCCTTTGGTGTGGACCGGCGTATGTTTAACATAGATACCGTCAACAATGGGGCCGTCTTCCTTTACGATCCTGATTTGTCCGTTTTCCTCTACATCCTCAATAAAATCTTCCAGGTACCGGTAATCTAAAGGGTGCGGGTTGTGGATGGATTCAAGTTCCTGCTCATGCACATAGAATACGGCGTTTTTACACTTATAGTCGTTTTCGCAATGATCGTTGTGCAGATGGGTATGAATGACAATATCAATGTCTTCAGGCATAAGCCCGTGTTTTTCCAAGCCCTGTTCAAAGGTATAGATCTTCCCGTTGATGGCTTTTTCCCTTTGCTCAGACTGGATGGGATTCATTTCGCCGGTGTCCACCAGGATATTTTTGTCACCGCCCTTAATTATCCAGCAGAAAATGGGAATGGTATAAGTTTCACCCTGCCCGTACTGGTAGGTCATCATGCTTTTATCAAATACTTTTGTCCCCATGGCAACGGGGTGGATGGTATAGGTCATTGTATTATAATTATTCCTCAATTATATGGGTTTGACTTTAATTCAATGATCAAGTTTAACAACTTTAAGCACTAAATACGGATTCAATTTTTTCCGACAGCTTGGCAATGTCAAAAGGTTTTAATAAAAAGTCCCTGCATTCGTTGTTGATCATCTGCCGGATCTTTTGTTTCGGATAAAGCCCGGAACAGACCAGCACACGGATATCCGGATTCAGATGCCGCACAGCGTCATAGGTCTGGACCCCGTCCATACCGGGCATGACAACATCTAAAATCATCAGGTCAATGCCTTTGGTATCATTTTGAACTACGGATACGGCCTGGGCCCCTGCACCGGCAACAAGGACTTCATAACCAAGGGTTTCAAGCATCTCCTTGCAGACTTCTATGACCTCTTTTTCATCATCTACTAAAAGTACCCGGCCTTTGCCTGAAATCAGGCGATCACTATTTTTCGCCGAAGACAAAACATGATTTGTGTATGTCCGGTCCTTTATAGCGGGCAGAAAAAACATGAATACACTGCCTTTGCCCGGGGAAGAGTCGACCTGAAAAGTGCCCTTGTGGGCTTTGATGATCCCGTATGCTGTGGAAAGCCCCAGGCCGGTTCCCTGCCCCCGGTCCTTCGTTGTAAAAAAGGGATCAAATATGCGTGAAAGGGTCTGCTTGTCCATACCCGTGCCGGTGTCTGCCACACAGACTTTGATGTAATCCCCAGCCTGATCAAGACCCATTTTTTGGGCCTGTTCGCGATCCATAACCACATTTTGAGATTTTACCACAATCCGGCCACCTTTGGGCATGGCATGCCACGCATTGACAAACAGGTTCATAAGCACCTGCTTGATTTGACTTTCATCCACCTTTATGAGCCATAGATTTTTATCCAGTTCCTGGTGGATCATGATATCTTTTCTAGTGCGGCCGAACATTTTGGCTGAGGTTTTAAGCAAATAATTTATATTCAGGGTGATGGCTGCCTGGCGGTTATTTTTTCGGGAAAAATCCAGAAGTTGACGCGCCATTTCGGCGCCGTTGTGAACATACTCGTCAATGTTGGACAGCCGTTTATACGCTTCCGATTCACGGTTAAACCCGATTTTAACCAGAGAGGTATACCCTTGTATACTCATAAGGATATTATTAAAATCATGGGCAATACCGCCGGCAAGTGTACCAATGGCTTCCATTTTCTGGGCCTGGCGAAGTTGCGTCTCAAGCCGTACACGCTCAGTAACATCTCTGGCTACAGCATATATCCCATCGAAATCATGGGAGGATTCGATATCCGGCAGGGTAAGCACCGAGGCCTTCATTTCCATGAATGTAAAAGCGGTATTCGGATTATATTCGGTTTCCCCGGCATCATCGGCTTTTTTAAAGCGCAGATTCAATGCCATGCTGCTGCCAGGGGATAAATCCCGGGGGGGTGGACCGTCGGCCTGAAACAGTCGGGAGAGTTTGCCGCGGTCATCCTCGTGGAGAATCGTATCAAACGGCGTGCCGGTGAGTTCCAGGGGCAAATATCCTAGAACATATTGAAATTGCTGATTGGCAAAAGAGAAACAGAAGTTTTCATCCAGGGTGAAAATCAGATCCGGTGAGTTGTCAATCATGTACTGATATTTTTTTTCAGAGGCCTCAAGGCGGGCGGCGTAGATTTTTTTTTGAGCAATGAGATTGCGTTGGGCGAGACCGTTTTTAACGGTTTTAATCAGATCCGCATATTCAAAGGGCTTTTTCAGGTAATCCCAGGCACCCTGTTTCAGCGCAGAGACCGCAGACTCCACAGAGGCGAATCCGGTCATGATGATGACAAGTATCTCGGTATCCAGCTCAAACATCTTGGCCATGGCCTCATATCCATTCATATCGGGCATGGAAATATCCAACAGCACGAGATCAAATTTGTGTGTATTGAACAAACGAATTGCCTGCAGGCCACCATACGCACAAAAGACACGAAACCCCTGGCTGGTTAGCCATTTGGCAATGCTGTCAACAAGCCGTTTTTCATCATCGACAACAAGGATCTGTTCAGGTTTCATATTCAAACGAATCTATACCCTAATTATTGGATTAAGCATTATTTTGCCGGTTCAACCATATCCGGATTCCAAGTCTTGTTGTATAAAATGAAGGCCGTTGATATGTCAACCGTAACGCTTAAAATCTTGACAAAAAACCTTGGGCATTTATGAGTTTTGTAATCACACAACCTTACCCTCCTTCCAGAATGGCGACATTTGACGCAGTCTATCGATGGCCGGTATCAAGGTCTCTACGATGGTGTCCATTTCGGCTTTGGTATTATAATGGGACAGCGAAAAGCGAATGGTGCCGTGGGCTGATTTAAGGGGCACCTGCATGGCCATGAGTACATGGGACGGATCTAAAGAGCCCGAGGTGCAGGCAGAACCGGAAGAGGCGCATATACCGGACTGATTCATCAGCATGAGGATGGATTCGCCCTCAACGGCATCAAAACCCATAGACAAGGTGTTGGGCAGGCGGTTTTCCCTGTCCCCGTTCACAGATGTCGCTGGGATTTCATCTAAAAGCCGGGCTTCAAGATAATCTCGGCACTCTCGAACCTGTGTATCCATCAGGGGAAGATTGGCCTTTGCAAGTTCACAGGCCTTGCCCAGGGCGATAATGGACGCTGTGTTTTCCGTACCGCCCCTGCGGCCCTTTTCCTGGTGACCGCCGATGAGAAAAGGCGAAAATTTAATCCCCTCTCTGATATAGAGCGCACCAACGCCCTTGGGTGCATGGATTTTATGTCCTGACAGGGAAAGCATGTCAACTCCCGCAGCCTCAACATCAATGGGTATTTTACCCGCAGCCTGAACCGCATCCGTATGAAACCAGATTCCGCGTTCTTTAACTTTTTTTGCGATTTCGGCAATGGGAAAGATCACCCCGGTTTCATTATTGGCCCACATGACGGATACAACCGCCGTATCATCGGACATGGCACTGTAAAGGGTGTCAAGATCAAGACGGCCCTTTTTGTCCACCGGCACAAAGGTCACCTTGTACCCTTTTTTTTTCTGCAGATGCAGACAAAGACTTCTGATGGCCGGATGCTCAACCGCCGTAGTGATAATATGTTTTTTCCGGGGGAATGCATTAAGGGCCGCATGAATGGCTGCATTATCGCTTTCCGTGCCGCAGGCGGTAAATATAATTTCGCCAGGATCGGCATGAATCAGTTTCGCCACCTGTGCCCGGGCCTGCCGGACTTTTTTATGCACTGAATCTGCAAAGCCATACATTGAGGATGGATTGCCGTAAAACTGCCCTAAATACGGCAGCATCGCTTCAATCACTTCGTCGGCCACCCGGGTGGTGGCGTTATTATCGGTGTAGATCATATCAATCCTTGATCTGAATTCCACGGAAATCGGCAATGGCTTTTTTAAGGGCTGCCTGGCCCATGACCGAACAGTGCATTTTTTCTTTGGGCAGTCCGCCCAGGTAATCGGCAATGTCGTCATTGGTTACTTTAGCGGCCTCATCCAGGGTCATGCCCTTGATGATCTCGGTTAACGCCGAGGATGAGGCCACGGCAGAGGCACAGCCAAACGTCATAAAAGAGGCGTCTATGATTCTTTCATTTTCGTCTACCTTTAAATAGAGTTTAAGTGCATCACCGCAGCTTAAAGACCCTGTTTCACCAATGGCGTTGGCCCCTTCTAATTCTCCCACATTTCTTGGTTTCAAGAAATGTTCCATAACCTTTTCCGAATAATCCCACATATCGATATCCTTTTATCCTATAATATTCATCCCTTTTTGATATATCCGTGAACGCGGGCGTGGTCTCCACGCTCACGGGTCAGATCCTTTCGGCCCCATTTCTGAACGGCAAATGCCTGAAATCCAATTTTTCCCACCGCGCTCTTTCTCATCACAACGCCTGCCCTTTATAGGTTTATTATCATTATTTCATAACCTAAGGCACCAACATTCTCTGGCCGCTTTATTTCACGGAATTTGCAATGTCTCTGAGTTTGATTCAACCTGAGGCGGCTTTTTTCTGCGACAATTACAGTGCCGGCAACAATCTCTTTCTGAACGATTAATTCCGGCTTGGGGCGGATCCGTTTTGCAAATTCCTCTATACCCCTTTTTCTAAACATCAGCGCCTCATTGTCCTCCTCCCCGGCAGAAATGTCTTTATTACATACTTGAATCTGTGCCCTGATTTCTTCCTGCTGTGCAAACACTTGATTAATGGTGCCTTCTGCATCATCTGCCCGTTGGGTTAAGAGTTGCATTGATTCAAGAATTTCCTGAAAGGGTTCGTTTTCTTTATCCTTTTTAAACGTCGGCAGCTTGTTTTTCAAGGCCTGCAGCTCCCTTTGTGACCCCTCCTGCTCAAAGGCCGCCTTGGAAATTTTGTCACTTAACATCCGTTCCTGTTCGATTAAATTTTCGATCTTTTTTTCCATCTCTTCCATGGCATGATTATTGGCCTCAATTTTCCCGTCGAGCTGGGCTATCAATATCTCCATCAACCCTTCTGTGCCCACTTCAAACCTGGCGGGCAAGGTTTTATCAGTGCCGATACTGCCCGCCCTGACCCCGGTTCTGGCATTAATGGTGGAGGCAATGATACTGCCCCCCTCATTGATGCATGCCCCCCCGGTAAACAGGCTGGAATCGATTATTTCTCTTTGAACAATGATATCTCCAAAGGATTTAACTTGTGAATTGTTGATGTACTTTGCCTGGATAACGCCTTGAACATTGATGATGTCGGCATCGGTTATACCCTGGGATACATTCAGGTCTCCGGTGATGTCTATTTCAGCACCCTGTATCTGGTCAACGGTCAGGTTGACGCATTTAACGCTGAAACCTTCCCGGATAGCTCCGGAAACTGTAAGATTTCCTGAAAAGTAAATATTCCCGGTCTTGAACCCCACATCCCCTTTGATACGAAGTTCAGGATAAACAGACACTATTCCCATGGCATCCAGATGGGGCTGCCCTTCATCTGTTGATAAAATTTTGAGCTTATCACCGGAAAGGATTGTATTTTTACCGCTTTCAAAGATCACATCTTCCGGCGGTTCAACAGTCAGGGTGTTTCCGAAAATATCAGTACCAGATCTTCCGCTACGGCCCTTTTTTTTCTCCGCCAGAAGCACCCCGGATTTTACATAGGGAATGGCGCCCCTTTCCCTGAAATCCATATTCCCTTCGCTGTCAACTACACCGGGCTGCCTGAAATCCACATCAAAATAATAGATCACCTTTGCATTTTCCGGCGGGACCGGTTTTTTCCCCGTTGCCACCACAAGATGTTTTTTATTTTCACCTGTTTCCGAAAGCCATTTGTCAATTAGCCCATCGTCCTTGATACCGAAACAAATTTGATTTTCATTTAACAGGGCTTTAATCTGTTTAAGCGCTTGGGAAAAATCATAAAAATGCACTTTTTGCTCAACAGACGCTGACATTTGATCCTTGCTGATGGTCAGATGGAACGGCACGTCATTCAAGTTTCCGGTTTCCCGTACCTTGGGCACCCCGGGGGCCGGCTCCACCCTGCAAAATTCGGCTTCGATAAACGCAGAAACAATCTGGTCTACCAGGGAGTGATCTATCCAATCCTGGTCTTTGAGTAACGTGTCACATATTTTTTTGACATAGGGGTCGTTTACCATTTTTTTAAAAGAGGGCCCCGTAAGCAGTCCTGCCGGAACCGGTGGACAGGAAGAATCAATTCCTGTAATAACGTCTTGGCTTTGTTGGGACAATTGTTCGTCTATTTCTTTAAGCGCCACAATACCGTCGGCTGCCAGGTTTTCAATAAAGCATTTTATATTCCATGCCTGGCTGTTGAATTCCTGGAGAAAACTTTCAGGCGTCAGATCAATGTGTTTTTTGGACAACAATGCTTCAAGGCCGGCTGTCTCTTTTTTTTCCACAGATGTTTCAGGGCGCAATTTCAGGGTTTTCAACAACTTATTCTTTTTTTGGATTTCAAGGGCGTCACTCTGTTTTTTTTCCTTTAAGGTCAGCGCCATGTTATATAGCTGACGATTTTGTACCTTGGTCAATCTGAGCAACCGTTCTTTTTTCTTTATTTTTTCAAAATATTCCGCCCGCTGGCTGACTTCGGCATAAAGCATCTCATCGTGAAAGGGAACGGGAATGCAGTTGTGGATTCCGGCACGGTTGACTGCACTGATTACCGTAGTGATTTCAATGGAATCAATCAATAGGACCCGCTGGGTGTCCGGTGCCATGGATTTGACATTTTTTAATAATTCGTCTCCAGCCATCCGGGGCATCCGATACATGCATATCACAACTGCAAAGGGATATTTTTCAGCGTCTTCCACAGCAGCAAGTGCGCCGTAGGCGGAGTTAACCCTTCTGACAGCATAGTTGCCCCTGGTAAAGATCTGTTCAATCCGCCCCCCAAGAATCTCATCGCTTTCCACGATAAGGATTCTGGACTGGCTTAGGTTGGATTCATTGCCTGTATTCTCACTCATGCGCATCTTGTCCATCACCCCCGGGAAGAGTCGGGTAGTATCTCAAAGCCCTTCTTAAATGCAATTTCCTGAAATCTGCAGTATAAATCCGCCACCGCTGCTGCAAACAGTAGATTTAACTGCGCCTCACTCACAATTTTCCTGTCCTTTAAGGTCTCTTTGAGCTTCTTGGCACCGGACAAAGCCTCTTCCCGGGTACCTGCACTGCAGGTGCCGGCCTCATTTCCAGCCTTTTTAAGCTTTTCATCAAGGGCGTTAAGAATTTGTGCCTGCTTTTGTGTTTTCTGCCTAAGCAGCGCATTGAATTCAGAAAGTTTTGCGTTCTGTTCCTTGGCCGTACGGAATAAATTCTCATATTCAAGGGTCAGTTCATATTGTTCCAGCCCTTCTTTGATAATATCTACGACCCTGTCCGGGTCCCATGGCTTTTGAAGATATTTATGAATTTTTCCCTGGTTAACAGCCTGGATAACGGTATCGAAATCCGAATAACCGGTGGTCAGGAACCGTATGGTGGACGGGGACAAAAGGCTGACCTTTTCAAGCAGCTCGGTACCTTTCATCCCGGGCATTTTCTGGTCGCTGATGATCAAAGAAAAGGGATTTTTCCTTTTTTCAATTTTTGCCAGCGCCTCCATGCCGTCAGGGGCATAGACTGTTTTTACGGATATCTGCTTGAGTAGCCTGGCCAGAAGTTTTCCGATATGGACTTCGTCATCCACAATTAAAACCGTGTGGTCCATATTTTTTTGCGCGTGGTGATCAACCATGCAACCCGCCTTTATAGAATTCGGCAAGAAAACCCACTGATCACCGAAGGTGTCGGTGGGATGAATTGCCGCTTTTTAGCCTTGCTGTTCAATATACCTCTTAATTGTTTCAATTGAAGCATTACCAATTGAGCAAC
>NZ_JACADJ010000098.1 GCF_013389365.1 Desulfobacter latus
TGTAATCCCATTTTCCCGGTACTCAGAAGCTATGAAAATCAAGGCTCTCAGACAATTTATGTTAAAGTTTTTATCTGCTTAGGGCATAGTGGAAGCTTTTCGTTAAAAACATACAATGCTAAGCGTACTTTAACTGCCTGATTTTTAAGTATTTAATTCCTGCTTAAAGAATTATTCAGTCGGCCGGGAAAATGGGAATGCGCCCGGCAGAATCACGGTCGGACCGCTGACCACCAAAATCGCGCCCAGAACCCAGGCAACCGGCCAGCTCAGCCCCGCAATAAAATGCGCCGCCAGTGCGTCGAAAATCCAGGCCAGCGGAGGACCGAGGATCGTCAGACGACCGACACCATGACCGACGCGCCGGACTTCGCCAAGCTTCAGATCCATGCCGCCTTCAAAGAGGATAATGGCGACACCCAGACCGATGAGTTCTGTCAGTTCAGTTTGTGATAACCCCAGCTCAATAGTCCAGGGTATCGTCTCCAAACAGGCTGCGACATTCGTCAAGATAGGTCGTGTCGCGAATCAGACGGTCCCAGTAATAATGCCCCGATTCGTGGCGAAAATGACCGAGCAGAGTCCGGTAGCGTTCAGGCATTTCCCCGCGCATACGTTCCTGCTCGGCGGAGTCGACTTCCTTCTTAAGTGGAGCAGGCGACTGCCCGGCTTCAACGCTTGGCGATAATCCAGACCGCATGCACGATACCGGGGATATACCCCAAGAGTGTCAAAAGGATATTCAACCAGAAAGCCCCGGCAAATCCCACCTGCAAAAAAACACCGAGGGGCGGCAACAGAATCGCAATCAAAATTCGAAACAGATCCATCATCTTTCTCCTTATTTTTTCGTTCTTCCTGCTTTTTCGGAAGAACAACTATTGTAAAAATTGGGGCTGAGTAATGTTTGCCTCGCCAATGTTATGATCGGATTTAACGTAAGCAGCACTGGTTTAACCCCTTAGACCTGTTTAACCACTTACCGTAGAGCAGGGGGCTGGCAAGCACCCTCTGGTACCTATTTCCGATCTAACGTAGTGCGCTAAGCACTTAGGCTGATCAGCGTGGGGCTTTTACAAGCCCAGGCCTTTTAGGCTTGGGTAGCTGACATTCTCTTTTGGCTTTTTCCCAGGAGTCGCTCAGCGCCTGATAGGCGTCTGAGAAGCCCTTTTTCATCTGCTCCCAGGCACCTGCAGAGCTGTTCTTGAAGCTGCCATACCATTCGGCAAGCTCATTTCTCTGCTTACGCAGCGCTTTCAGGTTGGCTCTGGCTTTCCGGCGGGCTGCCTGGGTCATATTATCCCAGTTATTATCAACGCGATTTTCCAGTTTGTCAATGCGTCCGTCGAGTTTTTTAAGCGCCTGATCGGCTTCTTTGACAGCCTGATCACGCTGCTTAGCGGTGTATTGTTGAAGGGTATCGATCAACTCCTTTGTTTCCTTTTTGACATCCTGGGCCGTGACTGTATCATTGCCGGATTGCGCTTGTGCAATCGGCATAAAACAGAGTGCCATCACTGTAATAATGGTTGCAATCAACGTATTTTTTCGCATAGGTTATCTCCTGATAAGTCCATGATCAGAATTAAATCTGCCACAAACTGGTTTCAGCTATTGGGCGGTATAGCCCCCGTCAATGACCAGCTCGCTGCCGGTAACAAATGCAGATTCATCGGATGCAAGATACAGCGCGCCATATGCGATATCATCCGGCGTTCCTACATGGCCGACAGGATGCATGCTATCCAATTTTTTTCGAAAGGCATCCACCCCTTCTTCCGAGGCCTTGCCCAGTTCTTCTACAAGGGGAGTCCAGATATATCCGGGATGAATGGAATTCACGCGAATACCCTCTTTGGCATAAATCAAGGCATCTGTCTTGCTCATCAATCGGACAGCACCTTTTGATGCATGATAGGCAGGCAGATCCGGGGCACCGATAATCCCATAAATAGAAGAAAGATTGATAATACTGCCACCGTTATTTTTTTTCATATGGGGAATGGCATATTTGGTACACAGGAATACCCCCTTTACATTCACATTCATCAGGTTGTCCCATTCCTGTACATCAACTTCATGAGTGGGTTTGTTGGGACCGGCAATGCCGGCATTATTCACCAGAATGGAAAGGCTGTCAGCCGGGGTGATAACATTGGCCACATTTTTTTCATCAGCGGTGTTCAGGTGCTGATACTCTGCCTGGCCGTGACTTTGGCGTATTTCTTCAACCAGCTGTTCTCCTTCATCATCAATAATATCGGTGACAATCACATATGCCCCTTCCCCGGCAAACAGTTTACAGACTGCTCTGCCGATTCCCCGTGCACCGCCGGTAACCAAGGCGGTTTTGCTTTTCAAGCGATCCATCGTGTTTTCCTCCTTTTTTATATAAATAATGAAACTAAGGCGGCTGAGCCGCAAAAAATAGAGACTGGAAACAAGAAACAAGGATTTTAATAAATTCTTGTTTCTTATCTCTATTTTGTTATAAAATCATACCAGACCCTGGAAATTGATCATATGGTGGAAAACCACCATTTTTTTTTGCCCCGGTATGTAGTTCGGTTTAAATTAGCGCTCTTTGGGCGGGCTGTTAGGTGGTGGGTGCTGGGTACTGGGTGCTGGGTGCTGGGTGCTGGGAAATGGGTACTGGGTGCTGGGTGCTGGGTACTGGGAAATGGAAATTCCTATAGTTACCAACTCCATAGAGAAATATAGAGGCGGAGATACTTGCCGCATCAATAGGGTTGCTGGCAGGCGTGATGCCGGCACAGAAAGCCGCGGGACTTAATCCGCTGGAAGCGTTGCGGGCAGAGTGATATATGACTATCGGGATCGGAATAGTCATTGTTTTCGATCCCGATAGCAGTCTCACGAACAATTTAATTAGCTAAAGCTCAAACGTGGTCATGCTGACCACAAGTTCAAGGTCTTCAATCTCCTTGACCACATCAGCCGGTACCGGGGTCTCGGTTCTTAAGAATATAATATTTCTATCCCCGTCATCCTCACGCCCCACCATCATTCTGGCAATGTTGATGTTGTGTTCGCCTAGTTTCTGACCGATGGAACCGATGGAGCCGGGTTTATCCACATTGTGGATGATCGCCAGGTGACCCTCGGGAATAACCTCCAGGCGGAATTTATTAATTCTGACAATCCGGGCATCATCCTTTCCAAAGATGGTGCCTTCCAGGACATTGGTCCGGTTGTCCGTGATGACGGTCACCCGGATCAGGTTCAAAAAGTTGCCTGCTTCCTTTGAGGTGGATTCGCTGATTTTTATCCCCATCTCATTGGCCAGGGAGATGGCATTGACCGAATTGACTTCATCCCTGACATATTCATTGAGAAGCCCCTTGATCCCGTTGATGGTCAGGGGTTTAAGATCAAGGTCCGGAAATTTTCCGATGTATTCGATGTTGACCTCATGCACGCCGCCCTTGGAAACCTGGGCCTGCATTTTCCCCATTTTCTCCACCAGGTACAGAAACGGTTTAAGCTGCTTTAAAACATCGCCGGTCACCGACGGTACATTCACGGCATTGATAATGGTATCGTTTAACAGATAGGCAATAATCTGGTTGGCAGCGGCCACGGCAACATTGGTCTGGGCTTCTTTGGTGGATGCGCCCAGATGGGGGGTGGCAATCACCTGGTCCAGCTGGAGCAGCGGATGGTCTCCGCCCGGAGGTTCTACGGCAAATACATCCAGGGCCGCCCCGGCTACCTTGCCTGACTGGATGGCATCATACAGGGCCGCTTCATTGACAATGCCGCCCCTGGCACAGTTGACGACCATGACGCCTGTCTTCATTTTTTCAAAAGCCTGGGCGTCCAGTAAATCAATGGTGGCATCCATTTTAGGCACATGCAGGGTGATATAGTCCGACCGGGCATAAAGCTTATCCAACGTCACATATTCAAACCCGGCCTTTTCAATATGTTCCGAAGAGATATTGGGATCGAACACAATGACGTTCATGCGCAGCCCTTTGGCAAGTCCGGCAGCAATGGAACCGATATTTCCAAACCCCACAACGCCCAGGGTCTTATTAAAAAGTTCCCGGCCCTGGAGCAGTTTTTTATCCCAGCGCCCGGCTTTCAGGGAGGCGGTGCCCCGGGGGATATTCCGGGTTAAGGCCATCATCATGGCAATGGCATGCTCGGCTGCGGTGACCGTGTTGCCGCCGGGGGTGTTCATGACGGCGACCCCTTTTTTGGTGGCCGTATCAATGTCCACATTATCCAGGCCAATGCCGGCCCGGGCAATCACCTTGAGGTTACTCGCCGCTTCAAGCAGGTCCGCGGTCACCTTGGTGGCGCTGCGGATGGCCAGACCATCGTATTGCCCGATGATTTCTTTGAGTTCTTCGGGGGAAAGCCCGGTATTGACATCGACATCTATGCCTTCCTGGTTTCTGAAAATATCAATGCCGGTTTCATCCATTTTATCACTGATCAGTACCTTCATTATTTGGCCTCCTTTTGAAACGCTTCCATAAATTCCACCAGGGCTTTGATACCTGCCATGGTCGCGGCATTATAAATGGATGCCCTGCAACCGCCCACGGATCTGTGACCCTTAAGACCGCCAAGTCCTTTGGCGGTGGCCTCTTTTATAAATTTTTGCTCAAGTTCCTCACTGGGCAAACGGAAGGTCACGTTCATCAGGGATCTGGAATCCTGTCTGGCGGTGGCCCGATAAAAATTACTGTTTTCCATAAAATCGTACAAAAGGCCTGCTTTTTCCTTATTATAGGCTTCCATCTTTTCAAGGCCGCCCATCTCCTCTTCGATCCATTTGAGTACCAGATCAATGGTATATATGCCGAAACAGGGCGGGGTATTGTACATGGAGTTCTTTTCTGCATAAGTAGAATATTTGAGCATGGAAGGCAGATCCGGATTGGCTGTTTCCATAAAGTCCTTACGCAAAATTACAATGCAGGTGCCGGACGGCCCTAAATTTTTCTGGGCACCGGCATAGATCATGCCGAATTTTTCCATGGGAAGGACGCGTGAAAAAATATCGGATGACATATCGGCAATCAGCGGAATGCCGCCGGTGTCGGGAAAATCGGCAAACTGGGTTCCCTTGATGGTGTTGTTGGAGGTGATGTGGACATATGTTGCATCTTGGCTGAAAGGAATATTTTCAGGGATATATGAAAAGTCCTTGTCCTCGGAAGAGGCCACGACCACATGTTTTTTATTCTGGATTTTTGCCTCTTTAATGGCTTTGGTGGACCAGGTCCCGGTATTGACATAGTCGGCACTTTGATCCCCGGAAAGAAAATTCATGGGAATCATGGCAAACTGTAAAGATGCCCCGCCCTGGAGAAAAAGGACATGGTACTGGTCATCCAGACCTAAAAGACGTTTGGCCCGTTCCACGGCATCATTGATAACATCGTCAAAATAAGAAGATCTGTGACTGATCTCTGTGATGGACATGCCTGAATTGTTGAAATTCAGGAAAGAAGCCTGAATTTCTTCAAGGACCGGCAGAGGCAGGGCCGCGGGCCCGGCATTGAAATTAAAAATTCTTTGGTCTGTCATTTTTTACCTTTCTGTTAGGGTTATCTTTGTTTTCACTGTACGTATATGTTTTATTGCCTCATAATCCAAGGCAATTTGATATCCAACCCTATTCATTAACGCTGTCGTCGATTAAAATCAATAGCCTAACCGCCTTTATGTAAAATTCATTCCTGATTGATCCAGGGATTTATGCTGCAGGCGTTCCCACAAATGCCTCAATAAATAATTTTTTTTAAAAACCATTTGGCATATTTTGGATATCCAAGATATAAGGGCACGTAGTCAGCCTGGATGTTGCTCCGGCCTGGCAGGATACGAAAGATTCCCACGCGTGGGATCTTTCATAAACAAATTAGAGCTAAGCATTGCGTATTATTTATAATATTTAATGGTTAACCCCATGACAGATCAGACAAACCAGGCAAACACCGTAACCGCTCCATGGGACACCCCATTTTGGCCCGAGGGTGTTGCGCACAACGTCACCGACTACCACTATCCTGTTTTCAAACTGCTGGACGATTCAGCAGCCCGTTACCCCAATCAGATTTTTACCATATTCAATGGGGCAAAAAAGACCTTTTCCCAGGTTAAAGACACCGCCGACCGGATCGCCTGTTTTCTGGCGAAAAAAGGCATCAAAAAAGGAGACAAGGTGGCGATTGTCTTACCCAATCTGCCCCATTTTCCTGAAATTTTTTTCGGTATCATGAAGGCCGGGGCCGTGGCCGTGACCTGCAACCCCATATATACGCCCACGGAATTGAAACAGCAGCTTGACAATTCCACTGCAAAAATGGTGTTTTGCATGGACCACCCCACCTTTTACCCCAATACGGTCAAGGCCGTTAAAGACACAGGTGTTGAAACCGTGGTGGTCTGTAACATTAAACGCTATCTGCCCAAATTGCAGGGATTTTTAGGCAGCTTGTCAGGCAAAATCCCCAAAGCCGACCACCATGAACCCGGACATATCATGTTTGACGACCTGGTAGCCCAGTCCAGACCCGAGCCGCCTGATATCACCATTAACCCAATCAACGATACGGCTGTGATGCTATACACCGGCGGTACCACAGGCATTCCCAAGGGGGCGGAACTTGTACACATCAACTTCACCTACCAAGTGGCCGCCATTATGGAATATCTAAGACTTTCCCACGGTGACGGCAAACCGTTGGAAAAGGCATACTATGGGGGATATCATCGTTTTTTAGGTATTTTGCCCTGGTATCACAGTTTCGGCATCTCCGTGGCCATGCTGTGCGCCGCAGGTTCCGGCAGCAGCCTGGTATGCATCCCGGACCCCAGAACCGGCAAGCCCCCATTCACCGATGTCCTCAAGGCGGTCCAGAAATACCGCCCCACGCTCATGCCGGCCGTACCCACAATTTTTGTGGCCTTTACAAACCATGCCAAGCTTGATAAGTATGACCTGTCTTCCCTGATGGGCTGTTTTTCAGGGGGCTCCCCCATGCCGCCGGATGTCTGCCGTCAGTTTGAAGAAAAAACCGGTGCGGTTATCTTTGAAGGATACGGGTTGACGGAAACTGCGCCGGTGCTGTCGGCCAATCCCACCAACCAGAAGACCCGAAAAATAGGTTCCGTTGGATTTCCATTACCCGACACAGACATAAAAATTCTGGATCTTGGCGATCCCAAAAAGGAACTTCCCAGGGGTGAAGATGGCGAAGTGGCTGCCTGCGGTCCCCAGGTCATGAAGGGATACTGGAACAAACCGGATGCCAATGCTGACGTTTTTGTCACCATCGCAGGTAAGCGTTATTTTCTCACCGGAGACATCGGTCACATTGACGAGGATGGGTATATCCTGATCACGGACAGAAAAAAGGATATGATCATCGTGGGTGGATTCAATGTATATCCCAGAGAGATAGAAGATATTATATACACCCATCCCAAAGTTGAATTGTGCGCGGTGATCGGGATAGCGAACAAACCGGCTGGTGAAACCGTAAAAGCGATTATCAAACTCAAGCAAGGCCAGACAGCCACCCAGGAAGAAATCATCGCATTCTGCAAGGAAAACATGGCAGGATATAAACGTCCCAGAATCATTGAATTTAAAGAGGATATCCCGGTTTCCAACATCGGTAAAGTGCTGCGACGGGAATTGCGGGAGCCCCATTGCAATTAGCCGCATTGTTACAAATACCGTTCAATTCCAGGCTCGGCATATCTTTTTTCAGATTTTGCTTGAGGTTAAGTGCGATTAATTCTATAAGACCAAGGGGTATTAAAGTCAAAAATTTAATATGGGTGGCTGCCGGTTGCGGGGGTCATCCTAGAAGGTTATAACCTGATAACAACACTAAATTTTTAGGAGGTTTTATGTCAACTCTCGTATTTGGTCACAAAAATCCGGATACCGACTCTGTAGTCGCAGCCATCGCGCTGGCCGATCTGAAAAAAAGTCTTGGTGAAGACATCGCACCGGCTATGCAGGGCGAACTGAATCCCGAATCCAAATTTGTCCTGGACAAATTCGGTCTGGATGCCCCTGAACTGGTTACCAGCTATGCCGGCAAAGATGTTTACCTGGTGGATCATTCTGATCTGGCCCAAAGCCCTGACGACCTTGGCGAAGCCAATATTCTGGGTATCGTAGACCATCACAAATTGGGTGATGTAACCACCGGACAGCCCCTGGAATGCTGGATCTGGCCTGTGGGATGCACCTGCACTGTAATTACCTGCATGTACGATTACTTTAATGTTGAGATCCCCAAGGGTGTTGCCGGTGCCATGCTGTGCGCCATCCTGTCCGATACCGTAATTTTCAAATCCGCCACCTGCACAGACAAAGACAAAGAAGTTTGCGCAAAACTGGCTGAAATCTGCGGCGAATCCGATCTTGACGCCCTGGGCATTGAAATGTTCAAGGTAAAATCCGCTGTTGAAGGCACCCCGGTTCGTGAACTGGTGCTGCGCGACTACAAAGATTTCAACATGAGCGGTTCCGGCGTTGGCTGCGGCCAGCTCGAACTGGTTGACCTGTCCATCGTTGACGGCATCAAGGCTGATCTTGAAAAAGACATCCGTGATCTGAAAGCGGAAAAAGGCCATCACACCGTGCTTCTGATGCTCACCGATATCATGAAAGAAGGTACCGAACTTCTCGTGGCGTCTGATGACGAATCTGTTGTTGAAAAAGCCTTTGGTGAAAAACCCGTTGACGGCAAATGCTGGCTGCCCGGCATCATGAGTCGTAAAAAACAGATCATCCCCGATCTGGAAAAAGTATTTGGTTAGTTAAGTAATTCAAGGGCTTTTGGTGTTTTGCCAAAAGCCTCTTGACTTTCTTTTAAATTTCCTTCCCCACACCGACCGAATAGTCAAAAAATTACGCCCGCCCCCAAATCCGTTATAACCAGCAGGTTTTTAACAAAAATTGCACTCTGATTGCTGTTTGGCAATAAGACTGTCTACTGAAATATTGATATTTGTACTCTGCTCCCGCCGGCCTATTTCCCGGATAATTTCTTTTAAAAAATTTCTGATTTCCTCTTGGGGAATGCCTTTCATATTTGCATAAACCAATCTCACCAGGCGGTCATTGGACTTATCAATATCCTGCTTGTTGTTTTCCCATCGTGAAAGAGTTGATTTATTTACACCAATATACGCTGCAAACGATTTTGCAGTTAATCCGGCATTTTTTCTCAGAAACCTAATTTCACTACCATTTAGATAGGTCTTCTTTTTAATTAGATTGAGACCAATAACAGAATTCAGTTCAATTATTGCGGGGATAGAGGCGAATTCTTCTCCACATTCACATCGATAAATTTCAACGTTTTCAAGGTATACATTATCAAGCCCTGATTCTGTATAGTGGTACACCTCTTTTGATACAGTCATATCTTTGTTGCAATCAAGACATTTCATAGCATGTCCTCCTTAATATACAGTGATACATCTTACTGTATGACAATGCTCCCAAACGCCGGCAATAAAAACAAGATTTTCACCATCAATATCCGTTCCGGTCACCTTGCACTGCCAGTTGTCATTCATTTCATTGTATTCAATTTCCGAGACCTGCCCCCAAAGCAAAACATTTAAGGCATCATCTATTGTTACTTGCCTTTCCTGCATTCTTTCTCGACAATGTTTTGACTGCTGGAAGCAACCATACCGGGCAAAGTCTCGCAAACATTTTTTTATTTCATCTACTGTCATATTATCCGCTGTATTGATTCGAAGTCAACTAATAAAGATGATTTCAAATCAACTTTATGTGACACCACAATATAGTCGATTTAAAAGTATTAAAAAATATCAATAAGTAATTTATTAAAATCATAAGTAGTGTTTTATATAGTAAAAATCCTGACCCGAAGGGCCAGGATTTGGGTTAAGCCCAGAGGGCATGAAC
>NZ_JACADJ010000099.1 GCF_013389365.1 Desulfobacter latus
AAATGGGATTACAGGGTCTATTTTTTGATACAACTAATTGTTTTTATATGTATTATTAAGCAATTACAATATTTTTAACATTTACGAATAATCTGCCTACGGTAACCGGGAAAATGGGAATGCGCCCCCTGCCTTTCCCGTTTTGTTAAAAGTCCAGATATATTTTCCGAAAGCGGTTAAGCAGAAGACGGAACGTTCATCACGTTCCGGGCTTCCCGGCAAAGATATTGGCTGCCTCCTGCAACAGTTTCAACGGCATTTTTTAAGGAACGGGTCTTAAATAACTTGTCCATTTTGCTATATCCGGGAGCGCAGGCGTCCCGCCTGCAGTAACGATGCGGGCGAGACGCCCGCGCTCCCAGGTTAAATTAATTCGGATCCGTTCCTAAATCACTGAATGCACAGGTCTTGCATCCAGTTTATAGTCCCTAGTTTCTGCGGCGTAACCTAACCGCCTTCGTGTTTTTCCTGATAACCTTTGCCCCAGGCGTTATTCTAAATAAATATTGCCTTTTAAGCTTGATTTTTATAATTAGAGTAATATTTTGCCTATATTGCAGCCATGGTTTGTTGTAAACCATCAACAGCCAGGCTCAAGCTGCAACGGAAGATGAAAGCAATTTAACGAGTTATCTTGACTTTCAGATATAAATCTTCAAGCGAACCACTGGAGACAATAATAATAATTATTGTCGGATTGGTCATTCATTAACAGGATATAATTTTATGAATTGGGATTGGGAAAAACTTCGAGAAAATCAAAAAAAATATGAACAAAGACAAGGCGGGGGGCCTGGGATGCCTACTCCGCCCCAGATGGATGACCTTTTAAATAAATTCAAAGGGTTTAAATTTTCCGGCATCTTTTTTGTAGCAATCGTTATTATTGCTGTGATTATCGCTACATCTACCGTTTTTACCATTGACCGAAGCGAGGTCGGGGTGATCCAGCGTTTTGGCAAGTACAATCGTTTGGCGCAGCCCGGCTTGAATTTCAAATGGCCCGCAGGTATAGAAAAGGTAACCAAGGTGAATGTCAGAGAGATTGAAACGGAAGAGTTCGGCTTTAAAACGTACAACGGGGAGGGCTCTTTTCGTGCGTCTCCGGAGTCGTCCAGACAGGAAGCCTCTTTAATGCTCACCGGCGATCTTAATGTTGCTGTTGTTCCCTGGATTGTTCAGTACCGCAGAGCTGACCCCAGGGCGTATCTATTTAATGTAAAAGATGTCAGATCCCTGTTAAGGGATATGTCCGAAGCAACCATGAGAATCACTGTGGGGGACAGAAGTATCAATGAGGTCATTTCAAGTCGTGCAGAAATTGCCAATGCGGCTCAGAAAATGCTTCAACGGGAAATGGATAATGCAAAAGCCGGAATCGGCATCGTCAATATTGAAATGAAGAAAACCAATGTGCCGGAACCGGTTCAGGCTTCATTTAATGAGGTTAACCAGGCGACTCAGGAAAAGGAGCAGACCATATATAGAGCCCGGGAAGAATATAACAAGGCGGTCCCCCTGGCCCGGGGTGAAGCAAAGCGTCTGATCAAAGATGCCGAAGGGTATGCCATTGACCGGGTAAACCGTGCCCAGGGTGACGCGACCAAATTCAAGGCCATTTATGATGAATATGTCCAGG
Source organism: Desulfobacter latus (assembly GCF_013389365.1). Classification (GTDB taxonomy): domain Bacteria; phylum Desulfobacterota; class Desulfobacteria; order Desulfobacterales; family Desulfobacteraceae; genus Desulfobacter; species Desulfobacter latus. The sequence continues at coordinate 1,640 of NZ_JACADJ010000099.1, forward strand.
CCAAAGATGTGACCCGGAAACGGATGTATCTGGAATCCATGCTTGAGGTCCTGCCCAAACTGGAAAATAAATATATCATTGATTCAGACCAGAAAAATGTGCTGCCGTTTTTAAATATGGGCGCTAAATTGTCAGGTCAAACCCTTGGGAAAGGTGAATAGGTATGGAAAGTACAAATAAAAATATGGGAAGCGTAAATGTTGTTTTGATGGCAGTTGCCGTCATTGCAGCGGTTGTTTTATATAATTCGGCCTACGTGATAGATGAAACCGAACAAGTGGTTATCACGCAGTTCGGGCGTATTGTGGGTGATGCCAAGAAGACATCGGGATTAAAGTTCAAAATGCCATTTATCCAGAAGGTAAATTATTTTCCTAAAAATCTGCTTGAGTGGGACGGAGATCCGGGGCAGATTCCCACAAAGGATAAAAAATATATCTGGGTGGATACCTTTGCCCGGTGGCGGATCAGTGATCCGATTGTTTATTTCCAGACGGTGAAAGACGAATTTTCCGGGCTGAAAAGACTGGATGATATTATCGATCCGGCCATGCGCGATTTGATTTCAGCATATCCGCTTGTGGAAAGTGTCAGAAATACAGACCGCCCCATGGATACGTTTGAGGCCATCCAGGGGCAGCAGGAAGCTACGGAAGGTGAAGAAACACCTAAACGTGCGGTTCGTTACCGTGTGGATTTAGGTCGGACTGAAATTGCCCGTCAAATAGAAAAACAGGCCCGGGAAAAATTAGCGGATTTCGGTATTCAGGTCGTGGATGTTAAGATTAAGCGAATTAATTATATCGACAGTGTCCGCAGTTCTGTATATGGCCGGATGATTGCAGAAAGAAATCAGATTGCAGAAAAATTCAGGGCGGAAGGTCAAGGTGAGGCCAGCAATATCAGAGGAGAGAAAGAACGCGATCTGCAGGTCATCAAATCCCAGGCGTATAAACAGGCCCAGGAAATAAAGGGTAACGCTGATGCCGAGGCGACTCGGATCTATGCCGCCGCCTATGGTCAGGACCCCGAATTCTATGCGTTTGTGAAAACCATGGAATTGTATAAAAATACGCTTGAAAAAGATAGTACCGTTATATTGTCAACGGATTCCGATTTGATGAAGTATTTTAAGAAAAGTTCAGATTAAGAGATGTGGGATATGAGTATTGAGCTGGATTGAGACAACTCAATACTCCCCACGTGCCGATGAAAGAAAAAGGCGAATTCAGTTTCTTTAGAATCTATTTTTTCTTTCTTTGGTGCCTGGTTTTGGCAAGGAGCTTTCTATGTTTATGCTTACGCATTTTTTTTCTTCTTTTCTTTATAACGCTGCCCAAAAAAATCACCTCCTTTTAAATCAGTAAATTGTCATTTGATTTGTTAAATTTCAATTATAGCATAAATTTAAATTAATTGTCCATTCTTTTGTTGTGTGGAGCAGGTGTTCAAATGACACGATTTTTTAATGAGGGTGAACTTGAGCAGGTGGCAACCGCATCGCTGCGGGCCGAGGAGATGGTATATAATTATTTTAAATTATCCTCCTCCCAATGGCTTAAAAACAGATATGATATTAAAACCGCCAGGGATCTGGCCCCGCATGAACGGGTCGAAGGCCCTTTTGCCCAGGTGCTTAAATATGAAGGCCGACGGCAGGATTTCTCCTTAGGTTCTTCGGCCTTTAGTCTTTATCATATCTGTATCCAGGATCCTGCGATTGTTTCATTCGTTGCAAAAACTCCTAAAATTTGTCTTGCGCCCTTTCTTTTGTATATCCTGATCCATGAACTTGTTCATGTGGTACGTTTTTTACGGTTTGAACACCGTTATGAAAACGCCTGTGAAGCAGAGGTGACCCTGGAAGAAGAAAAAAAAGTGCATGGGATTACCTATGATATTATTGCCCCCAAAGCTGTGTCCGGTATATCACAAGTTTTTGAATTTTATGAAAAATGGTATTAACAGTATATAAATGAACACATCTTTAAAAATTTTAGGGCCTATCCTTGACAAGGAAAAAAGACTTATTATTTTAATTTTGTTTTTCAAGCAAGGAGTCCCGCAAAATAAGCGGTTTCAGCAATTTAGAGGAAGGAAAAACAAAAATGCCGGTTTACGAGTACCAATGCAGCGGATGCGGTCATATAGAGGAAGTTTTTCAAAAAATTTCAGAGTCCCCCCTGGATGTTTGTCCCAGGTGCAATGGTAAGCTGAAAAAGATTGTTTCCCAAAGCACCTTTCATCTCAAAGGATCCGGATGGTATGTGACGGATTACGGCGGAGCCAAAGCAGGTTCCAAGCCAAAAGAAGCGTCATCGACAAAATCAGAAAAGTCGGCTTCTAAATCAGATTCCAAGTAAATGGCAATCTGGCTAACAAGTTGACTTAATTCAAAAATAAAATTTAATGCGCAACTTTTATAATTAAAGGAGAATTGTATCATGAGTTTCAGACCATTGAGCGACAGAATTCTTGTTGAACGTGTTGAAGAAGATGAGAAAACCAAAGGCGGTATCATTATCCCGGACACCGCGAAAGAAAAACCTGCCGAAGGTAAAGTGGTTGCCACTGGTAACGGCCGTATGGGCGAAGACGGAAAACTTCTTCCCATGGATGTGAAAGTCGGGGATCGCGTATTGTTCAGTAAATACGGCGGCACGGAAGTCAAAATTGACGGGATTGATTATCTGATCATGCGCCAGGACGATGTACTGGGCGTTGTGGACTAAATATTTGCTAAGATTCTGAAATGCATTATTTCAGGATGCCGGACTTACAGTTAATATATACTTCAATGTAATTTAAAGAATGTAATTTAAAGATTTTACGGAGATAAAATACAATGGCTAAAGAAATTAAGTATGATGCCAAAGCACGTGAAGCAATGCTCAAAGGTGTCCAGGCACTTGCCGACGCAGTAACGGTTACCCTTGGTCCCAAGGGAAGGAATGTTGTTATCGATAAGTCCTGGGGATCTCCCAATGTCACCAAAGACGGCGTAACCGTTGCCAAAGAGATTGATCTGGAAGATAAGTTTGAAAACATGGGCGCCCAGATGGTTAAAGAAGTTTCTTCAAAAACGTCTGATATGGCTGGTGACGGTACCACTACCGCCACGGTTCTTGCCCGGGCAATTTACGAAGAAGGCCAGCGCCTGGTCGTTGCCGGCAACAATCCCATGGGGATCAAAAGAGGCATTGATAAGGCTGTTGTAAAAGTTGTTGAAAGTCTTGAAAGTCTTACCAAACCCACCAAAGATCAGAATGAAATCGCCCAGGTCGGCACCATTTCCGCCAATAATGATGAAACCATTGGTAACATCATTGCAGAAGCTATGGATAAAGTGGGCAAAGAAGGTGTTATCACCGTTGAAGAAGCCAAATCCATGGATACCACCCTTGATGTTGTTGAAGGTATGCAGTTTGACCGCGGATATCTTTCCCCTTATTTCGCCACTGATACCGAAAAAATGGTTGCTGCCCTGGAAAATCCTTTTGTCCTGATCTGCGATAAAAAAGTGTCTTCCATGAAAGATCTGCTTCCTGTGCTTGAAGAAATTGCAAAAACAGGTAAGCCCCTTGTTATCATTGCAGAAGATGTTGAAGGCGAAGCCCTGGCCACTCTGGTTGTTAATAAACTGCGCGGCACTTTGAATGTCGCTGCGGTTAAAGCGCCCGGTTTCGGTGACAGAAGAAAAGCCATGCTGGAAGATATTGCGATCCTCACCGGTGGTCAGGTTGTTTCCGAAGATATCGGTATCAAATTGGAAAATATTACCATTCAGGATCTTGGTCAGGCCAAGTCCATTACCATTGACAAAGACAATACTACGATTGTTGACGGTGCCGGATCCAGAGAAGCCCTTGAAGGCCGCGTAAAACAAATTCGTGCACAGACTGAGGAAACGTCTTCTGATTATGACCGTGAAAAACTGCAGGAACGCTTGGCTAAACTGGTCGGTGGTGTGGCGGTAATTAATGTCGGTGCTGCCACTGAAACCGAAATGAAAGAAAAGAAAGCCCGCGTGGAAGATGCGTTGAATGCAACCCGTGCAGCTGTTGAAGAAGGCATTGTTCCCGGTGGTGGTGTCGCTCTGGTTAGATGCATTCCTTTCCTTGATTCCCTTGATGTGGAGGGTGAAGAAAAACTGGGTGTTAATGTGATTGCCAAGGCGATTGAGTGGCCCTTGCGCAAAATTGCCGACAATGCAGGTGTTGAAGGGTCTGTTGTGATCAATAAAGTTAAAGAGGCGGAGGGTGCCTTTGGATACAACGCCAGGACCGATGTATACGAAGACCTTATTGAGGCCGGTGTGATTGATCCTAAAAAAGTGGTTCGTTTTGCCCTGCAGAACGCAGCCTCGGTTGCATCTGTCATGTTGACTACCGAAGCCATGATCGCTGACAAACCTGAAGAAGACGCAGGTGCCGGCATGGGCGGCGGCATGCCCGGCGGCATGGGCGGCGGCATGGGCGGCGGAATGCCCGGTATGATGTAGTTAATTCCATGACACCATGAGCCGGCTTGTTTGGCCATGATGTGTTTGGTGATATTTAAGCCCCTTTGTTTAACGCAAAGGGGTTTTTTTTATTAACATGAGAGCCGGTGCGCACATATGTAGATTTATGTTTTTTTATCTGTTATGTTTCCTTGGGTGCCAATTTAGTTTAAGGAAGGGTTTATGACCACTGAATCAGTCGGCCTGTTGTATATGCTTACCAATGCCGGGCCCGTTGTAAAGTTTATCATGTTGTTGCTGCTGTTTTTTTCTATTATTTCCTGGTCTATTATATTTATAAAATTTCGGTATATCAGAAATGCATTCAGGGATTCGGCGGATTTTACCGAAGTGTTCTGGCAGTGCCGGACCCTGTCCGATGCCTTTTCCAAGGTTAAGGCGCTTCGTTCCAGTCCCCTTGCCAGGATTTTTTTTGCCGCTTACATGGAAGCCGCAAGAACCGAAAATAAGGACAATCTTGCCGCAAGGAAAAATGCCGGATCAACCCTTCAGACCATGGGAAGTGTCAAGCGTACGCTTAACCGGGCCATTAATGTAGAAAACCGGCGGTTAACCCAACTGGTGTCTTTTCTGGCAACAGCCGGTAATACAGCGCCTTTTATCGGCCTGTTTGGTACCGTCTGGGGCATCATGGGTACCTTCCAGGGGATCGGGCTTTCAGGATCTGCCAGTCTTGCCGTTGTGGCACCCGGTATTTCCGAGGCCTTAGTGGCGACTGCCGCCGGACTTGCCGTGGCAATACCATCGGTTATTGCATATAATTATTTTAATGACCGTATACGAGTGCTGAATTCAGAACTTCAAAGTTTTTCCTCAGATCTTTTGAATATTATTGAACGGGATGTTTTAAAAAAGCTGGAGGCCTAAATGCAGCTTGAATCAGGAAATGACCCCTTAATGTCTGAAATCAACGTGACACCGTTTGTGGATGTCATGCTGGTATTACTGATAATTTTTATGGTCACGGCACCGATGATGGTCCAGGGCGTAGACGTTGATCTACCCACGGCAACCTCTCAAGCATTGCCCACCGATGAGCAGCAGCTAATCATCTCCATTGATGCTGATATGAATGTGTATATCAACGAGCAGGAAGTCAGCGCTGCGTTTCTGGCGGAAAAACTTGAAGCGGTCATGGCGAATCTGGATAAGAAAAATGTTTACCTCAAGGCAGATAAAAAAGTGCCCTATGGGGTGGTGGTCAACATCATGTCCCAGATTAAAAAAGCCGGAATCACCAGCCTTGGCATGATCACCCTGCCTGAGGATGAGAATCAGGCTGGTTAATGGCGTCAAATGAATATCCGGTCTCAAATTCAAAACAAGCAAAGATTTATCAGCGAGTCCAAAAGTTTCGGCCCAGGACGTTTTTTTCTGGTTTGTCTGCTATCCCTGGTTTGCCATGCCCTTTTTTTTATCAGCCTGTATTTTTTACATGATTTTCAGTTTTCTGCGCCCAGCCCCAAAGTTGTTACTGTGGATTTGGTTACGTTTGCTCCTGGACCTGCCGGACCTGCCAATGCCCAGACTTCGGGAAAAGCACCTATGCCTGATGAACCGGCATCTGACAACGCCGATAATGTGAACCCTGATGCGCCTTCCCAAATTTCGTCCCAACCCGTGGAACCCAAGGCGCCTGAGATTCCGATAATCAAACCGGAGGTCAGTCTGAAATCAAAGCCACAGAATCTTAAAGATTTAATTGCAGATAGACAAAAGAAATCGCCAAAGAAGAAACAGCTAAAGAAGAAACCGCCAAAAGAAAAACCTGTTGAAAAGAAAAAAAAGCCCCCAAAAAAAGCCAGGAAAAAATTAGAAAAAGACTTGGCCAAAGCCAAAAAAGAAAAAGCGCAGAAGCTTGAAAAACAAAAACAAACTCAGCTTAAAGATGCCCTGGCGCGGATGAAGGATTCGGTCGCCTCAAGGGAAAATGATGCCAAGGGCACAAATTTTGACGGCAAGGGGCGTATGTCTGCCGCCGCTGCTGCTGGGGCAGGTACTGCAGGCGGTGGTGGCGGAAACCTTGGTGAAGTCACGCCTTTGCGGCTGTATCAGATGGTGATCAAGTCTGCCATTGAACAGAATTGGGTTTTCAACGATGTCATGGCCGGACTCGATCAGGATCTTGAAGTCAGAATTTTTATAAAAATATTAAAGAACGGTAATATCCGGGATATTTCATTTGAAACCCGGTCCGGAAACAATTATCTGGATGAATCTGCCAAAAAGGCTATAAAAAGGGCAAATCCCCTGCCGGAACTGCCTAAGGGGATGTTCTCCTATGAATTGGTACTCGGGTTTTCCCCCCGGGGCCTTAAGTAATCCTAAAATATAAACAGGTGGTCAAATGCAACAAAACAAATCTTTCCATGTGCTGTACAAGGCCGTGTGGGTATGGGCAAGTATATTTCTTATGGGCGTCCAGGCCCTGGCAAAGGATTATGATTATATCAGTATTTCAAATCCTTTTTTAAACAAAACACCCGTTGCAGTGACTTCGTTCAAGGCGTTCAGCGGCCATGAAGCTGAGATTGCTGCAGGCGTTCAGGCTGAACAGATTCTGAAAGCAGGGCTTGATTTCACAGGCTATCTGAAAATTATGAACCCAACGGCCTTTTTATCAAATCCTGCGGAATCAGGCATTCAACTGGGGCAAATAAATTTCAAGGACTGGACAGGCATTGGGGCTGAACTGTTGGTGACAGGCGGCGTAGAAGAACATGACGGTCAGGTTAAATTGCAGCTTCGCCTCATGGATACCTTTAATACAAAGCTTGTGGTGGGTAAAATATACAGCGGGCCGACCACCCGGATTCGGGCTATGGTTCACCGATTTTGTGCCGAAGTTGCCAACGCGTTGACTGGAAATTTCGGGGTTTTTGGATCAAAAATCGCCTTTGTTTCAACGGTCAATGGAAATAAAGAGATCTATTCCTGCGATTTTGACGGATTTAATCCCCGGCAGATGACCGACCATAAAAGTATCTCGTTGTCTCCGGCCTGGTCAGATGACGGCCAGTGGCTGGCCTATGTCTCCTATGCCAAGGGAAAACCTGATATTTTTATAAAAAATGTCAAGAATAAACTGGGTGCTGTTGTTAATTATAAAGGAATTAATATTTCTCCGGACTGGATGCCTGGAAAGCTTAATCTTGCGGCAACGCTAAGTTTTTCAGGGAATCAGGAAATATATTTGTTGACCCGTAAAGGAGAAATTATTAAAAGAGTTACCAAAAGCTGGGGATCGAATGTGTCACCTAAATTTTCTCCGGATGGAAGAAAGATTGCTTTTACGTCATCCCGGTCCGGCAATCCACAGATTTATATTCAGGACCTGGAGTCGGAAGAGGCCCGGCGCATCACATTTACCGGAAGATATAATACCAGCCCGGCATGGTCTCCGGACGGAAAAAAAATTGCTTATGTGGGAATTGAAAAAAACAAAATTAATATTTTTGTAATATCTGTTGATCCGCATATCGGCACGCCGGTGCAGTTGACGGCAGATCAGGGTGATAACGAAGATCCCTGCTGGTCACCGGACGGCAGCCTGATTGTTTTTAAATCCAACAGAACAGGCGGAAAGGCTCATTTGTTTGTCATGACTGCAGCCGGTACGGATCAGCGTCGGCTTCTTTCCATGTCCGGCATTCAGAGTGAACCGGATTGGTCCGGTAATACAGGTTTTTCATCTGAGTAGAAAATATAAATAGGTGCTGGGTGCTGGGTACTGGGTACTGGGTACTGGGTACTGGGTGCTGGGTGCTGGGTGCTGGATA
>NZ_JACADJ010000005.1 GCF_013389365.1 Desulfobacter latus
GCCTTGAAAATCAACCCGATATCTGTTGGATAAGAAATATTGTTGGGTAGTACAGTGGAATCAATCAGCATAGTACTCTTATCAATAACTTTTGTAACCCTTAGCAGATCGAAAATGACGGCCTCTATGGCTTCAATCCCTTTTATACCAAAGCGTTTTCGCAATTTGCTCAGGTTGCTGGGATGCATGAAAGTAGACAAATCTTCATCTGGGACATTGCAAAAGTATTGAATATACCGGTTTTCTTTAACCTGATTAACGACCGTCCGATCACTGAGCGACCGGAGTTTTAAAACAATAAAAATCCCTACTATTGTCCGGATCGGGGTGCCTATACGTCCCTTGCTGTCATCATAATAGCAAGCCAGTTTGTCGATGATTCTTTGCCAGGGGATAATTTGGCGTAAAATAACCAATTCATTGGTCGGATCATTAATGTTATTTTTTACCCACTCTTCACTAAAAGCTTCAGTGTTTTTTTTTCGATCATTTTCAATCCTCTATTTATAGTTTATAAGCATAAGGGCGTTTTATTCAAGCTTTTGTACAACAGAATAGGATAGCATTCAATAGGTGCTTTAAAGCCGATAAAATAGAAAATCAGCAGATACTAAATAGACTTGATCTGAATCTGGCATTTGTTTTCAAAATTTACACCAAAATTAATAAGTAATTGAATTTATTTAATAAAAAACTATCGAACCGAGGGTATTTAATTATGAGTAAACCGGGATACGTTTACATACTTTCAAACGATGCCTATCAAGAAGATTATTACAAGATTGGCATGACCTCACGTTCTCCAAGTACAAGGGCTTTTGAACTATACAATAAAAATACCGCTGTCCCAGGTAAATTTTCTGTTGAATTTTCAATAAAAGTATCTGACTGTGCTTTGGCGGAGCGACAGATACACTCCCAACTCTCAACGTACCGGGTAAATAATTACCGGGAATTTTTTAAAGTCCCGATATTCAAGGCACGGCAAGTCATTATCAAAGTCTGCGAGAAAATTGATCAACCGCGACAAAAAAATGCTGTAAAAGAAGTAAAGTCAAACTCATCCGGTGCCTCGTTCTATAGATCAAAGGAATTAAACGAACAATATATTAAAGACCAAGTTGAACAAAAAAGAAAGCTACGTCTTGCTGCTGAACAACCAAACCCCACCCACGCAGAAAGTTTGCCAAAACATGTTCACAATATCCTAAAAACTTTTCAAGTTAAAAATAGAAATGAGGCTTTTCAAGATAAAAGAGAAGTAAAGGAATGTTATTATTGCAAAAAATACTTTCAAAAAAAGGAAGGATATCTACATCCTACTGGTAAATTTGTATGCAATAAGTGTGAACATTCAATTGTTGAACCGCCTGACAATATGGATTCAAATGGAATTGTATATGCAGGCTTTATATTGTTTTCACTTTTTTCTCTTTTTATATTCATGCTAGTATTATTAGGTTTAATAGGATAGACTATTGTTGTAATACCAAAAGGGAAATATTGCACAACAAAACGCTTGAAGGGACCGGGCTACCTGCGCGGCGTTTTGGGAGGTATATGGTTCAAGAAAGTTTTAACTTTCATCGGAGCTTTTTGGGTTTAAAGCCCGGCCCCTCAGCTCCCCGTTTTTTTTTCCTTTAAAACAAATGCCCTTGACACATCATTATGATATATTTACAGTGTAAATATGAACAAATTGATTTTTGAATGGGATGACACAAAAAACAAAATCAATTTAAAGAAACACGGGGTCTCTTTTGAAGAAGCCCAAACGGTTTTCTTTGATGATAATGCAATTGAATTTGACGACCCTGATCATTCCCTTGATGAAGAAAGATATTTGCTTTTAGGTTTTAGCCAAAGCCTTAAAATTCTGGTTGTATGCCATTGTTATCGGGGTAGTGAATCCACAATACGTATTATTTCAGCCAGGAAAGCAACTAAAAAAGAACAAAAAGCGTACTATAGGTGACATCATGAGGAAAGAATATGATTTTGAAAACATGAAAGGGCGTAAAAATCCTTATGCGAAACACTTGAAAAAACAGGTTACCATTCGGATGAGCGTCGATATCATTGAATATTTTAAAGAACTGGCGGAAGAAACAGGCGTTCCTTATCAAAATTTAATTAATCTCTATTTACGAGATTGTGTTCAATCAAATCGTAGGCCATCGTTGACTTGGTCATCATAATTAGGAGAATAGGGATAGGACTCCCCATTACTGAGGAGCCCTCCCACACCACCCGGCATACGGATCTCGTACCAAGGCGGTTCGGCTGGTGTTAACAAAATCGGCTGTAGGTTATCCCACCGATTTACCGGGTTTTGTGTAGAGTCATGCTATGGAAATTTCGGCCACTGCCGCATTATTCCCATAAAATCCTTCTACTTACTCACCACAACCATTTACCCAAGCCATTCGGCCCGGGTACCGTTCAGGCCTTCATCGGGGTGAGGCCTCCGTGATGACTGGCGTGATGACTGGGGTCAGAGTAAAATTAAGCGTTAAATTCACTCAAGAAGGAAAAGAAAAGAGGAAGGCTGGTTGGGTGGCGGAAGCCAGAAATTTAATTTTACTCTGACCCCAATTTTTACCAATTATTAAGGTGGAAAAATGAGATTGAAAAAATATTGTGCGGTTATTCTGATTCTGGTACTCCTGGTACTTCCCCGTGTGCTGGTGGCAACACAATTAAAATCGGAGTGGGCCCCTGTCAACTATGGACAGGTCATGGCATTGGCTGCCGAAGCCGATGTCCAACGTTTTCCCAATGGCGATGTGGTAGATCTGGTCCGCAAAACCTTTGTTCGCTATCAGGCCGACGGCCGGTATGAGGAGTATTATGAAATATACGCCAAAATTTTAACTGAAAAAGGGCGCCGGCAGTTCCGAAGTGTTTCCTCCTCCTTTACCATCCCCTATAATGAAACCGAGTTCAAAGTCGTTGAAGTCATCCGCCCGGGCGGACAGCGCATTGCCGTTGACCTGACGCACAACTCCCGGGTAACGGTTGAGCAGTCCCAGATGGCCACCAATATTTACAATCCGAACAGCCGCATCCTGAGCGTGACCCTGCCCGACGTGCAGATTGGCGATATCGTACACTTTATCATGTACGACCGCTTTGCCAAGGTCAGGGTGCCCGGCACCTTCAGTGATTTTGTAACCTTTGAGGGTGAACACCCCATTATCAGGGCTGAATATATATTGGCGGCACCCAGGAACCTGCCCCTGAAAAGCATTGCCGTCAAATCCGAGATAAAAGGATCTATCCGTTTCGACCAGGATAAAATCAACAATGAAATCATCTACCGGTGGACAGCCCGAAACGTTCCCAGGGCCTTCAGGGAACCGGATATGCCGCCCCTTCATACCCAGGTACAGCGATTGCTGATCAGCACGCTCACAGACTGGCAGGCGCTGTCCCGGTGGTACTGGCAGCTGAGCAAGCCGGCCATTGAGGATGACACGCCTGAGATGGCAGCCAAGGTCAGGGAGATTACCGAGGGTATTGATGACCCCATGGAAAAAATACAACACATATTCCGCTGGGTATCCCAGGAAATCCGCTACCTGGGCATTACGGTTGAAAAGGAGGCACCCGGGTATGAGCCCCATCCCGTCAGCCTGACCTTCAACAGCCGGGCAGGTGTCTGCCGGGACAAGGCCGCATTGCTGGCAGCCATGCTGCGGCTGGCAGGGTTGGATGCCTATCCGGTACTCATGATGAACGGGCCCCGCAAAGATGAAGAAGTGCCCCAGCCGTACTTCAACCACGCCATCACCGCGGTGCGGCTCAATGAAGGGGAGTATGTACTCATGGATTCAACCGATGAGAACACCAAGGAACTGCTGCCGGCCTATCTCAATGACCAAAGTTATCTGGTGGCCCTGCCCCAGGGCGATACTCTGCGCACAAGTCGGGTGGAACCGGCCGAAATCAACATGATGCGGATCCGGTCCTATGGCCGTTTTGATAAAAATAACCTGCTGGTGGATACCACCCTGAGATTTGAAGGCGTCAACGATAATGCCTACCGGGGATTTTTTGCCCGTCTGGATGCACATAAGCTGCGCGGATTTTTTGAAAAAATTATTAAACAAAGTGCGCCCACAGCTGTTCTGGAGGCATTGGCCGTCTATCCGGACAATATGCAGGACACGTCCACCCCGCTCAAGGTCCGTCTTTCCGTTAACATCAGGGATTATGCGCTTGAGGCAGGTGATATGACCGTACTGCCCGGTCTTCAGATGGGCAAGAGCCTGGGCATGCTCAATTATATTTTGGGGGATATGGGGCTTAAAGAACGCAAGTATCCCCTGGTGACCGGGCATACCTGCGGGGTCGATGAACGACTGGAAATAGATCTGCCGGACAGGCTGCAAAAAAACATCAGCCTGCCCGATCCCTGTAAGGTCAGCCATGATACCCATGCCTGGCAGCAAACGACGTCTCTCGCCGACGGACGCTTGATCAGCCAGGGACGGTTTACACTTGATGTGACGGAGTTCCAGCCAAAGGAATATGCCGTGCTGCAGGAAACCCTGGCTGCCGTTGCCGCGGCCAGGGTCCGCAAAACCGTGATCACCCCCGGGGAGAAGGACCTCACAAGCAAAAGCGACGCGGTCATCCTTGAGGATATCAACCGCTTTGAGGTGACATCGGCCGGGGACTGGACCGAAATCAAAACCCTCAAACTCAAGGTGCTCAACTATAACGGCCGCAAACGATTCGGGGATATACACATCGCCTATAATCCGGCATGGGATGCAGTTGAGGTTGAACGGGCTGCGGTAACCGCCCCTGATGGCCGGACCCAGGAGGCTTCAAAAAAAGAAATAAACCTGATGGATGCCCCCTGGGCCGGTATGGCCCCGCGCTATCCTGCGTCCAAAATTATGGTCATCAGCCTGCCGGGTATCAGCGAAGGCAGTGTGATTGACTTGACGGTACGCAAGAAAAAGACCGGGCGCCCCTTTTTCAGTATCAACGAAAACGCGATTGTTGACCACCGACGGGGGCAAAAGACCCACCAACGCCGTTTTTATCTTTTTGCCGACGGTGTTTTCAGCAGGGATATCCCCATACTTGACAAACAGGTTCAGGTTGTGATGCCTGCCGGTATGGCACTCCATATCAATAAAATTGATCCCGGGTCCATGATCACATCTGAGGTTAAGACCCGCCGGGACGGTGCCCGGGAATACACATTTCACGGCACAGATATACCGGCACAACGCAATGAAACCAATATGGTGCCGGGATTCAGCCGTCATCCGGTGGTACATGCCTCCACCGGAAACCTGGAACAATTTGCCCGGCAGCTGGACCAGGCCCTGGTTAAGGCCGCCGAACCGGATCAGCCCCTGTCCGCCCTGGCCCGTGACTTGGTCAAGGATATCACGGACACCAAAGAACGCATCCGCGCCATTCGTGACCACATCTCTTTGAATATCAACCGTATTGATACCGGCATATTCGATATGCCCCGCATCTCCCAGGCCACAGCAACCCTTGAAAACGGTTACGGAAATTCCTGCGACCGGACTGTACTGCTGTTCAGCCTGCTGAAGGCGGCAGGATTCAGTCCGGAATTTGTGCTGCCCTCAAGCCTGCCGGCGGCAGGCGCTCTGAATGCCCCTTTTGCCGAATCACCCAGCCGGCAGCTCTATGTTGATCTGCTGGTACGGGTGAAGATCCCGGAAGGCTGGATCTACCTGGGAGACACGGACCAATATGCGGCCCTGGGCACAACCGGTTATGACGGTCACCCCGGCCTGGCACTCAAAGAGGGCCGGGAAATATTGATCCATGGGTTATCGCCGGCGTATGCCAATGGCCGGGAAACCTGTGTACGGATGGATATCAATGCAACGGGCAAGGTGCGGCTGGACATTGAGCGCCGTTACCGGGGAACGGCCTATGCCCTGTTGAACAAACGATTCAGTGAACAGACACCGGAAGAACGCCGGCGCTACCACGAGGAATTGGTCTCCGACTTTCGCATGGGGGCCCGCCCCGCAGGCAGTTATGTAACTGATTTTGACGTCTATCCGGGTGTTGAACGATTTGCTGTTGAGGTGGATGATTTTGCGGCCCGGCAGGACGAATTTGTGATTCTGGATCTCCCCTTTGTGATTCACGGCTTTGCCGGTGCTGAACGGGATGACCGGTCAAGTCCGCTATTCAGAAACAAATCCAGCAACCTGACAACCAGAATCCGTCTGCATCGTTCCGCTGACCTGGACTTTACCCAGGTGATGCCGGCTGAGAAACAGGTCATAAAAGTACCCGGCCTGGGTCAGGTCTCCATGACCCGGGAAGTCAAGGGCCGGGTCATGACCCTTGAGCAGAAGATCACGCTGAATATGGGGGTGGTCATGCCCCAGACCTATCCGGAACTGGTTGAGGCCCGACAAAAGGTGGCAGATGCCGCCAACCGCACCTTGATATTAAAAATACAAGGCGGTCATTGAAATTTCCGCTTCCCGTCTCACGGGATATTTGCCATAAGGAATCCGGATAGCACATATCGTGTATATTGTGCCATTTAGCCACAACATAAAGATGGTTTAGATGTAAAAAGTGCTTATGGCAAATATCCGGAATACAGAAATGTTATTTGACAGGGTCCACTTTGAAATGCTAAAAAAATTTGACATTTTTGTTATTCACTCTTTAAAGGAAACGATACTATGGGGTTCTCCATTTTGCTGGTTGACGATTCCAAATTTATCCGTAAAGGAATAGCAAAGGAGCTTTCCAACATTTTAGCCGATAAAACCCTGAACTTGACAGAGGCGGCCAATGGTAAAGAAGCCCTTGAACATCTTTTTACCACCTCCTTTGACTTGGTGTTGCTGGATCTGACCATGCCGGAAAAAAATGGGTATGAAGTGCTTGAGGCGTTGAAGGAGAAAGGCATTCGGACAAATATTATTGTGCTGACGGCGGACATTCAACCAGAGGCGGAAAAAATTGTTAAAAAACTTGGGGCTCTTGCTTACATAAAAAAAGAACGCCCGTTGAACATGAAACCCCTTCAGGATATTTTAACAAGCATAGGTATATTGTCAACTACCCCTCGGCTAAAGACCGAGGGGCTTGAAAAAGCCCCAAAGTTGACCAGTCTAAGTGCTTCGAGTACTACGTTAGATCGGAAATAGGTACCCTGGGGTGCTCGCCAGCTCCAGGTTCTACGGTAAGTGGTTAAACAGGTTTAAGGGGTTAAGCCGATGCTGCTTGCGCCAAACCCGATCATAACATTGACGAGGCAAACATTACCTTGGAAACAAGAGGATTTTAAAATTGAACGTATTTGTTCTGGATACAAACAAAAAGCCGCAGAATCCGGTACATCCGGCAAAAGCAAGACTGCTTTTGACAGAAGGGAAAGCCGCAGTTTTCAGACAGTTCCCCTTCACAATCATTTTGAAAGAGACCGTTTTGGACGTGGCATCAAACCCGTTGCGGATCAAGATTGATCCGGGCAGTAGAGACACCGGAATTGCCGTGATTAACGACGATACCGGAGAGATTGTTTTTGCCATGGAACTGAGACATCGAGGCCAGCAGATCAAAAATAATCTGGAATCAAGACGAGCCATCAGAAGATCCCGGAGAAACCGGAAAACGCGATACCGAAAACCGCGTTTTGATAACCGGACCAGGGCGGAAGGATGGCTGCCGCCTTCATTAAAAAGCCGGATTCACAATATCGAAACCTGGGTCAACCGGTTGTGCCGGTTTTGCAATATTCAGGCAATTTCAATGGAATTGGTTCGGTTTGACATGCAGAAAATACAGAATCCCGAAATATCCGGTGTCGCGTATCAGCAGGGGGAACTCATGGGTTATGAGGTACGGGAATACCTTCTGGAAAAATGGGACAGAACGTGTGCCTATTGCGGAAAAACAGATATCCCATTGGAGATTGAACATATCGTGCCGAAATCGAAAGGCGGTTCCAACAGAGTCAGCAATCTGACACTGGCCTGTACGGCGTGCAACAGGAAGAAGGGGAACAAGCCCCTAGAACACTTCCTTTCAAGGAAACCGCGACTGTTGAAACGAATTCAAAAGCAATCCAAAGTGCCGCTCAAGGATGCGGGTGCCGTCAACACGACCCGATGGGACTTGTTCCGTACCTTGAAAAAAACCGGACTGCCGGTTGAAACAGGCTCCGGCGGTCTGACAAAATTCAACCGGACGACCAGGGGACTTCACAAAACGCATTGGCTCGATGCCGCCTGTGTTGGGAAAAGCACACCGGAAAAGATGTTTCAGATCGATAAGGCCGTGTTGATTGTAAAGGCAGACGGTCATGGCTCAAGACAGATGTGCAGGGTAAACAAGTTCGGATTCCCCCGGACAACAGCAAAGTCAACTGAGAAAAAAGTCAAAGGGTTTCAGACGGGCGATATCGTCAAGGCGGTTGTCACTTCCGGCAAAAAGGTTGGAACGTACATCGGACGTGTCGCTGTCAGAAAAAGCGGTTCGTTTAACATTAAAACAGTGGACAAAACAGTACAGGGCATTAGCTGGAAATATTGCAGGCTGCTTCACGCATCTGACGGCTATTCCTACAATACGACGTGCTAAGGTCCGGTGCCTGGGCTAATATCTTAATTATTAAGGAGGGCGGCAATTCCTCCCCTGAGCTAAAGACTCAGGGGTTTCCTTGCCGCATTTTATGAAACAGGTGCAGTTGACTGAAGATCAATATGAAATGCTCCAGGAAATTGTCAATATTGCAATGGGCCAGGCCGGCCACGATCTTGCCATCATTCTCAAATCCTTTGTTGATCTATCCGTTCCTGAAATTCTTGTGGTGGAAGCGGAACATGTTGCGGACAAGATACTTCAGGAGAGTGTCTTTTCTGAAAAAGAGCAGGTAAACCTTTTCCGTCAGACCTTTTACAATACTGCTTTTATTGAGGGGGAAGCCATTGTGCTGTTTGACAATGAAACCCGCCAGCAGTTCTATGAGATTCTTGGGCTTTCTGATAAAATGGATGCTGTTGAAGAGATTGATTTTATGCTGGAACTGACAAACCTCATGGTGGGTGCCTGCCTTAATAATATTTCTACGCAGCTGTTCAACCAGGCCATGACATTTTCTTCTCCTGAGCTTCTTTCGGAAAACAGCCGGCTTGGGAATATTGCCTACGATATTTTTAAAAGAAGAAATCTTAAATGGGATTACACCCTGCTTTCAAAAATAACTTTTAAGCTAAAGGAGAGATCCTTTAAAAGTGATCTTTTGATTTTTATTTCCCAGGAGGCCATAAATGCAGTAGCTCAAGCCCTTGACAAACTGTTGGCGGAATATGAATAAGATGATTGATAATCTGGATATGCTGTACGATATTATTGATCACGTTAATATCGGAATGACGGTGCTGGATAAAGATAACCGGGTGGTGTTCTGGAACAAATTCATGGCAAAGCACAGCGGTATCCATTCTTCAGATCTGCTTGGAAAGAATCTGTTTGACGTATTTACCTATCTGCCTAAACAGTGGATGGAGTTAAAACTGAAAAGTGTCCGGCTGATCAAAAACTACTCGTTTGTATCATGGACCCAGAAGCCCTACCTGTTCCGTTTCAGCCACAGCAGCATGATCAAGGGGAACGGTGTTGATTTTATGCACCAGGACTGCACCTTTATTCCGGTGAGTGATCCCCTCACCGGAGATATCTACGTCTGCATCACCATCCACAACATGACCGATGTGGTGATCTCCCAGATGAAACTTTCCGAAATTTCAGATATCAACAAAACCCTTGAACAGATAACCAACCATGACAATCTTACCTCTCTTTACAACAAGATGTATATTGAGACTCAGATTCAACAGGAGTTCAATAAAGCCAAACGGTACGGTAATATTTTCTCGGTTTTGTTTTTTGACATTGATGATTTTAAGGGCGTAAATGATCAATATGGGCACCTTGCCGGTGACGAGGTGCTGAAGAAGATCGCAGAAACCATGAAAAAGCACCTGCGCCAGTCGGATATCATCGGCCGATATGGCGGAGAGGAGTTCTTGATTCTTCTGCCGGAGACAAACCTGAAAAGCGCATCAATGATGGCCCAGCGGCTGAGGGCGACCATTGAATCCATGACCACCCAGTACAAAGACAAAGAAATTAAAGTCACCATCAGCCTTGGCGTTGTCCAGTTCCGGCCGGACATTAAGAACGCATCCCAGATGATTCACGAGGCAGATCTTGCCCTCTACCATTCTAAAAAGAACGGAAGAAATCGGGTTACCCTGTATAAGATCACAGGATGTGCGGCGATGAAAACGCCGGGTTAGGCGTGATTCGGGAATCCCGGAGGGCACCTTACTTATTTATTGCAGTGCTGAGGGCTGAGGCATGAATTTTTTTACCCTTTGATATCAGTCGACTTGGCCGGTATGAAAAATTTTTCATCTTTGATAAAGGCCCACAGATAATCCACCGTGGTCTTGTCCGGCAGGCAGATGCCCGAGGTGGTACCGGCCTCAACGGCCATATTGGACAGGGTCATGCGCTGCTCCATGTCCATGGCATCCACCACAAGCCCGCCAAACTCAATGACCATATTTGTGATCCATACTGTTATGAAAAAAATGTATTATTTTTATGTAAATATTGTTATGATTTTTTTTACCTAATAGCGCTTAAAACCCTTCTTTACTGGTTCAGGGAATTCACAGGACAGTCGCATGAAATTTCGGTTTTAATAAATTCAATAGGTTATAAAGCGTTATTTTAGTTCTTGTGTTCTCTTTAAAAGTTTTATTTTTTTAACTATCTGAATTTATAAAAATTAAAAATCATGCCAATTTTTCATGCGATTACCCTAATGGAATTCATGGTTTTGTGGTATATTTTTTGCTTTATTTTTTATTGTGGGAAATGTGCTTGTGTCACCTGATATTCTATAATTCTCTCATTCTCTTCTCAATAAATGTGCTTGTGCTACCTGATATTCTATAATTCTTTCATTCTCTTCTCAAATTGATTCCCGCCAATAAAAGCTTTTGGGCCAAAAAAATACATCTGTTTACCCTTTCAGAAGGGGGGCATTACAAAATCTATCGCTGTTTACAATGTTGTTGATACTGGCAGGAAACCCTTTTTTGGGGAGGGGACAATATAGCGGTTACTTTAGGTAAATATTTGGTATTCAGAATAGAAATCTAAAAATGCAACATATTGTTTTTATGATACATTTAAGTTTTAAAAAGCTAAAAGGAGGGCTATATGAATAGAAATCAACATTATGTTTGACCAACCGTTTGGCGGACTTCCGGAAGGGGAATACTGGATTGCAATCCAGGCAGTCAATTACAATTGCGCAACAGTCCAGTGGGGATGACAGGAATCTCATGATCACTGGGGCGCAAATGCCGGTCGGATCTTTCCCGGTAATCCTGTGTCCAATGATATCCTGGCCGATGTGGATATGGCTTTCAGGCTTAACCAGACTCCCATACCCACGACTTTTTTGATCCTGAGTACCGGATTCCGGGACTTGTGGGCGTGAGACGTAACAGGAACGATAATTTTTAGAAATCAACCTAACATCAAAAGGAGAATCGACAATGAAAAAGAGTGTATTTGTGTGTTTTTTACTGATTATGGTATTCGGGTGGGCAGGTATGGCTTCTGCAGCCCTGACATTTGACCTTGATTTCGGCCAGGACGGTGTATACGAGGATTACTGGGAATTACAGCCTTCAGAATTTGTCTTTATCGACCTGTATGTATCCGGCATTCCAGCCGAAGCCAACGGCCCAATCGTTACCAATATTCTCGGCTTGGCAGGCATGGGTATTGATATCGTTTATGATCCCAGTGCCGTTGAAATTACTCCGGGAACAGAATTGAAAATGCCCAAAATATTTGGCAGCACCGATTTCTCAACCCCAGGTCATATTTTCATGTTGGGTCAAGCCATGCCAGCTCAGGACGGGATTTACGGAGATGATATTTTGGTCGGCACTATCGAATTCCACTGCATCGCCCCTACCGGTATCACTGAACTCTGGCTTTACGATTCAGATCATGGCGCTGGATTTGATGACTGGGGCCTATTCGATGGTACAGTATTAGACGCAGATATTTCCGGCGGGGTACTTCTGGGCCGTATCAACCAGACCCCTGTTCCGGGTGCATTGCTGCTGTTGGGATCGGGCCTGCTGGGATTGGCAGGTGTTAAAAGGAAACTGCACAGTTAGCGAAAATGCATGAAAGACCGCCCGGCAATAGCTTGAAGCGGTCATGTGCATTACCACTTATTCGGCCGGAGGGGGGTCGGAAGATCCGGCCCCCTGTTTTTTTCGGCCAGACAAACACGACCAAGGCTGTACCCGGATCTTTACCATTTACTGGAATGCTTCATGAAAACGATTCCCCTACATTTTTTTCTGGCAAGGATTGCGATATTCTGCCTCTTTTCGGCCGGGGTGCCTGGCATCCCGAAGGCACAGGCCGGTGTCACCCTTTCTGTTTCCCCTTCCGGAACCCCCTACAGCACGATTCAAGGGGCTATTGATGCCGCCCGGGACGGTGACACCATCCAGGTTTATCCCGGCACCTATTATGAAACCATTGTGTTTTCCGGAAAGGCGATCACCCTCGAATCCACAAAAGGGGCCGACATCACTGTCATTGACGGCGGGAAAAACGGACCTGTGGTAACGTTTCAAGACAACGAAACAAGGGATTCGGTGATCCAGGGATTCACCATCACCAACGGCAGAGGATACTGGGGGGCTTTTGGCGGCGGGATATTTTGTGCCGGCACAGCCTCTCCCCGTATATTGGACAATATCCTATCAAAGAATACAGCACTGCATTACGGCGGCGGCATCTGCTGTTACGAATATGCCTCGCCTGAAATTTCCGGAAACGTCATCACCCACAACACTGCCGATGAACACGGTGGGGGAATCTTCTCTTTTTTCAAAGCAGCGCCCGTCATCGCCCATAATACTATCCAAGACAACACCTGTGATGACTACGGCGGGGGAATCTGCTGCTTTTTATATGTCGATGCGCAGATTATCGACAACCTTATTTCAGGTAACCATGCCGGACGCTGGGGCGGCGGCATTTTCGGTTATAACGCATCCCCGGACATCCGGCGCAACAAGATTTTTGGCAATTCGGCCGGCCAGAACGGCGGGGGGATTGCCCTGGACCGGACCGAATCTCTTATTGTCAACTGCATGATTGCCGGCAATGCAGCCGTCCGGGGGGGAGGGGTCTGGATCGGGTATGATGCAACCCCATTTCTGCTTCATAACACCTTGACGGACAACCTGGCAGAAGAGGGGCATGAATTGTGGTCGGGATTCCGGTCTTTGATAAGGATTACAAATTCCATTGTCTGGAACCTGGCCGGCAACATGATCTACAATGATGCAGACTCAGCAACAGAGGTGAGTCACAGCACTGTTTTTGGACATTTCCCTGGTCCGGGAAATATTGGCGATGCCCCCTTATTTGCAAATCCTGACCAGATGGATTTCCACCTGACCCCTAACTCCCCCGGTATTGATAAGGCATTGCATGCAAGTGAAGTTCAGATAGATTTTGAGTGCGACTCACGGCCCCTTAAAGCGGGGTATGACATGGGAGCAGACGAATTCAGACCGGCACCCTGTATGGGGAATGCAGACAACGATACAGATGTTGACATATCGGATTTTGCTATATTTGCAGCGGATTTCGGCAGGACCGATTGTGAACGGGATACGGCTTGCAACAGCGACTTTGACGGCGACGGTGATGTTGACGTATCGGATTTTGCCATATTTGCAGCAAATTTCGGCAGGACCGATTGTCTCCATGATGATGGATCCGGTTTTTAAAGATCCAAGCAAGGTAAGACAGGATGACCTATTGCCGTGATTTCGCCGGATTTGTAAAGGAGATGGGATCCAATGCCTGCACTGATAACTAATATGGTGGGAACATGCCTTTTTTGGGTAATCGTATTACCCATGCCGGCATATGCAGGAGGTGGAAAGCTTTCAGATGGGTTGCCCAAAACCGGGGGAGGCCCGTGTGAGTATGCAGCATATAAAGGCAAGGCAAAAATTATTTCGGTAAAGGAAATTGACAGGCCCCAGAATTATGGTGGCGGTTCCCACAAACGGTACGCGGTAAAATTTGTTTTCAGCACACAAGAGAAACTCACGCCCCCCCATTTCCGTGTGACCCAAAGGGTCTTTGACATGAAACTGGCAAACGGGTGGCATCTGGGGCCGGAATTCCTTGATAAATACGGAATCAGGGAGAATGTCATTTTTGACTGCATAGTCAAGACTGTTACAAAAGGACCATGCACACCCGTGGTTTTTGATTTCCCGAAAATTCATCTGGACGATTACTTTGAAAATAGAAAACCGGAAAGGGGGTGATCCATCATATCAGTCCAACACACAAAAGGAAAAACAGCTAACGATGGCCCCGGACCCGGGGAAACCAGAGATTTCAACCCGATCATACATAATAAATACAGGGAGGCAATATGACATCCTTAAAGCTTTTAGCCCTATCAGCAGCCATGATCATAGCATTTTCCAGTTCCGCCTTGTCATGGGAGCAGAGCCCGATCCAGGATGGGGGAACAGTGGCATCTGACAATCAGGGCGCACTATCACCGGAGATGGCAAAGGACAAAGAGCTTATGGCCCTTGAAGATGAGTGTGCCGGCCATATCCTTGAGATCCTGGCTCAGCTGCAAAAGGAAACAGACCCGGCAGCGCGGGAAAAATTGCAGAAGCGTATCCAATTCCTTAAACAAGACCTTGAAATTGTCATCAAAGAGTGTCAGCTCAATAAGGCTGTTGCAGCGGAAAACACGGCCCAGATAACACAACTCAAAAAGATCCTGGAGGATCTTTATAACTCCGGGGGAGGTACACCCAATGCGGATGAACATTCACAGCCGGACATCCCGGAAAAAATGAAAACAGGTGCTGATCAAACCAATAAAAACCCGGATGACGCATAAAAGGAGGAGGGAAAAATGAATTTCAGACATAAATCGCCAATGTTGATCGTCCTTTTTGCCGTATTGCTTGTTTTCGGGTCTGCATGGGGGGATCAGGTTGACGAGCGTATCAGACAATTAAACCTTGAACTCAAGGCACAGGGTGAATCCTGGACAGCCGGCCGGACCAACATGTCGGACATGAGTCCGGAACAGCGCAGGGCCCTTCTGGGCGGTCCGGATGAACCCCAAATTATCGACACAGGCGCCGTGGAAAAAACCCCGGATGGCGCGTATATCGGCGGTGCGTTTCCTGCCAGCAGTTTTGACTGGCGGAACCGGAGCGGGACCAACTGGATGACCCCGGTAACCAACCAGATGTGCGGTGACTGCTGGGCCCATGCCACCCTGGGCTCCATGGAAGTCCGCCTCAGATACCAAAAAGGGGGCACCTATGGGTACCAGCTCCCCATCAACCTGTCGGAACGGTATGCCGTGACCTGCAGTCCCCACGCTTCCTGCTCAGCCTGGAATATACCGGGCCTTCTGAGTTTTATAGAGTCCGACGGGGTGCCGGATGAGGAGTGCCTGCCCTATAATTCCTCCCTGGACTGCAGTGACCGATGCTCAAACTGGAGTCACCGGGTATACAAAGTCACCAATTACGGCACCTATTACGGTCCTGGTTCAACTTTCAGGGACCAGGTTGCTAATTCCGTATACTACTATGGTCCCATACCGGTCTGGATGAAGGTTTATGATGATTTCTGGGACTATTCCGGAGGCATTTATACCCGAACCTCCAGCGTTGAGGAAGGCGGGCATTTTGTCAACATCGTGGGCTGGGGCACCTCGGGCGGAGTGGACTACTGGATCTGCAAAAACTCCTGGGGCACCGGCTGGGGGGTAAACGGCTATTTCTATATCCGCCGCGGCACCAACGAAAGCCGGATAGAAGAGGCTGCCTACTGGCTGACGCCCCAGAACCTGCCCAACCTGAATGACAGCACCCCCACAGGTTGGGACTATCCCATTGTTCCCAGGGGCAACAACACAGCCACAACCACCAATGCCACCGTTACGTCAACCCTGCCCGGCAATTCCAATGCCACCTACTGGAATGTCAACTGGAAAAACGAGGGTACGGTCAAGGCCCGGGACAATGTCACCCATCTGTCGGTGGATGATATTTATACTTACTGGTTTTCTTTAAGCTATCAGCCGGCGGGATATGACTCCAGACACGTTAATTCCGGTCCCAGCACGGTCAGGGGCGGCCGCCACACCATCTGCCAGAACACCATGGATTATGACAACCGGGTCTGGGAATATGACGAAAACGACAACACCTACTGCAAACAGTTTGTCTGGAGCCCTTACAGCCTTTCAGATAATGTTCCGGTTACCCGTTCCTCAGCCCCGCCCAAAAGGAATACCCTTGGATACTCTTATTATAATTGTGACGGGTTCTCATTTGATGTCCAAAGCACCCATCCCACGGACTGGTGGTCGGCAGTGGGTATCCTGCCATACAGCAGCAGTGCCGATTATGATGTAAGGCTCCACGACATCGGTACTTATACCGGTTCAGAAGGCGGGTTTGGAAGCTATCTGGAATATTCTTCTTATGGCGGTTCTGCCTCGGATTTTGTCATTGTAAATGATAACCAGGCTGCACATGGGACCTATTATGCAGGCGTTCTTAATTACAATGAGGGATCCGGTGCCTTTAGAATTGAAGAGGATGCCAGCGAAAAAATTTTTGACGGCACCAACGGCCCCTACAGCAAAATCTCCTCCAATGTACTCGATATATATGAATACTATGCATCTTCGGCCGGTACCTACCGATTCAAACTCGACCAGACCGCCGGTACCTGCGACCTCGGCATGACCCTGTATGACGATGACACCACCACCGCATCTAAAAGCGATTACATGAGCGGCGGGTATGCCAACAGCAACGGTGATGGACAGGATGAATACATGGACGTTACCATACCGGATGCCGGTTTTCACGGCCTTGCAGTATGGAAGGCGGATGCCGGCGACTACAACAAGACCACCACGTACAAACTCCAGGCAGGCAAGTGCGCCACCCCGGGCACGCCTTCCACCCCGTCGCCAACCGACGGAGCGGTAAACGTCCCTGTGACGGCCGATCTTGACTGGGCCAACAGCAGCTTTACCCTGTACTATGATGTCTGGTTCAAAAAGAGTACAGATGCCTCCTACACCAAACTGGGGGAACCGGAAACCAGTGCCTGGGCACTCGGCACCCTGGACCAGGGCACCACCTACCAGTGGGCGGTCCGTTCCAATAATATATGCGGCAGTGCAAGTTCATATGTTTACTGGAGTTTCACCACGGTGGACACCACACCGCCCACCCCCGACCCCATGACCTGGTCGGTGATCCCCTATGAACTGGACACCAGCGAAATCAAGATGACCGCAACCACCGCATCTGACCCGTCCACGCCCGTTTCCTATTACTTTGATTTCACCTCAAGCCCCACCGGCGGCACGGGCGGAAGCGATTCTGGGTGGACAACATCCACCAGCTATACAGACAGCGGACTCCAGGCAAATCATCAATACGAGTACACAGTGGCTGCCAAAGATGCCCAGGGCAATATGACAGCATATTCCACATCCAGTCGGGAATATACGGATATTGAAACCCCGGCAGGCATCGTCTTTGGCACCATTACCACCACAAGCATCCAGGCCAGATCCAGCAACACGCCCTCTAATCTCTCTTCTGGCAGTTCAGGCCTCTTGGTCGAAAATACCACTGAAGGGACCAGTTCCGGATGGAAACAGAACAATAACCTGTGGACCAGCGGCAGCTTATCACCAAACCAGAAGTATACATTCCGGGCAATGGCCAGAAACGGCGATGGAAATCAGACCCCCTGGTCTGGCAGCGCATCCTGCTATACCCAGGCAAAAGCACCGGAGGCTATGGCATTTTCCAATATCACCCAGACCTCCATCCAGGCCAACTGGAGTGCCAACGGCAATCCGGCCGGGACGGCATACTATTGTGAAAACCTGACCCAGGGCACCAATTCAGGGTGGATTACAGCCACTTCATGGAACAGCACAGGTCTGGACTGTGGAAAGTCTTACACCTTCAGGGTCCGGGCAAGAAATGAAGATGCCATTGAAACCACATTGGTGAGTCTTGGCTCAGCCACAACCCTGCCATGTGCCGATGCATGTGAAGGCAATTTCGATGGTGACAACGATGTGGATGTATCGGATTTCGCCGTATTCGCAGCCGATTACGGACGGACAGACTGTGATACAGGTGATCTCTGTGAAGGCAATTTCGATGGTGACAACGATGTGGATGTATCGGATTTTGCCGTATTTGCAGCTGATTATGGCAGGACAGACTGTCCCTAATATAAACATATTTTGACGTCTATTATGCAGTTCACTGAGATTCAAGCTTCCGGCTTTGCCGGAGGCTTGTTACTTGTTCTGAAAATAAAAATAAGAAGGGGTGAATTATGAATAATATTCGGTATCGTCTTCTCAAAAGAATAATCTTATTATTTCCATGGACGATGCTTTTTCCCACCCTATTTTTGTGGACGGTGCCTGGATTTTCAGTTGCTGCAGGACGTAAATTGACCGATAATCAGGTGGATGACAAATTTCCTCACATTCACGGCAAAGACGTTGCTTGGCAGCAGTCCGACGGGTATCGATGGCAAATATTTTTTTATCACGGCTCATCTACCTTTCAGCTTACCCGTAACAATATGCTCAATATCGGTCCCATGGTTGACCATGGTCAGGTTGCATGGGCCAGCCATTACCATTTTGCCCCACTGGAGGTGAATATATTTGACGGCGCGGCATCTGTCCAACTCACCGATGATGAAGTCTGCGACATGTTCCCCCACCTGAGCAACGGAAAAATGGTTTGGCAGAGATGCGACGGCGGCGACTCGGAAATATTCTTTTACAACGGGACATGCATCACCCAGCTGACAGACAACCGGACAGACGACCGCCACCCCCGGATTGTAAACGATATTGTTGCTTGGGAGGGGTTCGACGGACATGACTGGGAAATATTTATCCATAACAATGGCAAGACAACCCAATTAACCCATAACCAGTTTCCGGACCGAAACCCTGAAATTTCAAAGGAATGGATTGCCTGGGAGGGGTTTGACGGGCATGACTGGGAAATATTTTTGTATGACGGAGAATCCATCCGGCAGGTCACACGCAACGGGACCGATGACACCCATTCCGTTATTTCCGGAAACGACCTTATATGGCGGGCTCACGGCACCTATCAAACGAAGATCCTCATGGATACCTTCGGAAGAAACACCGTAATCCGGGAAACAGCAGCTGAAATCGGTCATGTCCGGGTGGCCCGGGGGCTTGTGGTTTGGGAAGAGTTTGACGGCAACGACTGGGAAATATTTTTGCATGATGGCCACATGGTACATCAGCTCACCTGTAACCAAAAAAATGACCGGTTTCCTGCAATATCAGCCAACGGAGTTGTCTGGGAGGGCAGCGATGGAACAGACACGGAAATTTATGTCATCGGCATCCACCATGTCCCGTCTGATTTTCCTGCCATTCAGGAGGCTATTGATGTAGCCCTGAAGGGAGACATCATCAGTGTGGATGACGGTATTTATACCGGAAAGAATAACAAAAATCTGGACTTCAGGGGCAAGGCCCTGATCCTCTGTTCGAAAAACGGCCCTGAACAATGTATCATCGACTGCCAGGGACAGGGCCGAGGGTTTATCTTTCAATCGGGTGAAACAGGGGATACTAAAGTGTCAGGCTTTACTGTCAGCAACGGTCTGGCCGACAAAGGTGGTGCCATACTCTGTAGCAATGCATGTCCCTGGATCGGTAACTGCATTATCAACAACAGCACGGCCGAAACCGGCGGCGGCATTTATGCTGAAAATTCCGCCACTGCCCTGTTCAATACCATTGTCAGCAATAATACAGCCGAACACTGTGGCGGCGGCATTACTATTTCCGGGCAGTTTTCAATGGTAAGCCTCCATAACATGACAATGGCTGATAACATTGCCAAACTGGGTGGTGGATTGTGTTTGTCCAGCGGTGGAATGGCCGCCATAGGCAATACTATTCTCTGGTACAACATGCCGGACGAAATCCAGCCACCCGAAGCAATGGTTTCCGTTTTTCACTCTGATGTCCAAGGGGGATGGCCGGGGCAGGGCAATATCAATTCGCCGCCCCTGTTTATCGATCCGAACCGGGACAGTTACCGTATCGGCAGGGAATCCCCATGCATTGACGCGGGCCATAGCGGCATTCAGAGCCTGCCGCCCATTGACTTTGAAGGGGAGCGGCGGCCTGTTGACGGTAATCTGGACGGCACGCCAGACATTGATATGGGTGCCGACGAGTTCAGCCTTTTCTGCCAAAGCGATTTGGATAAGGACCATGACGTGGATGAGAGTGATGTATTTATATTTTTGGGAGAATATGGGCGGACCGATTGCGGCACGGATTTGATATGCCGGGGGGATTTTGACGGAGACGGGGATGTGGACGTCACCGATTTTGCCCTGTTTGCAAAGGAGATGGGATCCAATGCCTGCACTGAAAAATAGTCTGGTCGGGACATGCATCTTTTGGCAAATCGTATCATCCATGCCGGCATATTCAGGAGGTGGAAAGCTTTCAGATGGGTTGCCCATCATCCCCTCGGTCCGGTTAAAAGGCGTTGATATCTTTCGGAAGTGTGGCTGTCGTGGTAAATAAGAGCGATTCAATGCTATACGGCGTACCTGTAAAATGATATCCTTAAAAGCACTGTTAACTTTTAGGCATCCTTCATATTTTTATAAAAGAAGTTTACACTTTTGGGGTGAAGCCCCTGGAAAACGGAGCTTGCGCCAGAAAGTGTAAAGTACTTGTGAAGGATGCCGATTTTTAAGGTGAAAAAATGAGATTGAAAAAAATATTTAAACTAAAAAGAGAGTAAAACTATGAGTGATCAGGAAAAATGTCAGGCGTTTTTAAAATTTATTAAACCACAGATTGGTCAACAGATTCATGTGGGTCCCTGGCTTGAGATTGACCAGAAACGAATTAATGATTTTGCTGAAGTTACCGGTGATGTGCAATGGATTCATACGGATGTTCAGCGAGCCAAAGAAGAGTCGCCTTATAAATCAACAATTGCTCACGGGTATTTGACATTGTCTTTATTGCCTTATCTGACTGAAAGCAATCATCCTGATTTTTTTCAAAAAAATTATCCCGGCATGACGTATCGGGTAAACTATGGTCTTAACCGGCTTCGTTTTCCTTCTCCTGTTAAAGCCGGCGCCAGAATCCGGGCAAGAACGACAATTCATCAAGTAGAAGAGGTGAAAGGCGGTATACAGATCTGTTATCTTATTACCGTTGATATTGAAGGTGGTGAAAAGCCGGCTTGTGTTGTCGAATTTCTGGCACGCGTTTACCCTTAATCGCCAAATTTTTAATCTTCGGAAATTGATGCGGTAGTGATCGTATCAGCGTAGAACATATCAGGCGTAACGACAACAGCATATCAGACAGATACGGCATTTAATCATGGTTTGTTTGCCTCCCATGACGCCCAAATGGTATCTGCAGCAGTCTGTGCGCCGCCTTGTTTTTGTAAAATATAATGACTCACCGCATCAATACGGGCTTTTTGATTTCCGGATTTTACCAGATATCTGCACATGGTTTCAACCGCATGTTGTCGGTTTCTGCATCGGGTTACGGTACCCGTATTGAAGATTTCTTTCCCCACCCAGACAAAATCCTGCCAGTGGGGGCCGATTATTGTGGGAATACCCAAGCCTGCGGGTTCCATAAAATTTTGCCCCCCCAGGGGCGCAAGACTTCCGCCGACAAAAACCACCCTGGCATGGCTGTAAGCCTGGTGCAGATCTCCAAATTTGTCCCACAGGATAATGGCCGGACCGGTTAAAACGGATGATATCTGTGACCCTTTGTGACCCTTGAGGCCGTTTTTATTCAATTTTTTTAGAAATGGTTCTATTCGCTGCATATGCCTGGGAAACAGGGCAATAATCTGGTTCGGCACCTTTTCCAACAAGGTTTTTATCATGTCAATGATCTGCGTTTCTTCCTGACGGCGGAAGGAGGCAAAAATAGACAGGGGAAGTTCCCGGGACACAATTGCAGCTAAGGCCGAAGCTTTACCGATCGTGTTCTGAACCGTCATGCGGTCAAATTTGATGTTGTTCATGGTATCAACAGGGGTGTGGGAAAATACCTGGGAAAATCTTTTGGCGTCCCCGGTAGAGATGGCCAGGATACGCGCCGGGGCAAAAGATCGCCAAAGCGCTTTGGTGAGCCTGTAATTCCGGCTGCTTTTGGGGGATAACCTGCCGTTGATGAGCAGTACGGTTGTATGATTTTTTTTTAACGCATAAAGATGGGCCGGCCACAGTTCGGTCTCCAGTAAAACCATGACGGCAGGATTCACCGTTTTCACTGCTATGTTCATGGCCTTTGGGCTGTCAAAAGGAAATATATCAACGCCCAGGCTGATACGGGGTGAAAATTCTTTTGGCGACAGCGCTTGTGTCAAAATTTCCATGCCCTGATCCGTGGTTGTGGTCAACAATATGGTGACCGGCCTGTCCGGTTTAAGGGCTTTTATGATGGATACGGCAAGGTAAGCCTCCCCGGCCGATGCAGCCTGTATCCAGATATCCGCCGGTTGAAGGTGAACCGGATTGATACGCCTGTCAAAGGTTGGGGCAAGTCTTGGGTGCCGTTTTAAAAAAGGCAGGGCCGCATCCCACAGGATATTGTAAAATTTAAAAAAATTGGGTATAAAAGCACTCTTTGTCATGGGAGGCTATGCTCTCATGTTTTTTGGAACTTGACAATAGAATCTGTAAAGCAATTGCCCGCCCATGAAATCAACAAAACCCAGATTGTCTACAGAACGCAGGCAAAAAATTATCCGGATGGTGTTTGCACACTGGAAAAGAATTGCCCTGGCGGCTTTATGTATGGTGGTGGTGGCAGGGGCCAACGGTAGCATGGCCCTGCTGGTTAAACCGGTGCTTGATGATATTTTTATTGCCAAAGACAGTACCAAGTTATTGCTCATCCCCGGCCTTGCCATCCTGGTATTTTTTCTAAAAGGCGCCGGTTCATACGGGTCGCAATACCTGATGAATCATGTGGGGCAGCGTATTATCCGCGATTTCCAGGACAGTCTTTATGAAAAGATCATGGACCTGCCCATTGCCTATATCCACAAAGAAAAGACCGGGGCGCTTATGTCCCGGATCACCAATGATGTCAATATTATCAAAGGCATGGTGTCCACGGCTGTTATCAGTTTGTTTCGGGATTCTTTTTCTGTTGTGGCGTTTTTGTTTGTTATTTTTTACCGGGACTGGCAACTTGCGTTAGGCGCTTTTGTTGTCCTGCCCGTTGCCTTTTATCCCATCGTCATATTCGGTAAACGAATCCGGAAATTTTCCACAGGCTCCCAGGAAACCATGGCAGATCTTAACGCCTTTCTGCATGAAACTTTTTCCGGGGCAAAAATTATTAAAATATTCAATCTTCAGGCCTTTGAAACGGCCAGATTCAAGGAAAAAACCAGAGAGCTGTTTCATTTAGAAATGAAAAAAGTGATGACACGGGCATTGTCTTCCCCGGTTATGGAATTTTTAGGCGGGTTAGGTATCGCGTTTGTTATCTGGTTCGGCGGGGTGCGGGTGGTCAACGGCACGTCTACCCCGGGTGTGTTTTTCTCTTTTTTGACTGCCGTGATGATGCTTTATGACCCGGTGAAGAAATTATCCAACCTGAATAATACCATCCAGGAGGGCGTGGCGGCCGCATCCAGGGTTTTTGATGTGCTGGAAACCCAAAATGATGTGGTGGACAAACCCGATGCCCGGACCCTTAAGGCGTCATCCTGTGATGTGGTTTTTGATAACGTTTCCTTTGCCTACGGCCCTGAAGAACCTTTGGCCTTAAAGCACATCAATCTTAAGGCCGCACCCGGAGAGACCCTGGCGTTAGTCGGCATGAGCGGCGGCGGGAAAACCAGCCTGGTGAACCTGATCCCAAGGCTTTATGATGTGGTCGAGGGCGGTGTGTTTGTTGGCGGACACGATGTCCGGGACCTGACAATTGCGTCCCTTCGGGACCATATTTCCATTGTGACCCAGGAACCCATTTTATTTAACGAGACCGTGCGGGACAATATCCGGTATGGTAAAATGGATGCGGATGATGCCACGGTTGAAGCGGCAGCCAAGGCTGCCTTTGCCCATGATTTTATCTGCGTTTTTCCCAAGGGGTATGATACCGTAATCGGAGAACTGGGATCGCGTTTGTCCGGGGGAGAAAAGCAGCGGATCTGCATTGCAAGGGCGCTTTTGAAAAATGCGCCGGTGCTGATTTTAGACGAGGCAACCTCGGCCCTGGATTCCCAGGCGGAGAAAGTTGTACAAAAGGCTTTGGAAAATTTAATGGCGGGCCGTACAGCCTTTGTCATTGCTCACAGACTGTCCACCATAGATTACGCCTCCCGGATTATTGTGCTCAAAAATGGTACCATTGTAGAACAAGGTGTCCATGATGACTTGATGGCTGCAAAAGGCTTTTATTATAGATTGCAGTCCATGCAAACTTCAAAAAATTAATACTATTCAAGGAGATCGCGCCATGGCTGTATCAAAGGAACTGCTTGAAATTCTTGTCTGTCCCAAATGCAAAGGTCCTGTGGAACTGACCGAGACAGAGGACGGCTTGATCTGCAACACCTGTGCCCTTAAATACGAAATCAGGGATGATATTCCCATTATGCTCATTGACGAGGCAATCCCCGTTAAACAATGAGTACACCTAAAGCCCCGGCACCGGCCAAGCTTGTGATGTCGGTTTTCATGAAAGATAAGACGGTCCTGGAATCGGTCTTCCCCCGCCTTGAAGCTGTGGGCGGTCCTGTGGACATGATTTCTCCCTGGCTGGATTTTGATTTTACGGATTATTATTACAGAGAAATGGGAGAACCGTTGTTTCGCAGGCTTATTGCATTCAAACCGCTTATGGAACAGGATGCCCTTGCTTCGATTAAGCTTGACACCAACAGGATTGAAGCGGACTGCCTGGACCAAAACAATAGAACCATCAATATTGACCCGGGGTATCTTTTGTCTTCCCGGTTTATCCTGGCCACGGGAAAGGAGTATTCCCACAGGATTTACATCGGACAGAAAATTTATGCCGATCTGACATTAATGTACACCAAAAAAGGCTTTAAAACCCTGGCGTGGACTTACCCGGATTATGCCTCCGATGCTGTACTCAAATTTCTAACGCAGCTTAGGCGCAAATATCTTGCGGATCTTAGGGCTATAAAAGGATAATTATTATGATAAAAAGCATGACCGCTTTTGCCAAAGTGTCGCACACCCTGGATACCCTGACTGTGGAGATGACCGTTCGCGCTTATAATTCCCGGTTCCTTGATTTTTCGATTTATCTGCCTGAAACCTGTCAGCCCTTTGAAGAGGACATTAAAAAGATCATGGGACAGTTCCATACCCGGGGCAGACTAGAGATCCGGGCAAGCCTGGCGGACCAGTCCCTGGACCAGGATTTGTTCGAGGTGGATACGATCAAGGCCAAAGCCTATTATAACGCATTGAAAACGGTCCGGGACACCCTTGCGCTTTCCGGTGATATTGCCCTGGAAACCGTACTCGGAGCTAAGCAGGTTATTGTGGCGGCAAAACCTGAAGTCAATCTGGCGCATCTCCGTTCAGCATTGTGTGACACGGCCCGCAATGCGGCTCAGGCGCTTGACCGCATGCGAAAGCGTGAGGGGGAAAACCTGTACCAGGATTTAACCCGTCGTATGGCAGACATTGAACAGCGTATGGCAGATGTTGAAGAACAGGCCAAAACCATACCCGATGTTTACAAGACCCGGCTCAAGGAACGCCTGGCCGTGCTGACTGCCGAGGACGGGGATTGTCTTGATCCGGTCCGGTTGGCCCAGGAAACCGCGTTGCTTGCGGACAAAAGTGATGTATCCGAGGAGATTGTCCGGGTACACAGCCACATAAAACTGTTCCGGGAGGTCATGGATGAAAATGAGTCCCAGGGCAGAAAGCTCAATTTTTTGATCCAGGAGTTTAACCGGGAATTTAATACCATTGGTTCCAAAGCCGGTAATGCAACCTTGTCCCATGCCGTGGTCGACCTGAAATCCGAGCTGGAAAAGATCCGGGAGCAGGTTCAGAATATTGAATAGAGTTGGAAAAAGGAAGAGTATGGAGCAGCCGCTTTTGGTGATTGGTTTTGGCAATACGGTGGTGGCAAACCGGGTGGTGGCGATTTTATCCCCGAACTCATCGCCCATGAAGCGGATCAAGGATCAAGCCAGAGAGGACCGGCGCCTCATTGACGTGACCCATGGCAGAAAAACCCGGGCCATCATTGTAACAGACTCCAACCATGTGATTCTGTCCGCGGTTCAGGCGGAAACGGTCTCCGCACGCTTTGAGGCCCTGATCCAAAACCCCGGCGTACGCCAGGAGGAATAGGTATGACGGCAAAACTTTTTATTGTTTCAGCACCCTCAGGTGCCGGCAAGACAACGCTTATCAAAGAATTTTTGAAGCAGTTTGACAACCTGGTATATTCTATTTCCCACACCACCCGCAGCCCCCGGCAGGGGGAGGTTCATGGAAAGGATTATTTTTTTACGGATAAGGCACAATTTATGGAAATGGTAGAATCCGGCCAAATGCTGGAATGGGCAACAGTCCACGGCAATTGCTACGGTACCTCCAGACCGTTTGTTCAGGAACAACTTGCCGCAGGCCAAAGTGTTTTATTGGATATTGATGTCCAGGGGGGACGTCAGATTATGGATTTTGACCTGGATTCCGTTTCCATATTCATCATGCCGCCGTCTTTAGCGGTGCTTGAACAGCGACTGCGAGGCAGGGGAACCGATACTGACGAAGTGATCCGTACGCGCCTGGCGAATGCAAAAGAAGAAATTGCACAGAAATCCTTGTATGCCCATGTGGTGGTCAATGATGTGCTGGAGGATGCGGTTGCCGAATTTATTGCCATTGTTGAACAGGAGACTGGGAACTGATGGCCGGCAAACCCGCCTGCCAGGGTCGGAGACGCAAATCCCGGGGGCATGGACGAAAAAATGAAATTCGAAATTCCGGGGATAAAGAGATCCTTTACGGATATCACTCGGTGTTGGAAGCCCTGAAAGCCGGGCGCCGTAAATTTGAATCCATCATGATATATGAGAACCGGTCTGATAAACGTGTGCAGGCTGTGGCCGATCTGGCCGGGGAAAAACAGGTGACTGTTCAACCCCTTTCCGGTGAGGCGCTGGACCGGTTGGCCGGTTTTGGCCGTCACCAGGGCATTGCCGCCAGGGTGTCGTCCTTTCCGGTTCAGTCCGTCCCTGCGTTGTTCAAGCAGATCGAACCCCGGAGAGATTCGTTTTTTATTCTGATCCTTGAAAGCATTGAAGATCCCCAGAATACCGGTGCGTTGATCCGCACGGCCCTGTGTGCCGGCGTTGATTACATTGTGATGCCAAAAGACCGGTGTGCCCTGCCGTCTGCCGGGGTCTCCCGCAGTTCAGCCGGGGCCATGGAGCATGCCCCTATCTTTTTAGCCACCAATCTGTCGGTTCTGATCCGTGACCTTAAAAAATATGGCGTCTGGGTGTCCGGTCTGGATGCCGGTGCAGATAAAGGCCTTTTTGAGGCAGACCTGACCGGTAACCTGGTCCTTGTGGTGGGGGGCGAGCATACCGGGCTGCGACCCGGGATAAGAAAAGCGTGTGATTTTATCCTGTCTATCCCCATGGATACTCATATCACATCGCTGAATGCGTCTGTGGCAGGCGGTATTGCCATGTTTGAGGCCCGCCGCCAGCGCCTGGCTTTTCTCAAGTCCTGATGATAAAAAAATTGGTCAAAAAGACCGGTACCGGGATCGGTAAACTGGTATTTCCGGACAAATGCCTGGCGTGCGGTAAATACATTAAAAATCCCACAGATACACCGTTGAGCGTCTGCTTCTGCCACACATGCCTGGGCCAGGCGCTGCCGGTATTTGATCACCCGTTTTGCCCTGCCTGTGGCCGTTGTTTTGAATCCGGACCGGATCATCTGTGTGGCGCCTGTCTTGAAACCCCCATGGCACTGCAGCGTGTCAGGGCGGCATTTATGTACAAGGATCTCATACAAAAGGCCCTGGGATTGTTTAAATACCAATCAAAGCTCAGTCTGGCCCGTCCCTTTGAACGTTATCTGTTTCAGGCCTTTGCCACCCATTTTGATATGGATCGCTTTCATCTGATCCTGCCCATTCCCCTCCATGGATCAAAGGCTAAAAAGCGCGGATTCAACCAGTCTTATTTTCTTGTCCGACATTTTCCCCGGCTATACAGGGATGCCTATGACCGGTCGGCACCATGGCGTATTGATATCAGCAGCTTTGCCCGGGTTCGGGCAACGGTCAGCCAGACCGGCTTAGATCATCAGGCTCGGAAAAAGAATTTGACCCAGGCCTTTGCCTGCCCGAAACCTGACCGTATCAAAGGTAAGAATATTCTTTTGGTGGATGATGTGTTTACCACAGGGGCCACCTGTGATGCTGCAGCCCGGACCCTTTTGGCGGCAGGGGCTGCCGGTGTTTCTGCTCTGGTTCTGGCCCGGGCCTGAGTCGGCAAACTTTTTTCATCTCTCAAGAAAGTTTTGACAAACCGGTAATAAGACTCTAAAATCATGACCATGGTTAAGACTATGGTTGGAGGTACTATGAAAACGGTTACAAAAAGTGTTTTAAAAGCAAAGATGCTCGCCTATTTCCGGGAGGTGGAGGAAACAGGCGAGGAATTGATTGTACTCAACTACAATAAGCCGGTATTAAGAATAAGTCCTTACAAAGAAAAAAAAACGTTTGATGATATTTTTGGCGCCTATCAGGACAAAATGACCTATTCCGAACCCCTTGAAACTGGAACCCAGGAGGAATGGGGAGAGCTTGCGTGATATTTTTAGATACATGCGCCTTGTTGTATTATGCGTTTGAAAGGAAACAGTTATCTTTCACAGCGACTCGAAAGATAGAGGAAAATGACGGTTTTTTGATCAGTTCCATCAGCATCTGGGAAATCGGGATCAAGATTAAAAAAGGCAAGCTGAATATCCCCATATCCTTGCAAGAATTTATTTCAAAACTCCACCAGGTTCATCATTTTTACATCCTGTCTATTGACGAAAAAATATGGATGGATTCTTTGAACCTGGTCTGGGATCACCGTGATCCGGCTGACAGGGTTATTGTTGCAAGTGCCGGTGCTAACCATATGGAACTGCTAACCTCGGATCGTATCATTCTTGATTTTTATTTCAAGGCTGTATGGTAAAGAACAAAGCATGTATGGTATTAATTAGTGCTGACGCACGAACAACTAAACGCTGTAATAATAGATAGTTGAAAAAACTTTCGCAGTAATTTGAGTTAAATTGAATCATACCCTATTGATATTTCGATAATCGGCATGAAAAGTTATGCGTCAGCACTGGGTATTAATTTAGCTTTTCAACAATCGCCTCCACAGCCTGTTCCGCCGTGGCCCCGAACAGGGTCTCAATGTCCACAAGGTTGAGGTATTTATCATCCCATGCCACATTTTTACTTTCAAGAATCCAGTCCTTAAGCCGTGTGTATTTTCCGCCCAAGGCCTTGATTTTTTTCAGCAGGGTAACGTCGCCTGTGGATTTAAAGGCAATGTTTAAAGACAGAAGGAACTCAATGATGTTGGGAGATGTCGGCGAAGATGAGAGTACCGGAATCACAAGAATGCTCCGGCTGTCTTTCCGGCCTTTGCCGATATATACGTTACCCTCCCTGACAATGATGTTTTTGGTTCCCTTGAGCCGGTGATCCGTTTCCACCCGGGAGGACTCATTGGCCAGAATGCCTGTTTTGGAAACCACCTCAATGCGCGTGTCTGCCGTGACTTTTCCTAAAAGGTTTAAGCCGGTGATGCGGTAAAGCACGGCGCCTTTAACCTCGGATATGATTTCCTGCAGGTTTTTAAGAACCAGTACATTGGTATTGGTAATCAAAGGAATCTGGATATTATGTTCAGCCAGGGCATCAAATATAATGCCTTCAAAGCGTTCACTGGTCCGGCTGGTACCCACGGTCACTGTTTTAGCCTGGTGCTTGATGGCATCCACGGGCCGGGCCATGGTATTGATGGCCTGGTTCATGGTGTCAAAAAAGGTGGACAGCATATTGGCCGGGGTGCCTTTGACGCCGAAGTCCACTTCAAAATCCGATACCGGCAGTCTGCCGGACAGATATTTCAGCAGCAAGGTGATGTCGGATACCGTACTCAGACCCATAGCACCGGGAAATTCCCCCTGGCGCCTTTTCCGGGAAAACTGATTATAGAACGCTGCCACGGTTTCCGCGAATTTGTTCTCTAAAAGCACTTCGTAATCGTCATGGCCCATGTTCTTGAATTCTTCAATGATATTTTCGATTTTCAGCCTTGCCTCATATAAAAATTTTGATCCGGCATTGATGGCAAGCGCTGCATAGTACCCCCAGATATGTCCCACCAGGGTATTGAGAACCGGGGCAAAATGTTCCTGGACTTCGGGTATCTTAAACACGGCTTTGGCATATAGATCAAACCGGTTTTCGCCCTGGGTGGTGATCACAATGGGACAGGCTTTGTGGGCATGGAAAATGGCTGTATCTTTAATGATGTCCCTGAGTACACTTTCCCGGGTACCGGCGGCACAGACAATGATCAATGGCTCGCTTGACAGGTCAATATGTTTTTTGTCTTCAACAAAATCCGAGGAGATGGTTTTGTAGCACAGTTCCGACAGTTTGATCCTGATTTCGTCGGCAGATGTTTTGTTGGCACCGGACCCCACTGTGGCCCAATAATTTTTGGAGATGGCCAGGTTGTCCGCACATGCCTTGATTTCATCGCGCATTTCGATAACGGCTTTCATTTTTGCCGGCAGTGCTACCAGCGCAAGGATCTGATCACTGATATAATTTTCACTTCTGGCATTGAGCAGGGCCGCCAGGTGCAGGCCAAGTACGGCGCCGGCCGTGATCTGGGAATAAAATGCTTTGGTGGAGGCCACGGACATCTCAATGTCCCTGCCGGAACTGGTGTATAATACCCCGTCCACCTTGAAGGTCAGGTCCGAATCCCTGCGGTTGACAATGGCAAGGCTTTTGGCGCCATGGGCCCGGATCATGTCCACGGTCCGGTTGGTGTCCGTGGTGGTGCCGGACTGGCTGATGGCCACAACCAGTGTGTCTGCCATGGCTGTGGCATCGTCACCGTCACAGCCGATGTTGAACCCGGAAAGCTCGGACGCTTTCTGGGCACGTATATCCATGGATTTATCCCCCAGGTAATGGGTGAGAAGATCCGCACACCCCTGGGCTGCAATGCCCGCTGTCCCCTGGCCGATGAAATATATTTTTCTTATTTTTCCGGACCGTAAATCGTTTTCCAGGTCCGGGGGAATAATCGTTTTGTTCAGATTGACATTGAGAAGTCCTGACCCCGGATTCTGTTTGAATTTGTTTTCCAGTGTTTTTTCAACGGACAGCGGGGATTCGGAGATTTCCTTGAGAAAATAGTGGTTGTAGCCCTGGCGGTCAATGTCCCTGGAGGTGATTTGGCTGGTGAACACATCCGCCCGGGTCAGGGTGATGGGCTGGTAGTCATAATAAAAGGAGCGCACGCCTTCAATACCGCCGGCACCCTCTTGATCCAGGACCACAATCTGGCCCTTTTCTTCGCCGTTGAGTTTGATATAGTGGCGGGTTTCCTCCACCACCCCGTATAATTCCGATGCCGCAATGTAATGGTCCGGGGCAAGCCCCACAAAAATGGCCTGCCCACTGCCTTTCTGGGCCAGAAACAATTTGCCCGGGGCAAGGTCGGTGTGCATGGAAATGGCATGGGACCCTTCAAACTCATTGACCGCCAGGCGGAATGCCTCTTCGATGGGCGCGCCCATTTTCAGGTGATGTTCAATCTGCAACGGGATCAATTTGGTGTCCGTGGTGATCTGGGGATGAATTTTATCGTACCGGGCCTCGTATTCGGTTTTCAGTTCCAGGTAGTTGTCAATATCTCCGTTCAGGCAGACATGGATAATGCCGCTTGGGGATATTCCGGAATCTGTGCGTGTATTGTCCAAAGGATGGCAGTTGGCCTCGGTAATATCACCAACGGATGCCCATCTTGTATGGGCCGAGACCGATGACGACAACGTAGAAAATTCGGCAAGTGTCTGGAGCAGGTGGTCGTTTTTAATCTGATTTCTGATAAAGGCGATGTTGTCGCCAAGGGCACCTATCTCTGCGGCAAATTTGTAAACAAAACAGATGGTAATACGGTTCGGAGAACCTGGCCTGCTGATTTCATTGATCGAAATGGTGTTGTTTGACAGGATCTGTTGATTGCTTCTGTTTTCCAGCCCTTCGGCGATCCCTTTTTGTTTCAGAATGCTTTTGTATTTTGAGAATTCCTTTTCATCCAGGGTACACAGCACTGAAATGCCTGCTGAATCCCGCCCTCTGACCTCCAGGCGGTCAAGGCTGTTGAGTACGGCATTGATCCGTTTGAAAAGCGCTGTCCCTGCAGGGTTGTTTTGGTTCTCTATACCCGGGGCCAGTTGTTTAATGGCTTCAATATTGTTAATAACTTCTTTTTTTAAACACCATAGGATGTCCTTGAGCTGGTCAATATGATCTGCGGCAATTTCTACCTCGGGGGTGGATAAGCCGGCTGTTGCAGATTTGAAATCCCGGATTTCATCCGCAAGCATTTTTTTTATATCCTGGGTGATGCCGGACAATTTGCGGGTTTTTTCCTGGTTATAAAACAAGGATGCAAAAATCGTTTCCTGCTTAAGGTTCTGGGCATGGTCAAACAGGGTGGATAAAAAGTCTTTGCCACCCAGGTAATCTTCGGAAACCATCAGGTTTTTGTCTTCGGAAAACGGGCCAAGCCGATTCTTTGAAAGGGTTTCAATGCCCCTGGACAGGGGGGCCAGATCATTTTCGCAGGTCGGCCCTTTAAATGCCACAAGAGCACAGATCCCGCACCCCAGGGTGCAGCCGGTGTCGGGGAAAAAGAGTAAGGTGTTTTCCTTCACCGATGACAAGGGTTTGCCGATGTCCACATTCATATTTGCGATATGTTTAAGATAATCAAAAAGTTGTGTTGAAAGATTGCCTTGTCGTTTCATATGTATCTCCTCCATATAACAGCTATACCCTAACAGGCACCACAACGAATAAAACCATAAGCACCTAATATACAGGGTTAAAATGAGCGCCCCAGGCGCTTTACCCTCTTGTCTCTTGTCTTTTGCCTCTTGTTTCTTGAGTGGGGGCGTTAAAATAGGTTTTTAGCATATTTTTTGCATGAGTGCATGCCCGGGTTCCGATATATTTGCCGTGACCCACGATGACGGCGACAATTAATGTCTCGTTTGTTGTTTTCTGCTGTCCAAATCCTGTGAACCAGTCGTATTTGATTGTATGCGCCTGATTGGACAGGGAGCCGGTTTTTCCGCCGATCAAAAGATTTGATAATACTTTATCCCGTGAATAGCCCCTGAATGATTTTCTGGCTGTGCCCCCGGATATGGTTTTTTTCATAAGTCTTTTCATGGTGGCCGCTGTGTTGGGACTAACCGGTGTCTTATACACCTCTTTGGTGCTTTTGTAAATTTCGTCTTCGTCTGAATTGGCTACTCGGTCTACAAGACGGGGGACAAGGCTTTGCCCCTTGTTCACCATGGCGGAAACCATCGTCACGGCAAATACAGGCGAAATCAGGGTATTCCGGTTAAAGCCGCATCCAAGTTCCGCTAAATGGAACTCGCTGCCGGTTGCTGCAAAATGAGGGACTGGAAAATCAAAGTCCGTATTCGGATTTTGGTTGAAACCAAATTTTTCAGCAAAATTGCTCAGCGCCGCTTCACCCAGGG
Source organism: Desulfobacter latus (assembly GCF_013389365.1). GTDB lineage: Bacteria > Desulfobacterota > Desulfobacteria > Desulfobacterales > Desulfobacteraceae > Desulfobacter > Desulfobacter latus. The sequence continues at coordinate 34,114 of NZ_JACADJ010000005.1, forward strand.
CAAGTTGCCCGAGTTTGCCGAATACAGGGTTGATGGATTTGGCAAAGGCGGTCTCCAAGGTAACCCGATTGGTATATTTGGTCTTCTGATTTGTTAGCTGCCGTTTGTAAAGGGTGTATTTCCTGCCGTTGAAATAAAGGGGGGTAGTGGGTGTATATTTCAATTTTTCCACGGCAGCAGATGCGGTGACGATCTTGAAAATACTGGCAGCAGGATAGCCGGCCGATGTACAGGGATTGGCATCCGGATTGTCCTGATTAAATCCGGCCATGGCTTTTATGAATCCGGTGCTGCCGTCCATGGCCACCATACCGATGAGTTCCGGCTTGCCCCGGTCCAGGGTTTTAAGATAGTTCAGGGTCCGGATCAGTTTAGCCTGGAGGCGTGTGTCCAGTTGGGTGTGAATGGTATATGTCCAGGACGGGCCGTCCGCAAAGAAAATGTTTGTTTTGGAATTGAGAATATCAATGTTTTGGACCAGGGCTTTGACGTCGGATTTTTCAAGGTGCTTGGGTGGCGCAGGTTTGCTTTCAACCTTATCCGGTTTTGGGGAAAACAGCCGCTCACCAAGCATGGAGACCGTCTGCCCACCAAACCAGAGCAATGTTATGGCCGCGACACCGGCAACGCCAAGGCAGAGAACAGCTGCCGTCTGGCGTATGCGGCCGGCCATGGTGTGCCTTTTTTTCTGCCGGTTATAACCTGTCTGAAGTTCGCGCCAGGAAAGTTCTGTTTTCATAGCATACAAAAGCGTGTCTCAAACTTAAACATTATTTAATCGGGCAGCCGGGCTTGGGACTGCCGTTAAATCCGGAAAGAACAAGGTTTTTTTTCACACTTGCGGCAAGCACCATGCCTTCGGACAGTTCTCCCATAAGCTTCACGGGTTTCAGGTTGGCCACAACAATGACTTCTTTGCCCACCACCTCTTCGGGGGTGTAGGATTTACCGATGCCTGCCACAATTTGCCGGGTCTGAGCGCCTAAATCTACTTGAAGTTTTAGCAGTTTGTCCGATTTTTCAATCCGTTCGGCAGACAGAATTGTGCCGGCTCTTAAATCTACTTTGGAAAAATCATCAATGGTGATTTCTTCTTTTAATGCCGGTTTGAGCGCTTTGGGTGCCGGTGGTGCAGCCGTTTTCTTTTCAACGTCCACCCGGGGAAAGAGAATCCGGGGCTTTGCCAGGGTAATGCCGCATGGCATCTGACCCCAGGGTCGAATGGCATCCAGGGTAAAAAATCCCTTTTCAGGCAGCTCAAGGCCAAGGGCGGTAATGATTTTACTGCTGGTGTCCGGCATGACCGGCCAGATCAGCCCGGCCACAAAGCGAAGCCCTTCCAGCAGTTCGTATAGCACCCTACCAAGATCGTCTGTGCGTGCCGGATCTTTGGCCAGGGTCCAGGGTTCGTTGGCAACAATGTATTTATTCATGGCTGACACCAGTTCCCAGACACTTGCAAGGGCCTTGTGAAACCGGCATTCCGCCATGGCTTTTGTGTACGCTGCCAAGGCGGCGTCGGCGTCGGGCTCAAGGCTTAAGTCTTTGTTGGATCCTGCCGCCGGCCCCTGTATGCGGCCTTTAAAATATTTGTAGTTCATGGACAATACCCGGGAGAACAGGTTGCCCAGGTCATTGGCAAGGTCTGAGTTGATTCTTGCCACAATAACATCTTCGGTAAAATTGGCGTCCAGGCCAAATACCATCTCCCGCATGAGAAAATATCTGAATGCATCCACACCGAACCGGCCGGTTACCTCGACAGGGTCGGTGACATTGCCGATACTTTTTGACATTTTAGCGCCCTGAACATTCCAGAACCCATGGACATTAAGTCCGTTATATATGTCAATGCCAGCCGCCTTAAGCATGATGGGCCAGTAAATTCCGTGGGGTTTGATAATGTCTTTGGCCACAAAATGCCGGGCCGTGGGCCAGAATTTTTTAAACCGCTCCCCGTCAGGGTATCCAAGGGCCGTGATATAGTTGACCAGGGCGTCAAACCATACATAGGTGACATAATCTTCATCAAAGGGCAGGGTGATACCCCAGGTCAGCCGGGTTTTGGGCCGGGAGATGCACAAATCTTCCAAAGGCGCCTTAAGAAATGAGAGAAGTTCTGTTCTGTATTGTTCGGGCCGGATAAAATCCGGATGGGTTTCGATGTGTTCAATGAGCCAATCCTGGTACTTGCTCATTTTGAAGAAATAGTTTGATTCTTTGATGGTTTCCGGCACAGTCCCGTGGTCCGGGCATTTGCCGTCCACAAGCTCGCGTTCCTGGTAGAATCTTTCACACCCGAAACAATAAATGCCCTCATAACTTGAAAAATAGATATCCCCTTTGTCGTAAATCGTTGACAGAACCGATTTTACCACCTCAATATGTCCAGGATCCGTTGTCCGGATAAAGTGGTTGTTTTCTATATTGAGCAGGGGCAGAATATCTTGAAATAGTTTGCTGATTTTATCTGCGTAAGCCTTGGGCGTGGTATTTTCCTTTTCAGCCGCCTGAACGATTTTATCCCCGTGTTCATCCGTTCCGGTTAAAAAAAAGGTATCGGCACCTTCCATCTTTTTGAAACGGGTGGCGACATCTGCTGCAATGGAGGTATAGGCATGACCGAGATGGGGCTTGGCATTCACATAGTAAATAGGTGTGGTATAGTATTGACAAGTCATTGAGATGGGTTCCTAAGTGTTTTCTTTTTTCAGTTCTGACAGAAATATTTCCTTTTCCGTGCGGTCCTCAAGTCTGACATTGACGCTTTGTCTGAGAACATTCTGACGGACCACTTTGCCTTTGACATCTTCAACTGTAATGGTTCTTCCCAGTTTCGGCATTTGCTTCTTATAATGGCGATAGGTCTCATTTTCAAAGGTCAGGCAGCACATCAGTCGGCCGCATACCCCTGAAATTTTAGTGGGATTCAGGCTCAATCCCTGTTCTTTTGCCATTTTTATGGACACCGGATCAAAGGTATGCATAAACGATGAACAGCACAGTTCCCTGCCGCATTTCCCTACCCCTCCCACATGTTTGGACAGATTTCGGATACCGACCTGGCGCATTTCAATACGGATGGAAAATTCTTTTACCAGAAGTTTAATCAGTTCCCTGAAATCAATCCTGCCGTCCGCTGTATAAAAAAATGTCAGTTTGTTTCTGTCAAAGGTGCTTTCCACACTGAACAGGTTCATTAAAAGGTCCAGCTCTTTTATGCACGTAAGGCAGTATTCATGAGCCTGCCGTTCCAGTGATTCAAGTTCCAGGCGCCGGCTGAAATCTTCCTGGGTGGCCACTCTGACAATATTTTTTAAAGACGTCTCGTCTTTGTCCTTTTCCCGGGACGGAACGGCAACGATGCCGAACCCCAGCCCTTGTTCGGTTTCAACAATGACCCGGTCTTCTAAGTTCACCGCCAGGTCTTGGCTGTTGAAATCGTATATTTTACCTGCGGTCTTAAATTTAACCCCGGCAACGTTTACCATAAAAATCGGCCTCTTATTTAGCTAACGACTAAGGAAAGGAAAAAACGGTCAAGGGTCAGTCTTGTGCCGCTGTTGGATTCCAGTCTTTTTTCCGTTTCATGAAACAGTGTCATCCATGTTAACATTCGCGTGTATGAATGCATCATACTAATATCTTTAAATACGCTTAAAAAATCAAGGTTAACTATTTTATCCGACCTGTATTTTAATATGCAAAAGTCTCTGAATACGGTTCGCAGCACTGCCATGACATCAAGAATATATTCCGGCCGGGCCGACAGACGCCTGGATAAATCAAGGCCTTTAAAGGCCTTTTGATGCGGTGGTGTTGCCGGAAATCGGCAGATTTCTTTGATTAACCATGGCCGCAGCATTTTCCAGTCAGGCGCGCCCGCTTTATTCAGGCCTGAGAGACGCAGGGCCTGGTCAAGATCGCTTCCGGCCGTTCCACTGATAATGTGGGCGGTTTCGGGATCAAGCCCGTATTGTGTGCATAACATCTTTTTGATTTCATGGTCTGCAAGGGCCTGGAAGTCAATGCGCCGGCACCTGGATAAAATGGTAGGTAAAAGGGGAGCGGTCTGCGCTACGGCAAGAATGAAAAACGTGTGTTCCGGCGGTTCTTCAAGCATTTTGAGAAGGGCATTCTGGGCCTGGGGGGTCATCAGGTCTGCATTCAGGATGCACACCATCCTGAATGCAGCTTCATTGGCGCGGGATGCGATGATGCTGCCCATGTCCCGGATTTGGGAAATGGTAATCATTTTTTTATTTTCAGCCGGGCCAATAAAAATCATGTCCGGGTGCATGCCCGCAGCTATTTTTTTACATGAAGCGCAGAGATTGCACGGCCGGCCGTTGTTTGTACGGCAGTTGCAGGCCTGTGCAAAAAAAAGCGCAGCCTGCTTTTTGCCGGTTCCCCGGGGCCCGTAAAAAAGGAGCGCATTGGGGATCCGGCCGGTCTGAACAATATAGGCTAATTCAGATAATGCCAAAGATGAGGGAAGGGCTTCCCGGTTCATTTCGGAAGATGCAGCAGGCATATAACATTAGATTAGAAGCTAATAATCAACCCGCTCTTTGAGTTCCTTACCGCATTTAAAAAACGGCAGGCGTTTGGGTGGGATTTCTACTTTCTGCCCGGTTTTGGGGTTTCTGCCGACATAGCTTTTATACTCTTTGATATGAAAGCTGCAAAGTCCTCTTATTTCGACCCGTTCACCTTTGACAAAGGCTTCTGACAGGGAATCAAAAAATATTCTTACTACGTCGGCGGCTTCTGATTTGGTCAGGTTGGCCCGGTCTTTCAATGTGGAAATCAATTCAAGTTTATTCATGGAACCTCAAATATGTTAAACAGCTAAAAAGTTTTTCCAGGGGTTTTAATGAATATGCATCAAAAAGTCAAGGGCTTATGATAACAGATCCGGGATTTTCTCAACCTTGTCAAAATCAATTTCCACACCTGCATAGCTGCCTAAAAGCTCCAGTTTGATAATGACCCTGCCCCTGCCCTTATGTTCAAGAAAATCTCCTTTTAACCCGGCCATGGGGCCTTCAAGGATGATTACCGGATCTCCTTTTTTTAACTCAATAATATTGCCTGTAATTAGGTCCTGGGTTACGGAGGTCAAAAGCTTGAGCGACTCAATCTGGCATTCGGGCACGGGTACGGGGCCGGCAGAATTTCCGATAAGCCTGACTGCGCCCAACGTTTTTAAGATCGGTAACTGGTCCACCGGCGCCATACTGGATTTTACAAATACGTATCCGGGAAACAGCGGGGTTTCTATCATGAGTTTACGGTCTTTTCTTTTGCTGGGCTTTCTTGTTATCGGCAGGAACGCCTCTATTTTTTTTTTGTTTATATGTGAATACACGGTCTGCTCGAAATTACTTCGGGTCAGCAGGGCAAACCAAAGCGCTTTATTTTTCACTTTGTACCAAATCCTCCAATACCCTTCAGGATCACCATGAAGGCAAATGACTTATCTGCGGATTCATCTGTAAACGCCAGATTTAATCCCCAGCACGGCCGGTTGATGGAAATACCCACACCGGTTTCAACTGTTTTTCGGTCTTCAAGATCTTTTTCAATGGAATAATAGGCGCCCAGGGTATCCGGCACCAGATTTGTGCTGAGTTTTGTTTTCCAGGTATGTGAATAACTTTTCGAATATCGATAAGACATGTAAAGACTGTCCCCTCTATTATCTGATACCATACCCCCAACCTGTATTTTTGTGAAATGACTGGTATTGGGATCAAAGGCGATGGTGCCGTCTGATCTCAGGTATTTCAGCGGATTTAACTCATATTTTAATGTCAAATCCTGCCAGGGGTCCTCGTCGGCGTCATCGCCATCCCGCTCATACCGGATGTCATAGCCCTGGGAGAGCGAGAACCACAAAAGTTCTTTGTAGGTCCGGGATTCTTGGCCGTTTTCATCTGTTATTGTATGCCTGGACGTAAATGTGTTGGTCAAAGACCAGGTAATGATATTTTCTTCTGAAATATCGTCTACGGCATCAAAATAGGGCAGATCCTCCTGGTCCACGGAAGGAATATAGTCATACGCCAGTCCGGGCACAATTTTGTGTTGGATTTTTTCGGCAAAATCTGCGTCCAACGTGAATACACGGCTAAGGGAGGTTGACAGGTCCATGCCCATTTCATAAAGCCCTCGGGTTCTGGTGTCGGCATCATCCCCGTCGCTGTCGGTGAAATCGTCTGTATTCCATACGGTCCCCCTGACACCGGCATAGGGCTCTATAAAAAATGCCTTGCCGAATTTTATGGGATAATAAAATATCGGATGAAGGTCGGCCCGTTGGCCGGTAACCGCTGTGTCGGTGGTATCCTGCCGGTAAAATGACGTAAACTCCGAATCCATTTTATAATACAAGCCGGAATCCCCTGCAATTTTCCGGCGGGCGGCAAAAAATTCAACCGAGGGCAGGGTCTGCAGAGTGGTGTCATCGATGTCTGTCCGGCGTGCTTTAATATTATCATACCACAATGCTTCTATGTTCAAGCCGTATGAAAACCAGTTTTTTGTGACAACCAGGCTGTTTTCCCGGGTGTAATCGGTTTCTGCGTCCAGATCCCGGCCGAACATGTCTTCAAATGCGTCATCGGTGCTGTCAAATCCTGCAAAGCCATCCGTAAAGGTCCGCAGATAATCCATATCCGAGACATAATCAATATTCAGTTTGGCGTCAAAACCGTACCACAACTCCTGGTCATGCTTCATCCGAAACCAGTACCTGTCATGGTTGGTGCGGTCAGGTGTCGCGGAAATATTGTAATCTTGGTTTTCATTTGTATCGTCTCCAACGGTTTTATCCTCAAGATAGCTCATCATCATGATCCCTTTGGATTCGGGTGAAAGGATATACCTGTATTCGCCGGAGAGCATCACCCCCCTGTCCGACATATAGTAGGGATACAAGGTGGCGTCGGTATTGTCGGAAAGCGCTAAAAAAAGCGGTTGTTGGTATTCAAATCCCATGTTGTCTGAGTACCCTGCCATGGGTAGCAAAAGTCCGGTCTGGCGTGTTGTTTTGGCAGGAAATAGAAAATAGGGCGCATAAAGGGTGGGCATTTTTTTGGCCCAGAGTACGGCATGACTGGCATGGCCGTATCCGTCAATGGTCACCTCAATGTCCTTTCCTGTGATTTTCCAGTCCGGGGTCTTTCCTTCACAGGTGGTGATGGATCCTTTTTCCGCATCATAGGTGAACTCCCCGGTTTTTCGAAGCGTCTCCCCTGAAATATAATAGTTGTTGTCCTGGATGAATATGGTGCCCTGGTTAATCGTGCCGGTTTCCGAGTTCAGGTTGATGTTCATGGACGTGCAGGTAATGGTATCTTTTCCTGAAATAAACAGGACATTGCCTTTGGCAAAGGCCTCTTTGGTGATATCTGAAAATTCGACATAATCGGCTTCCAGGCGCGTCTTTCCCCCGGTAATCACCACGTCATTTTCCGCAATATAAAGCTTGCGTTTATCTTCGTAGCTCACCTGCCGGGCCTGAATGCGCCAGGACACCTTTTGAGTGGGCATGGAAGCGGAAAAAGAAAACGCCTGGGCTGAAAGAAATATAATGACGGCCGGGATAATACATATCCGGCACAGCACTCGTTTACATGAAACCATATGTAAAAATGGTCCTGTTTAATAAATTGCGCATCAAATAAAATTACTGTATAAAGCCATTTTATACTTGAAAAGTCAAGGCCGCTGCCAAATCGGCTCTTGGCAAGAGACAAGAGACAAGGAATAAGAGGGCGAAGCGTCTGCGGCGCCCATTTTATGTCATTGTTTGTTGTGGACTTCCAGCCCATATGGGGTATAAGGAAGAATCGTAGCCGGCTTCCCCGGTAAAGAGAGGACACGCATGTATGCCAGCATTATTGATTCAATCGGAAACACTCCCCTTGTAAAGATTCAAACACTTAATTCCGTGCCGGGCGTCACCATTCTGGCCAAACTTGAATATATGAACCCGGGCGGGTCTATCAAGGATCGGGCCGCCCTGTATATGATCCGTCAGGCCGAGGACAACGGCGAACTGACGCCTGAAAAGACCGTTATTGAAGCCACTTCGGGAAATACGGGAATCGGCCTGGCCATGATCTGTGCGGTCAAGGGCTACAAACTGGCCCTGGCCATGTCCGAAAGCGCCAGTGAGGAGCGTAAAAAAATACTTAAAGCCCGGGGTGCCCGGATTATTCTTACCCCCCGGCACCTGGGATCGGACGGGGCCATTGAAGAGGCTTACCGACTGGCCAGGGAATATCCGGAAAAATATTTTCTTACGGATCAGTATAATAATGAGGCCAACTGGAAGGCCCATTACCATACCACAGGACCTGAAATCATGGCCCAGACCAACGGCCAGGTCGATGCAGTCGTGGCGACTGTGGGCACTTCGGGAACACTTATGGGGCTGTCCCGGTATTTTAAGGATCAGGAGCATCATGCCCGGGTGATCTGTGCCGAACCCTATTTAGGGCACGGCATTCAAGGCCTTAAAAATATGAAAGAGTCTTATACCCCGGAAATTTTTGACAAAACCCGGCTGGATGAAAGCATCCATATTGATGATAAAACAGCTTTTGAAACCGCCCGGCAATTGGCTGCCAAAGAAGGCCTTTTTGTGGGCATGAGTTCAGGTGCGGCCATGGCCGTGGCCCTTGACTATGCCAAACGTCTTCAAAACGGGGTTATCGTTGTGATCTTTCCGGATTCAGGCGAGCGTTATCTTTCCACTGAACTTTTCAGCGTAAAGAAGAATATTCACCTGACCATATATAATTCCCTGGGTGGGAAAAAAGAAGCGTTTACCCCCCAGGGGGATAAGGAAGTTGGTATATACACCTGCGGCCCCACGGTACACCGGCGCCAGGATATTACCCACTTCAGGCGTCATGCGTTTACGGATCTGCTCATTCGCTACCTTGAATACCAGGATGTGAAAGTTAAACATATCGTTAATATCACCGATTATGATGATAAAACCATTGAAGGGGCAAGGCAGGCCAATACGACCCCTCAGGAATTTACCCGGCCTTTTATTGATGCCTTTCTGGCGGATCTCTCGCGGCTCGGCATGCGACCGGCCCAAGCCTATCCCAGGGTGTCCGAACATTTTAATGAAATGACGGATCTGACAAGGAAACTGCTTGTCAACAACTATGCTTATGAAAAACTTCATTCCGTATATTTTGACTTGTCAAGCTTTGGGGATTACGGCCGCCTTTCCCGGGTGGATGTCAACAAGATCCGGGTGGGCGCCACGGTGGACCTGGATGAATATGAAAAGAATAATCCCAGGGATTTTACCCTGCTCAAGCGGGTAAAGCTGGCGGAGCTTAAACAGGGTCTCGGTGTTAAAACAGAATGGGGGAATGTCCGTCCCTCGCTTCATTTGCAGTGTGCGACCCTTGCGTCCACCTTTCTTGGCGCCGATTTTGACATCCATACGGGCTCAAGAGAACTTATGTTTCCCCACCATGAAAACGAGATTGCCATTGCAGGGGCTGCCGGCGGTTCTTTTGCCAGGGTGTGGATGCATTGCCATCCAGTGCAGTATGACGGCTCCCTGGATACGGATGATGTCCGGTCACTGACCCTGGACCGACTGGTTGACATGGGATGGGACGAGAAAACCATCCGCTTCTGGTTGTTGTCCGCCCATTACAGAAAATCCCTGCTGTTATCCGGAAAAAGTCTGGATGATGCCAAAACCGTTCTTTCCCGGATTAACCGGTGTATTGAATCCCTTGGTCATGTGTCGGGTCAGTCCAATGAAGAGGAGATCCAGCAGATCACCTATGATCTGCGCCAGGGCATGATGAATGCCATGGCAAGCGATCTCAAGGTGCCTGTCCTGGTATCCGGTCTTTTGTCCGGGGTGAAGCGCATTAATCGGATGATTGTTGATGGTCATGTAGGACCGGCGGGGGGAGAGCGCCTGCTTAAATGTTTTAAGGATGTGGATACCGTACTCAATATTTTTGATTTCAGCAGAAAGAGTCCGTATTCGTCAGAAGTGACGGCACTTATGGCTGAACGGGATACGGCCCGGCAGCAAAAAGATTTTAAGACAGCAGACAGGATCCGAAAACAACTGGATGATCTGGGGGTCCTGGTTCACGATCAAAAGGTGTAAGCCCAAAAGGTATACAATCGTATGATAAATTTTTATTTTTTTCCTTTTACTGTTATGGATGAGCGTCAGGCAAAGACCTTATCCTGTTTTTTTGATGATTTTAATGTGTTGGATATTCACGGCGGAGCTGTGCTACCCGAGCCCATGGCGGGTCTTGCAGCCAACGGAACGCTTACGCGGGTATGCCTTGCTAAGGAAAAACTTGCCTTAGCAGAACAAAAAGCGCGCGCCTACCTGGACTGGGCCGGCATCCACAAGGGCAATGAAAAAAATCTGCGGGCGTTAATTCGTGAAAACATTTTTTTAAAAGATGATTCCGGTATGGCTGCCATTCGTGCCGGCATCCGTAAGCGGACAGTCTCCCATGACCCGGATATACCCAATGACCCGGACAGCAACGATTCTCTTGTTTTCCTTAAACTGGCAGATATTTATGACCGGGAACATCAGGCTATTGAGACGGCGTTAGATGCTTTAGATCAGGAGAATGCGGCACTTATTGCCGAACTTAAAGGCGATGGAGATATTTTTGTACCTGGGGGTCATGCAAAAACGTCTGAACCGGGTCAGGCCATGACTGAAAAAAGAATCCAGGCCTGGCTTAAGACCGCTGCTGATGCTGATATATTTAATCAAGGCGGTATTCCGGTCCTGATTACCACCAGCCGGGCCATCATGGATGAATTCCTGACCGGTGCGGGTAAGGCGATAAATGCACTTGACATTGATTCCATAAAAGTGCATGAAAATGATAGTAAGTTTATAAAACAGCGGTATCTTAAAATAAAGGCAATCGTAGAGCAGATGGCACAGGGCCTGACGCCTGATCCTGAAAAAGAATATTTTGAAGGTGCTGGTGCTGACCAAGATCCTGTGACCGGGCGGATTCAAATCCGGTTTTTTTCGGGAGTTGGTGATGTGAATTTAACTAAAAAAAATCCAGGCGGACAAATTGGCGTATGCCTGGTGGAATTAAACTCATAAAAAGCTTGTTTTAGCAAAAACATTGTTGTAAAAGCGGGTGCTGAATCAGGTTACTATCTTATATAGAAAAAATGAGTTTATAAGATTGTATTATTAATTTTTAAGGAGGTTTTAAAATGGCTTTTACCCCGATAGTTGATCAGGCAAAATGTGTAGGCTGCGAAGAATGCGTTGATGTATGCCCTGCAGAAGTATTTGAAATGGTAGACGGCAAATCCGATCCCGTCAATGCTGAAGAATGCATGGGTTGCGAGAGCTGCATAGAAGTTTGTGAAGAAGACGCCATCACCATAGAAGAAGATTAAAAGGCGTTATCTTATACCCAAATAAGTGCCGGGTTGACCTGTAAGGTAAGGTCGCCCGGCATTTTTGTTTTGTCGTGTTTGGAACCACGGAAGGCACGGAAGGGCACGGAAATGAGTCTGAATACGGATCAATTCGGGCGCTCATCCAAAAATACGGATTGAGGGCTTTGCGCTCTAGCTTTCAGTGCTTTCCGTGGTTATAAACATAGGGGATTTATGCATTTAACTTCTGACAAGTATTTTAGCGCCAAAGCCATTTGTCAGGTCCTGATTTCAGGCCATCTGATTTCGTCGGATCAGGCAAGGGACCTACTTCGCCGGGAGCGTGAGATAAAAGAAAAACTTGCCGTGCAAACCGGCCGTAAAAAATCCGGGAACAGGCAAGGGGTGTTTTCCGGCATATCTTTTATTGATGTGCTGGTCTATTTGAATTTGAATCGACTGGACAAACCCGACAAAGTAATTGATGAAGATTTGATTTTTAAAATTCTGGCCGCGTCCTGGCATCTGCCGTATAAAAAAATTGATCCTTTAAAGCTTGAACTTAATCTCGTCACCGGTACCATTTCCCGTTCTTTTGCCCTGAGACATCTGCTGTTGCCGTTACATATGAAAGGCGGCAAACTGATGGTGGCCACCCCTAATCCTTTTAACCAAGAGGCCATTGCCGATGTGCAGCGGGTGACCAATTTGAAGATATCCCCCATTGTCAGTTCGAAAACGGATGTTGAAAAGCTTATCAAGGAATTTTTCGGTTTTCATCATTCCATTAGTGCGGCTGAGAATCTATTTTCCCGGAAAGGTTTGGATTTAGGCAATCTTGAACGATTTGTCAAAATTGGGCACATGGATGAACCGCCATCCACGGATCAGCATATTGTCAATGCCGTGAACCATCTGTTTTCATATGCCTTTGACCAGAAAGCCAGTGATGTCCATATTGAACCCAAACGGGATATCTGCCTCGTACGCATGCGCATTGACGGGGCGTTGCACACCGTGTACAAATTGCCCAAAAAACTGCACAATGCAGTGGTCAGCCGTATTAAAAATTTGTCTGCACTGGATATGGCTGAGAAACGGCGGCCCCAGGACGGGCGGATTAAAATGCTCAAAAAAGATCAGGAAGTGGAAATCCGGGTATCTACGATCCCTGTGGCATTTGGCGAAAAGGTGGTGATGCGGGTCATGGATCCTGAAATTCTTTTCCAGGACCTGGAAAGCCTGGGATTTACACCGACAGATCTGAAAAAATATAAAGAATTGATTACAATGCCCTTTGGTATTGTGCTGGTTACAGGCCCTACCGGATCCGGGAAATCCACCACGTTGTATTCTTCGTTGCGCATGCTTTCTTCGCCGGAAGTGAATATCACGACCATTGAAGATCCCATTGAGATGATCCATGAGGAGTTCAACCAGATTGGTGTTCAGCCGGCCATTGATGTGACGTTTGGCTCTGTTTTGCGAAATATCATGCGTCAGGATCCGGATATCATCATGGTGGGGGAAATCCGGGACCTTGAAACGGCACAGGCTGCGGTCCAGGCGGCCCTGACAGGGCATTTGGTGCTGTCTACCCTGCACACCAATGATGCCGTGTCCACGGTTTTCAGGCTTTTAGACCTGGGGATTCCACCCTATCTGATTCATTCCGCCCTTACCGGGATCGTTGCTCAGCGCCTTGTGCGTAAAATCTGTCCCCATTGCACCCAGTCCTTTGAAATGGACCGCCGGGAGCTTGCAGACTTAGGCCTTTTGGTGCCGGGTAATGGTCCGTTAAAGCTAAAGCACGGCAAAGGGTGTGTAAAATGTAGAAATACCGGTTACAGCGGCCGGACCGGGATTTATGAAATTCTTGCTTATACCCAGGGGTTAAAGCAGTTGACAACCCGGAACGCAAACCTTGGTGATATGCATCGGAAAGCCCGTGAACAGGGTCTGATCCCTTTACGGGAAAATGGAATAAAAAAGATGCTTAAAGGGCATACCACCTACCAGGAGATTTTAAGAGTCACCTGGGAGCAGGCGTGATGCCCAGATCCTTAATTCACGATATCACCGGGGTTAATATCCTGGGTTGAGGAGAGCAGCATGACCGTAGCACTTGCTGATTCCGTATGAAGAACAATAAGCCTTCCGATTAACACCGGTGCGATATTCAGTCCTGTTTTGATATTGTAAACGGATTCGGTTTCTTTGCTGCGCTTGATGGTGTAAATATTGCCGGGCTGGATATTATCTCCGGAGCCTTTGTTTATAAAGGCGATGCGGTAATCGTTAACCAGAACATTGTCATCCTCGGAACAGAGCAACATCGCGTCTATGGGATCAGGGTGTTCATTCACTTTAAATACCGGTTGTCTGGGATAAAAATCCATGATCATATCCCCTGAAACCACATCTCTGTAGGATTTTATAATTTTTCCGACAGTATATTGATTGTTGACTTGAATAATGTCAAGGTCGGCCTTGATCAAATGTTTAATGCCTTTGTAGCGATTTGTGCCGATTTTTTGATTCACTTGAGAGGTGGTATAAATCTGGTACCTGTGTCCGGGAATCAAAGGGGTGCGGCCCGTGGATTTGATGTAAACAATATCATCTGTGGCCATCATGAGATTGCCGTCTTTTTCCCGCAATATCGTGCCAAGAGGCGGCACCTGTTCTTGCTTTATAAAGCCGGTTCTGTGAATAGCGGGATAATTAAACCGGGTTTCAACCGCCATCCGGACTGTTTTTTCAGGACGCGGTTGCTTTAATTCGGGTTTGAGATACACCCTGATGGTGTTGCCCGGATAGATCCAGTGGGGGTTTTTAATATTTTTGTTGAGTTCCCACAGGCCTGGCCAGTCCCATTGGGAATCATAAAATTTTTGGGACAGATCCCAAAGGGTATCGCCTTTTTTAATGGTGTAGTAAAAGCCTGTATCCTGATGTGTGTTAACATTTTCTGCTTTTTCCCGGGCACCAAGCGAGGAAAAATGGGCACCGATAAAAAAAACAATTAGGAACACCAAGGGTGAAAACATTTTTCCGTGAACCGGCATGGGGCCTCCAATGATGTGTTGATTCTTGTAAATCTTGACTTTATTTAAGCTAATGTTCTATAAAATGTCAATATTTGTTGCCTAAATCACAAAAAATGGGTGTAACGTGACACGAATTGCTGATCTTTTGTTTGAAGTACGGATGCTCAAAGATTTGAACCGCAACGGATACGCTTTTCTAGGTGTCGGACAGGAAAGCATTGCGGAACACTGCTTCACCACAGCATTCTTGTGCTTTGTCATGGCCCGTCTTGAACCGGATGTAGATGCTGAAAAGCTTATTTCCATGGCTTTGGTGCATGATACGGCCGAGGCCCGGACAGGGGATTTGAATTATGTTAATAAACACTACAACACTGTGGATGAAACCCATGCGGTATCAGATTTGATTCAAGGCCTTGACTGGGCAAAGGATATTCCCGACCTTATTGATGAATTCAACCAGGGCGAGACCATGGAAGCCCGCCTGGCCAATGACGCAGATCAGCTTTCCTTTATTCTTGAACTTAAAAAATTAAAAGATCTTGGCGCCAGCTCACCTGAATCCTGGCTGCCCCTTGTGGTTGGTCGCCTTAGAACAGAGACGGGTAAACAGCTTGCCCGGGAGATCCTTGGCACCCGCTGGGATGAATGGTGGACCCGTGGATATTCGGAATAGACAACATACAGGTATCGTTTGATTTATGGCTTTGCGCCTTTCCATTTTATACGTGGGTTCCCGGTGTCCCCAGGAACTTGCGTCTGCAGATCCGCACTTTTTCCTTGCCTGTGTCAATACGCCTGATGCGATAACATCCCGGAAACAGCGACCGGATGTTGTGCTGATGGATCTTTTTGCCCATGATGCCGAGCTTGACCCGGAAAAGGTCCGGTCATGGGTTGAGGCGTTGCGCACGCATCATTTCAAATTTTTTCCGGCAATTTTTATCATTGTTCCTGAAGATACCCGCAAAAGTGTCCGATTAAGTCTTATGGCATCGGGTGCTGATCAGGTGGTGGACTGGCCTTTGGATCTATGGGAAATTGAAGTCAAGGCCAAAGGCGCAATAGATAAACTTCATCTTGAACAGACACTTTTTTCAAAGAGCGGTTCCCTTGAAAAATCCTTTGGGTATCTGGATCGGTTTAAAAGTGAATTAAAAGAGGTCAAAGATGAGCTGCTTGAAGATAAGAGTAACTTGAATACTGCGTTGAAACAGATTCATCAGATGTCCGAAGAACGCAGGCGTTTGAAGCAAAGTCTTTTGGATATCAAGACGCAGATGGCTGCGGATATGAAAGGGTTTGGCCACATGCTTTATGCGCTAATTCGTCAGCGGGTGGAGCTCAATCGCGGCCATGGCGAGCGTGTGGGGAAAATTGCCTGTTTTATCGCAACGCAGATGGGGGGATCCCGGAAACAGTTTGAGGATCTGTCAAGAGCTGGTATGCTTCACGAAATCGGACTTCTTTTCCTTTCAAAGGATTATATTTGCAAAAAAGTGTCCGATGGGGAAGACGCAGATCAGTATCCACTCACCAGTCCCTCAGGATATGATCAAGCCATGATCGTGCAGTTTCCGGTTAAAGGTGCTGAATTGCTCAGCCATTGCCGGGGATTTGAGGGGGCTGCGGCTATTATTCGTTGTTTGAATGAAAATGTGGACGGCACCGGATATCCTGATGGTTTGAAACGCCGGCATATTCCGTTGGCGTCAAGAATTCTTGCTGCTGCGGATGAACTGGAGACCCTTCGGGAGAACAATCCGCATGTTGGTATTCAGGAGTTGCTTTCAGAACTTGAGCCTAAAATAGGCAGCCGACTTGATCCGGAGGTCGCTGGATGGCTTGAAAAATATGCAGTCCTGCATTGGGGCGGAGAGACCCTCAAGGTGCGTGGTGTCGGTGTGGAACAGCTGAAACCGGGAATGATTCTCAGCGCAACGCTGTTCACCCGGAGCGGCACCAAACTGCTGCCTGCCGGCCAGACCCTGACCCGGCAGGCCATCGATAAAATAATACAATATCACAGGGCATACCCTGTAGACGAAACTGTTTATATAAAGGTCTGAGCTCAATGGATATTTCTTCAATAATCGGCGTTGTTTCCGGGATCGGATTCATTCTGGGTACCATTCTTTTGGGCGGGCCCATCGGTATGTTCATCAATATCCCCTCTATTCTCATTGTTGTGGGCGGTACCATTGCCGCCACCATGATTGGTTTCCCTCTGGGTGATGTGATCGGCATCGTTAAAACCGCCATTAAAGTATTCATGTTTAAAATTGAAAAAGCCGAAGATATTATTGCCAATCTTACGGAAATATCCAACAAGGCCAGAAAAGGGGGGTTGCTGTCCATTGAAGGTGATATTCAGAGTACTTCGGATCCTTACCTGGCCCAGGCCCTGCAGATGACGGTGGACGGGGTTAAGACCGAAGATATCGGACAAATCATGGAAAAGAAGATGGAATTGACCAAAAAGAATCTGGATACCGGCTCGGCCGTTTTTGCCGCCATGGCAGCCTATGCACCGGCATTCGGCATGATCGGCACGCTGATCGGCCTTGTGCAGATGCTGGCCAATCTGGATGACCCGTCTACCATTGGTCCGAAGATGGCGGTTGCCATGATTACCACATTTTACGGGGCCATCATGGCCAACCTTTTTTTTATTCCCATGAGCGATAAGCTCAAAGGGCGTACCGAAGAAGAAATCACCAATATGAATATTGTTTATGAGGGCATTTTATCCATTCGGGAAGGCGAACATCCAAAACTTATGGAAGACAAACTCAAAGTCTATTTGGCGGATGGTGCCAAGGAAGAGAAAAAGTAATCCATGGTTCAGCTGAAAATTGATAGTATAGGAATTTCCATTCCCCAGCACCCAACTACCCAGTACCCAATACCCAGCACCCAGCACCCAGCACCCAGTACCTACCAACCCGCCCAAAGGGCGCTAATTTAATTATCGAGTAAAAGGAATAGAGGCGTGGCTGAAAACGACGAAGCGTCAGACAGCGGAAAAAAAAAGGTTGTCAAGGAAGAGATTATCAATGTCACCGAAGGTGCGCCTGCATGGATGGCAACCTTTGCGGATCTGGTAACGCTTTTGATGTGCTTTTTTGTTCTTTTATTCGCCATGAGTACCACCCAGCAGGAGACCTATAAAGAACTGGTCAAATCCCTGAGAAGTGCTTTGGGATCCCAGGCCGTGCCTGAATCCGGTACCCGGGAGGGATTGGTCATGCATCCGGTGCCTTCGGAAAAAAAAGAGGATCGCCAGGCCATTGATGAACTCGGCGGCATGATTGAAAAGGAGATGGATGAGATTGTTTCTGAGATCAGGGAACTGGTTCTTTTCAATAAACTGGGCGGGGAGGTCAGTGTAACTAAAACCGATGTCGGTGTGGTTATCACCATGTCCGATTTGCTGCTTTTTTCAGCAGGTGGCACCGAGTTGTCGCCCAAGGGGCTGGAGATTCTTGAAAAAGTGGCCGCAGTCCTGTCACGGCTTGCCTACCATGTAAAGATTCGGGGGCATACCGATTCCGAGCCCATTACGTCCCCCATTTATCCATCGAACTGGGAACTCTCTTCGGCCAGGGCGTCTACTGTTGCACGCCTGCTGGTCAAATACGGGGTTCCGCCTTTTTATATTTCTGCTGAAGGGTATGCCCAGTACCATCCCGTGGCCACCAATGATACAGCCCTGGGCCGGGCCCGGAACCGGCGGGTGGAGATTGTTTATGAGCGTGACAGTATCGCCCGCCAGTTCGAGGACCTGTATAAAAGAAATTGATATATCTTATGCTGTTTTTATCTCTATCTGTCTGGGTTTGGCAGCTTCCGATTTAGGCAGGTGCAGTCTTAACACGCCATCTTTCAATTCCGCCTCAACTTTTTCAACATCAATGGTCTGGGGTACGGAAAAACTTCTGACATATTCTACGTCTGAAAACTCTTCATATGTTGCAGCCCCTTCTGTTTCAAGTTTTCTGACACCGGATATTGATAGCGTCCCGTTATCAATATCAACTGAGATATTTTCTTTGACCACCCCCGGCATGTCAGCGTGGAGAAGAATTTCATTGTCATTTTCATAAATATCTACGGCCGGCGTTGCTTCATACAATTCATGCGTTTTCTCGACGTTTTTTTCGTTTTGTTTTACGATTTCTTGTCTTCTATCCATTATTATATCCTCCTTATTCAGAGATTTATCTTAACGTTTAATTGATGCTTATTTTCCTGGGTTTTGCTGCTTCATGCTTGGGAAGTGTAAGATAAAGCACACCGTCTTTAAGTGCGGCTTCAACTTTAGTTGCGTCAACATCTGCCGGTAGTGTAAAGCTTCTGGAGAAAGATCCAACCCCTCTTTCAGTTTTATGGCTTTTATACCCTTCGGGCGCATCTGATCCTCTTTCTCCACTGATTTCAAGATAGTTACCCTGGATCTTTACATTTAAGTTATCCTTTTCAAGTCCTGGCACTTCGGCCCTGATTTCAAAATTATCGCCGTGTTCATAGAGATTTATTCTGGGCGTCGCTGATTCTAATTCCCATCTGTAGGCGGATGGTCTTCCATAATCGCCATAAAGATTGTTCAGCTTCCTTTGAAGGAGATTCATGGTCCCGAATAATCTGTCTATATCGCTAATTCTTGTAAACATAATTCCTCCTGCTTGTGAATTGACTTTTATAGTAAATACTAGCGTATTAGGTATTTTTGATTTCTATTTGTTTCGCTTTGGTGCCGGACGGAAGCGCCTTTCTGGGAATAGTGATATTTAATACACCATTTTTAAAATCAGCTTTTATATTGTCCTTGTCGGCATCTTCCGGCAGCGATAAAGTCCGTTGAAAAGAACCATAGGATCTTTCGAGCCGGTAAAAATTCTTCTTTTTCTCTTCTTTTTTTTGTTTTTTTTCTCCCCGAATAATTAAGGTATCATCAGCAAGCTCAAGGTTTACATCTTTTTCACTGACGCCGGGTATCTCTAAAGAAACCGTGTATTCTTTATCGGTTGCACTTAGATCAAGCCTGGGTTTCAGTAGACTGCCGGTTATTTCTTCACGCATTCCTGACCTGGAAAATGATGGAAAAGAGCCCAAACCATTGAAAAAATTATCAAACAACCGATCCACCTCATTGTGCAGAACACTTAATGAGCCTGCTGAATACCTGCCCTCTTTATCTTTGTTGTAGGTTTCAGGAATGGTATGTCCATTATCTCCGGTCTCTTTTTTAAACCAATTCCATGGTGCTATTTTTTTTAATTCCACTTTTCATCTCCTTTTAAAGCTGATATTTTTGGTCAGAATGGTTGCGAGATCCTCAACGAAATACTCAATTGGTTCTCACAGCCCTCCAAGCAATAAGAGATGGTGCCCTGATTTTATGCGGTGTTTATTTCGATCATTTTGGGTTTTGCCGTTTCTGATCTTGGTAGTTTCAGGTACAAGATGCCGTCCTTAAGTGCGGCCTCAACCTTTTCAGCATCAATTTCATCAGGTAACGAAAAACTGCGTGAAAAAGAACTGCTGCCTCTTTCATTCCTGTGAATTTTGTACCCCTCCGGGGTCTCCACAGAACGTTTGCCGCTGATTTCAAGATAATTCCCCTGAATTTTAATATTCAGGTCTTCTTTTGAGACGCCAGGGACTTCGGCCTGGACTTCAAAGGTATCACCACTTTCCAGAAGATTGGTTCGCGGTGAATTAGATCTCAGTGTAAAAGCAGGATCAGAAAGGGATGACCTGTCATAATCACTGAAAAGTCTGTCCATTTTGTTTCGGAGCAGATCCATGGCTCCGAACATTCTGTCGATGTCACTTAGTCTTGTAAACATAGTTCCAACTCCTTTTCCTGTATTGATTTCTGAATTTCGAGAGCGGGTTTGTTACCCCTTTTTAAGATCTAATCTAAGATAATCAAAAAAATATATCATGTCAATATGACTTTCATTACTATTAAAATATTTATTGACATGATAATATAAATAAAGGATAGTTTGAAGATAATCCGGATATAATGTGTATCAAAGGTGATTATCATGCCAAAAGACTATTACCTTGTTTTAGGAATTTCTTCAGATGCAACATGTGATGAAATTAAAGACGCTTACAGACGACTTGCTAAAGAGTTTCATCCAGACCGGTATGGGGATAACCATTCTCCGTTTCTTGCAGTCCAGGAAGCATATTCCATATTGTCAGATCCAATTAAACGACAGACACATGACCGCCAAGTCCTAAGTCAAAAAAAAAATGGGGGGACAACGTATAGGGAACCTATACGCTCAAGCCCAAGAAAACAAGTTGAGCCTCTCATACCTGAACAGGAACAAGCGATGAATTTGGGCAGTGCGAGTTTTTCACACTCTTTTCAATCCTACAGACCATCATTTGATGACGGGTTTGATAGAATATTATATGATTTCAAGCAGAGATCTCAACCTCACAGCGAATGTTATGAGAATCTCAATGTCATGATCACATTAACACCTGAACAGGCATTTCGGGGAGGACAAATTAAGGTGGCTCTGCCGGTACAACTAAAATGTCCATCCTGTTTCGGTCAAGGATGGGTTGGGGCAGACGAGTGCCGAAGATGTCATGGGAAAGGCACGCGGTCAGGAGCGTATCCGGTCATGATCCGCTATCCGGCAGGAATATCAGACAATCATGTGGTTCAAATGCCGGTGGATATGTATGGAATTGGAAATTTCAATTTGACCGTGCATTTTCGCATCCGTGATATATATTAGGTCAGGCTAACGGTTGAAAGCCCGATCAAGTTTTTCTTTTTCCATGGCAGCGATGCGTGAAATATCCTCGAACGGAACACCTTTTTTCATACCCGGGCAGGCGTTTGCCATGATATCCCAGTTTTCCGGATGGTGGATCAGGGCTTTGATGAAGGGCCAGGCCCGGCACATATATGGTTTGACCGGATGGATGGTACACTGCTTTTGGGAATCAAAGAAGATACATCTTCCGTCTTGTCCCAGTGTCAGCACCGGCCTTGATCCGGACATGTCACAATATGTTTCCACAAAGGTGTCAGGATCTGCCTGGATATAATCGCAGATGTTTCCGATATCCCTTTCATCCACATAGGTACCGCCAAATCCTGTGCAGCATTGGCCGCACAATTTACAGTCAAAAATATCTTCGGGGGTCAGCATTTTTTTAAATCCCGTAACGTTTTTCCATGGCTTTTTGCATCGTCAAGGGATCCACATACTGAAGCTCCCCGCCCATGGGTATGCCCGATGCAATTCGGGTCATTTTAATGTTTGTTGCAGCCAGCTTGCTCCGGATATAAGCCGCCGTGGCTTCACCTTCCACATTGGTCCGGGTGGCAAGGATGATTTCTCTGATTTGGCTGCGCCGGACCCGCTTGAACAGTTCGGCCAGGCGGATGTCTCCGGGGCCGATGCCGTCAATGGGGGATAAGGCGCCGCCAAGGATATGGTACACGCCTGAAAAGGCCCCTGATTTTTCAATGGCCGCCATATCCGTGGGGTTTTCCACCACGCAGATTACGCCATTATCCCGGCCGGGGTCTGAACAGATCTGACAGGTTTCCCGGTCCGTGAGTGCAAAGCAGGATGCGCATAACCTGACACTTTTTTTCAGTTCAGTAATATCTGCGGCCAGGGCCGCAGCCTCATGTTCCGGGGCATGCAGAATATGAAGGGCCAACCGCTCTGCTGTTTTCTTTCCGATTCCCGGCAAGGTGGAAAGCGAATGGATCAGTCGAACAATGGCTTCGGGATAATGGTTCACAATGGGTTAAGATGCTTTTACAAGCCTGGAATATTCATGCCGCCGGTCAGTTTTCCCATTTCAGCGGAGACCATATCCTGGGATTTTTTCAACGCGTCGTTCACTGCGGAAAGCACAAGATCTTGAAGCATGTCAACATCTTCCGGGTCAACGACCTCTTTTTCAAGAGCGATGGATTCAATCTTCTGGGCACCATTGGCAACCACTTTTACCATACCACCGCCTGAACTGGCTTCAACGGTTCTGGTGGCCAGATCCTTCTGGGCCTCCAGCATTTTTTTCTGCATTTTCTGCGCCTGTTTCATCATGCTGCTCATATTTTTCATGGGTCAATTCCTTTTATATTAAATGTTATTGTTACGTTGTGGACCGGTCTTGGCAGATTGACAGTGCAAGGATGGCCCTCGTTTATATAATATCTGCATTAAATAAGCGAACCGCGTGCTGGACCATGGGGTGGCCGGTTGCTGCTTGTTCCGCTTTTTGCCGGGACTCTTGCTGCCGGAACCTCTCATCTGCCGGGCCGGTGTTGTTTTCTATGGTTACCTCAATGGATTTACCTAAATGTTTTCGGCTCAGCGCCGTCAGTACCTTGGTTTTGGTGTTGAGCCTGGATTGTTCAAATCCGGAGCAGGATGCAAGGGTTACAATTACTTTGTCCGGGTTCGATGTGTCTGCCCGGCCCTTGGAAAATAAGCCGAAGATAAAGGGCAGATCACGTTGGAGTACATCCATGAACTGCGACCAGGTTGGCGGCCCCTGGTGTGCTTGCTCCTGACGCAAAGGGGGGGCGGGCCCGGAGGAACTGCGTGAACCGGATGAATCCGTTTGGATATCCGACGGTGGTACCTGCTCATGCGCCGGTTCATAGGGCACGGGCTCCGGCATTGGCCGGTGGGCTGCTAAAGGCACTTTTTCCGTGAACGGGTCGCCGGGGGGCTGTGGCTGTTCTGCAGGCTGGACGGATTCCCGGGCCGGATTGTCACATTGTGACGCGGGGGCATCCACACCGGCCCGGCCAAGGCGGTTTTCCATCCGGCGTGCTAAAAGATCCACCTTGGTGATGATTTCATCAAGCCGGATTTCAGGCTCAATCTGGATCATTTTGAGCAACACCATCTCCACGGCAGTCTGGGTGTGGGATGCAAAGCGCACAATGCTCTCTTCCTTTAAAAGAAGATCCAGCAGCATCCCAAGATAGGCCGACGAAAATTTTTTGCACATCCGGTCAAGCTCATGTTTTTCCGTTTCGATCATATTGAGCACAGGACTCTCTTTGCCGCACAGCCGGATGATATTGAGATTTCTGAACTGGGCAATGATACCGGAATAAAATTCTTTCAAGTCCATACCGGCATCATTAATTTTGCTGACAAGGTCAATGAGTTGCGCCCCGTCTCTTTCCAGTACGGCCGAAGCTATGGAAAAAAGAATTTTTCGGTCCGTACTCCGAAGCCTTTGGGCAATCATTTGCCGGTCAATCTCTTTTTCAGGCCCGGCTGAAAGAATTCTGTCCAGAAGGCTTAAACCGTCCCGGATGGAACCGTCCGCCTCTAAAGCAATCAGCTCCAGCCCCTCTCGTTCAACCGTGTAGCCTTCTTTTCGGCACAGGGACTCAAGATGATCGCTGATCTTGTCCAGGGCAATTCGGGACAGGTCATGGCGCTGGCACCGGGACAGGATGGTGGCCGGAATTTTATGGACTTCCGTGGTGGCAAAGATGAAAAGAACATGGTCCGGGGGTTCTTCAAGGGTCTTGAGCAGGGCATTAAAGGCGGCCACCGAAAGCATGTGGACTTCATCAATGATATAGATTTTGTACCTGGCGGCAGAGGGCATGTAGGCGACATTGTCCCTCAGTTCACGGATCTGCTCCACGCTGTTGTTGGAGGCCCCGTCAATTTCAAACACATCTGCACAATGACCACTGATAATATCTTTGCAAATTCTGCATTCGTTGCACGGCGACGGGGTTGGTCCGGTCTGACATGTCATGGCCTTGGCCATGATGCGGGCAATGGTGGTTTTGCCGGTGCCCCTGGGGCCTGCCAGCAGAAGCGCATGGGGGACCCTGTTTCCGGAAATGGCGTTGGTCAGGGTCGTGGTGACATGATCCTGTCCAACAACGTCCGAAAATGTTTGGGGCCGGTATTTTAATGCCAGAACCTGGTAAGACATGGTGTGTTGTTTCTAAATGATTTTTATCTCTCAAGCCACTCGGTCTTTAGCCGAGGGGTTGTTGACGTTTCCTTCTAAAAAGTACAAGGCTTTATACCAGAGGGGATGTTACGGGTCAATGTCGGGGGGATTCTGTTTTACAGAAGGGTGTTGGTATCGACCACCTATTTTGCAATAAAATAAGTATCTTACCCCTAAAATCTTTGTTTTTAGATAACCATTGATTTGATAAAAAATAAGGCCTTGATCATCATTTGGACCACCGAGTAGGTTGGGTTGAACGAAGTGAAACCCAACATTTTGTATTTGTTGGGTTTCGTTCCTCAACCCAACCGACCTTCCACGCATTGGCCGAAACTAATGATCAAGGCCAAAAATAATATTTAAAATTAAACCTTATTCGCTGCCATTCCATCCGTCTGTGATGAATCGTCCTAGACCGTACACTGTTTTGGAGCCAATGCCTAGGAAATAGCCGACCGCCAGAATTGGGATATAAGGAGACAGATCTCCTTTCAGCATCATTTCTCCTGTGAATCCCCCGAGGGAAATAGGGCGGTTGCGATGTTTGGAAAACCATGTTGCCTTTTTAAGGGAGAGGTGAGTGAAAACCGTCACTTCCCGGGCGGATTTGAAAAAAGATTCCGGCAAAGTGCCCATTGCGTTATCCGGATGATAGATGCGTTTAAGATCCCTCAGGCGACCCACAATAGACTTCAGCAGGGGACTGAGACCAATTCCCCTTTCCAGCCGCTTGTCCTGAACCGGAGAGGTGAAGATAAGTTCCATCAAATCCTTGCCGGAACGGCTTTTTCCCAGGCCGGGATCGGGTAGTGCCCTTATCCAGTTTTTCAGGAAGTCGCCACGGTTTTCCTCTGGTGCAACGCTTCCTTCAGTTACGGCAAGACCTCTGCCCAGGGCATCCTTCAGCGGCAGAAGGGCCTGCCAGTGCGAGGGTGTCGTCTTAATGGATGATGCCGGGACTGCACTTGCCTGGGAAAGTGATTCCAGCATGGGCCTGGAGAAATTGATGGCCTGTTCTCCGATCAATGTCAACACCAGGCTTGCAGGCCGGTCCCTGGTCGGCAGGGACAGATTCAGTGTGTATGGTCTTGGGGGATCGGCATGACACCGTTTTCGGCTTGAACCCGCCGTCTCAATCACGGCGCAGGTCGGGGTAAACATCAATGAATAGCAGCAGACCATTCTCCTGTCACAGTATTCGCAGTCAATCTGGGTAAAATCCATATGGGGACAAAACCGCTGTTTGAGAATCAACCCCAGCCGGCTTCTGAAATGCGGTATGATATCCAGTGCTTCTCCGGCTATCTCAGTCCTGAACGGCAGGCGGAACCGGGCGATTTTAAGATCCAGCAAAGGTGATATATCGTAAGGTAAATTGGGTGAGAGTTCGGGCATTGAAGGTTCCTTTACTATCTTTTTTTTCCGGGAAGTTTACGCCCCAGGAACACAACCTTGGGTCCAGAGAGAACAATTCTTGTTTTCCGGGAATTCAGTTCCAGATCCAGACGTTTCAGCCCTTTGGTTACGCAGTCCAGGGCTGCCTCTGCATTTTTCCTGGCCGGGGTGAAGACCAGGAAATCATCGGCAAATCGGACAAAGGGCAGGTTATGGCGTGTCAGAAACAGGTCGAATTCGGTCAGGTAGAAGTTGCACAGAAAAGGAGAGATAACACCGCCCTGGGGAATGCCCCGTCGTCCGGCCAGAATGCCGGTCCGCGGTGCCCCGATATCCAGCCATTGAAAGATAAGATCCAGCAGTTCGTGGTCTGCCAGTTTTTTTTTCAGCTTTTTTTTCAAGGGACGGTGGGGAATTCTGTCAAAAAAGGATTTGATATCAGCATCCACCAGCCAGCAAAATCCACAGTCCACCTGCTCTTTGATGCGCCGCATCACCGTATCAATGGAGCGGCCCGGACGATAGCCATAGGAGTCGTGATGGAACATGGCCTCTCCAATCGGGTTGAGTACGGACAGCACAGCCCGTTGTGCCAGTTTGTCCCGCAGGGTCAGTGCCGAGATGATCCGTTTTTTGCCGTCGCCCTTGAGTACCGGAAACATCCGGATCTGGGCCGGCCGGTATTGTCCGCTTTCCAGATCCTTGGCCAGCCGGGTGATGTGCAGGACAAAATCCCGCTCCATTTCTTTTTTGGATATGCCCTGGTCCCAGACGGTTTTATCGTTTTTCAGCCGCTTCCATGCCTGATTCAGCACAGCCGGAGATGCGGCTTTTTTTAGAAGATCTCCCATCGCATCACCTCCCCAGAATCCGCTGCCACAATGATTTTTTCTTTTTTTCCTGCTTTATAACCGTCTGCCGGCCCGGCATCACCAGAGGGAATGCTTCCAGAATTCCGCCAGTGGTCCAGACGGCCTGGGGGCTTTCCACAGGATAAGCCCGGATATCGTCTTCTTTCTTGTGGATGATCCCCCCCAGTTCATCCAGAAGACGGACCATCCCCTTTTCAGATCGCTGGATGAAAAATACGGATTTTTGAACCCCCAGCCCTTTTTTCTTTAAAAAACGATGGATTTGCCCTAATCGCCTGGGATCGGCGATATCATAACAGACCATGTACCACCCTGGTTTCGCCACTTGTGACGTCTCCTTTCATGGAACATAAAACAGTTTTTTTCCCATGGATGTTGCTTTTCCCAGGCCCCGGGTCAAGATCTGACGCCTCGGTTCCAGCCAGGCCATGAGCAGATTATCGGTTTTGTTATCAATTTCATGGGAAAGCTGTAAAAATAATTCTTCAGCCTGTGCCCGGGTCAGGCGGCATTCATACACGGATTTCTGATTGCTCAGGTTCCACTCCCGCAGAATTTTTCTCACCCGGGAACGGATCTTGTTTTTAGATATGTCGTAAGCCACTACAATGGGACGGACTTTTGCCATTATGTCTCCCCTGTGTCTTTGGGCATTGAATAAATTCTTCACATGTTCTGTCAACCTCAATCACCTTCATAAGCGGTACTCATTCCAACCAAAATTTAATTTTAATCCGCAAGAAGTCTACAAGTCTCAATCACCTTCATAAGCGGTGCTCATTCCAACTTGGCGTGGGATTTCTTATAGTCAAAATCTTTGTCTCAATCACCTTCATAAGCGGTGCTCATTCCAACGCTGCAATAGGAAAGGTATGGATATACGTTGGGGGGTCTCAATCACCTTCATAAGCGGTGCTCATTCCAACGTACGAAAAATGGCTGCATATGCAGCTGAGAGTATTGTCTCAATCACCTTCATAAGCGGTGCTCATTCCAACGTGAAGTGTTCTCCATTACTGAATCATATTAATGTCTCAATCACCTTCATAAGCGGTGCTCATTCCAACATCTGCACCAAGATGAATCGTATCATTACTTTCGTCTCAATCACCTTCATAAGCGGTGCTCATTCCAACCCTAACCTTGGTTAAAAAAATCTTTAAATTCGATTGGTTATAGTGTGTAAAAAAATTCATAAAAAATCAAAAAATGTTTTAGCTTATTTTGATATTTCATGGTACAAAAAATGCATATCTTTGTTGTGTGTATTAACTATTTGAAATAAAAAGAAATATAATCTATGTGATTCATTTTTTATATTATTCCAAAATGTAACTTTTATCCTGAAATTCAGACACGAAAAAAAATAGCTGATCGCTACAGCAGCAAGGGTTTTGCCTGAAATGCCTCTTTTTTCAGGCTTGATGCAATTTGTAATAAATTTTCAAAGATCTGTAACTTTTACATGAAAAATTTGACAATTGAGTTCCAGCCAGTCATCACGTCAACAAATTTTTATTAGTTTTCCCATGGTTTTGCCTACTGGTCAAGGCTGTTTTTAATTTACAGTCTGTTTATTTGGCCACACCATCTATAATTATAGGTTCGTCCAAATCATCGATTCCCCAGGTACGGACAAAGCGATTAACCAAATGCCGGACGGTAAGCGCCAGGTTTGGCGGGTCTTTATCGGTTCCCGCCTCTCCCGAAGACCCGCCGCCCCCTATGGGCCAGTCCGCCTTAAACTCCTCCCATGAAGCATAGAACATACGCCTGGCGTTTTTAGAGATTCGGCAACCGTCTGTATTTCCAGTCGTAAAATCAGTGGGTGCCAGGCTATTTTGAGTCAGGGCCAGGGAAAATAAATCCACGCCGGGGCGAAGGGGTTCCATCAGGTCAAGCGCCAGGGAATGCCTTCCAGGATATGGAGAATGGAGAAATCCAATCCCGGGATCCAGCCCCCGGGCCATCACCCCCCTGTGTACCTCACCAAAAAGCAGGGTGTATCCCAGAGACAGCAGGGCATTGACCGGGTCCTTTGGCGGTCTGCGGTTTCGTTCGGTAAACGCCCATTTGGGGGATAAAAGGCCGCCCATAAAGCCAAACCATTCCCTGGCTGCATTCCCCTCAATTCCCCTGATTTCATCTATGGAATCGGCCTTGTCTAAATGTTCCAGAGCGGATCTAACAAAAGGGCATGTCAATTCCAGACGCCGGGCCATTTCCTGGACACCGTTAAGCTTTTCTCGAACCGCCCAGGCAGCGGCCTTTTTCCGCGTCCCAGGATCTGCCCAGGCTTTGAACTGAGCAATCCTGACGTTTACGGACGTGGACGTACCCGGTGTGACCCAGGCCCCGTCTCCTTTACCCCTGGCCGGAAGCAAGAGAGAAGGTATCCCGTATTCGGCCAGCTTGCGCCATACATTGCATGCCACCCGGGGATTTCCGTAAACAATCACCTGGCCCACCATGCCCAGGGGAATTCGTTGGCATTTTTCACCGGGAATATCAATCCGAAGGGACTTACCATCCATGGTGAGATCCATGTTTTTTCTGTCCAGCACCACACTTAATTTGTCCATATTGCTGATAACTCCCAAATTATAGTTGCTGAATCATTCCCCGTATTTGCGGAAACGGCAAAACCGGAACTGATGTTCCATTTTTACCGTGCCATCCGGCATCCGGGTCTCCAATGCCTTTCGTTCAGTGGTGGCATAGACCGGCACAAGGCCCTTTTCAACCGCATGCGCGACCATAAGATACGTTGCCCCGAAATCTCCCTGGATCAGCACCAGGTCATTGGCTTTCCCATACTGGTCCAGCCAGTCCCGGAAAGGGGCCAGCCGGGAAAAAAGTGTTTCGCAATCCGACGGGATCTGTCCCCAGGATGCTTTCAGATGATCCGGCATCTCAATCACCCGGCATGGGCCGAAATGATCATCAGCCCATGCTTTTTGCTCCGGTTGAAGGGTGTGATTAAACATAAGGTATAGTTTTTTCATGCCCCAAGCTCCTCCCAGATAAGCTCTTTAATCTCCTGCTCCAGGCGGTCAGCGTTTTTAACTGCACGGATAAAATCGTCTATGGGCGGCCATATCCTGGATTTAAAATCTTCTAAAAGGTCGAGGCAGTTATCTTCGGTAATACCGGTCTCCCCCCATAGATCCTCGCATGTGTATTTCAGGGGGTCAAGGTAGTTCGGAAATCCCTGCTCAGGGATTTTAGCATCGTACTTTTTTTTGAAAATGGTATCAAACAGTGCCTGGTATTCCGGCTTGGACCGGTCAATATTGCCTTGCATTCTGTTGATACACGGTTCAATGATTTGTCTGTTCAGCTTTGCAAGCCCATTGATATATTTGGCGGCAATACGCGGGTCGGCGCTGAATTGCTGGTAATATCCTTTGAATTCCTTCTTGTATGGTTCGTTTGCGAGATGCGCTCGAAGAGCGATGTTGAAATTATCAATATTTTTATTTTCGTTAATATATGCTGTTAATTCATCCCCACTCTTACCTTTAATATTTTCCAGATAATCGTCACTGGAGGCCATTGAAAATGGTATTATTTGATTTAACTGGGAATACAGTTTCAGGGTACTGCCCCTCTCTTCTGAAAATTCATCCAATTCCATATATTCAAGTTTTGAATTTCCGGTGTTGGTCTGTTCTTTGGCCATTGTGAACAGTTCAACGATTTGATCGGATGTTTTCCAGTCTATATGCAGTTGCGCTTCCATGGCTTTAACAAATGCGGTCATATAGGTTTCAGGGTCGTTCTTTAAACCTTCAGGAACAATATCCAGCCTGATTTTTCCAAATCCAAGGGGTTTGGCCATACCAATGGAATGGAATAGCTGATCATTGTTGCCGTGGAATGTGAGTGCCGAAAGCAGCGCCCCAATCTCAATGGTTCTCAGATTATGGCACCTGATTTTAGACTCAAACACAACGCCGGTATCAAGGGGGGCAAAGGTCGTGCTGACCTTTTCAGTGCCGGGGTTTAAATTATTGGGTACATTGGTATGAACCGGGTAACGTTTTCTGCCTGAAAGTTGCAGACTTCCGGCGTTATATCCTTCCGGGTTCTGTATATAAGTCGGGTAGTAAGAGGGTTTAGGTGACCCCAGGACCGTCGTTATTGGATTAAGTTCTCTTGCTGTATCCACTCCGGCAAATGCCGGGGAGAAGAATACCCGCCCCTTTAACGCCTTTTTGTCACTGGATGCGCCGAATATGGATTGGGCAAGGTCAAGGGCTTCAGAACGATGGGCCTGCCCCAGGTTGTCGATGGCCTCCCGGATACCATGGGGATAAGGCAGTTTGTATAAATAAGAGAGACCGAAGTGTTGAATCTTCCCCCCGCTTGTTTTAAAAAATACAGGAATGGATTCCCCGGCATATAATTTTGTTTTCCAATAGGCCCAGTCCTTGGATTCGTTATTTGGATCGCCATCGTAATAGGCAAATTTAAAATTATCTACTACCGCTTTGGGTACAGGGATACTGTTTGTCGTCCCTGTATCTTCAAAGATAAATTCGAGGTACTTGCCGTAACCTTTGGCGGCATCTCTTTTACCGGGCTGTCCGGTGACAACCAACGTCCCTTGGACAGGTCCCTCAGCGCAAAATTCGTATTGTTCAGGATCAGCCCCGCTAATTTGACTGAACTCGTACACGGTGTGAAGATCCCAGCCTTTACCTTCAAGGTCTTTGATTTTGCCTTTGGCCGATTTATATGCGTCAGCAGGATTTGTCTTAAATAACGCCGCAAAATCGGTCCCCCATTTATCATCTATGTTTTGATGACGGATTCGTTTGGGTTTACCGCAGTCTTGTATGGTATATTTTTCAGGGTCATTGGGATCAATGCTCAGCCACCCGCAATGAACCCCTTGCATTGCGTTTTTATATTTTTTGCCTGTAGCAGACTTTGATAAATCCCTATAGGTCGGTGTCCATTCCGTAACGTTTCCTAATTTTCCAAAACTCATGATTTCCAGTACGGAACGGATCATGCCTTTGATGGCGGTGCCCGGGATAAAAAAGCGCCCGTCAATATTGGAAAAGCGTGTCTCCTTGTCAGCGGTGGAACCGTTTCGGACAAACACAGGGGAATGGGCGGTCAGGGTCAGGTGAATCGTGGCGCTCTCACCGTCTGAAAAAGGGATATCATAGGAGATCTTTTCTGCCCAGTCAGGGAAATAGACCTTTTCATGGATCGGTACAAAATTATAAGGCGCTTTAATCATGGTTTTCCTCCATTTCAAACCCGATGAACCCGACAGGGCCGGGCAAAAGAACACGCATGTCTTCACAGTTTTTTTCTTTTTGATCCTGCCAGAGTCTCCTGAATTTGAGCCGCTTGATACCTGCGGCAGCGAGTCCGGATGCTGCCAGATACGAAAGCTGATCTTCGGAAATTTCATTTTCAGATGCAACCTGATCCCAGAAAATCTGATAGATGAGATATTGCCCGTCAATGTGCCGGATGGAGATGCTTGTATTCTCTTGATCACAAAACAGCCGGCCTTCAATAATAAAGGGATTTAATACCGGTTGATATTGGATTGTCCGGTTTTCCAGGATGACCGGGTGGTCCGCATCGGACAGCCAATAGTAACCGGTATATGCTTTGGATAAAATCGGG
Organism: Desulfobacter latus; assembly: GCF_013389365.1. GTDB lineage: Bacteria > Desulfobacterota > Desulfobacteria > Desulfobacterales > Desulfobacteraceae > Desulfobacter > Desulfobacter latus. The sequence continues at coordinate 66,518 of NZ_JACADJ010000005.1, forward strand.
GCCAGGGTGTCAATCTTTTTACAAACCGTATTTGCCATTATTTCACCTCCTGCCAGGTTCCGGTAAATGCCCCGTGGCCTCTCATGACGCCTCCCCCAAGGGGAAGATAGCCTTTGGTAAGATCGTCAAATGTATTTTCCAGGGCGGATTTGATTTGCCTATCTGCCAGCACATCTGTTTTAACCAGGATGTGCATACTGGGAAGGGGCAATGCACCATACGGCACTTTTTCCTCAAACAGCGCACTGTCAAGGCTTCCTCCGGTAAACCGGTCAATGGATACATGGTTGAATATTTTTGTAGACGCAGCATCCATATAAAGATCCGAAAAAATCACACTTCCCTTCTGTATCTGGTCATCCAGATCACATCCGAACAACATTCTGACCGCTGTATTGTTTCCCCCGGCATGCTGTGCCATATCGTTGGTATCCATGTCATCGGCAAAGTTTTCTTTCAAGCGGTTGTAATGAAAGGCCACCCGGTGGGAAACAGCCCCTTTAACAGAAGATGCCGGGATAAGTAATTTTTTCTGGGTAAATGAAGGCTGGTCGTTTTCCCATAAAATCTGTTCTTCATATACGGGGGTGATGTCCGCTTCATCATCACCAAAACCGGAACCAAAGTACCAGAAATTTTCCGGGGTCAGCTCAAGGCGGTATTCCGTCCATGCGTCCCGGTTGATTTGATCTGATATATCCGACACCGGGGCAAGTCCTGTTGCATCGTTCATGGATGCGGTTTTTGTCAGATAGCGCCGGCGTTGTTCCGGGTCTGTCAGGTCAAATACGTTTTCAAGCCAGGAAAACACGGCAAGATCACCAAATCCCCGGCATGTTCCGCCGCCGATTCTCAGTTCCGATCCAAATCCGATCTGTTTGATCTTTTCCCACTGCGAGGTATCGTCTTCATTGCCGATAAGTTCAATTTCGCACCTGAACCGTGTGCCGGAATAGACCACCTGCTCGTCGAATTTTCCCCGCTGGTTGGGATTAATGCCGCCGGTATGGGAAATTCTGACATGCTGCCTTATCGGCAGGCTGAGGAATTTATTGTAAAATGGATCTTCCCAGTTAAGGGAGACCAGACCCTCAACGGCCTCTCCTGTTTTGCCGACAAAAACGGCATCACTGAAAATAAGCCGGGAGCCGATCCCGTCATCATTTTCTTGATCTTGAAAACCGAACATATTTTTTACCTCATTTTTTTCCGGCTCGTTGAACGCGGCTCTGAATACCCCGGCAATGGACGTGCCCGGTATGACCGGCAGTCCATTGACATCTTTTAAAATGACGGAATCGGTCTCAATATCATTTTCTCCGGAAGACAGGGACAGGGGGGTGCGGGCTTCAAATGTGATCTGGGCCAGATAACGTAAGGGATAGGTCTCGAATTTTATGGTTTCCATTCTGTGTATCACCTTTCTTCTCTATGATTTTAGTCATTTCCGTTGCCGTTTTGATCAGGAACAGACGGGCCGGTCCATTGGGCAATGTATCATTCAGTTCCCGCATTTTATTTTCAAGGGTGTCCCTGTTGCTGCGCCAGAACTTTTCGCTCTTCCCGTGGTATAAGAACCCTTTGGGATCTTTCGGATTAAACAGTTGGAGCATCAAGCTGTCATAATCGGTGTGCCGCTGTGCGCGTTCCCGAACCGCACCCCATTGACTGGCTGTGATACGCTGAAATTTTATTTTATAGTCATCTATGAATTTGTGAACATGGGTCATGATCTCATGATGATTTTCCATCTCCTGCTTTTTGCGTGTCAGCCACGCAATGGTATGGTCATCAGATTGATCCCGGGGTGCGGCGGCATGGGAGGTGTTGGAAGGTTCATATCTGGAACGTTCATATTCTGATACCTGAAGGATTTCATCTTCCTGAACATTCAGAAAGTATGGATTGATGAGGATCGCACCAAATCCTTCGGTTTTGAACAGGCCAATGCCGTTTTCTATTGTTTTGGCCCATTGATTCATGTCCATATCCGGTGCATAATCCCTGATCAGGAGTACACTGCCTTTGTCGATAAATTCGCGGTCCTGATCCCGTCCTCTGCGTTTGCCGTTCCAGGGGGCATAGCTTCGATGTCGGACCTGGGACCCGGCCCAGTCTATCCGGCCTGTTTCCAATCCAAGATCTTTAATGCAGGGCTGAAGGGTAAAGTTCCCGGCACAGTCCAGAAGAAAGGCCGCCGGACTTTCAAAATAGAGTATCAGCGGCCCGTTTTTCTGCGGTGCGGCGCAGTCCGGTTGAGGCGGATGGTAATCGGGCACCTCTTCTATCTCAACGCTGCCGTACTGCGCTGACTTGGAGCGGCCGATATATTGACGCCCGATGATTTTTTCATGAATCTTTTCCAGGATTTCCCGGCTGGGGCCGGAAATGGTGAAGATCCACTGACTGCCCCGGACCAGGGCATCATACCCAAACATCTGTTCATCTTTTGAGCGTCTGCGGTCTCTGTCATAAGCGGATTTAATTGAAAAAAAATGGGACGCGCTGACCTTGTATAATTGATTTTTATCCTGATCATCTTTGTCCTGAATAAAAAAACCGGTTCGGATCTGTTTGAGCTGATCACCCGCCGTCCGCATCATTTGCCGCGTCTGTTGGGAGACGGCATGGTGGACATAAACCGTATCCATGCCCGTCCCTTTGGGGTGGTACCATGAACAGGGGATTTTAAGGCTTCTTTTTCCGTTTACCGCCAGGTGGGCATCCCCGAACCTGACCTCTCCGGAATGGAAGATCTCATAGGCTGTGTTTTTGTCAAACCCGGCATAGGCCCGGGCGGCAATCCCCATGAAATTGCTGCCCGGAATATAGTCCAGGCAGGTTGAATGCCCCTGGGTGGCTGTACGGGCACTGATGATGATATCCGATAATAATGTTACACTGTAATGTCTTTGGATCAATTTTCACCTCCCTTGTCTTGAATGGAACACCTGCACCTGCCAAGTCCCCTGTTCCTGCCAAGTCCCATACGCCTGGTAAAGGCAAGGCAGTCCTTTATGTTTTCCAGATAGTCATCGGGCAGATTCGTGATGGTAAAAAAAAGTGACAGTGGAATGGTGGTCTCAATTTTTCTTAAGCTCTTTTCTTTGGCAATACCATTGTCGTCTATGGCTGTGGCGGCGATTTTTTGATATAAAAATCCGGTGGTTTGATCCTTGATAATGGCCTGTTTCAGGTGCAGCGTCAGTTCGGCATTGGAAAACCGGCAGAGGCCGGAGCGGGTTTCTCCGGAAGAATTTTCCCCGCCAAAGCAGGTTTTAACAAAAGCAGCCCAGGTGGCCGTATCCGTGGCAAACGCCTTCAAGGTCAGGGCACTGTCTTTAAGCAGTCCCTTAATGGTTTTACCTGGGATATACGGCAAATTATCCCGGTCTTTTAAAACAAGGGTGTCGATATCCATTCCCGCACTCATGCCGGAGCCGGCATGCCAGTTTGAAAAAAAATCAATTTTGCAGTTCATTGTTGTCATACCTACGCTCCTTTCATGGAACAAATGGCCAGTACATCATGAAAAATGGTTTTGCCTTCTGTGTTCACAGGCGATTCAAGGCCCAGCCCTTTGACGTATGTTCCCGGTGTGACCTGTCTGATGCGTTTGAGTAAAAAATCTGCGCGTCGGGGATTGTCGTAAAGCGCTGACAACCACTTACGCAGGCCTGATTTAGGGGCATTGGGTTCTTTGATCAGTTCTACTTTACGCTTGAGTTCTTTAACAGATGCAAGCCCTTCGGGCAGGCTGTCATCAATCCCGTAGGGACCGTATTGAAAACAAACTTTGTCCGCCGTCAGTTCCCTTTCAATAATGGTGTCATAGGCATCCACAAAGCTGGACTGCACCTTGTGGAAAGCAAGGCTTGCAGGCACTTGGTCCTGACATAACCCTTTGGATTTATGTTTGGCAACACTGGTGAGTTGTTCGGCCAGATGAATGCCGTAATGAAACGGAAAGCTTTCCTTGATAAAGGCAATACCGGCGCAAGCCGTTATTTTATTGTCCGTGCCAAAATGAAAGGCGGTCAGACGCTGGAATTCTTCTAAATAACTTATGGTAAAATCCAGTGCCAGATCCGCGCGGCAGATAACTGTCAGGTCGTCTCCGCCAAGGATGACCGGGCGAATCTGATACTCTTTTCTTTTATTATTTTTAAAATCAGTTTCAATCACCCCATCAAAGGCGGCCTGGGCCGCACCAATGGTTGCGGTTTCAAGTTTTTCCGAGAACGCCTTGAACTGGGTAACGGTCATTCCCGACGCCTGATTGTTTAATCGCTGAATTGTTCTGCCCAGGCTGTTGCCGTCTGCGTGGATGACCGCCACCCATGCGTTATAGCCTGCAATGTCTTTCATCTCTTTTGAGAACAATTTATTTTCAGGTGCCTTGGCAAGTTTCTTTATCAGGGTTGTTTTTCCCGCTGAGTTGAGTTTGGCCTGGATGCTGTTGTCCATATCCTCGCCCACAGCAGACTTTCCAGTCCTGGGAAGTCTTTTGACGGCCAATCCGGAAACATCCATCTGGGGAATGATCCGGTTTCTTTCACACTTGAGTCTATCCTCAAGACAATTGATATGGTCGCCTTTGATCTCTTTTTCTGTTTCCACACCCGCTATATGCACCAGGGCCTGGGAAATGGTAACTCCGGGCGCTGTTTCCATGACCGCTTTGGGAAATTCGTGAACCAGCTTTTCAAAATATTCTTTTTCTTTGGAAAACAGCTTTATATTGCCGGCAGCGCTTAGAATGATTTTTACATTTTCTTGGTTAATATAGTCTTTAAAAAGCTGGGTAGAGATATTTTCCACCAGCTCGCTTGCCCCGATGATCTCTTTTAAACGGTCAGTTTCAAAGATAAATCCCTGAATTGCTTGCACTGCGGCACCATATAAATATCCCATGATATCACCTCCAGTCCATCAAACAGTTTTCTTTTTTTTAATGATTGCAATGTGTGATGAGAACTCATGACTTTTGAGCTTAGAAGAAGATTTCTAAACAGAATTGCCAAGACATTTCAGACGACCTGATTCGATTGCGCCGGCATCGAAAACCTTACCCCGATCAGCTTCGGAAAGTTGTTTTATGCTGACCCCTTGGCGTATGTCCCGATGGATCAGGTGTTTTACACATGTATTAATTTTTTCACTATACTTTTGTTTTTCTTGATCTTCTTGTTTACGGGTGAGATTGCTGTTTTGATAAAAAATATGAATTTCCGGCAATGGTGAATCCCCTTTCATGTCAGGCGAGAGTACGACCGAAAGTTTCTCTCCAATCGGTCCGGCCAATACTAAATAGTTGTCTTGCCGGTTATCATTTTCACGATAAGAATTAAAAATCTGCTCAAACCCCTTGTTTTTCATCTCATCATATATGGCATGTTGCAGCCGGGATGATATTTCACAGGCAAAACATAACCGGGCCGCTTTACCCACCAGCAGCAGACTTTGCTGAAGATTTTCTTCGACCCGTTCCTGCATTTTTTTTAGATCATCAATGGAGATATCGTTATTGTTAAGTTTACTTTGGTTTTTCTTGATCTCGTTCTGAAGCGTTGACCACTGTCCATTAGACCAATAGTCGGTTTCCTGATGGTCATACCCTGAAAGGTCAATCCCCAAATAAGAAATTGATTCAACTTCGATAGATCTATTGTCATCCAATATCTGCTGTTGCCGTTTCAGCAAATCCGATACAACTGTTAACCTGTAATGCCATTCGCGTGTCATTGCTTCGACATTCTCGCGAAGTTCCTGCAGTTCGAGAAAGCGTTCCTGGGCCGTTGCCAGAGCGGCTTCCGGGCTGTTACTGCTTAGATTTTTTTTTGCCAACTGGAGGTTCTGTTCAATCTGCCGGAGTTCACCGGGAAAGAAAAAATCCACTCTGTCATTGTTCCGGCGCATTTCATCCATTTCATCTTCGACGGCTTGAATCCATTGTCCGGCTGCATCATACTGACCAGCAATTCTATTTGTGAGTTCATCAATCTGGCCTTGTAATACATTCCGATTTTTTTCCATTTCTTTTTGGAATTGTTTTCGCTGGGCGGTTAAACGCCCTGTGACCTCTTTGTTGAATTGCTCGAAGTCTTTGCCGACTTGGGTTTCAAGTTGCCTGAGATCGCTGTCAAAACGGACACCAATATCATGGACCTGCTGATTCAACGCATTGAAATGTTGTTTGGCGGATTTTTGCTGTTCACGCCGCAGATTTTCCAGATCTCTGGCGTGTTGCTTCTTATTACGCTTGATTTCACTGCGCAACTCGTCTATGGAACTGTTTTTTGCCATCCTTTCACCTTTTTTGTGTTTTTTTGCAACGCATGCTCAATCATGTCTTTATGTACAGCTCCCGAACGAGGTGGAATGCCCGCGATAACGGCCATATCCTTATTAATATGCACCTCCTGACTGCGGGTACCGGAAATGATGTCGAGACGTTCGTTTTCGGTAAATCGACCGCCGGGTTTGAACCGGATCATCTGGTTGGACGACCCCCGCAAACCCGTTTCAGTATGGTGCGCTTGAATATAAGGTCCCGCAATTAACGCATCGGCATCCCGTGCAAATTTTTGTCGGCGCTCATCTTTTGCAAGCATTTGGGGCGTAAAACCCGTAAAAATGATCAAATCCCAGCTTGGATGAATGTCGGATATTCCCCGCCAGAGTTTGTGCAAGCCCATTGCCTGTAACATGGGCTCGCCACCACTGAAGGTAATACCACGATGGTCGGTTAATAAACGGCAAAACGCAATCAATGCATCGACCGTGACAATATGGGCCGGCGTACAGGGTCTCCAATCCGGCGCCACACACCCGGGGCATCTGAAACAGCAGCCCTGTACCCAGAATACGACCCGCGGGCCGGGTCCCAGACAGTGAACATTGGCGGCATACGCCGCCAGATTAAGATATTGTTCTTCCGGCATTGGGCTGGTTTTGTTTTATCGTTTGTGGATTGAATGCATGGGGGGCGGCATTTGTCGAAAAATCGGTCCCCGCCTTGCAGGTATAGGGCAGACTTTGGGGGTCAAGTCCATAAATTCCGGCAAGGCGCTGTCGCATTTCCTGGACAATCCGTTCACGTTCCCGGGCGTTGATGTTTTCATCATGAAAGTTGACTTCAATGCTTTGGGACAGAATCCCCATTTGTTCTTCCGGCGCAAGGGCGATGGCAAGCTGTTCCCCATTGGGGCCGCATAGAATCAAGTGATTTGCATTGCGGTCGTCGTTTCCCGCATATACATTGTCCTCAATCGTATACCCCGCTTCGATCATCTGCTCAGCAAATGTTTCCTGAACATGTGCCCGCATGGATGCCCCCACAACGGCCAGTTTCGCTTGGGTGGCAAGAATGGATGCCTGGTTTATTGCCTGGTGTGCTTCCTCACTTAAACGGGCAAGTTCGTCAATGCTCAGACTGCAATCATCCGTTTCCAGATGCTTTTTGTTACTCACAATGCGATCCACATTTTTTTTCCATTCCCCCTTTGTCCAGTGATCGGTTTCAACGGTTGTAATCTGCTGCGGATCGCTGATTTCCTGGCCCCCGACGTCTATTTCGGCCACGTCAATGGTTTTTACCGCATTTAGAGCGGATTCCGCTAAATGGAGTGTTTCCAATGTCATGGCGCGCTGTGTTTCCCATGTCTGCGTCATTGTCTCAAGACGGTTTTTCAGTTGTAAAATGTCAACGACCCTGTTTTGAGCGGCTGCCAGTGATGCTTGAAAGTTACCTGCATTAAACGTATCAACCGCCATCTGACTGGCCTGCTGGATACCGGCCAGTGCCCTTGGCGCAAAAAAATCATGTCTGTAATGGGTGTCAACAAAACGAATCTCATCCTGAACCAGATTCATTAACCCCGCTGCACTTTGCTGCTGATCAACAATCTGTGTTTGAAACTGGTTGATTTGATCCTGCAATTGGTCCTGCTGTTGATTCATCGCCGTTTGGAATGTTTGATCCTGCATTGATATGGCATTTTCAACCGCCTGGCGTTCTTGATCGAACTGCCGGTCAATCCCCTGGGAGACTTCGGCGATGTTATCGCTGAATGTTTTCTCAGTTTGATCCAGTACATTTTGAAACGCGTCTACCCGCTTTTGCAAAAAATGATGATGCGCCGTGCGCGCTTTGTCAATGGCCTGTTCAAACTGCCGGCGATCCTTGCGCATGGTATTTTCAACCCCTGCAAGCAGTTGCTGAAAGTTTTCATGGGCGTTGCGTATCAGCAAATCATAATCCCTGTCCCGCAAGCCACGCCTTTGATAGTAATGCTGCATTCGGCGGACAGCATCGGCATCCCCATTTTTTACGGCCTGATTCAGCTTGCGGGAAATATTGGCATCCTGCACCATGCGCGCCGTACCTTTTATGCCCGCATAGGCACCGCGCACAGCGAGTTCCGTTCCCTTATATGCCAAATAAACAGCACCGCCGATCACCATCAGTGGAATTTCAATACCCCCTTCGCCACTCATAATGTCTTCTCCTGATTTCTACACGAGTTTTAATATTTTTTTCTGTTACCGTATTTTTTTTGGGAGTTGACATAGTCCCAAATACTTTTGGGAATCAGATTGTCCGGAATCGACATATATTGGGAATTATGAGGATATTTTTTGAGTTCTTTAATTCCCAATGTGAGCCATGTATCCTTAGTAAGCAAATAACAGATATCCTTTGAATGCTTCTCGGCAATAGAGATCGCTTCCTCCAATATTACTGCGTCATTTCCATCAAAAAGTTTAGGCTCCCTTGGATAATTCTCACGCTTGTTTTCAAATTTTCTTTGCATCGCCTGTACAACGTTCACAGGTATTTCCTGCCATAGACGATTCAAAATTTTATTTGAATCCGTAATCATGGATTCCGGAACGGTTACATCGTAATTTTCGTCATAAACCTTGCGCAGCACCTGTTGATTGAACACACGGATTCGATCTCGATACCATTTATTGTATGTATATGTATCTACAGTCGTGTGAAAGTATAGTGACATGATTTCAATCATGGTAGCCATGGGTATATAAATCGTCTGAGTCTTAAACAAGTTCTCAATATGTCTAACATGGTTAGTTGCATTTTTTTGATTCTTATTATCAAATCCTTCAGTTTTCACTTTTAGCATTTCATACAAAATACAAGTATCCAAAATAAAAATGGGACGCTGAACCGGTCGGTGAGTGTTCCGGGGATTATGCGGACTCATTGGTGTTGCCTCCGGTTGAATTTGAATCGTTCATCTCATCCATCTGCGCTTCATCAAACGGCTCATCCTCGTAGGCCAAGGCGTCGTCAAGCGCATCCCAATCAATGTCCTCGGCGGCACGACGCACATACTCTACATCTGCTTTAAATATTTCATTGCCGCCATACCAGTTTGCTGCCCGGACCACATCATCGGCCAACCGGGTTTCCGCATTGGGTACTGACAGGTTCAGCAGACGGAAGGGGCGAAGATTGACTAAGGAAAGAATAGGGGACATATTCTCATCGACTCCCGAGCATCCGAAAATCACATGGGGCGTGGGCTGTTCCGCTGCAATTGCCTTTAAAATCGAATAGGTCTTTTTTCGCGTATCAAACACATCATCCAATACAACGACGCAGACATATTCATTGTTTTTCAACTTCTCAGGAACATCCAACAACGGACACACCTCTACGGAAAAGGCACCATCCCTTTTACTTTCAATGGCGGACCGTGCGATATCCAATTTAAGCGGCGATTGTTCCGATACGCTGAGCAACACCTTGCCTTCTCTATATTTCCGGGGAAGTACAATTTGCTTTTTGGGCGTATTCAGTGCGCTTTCCACCATTGTCAGTAATTTGTCAACGGCATTGTTTTCATTTTTGAAAATATAACCAAAGGCGTGATGATTGGCGGCAAAAAACCAGTCGTCCACCGTACCGGCCGCCGAATACATGATAACGTAGGCACCATTATCCAGAGACTGATAGATCTCCGCAACACGGGTTCCTCTCTCTCCACGTTCAGAGAGAATATCCTTGACCTTGGCCATGTCTATATCCAGGATAAAGACATCATAAAAACTTTGGTAAAACGCATCTATGGCCTCGGACATTTTGTCGGTTTGTGTGACAAGATAGCCTTTATCTTCCAGTGCGGCGATTGCGTTTTCGACTAATTTAGCCGTACCGTCGCTGATCTGGTCATCCATGAACAAAATCGAAATTTTATCCTCTTTCATTATGATCTCCTGATTCTTTTATGCTTGTAAAGTGATTATGAATTCTGCCCCGCCGTCAGGCTGTGTCTTGGACAATGCAATGTCAAACCCCTGGATTCTCAACGCTTCGCGTGTTTGCGTAAGGCCAAGTCCCACGTTATCATATACCCCTTTTGAAGAGTTGTAGGGTTCAAAAATATCTCCCAACGCTGGATCAATTCCGCCGGCAAAATCAGTATAAACCAGTTGCCTGGTTTCCGGAATCCAGCGGATATTGCATGGATGATCCGGTAAGGGACGTCCTTGTCGTGTATAGGCTTCCTCGGTGTTTCGCATGAGATTGTCAAGGGCCAATGTCATCATTTCCGGCCATATCTCTTCCTCGGCAGGTGATTCGATCTCACTGCATGCCGGAGGCCACCTGCGTTCTTTGAGCAGGGATGTAACCAGATCGGCCATATCTATTTCGCTCCAGTCATCCGGGCCGGGTTTTTGACGTTTAATCAGTCGACCAATGGCATTGACACCCTCAAGTTCTCTTTTAAGGGTAAGTATGTCACTTTCCCACTCGCTGCCGACTTCTGTTTTTTTGAGCAGTTCACCGGCAATCGTTCCGATATTGCCCAGTCGTGTATTGGTATCATGTTGAAAGCGTCGAATTTGAAGTGCTGTCGACGAAAGGTCATCGACATTTTGTTTCATTGTCTTGGCGTACAGGTCGTTCGGCACCTCTTGAAGCGCATTATCCAGACATTCCCTGACTTTGTCCAGTTTGGCATTGGGTGTTGATGCGTTTTGATATTCTGGAGGGGGAGAAAAATAGTAAATATCAGCAAGTATATTATAGACAACCGCTCGATCTTGCGTAAACTCAGGGTTGTCTTTCATTTGCTTCAGCAATCCGTTTGCCAGTTCTATCGTCTTTAAATTATAGTTAGGGTCGCTGTAATTACGGCGTTCGGCATCCAGTTCCTGTTTCCATTTGTCAAGATAGTCTTTTAATGTGATTTTCGGCTCGGTCGCTTTGACAAATTTTTTCAGCCGGTTTTCTATGGTCTCTGCAAGTTTATCCAAGGGGATGTGTTTTAGGGAATAACGGATGGAAATGCCGAAACAATCCAGTGATGGCGGCGGTGCAATATCCTTTTGATCCGTTTGGGAAAGCGCCTCGATATACTGCTCAAGATTGGTATTGAATGCATCAATGGTGTCGTTTCCTTCCAGGTTCAAAAGGCAGGCAGCCACACAGTATCTCGTTCGGCTTTGCTCAATGGTTGTCAGGTCGTTTCTTTGCAAATAGTCATTGAAAAGCGGCAGGGCTTCCGCATATTTTGTTTCGCGGAAAAATTTCAGACAGTTATTATATTGCTCTTTTTTTTCCATATCCATATCAGAACCTCTTTCTGGGGCGGGACGGTTTTTTCGGCCCTTTATTCGTTGTTTGTTTCTTACCTTGAGGCTTCACGGGCTTATATTTACGTCCGGCGATCATGGCCAGCGTTTCTTCAACGCTTTGGAATCTCTGATTCTGATTGAGATTCATTGCGGTACGGAAAAATCGTTTAAAATGATCCGGCAAGGTCACGTCTCTTTTTTTTTCGATATCGGAAAGCAACTTTTCGATATCGACATGAAACGGTAACTTTCTGTCAAAATAAGCTCCCGAAGCGGCCAGGGCGGATTTGGCCAACGCATATATATCCGTGGCGGCATTGATTTCCCCGGAAGGCTCAAAACATTCCGGGGCGCTATAGGCAGGGTCCAGTGATAGAAAAGGGATATTGGCGTTATAATTGGATTCGCCAAACCTGCACAGAGACATGAATTCACCGATATTGATCTTGTTGGTCGAGGCCATACGGCGTAAGGTATACGGCGGGAGTTGTCGGATGGCTACTTTTTTCTGGTGCAATGAGCGAAGAACCAATCCTAGATCACGAATGTAATTTTTCAGCGATCCGATAAATTGCCCCTTTTTGAGCCAATGCCCTATTTTTGCTTCCGTGAACGTACCATACATATATACCATAAATGGTTCGTTTGCCCGTAACGTATCCGGGCAATCCCGGTCTGTGTTTTTGATTGTGAAATAATCAACAGGTTCGGGCAGGCCTGCGTGATTTCCGGCAGCACACCGGCAAGCCGTTTCAAACTGAATGCGCAAATTTTTAATGGTCCATTCGTCAAATCCTTTTTTAAACAGATTGAGACAAACTCCCACTGCAGGGCGAACCATGGGTCGCTCAACCCCCGGGTCATTGTCACGCAATTTGCAGAACGTCAAATTATGGGAATGCAACGGCTTATCATCTATGGTCCATCGTGTCTGATTTCCCGTCCAGTCCCTGATCTTTTGTCCTTTGTTGAATATCATTCAAAACCTCTTTTGTGTTCTATGTCGTCACAATGCGCTGAGAACCTTGTTAAAGTCCGACAAACGCTTATTGAGGCGGTCTTCGGTGCATTTTTGTATCAGTGTTTTCCATTTATCATTGATATTGAGCGAAGCAATCTCTTTATCAGGACTGGGAACGGCAACATCCGTGGCATGTTGAATGCAGACGGAAAGCGTTTTTCCAAAAGAATACACGTCGAATTGAGGGGTAAACATATCTTTATTGTTGGTTCTTGCATGATCGAATTCCGGCGGGGTATACCCATCGGTTACAACCCCGCCATGGGCGACGCCCCCTGGATGGACAATGGCAAAACTCCCCAGGTCGATAAGTACAAACCGTTTGTCATCCGTGTACAGAAGGTTATCCGGTTTCAGATCCTGATAAATGAAATGTAATTCATTGCCACCAAAATTTTCCGGCTTGTGGAACCGCTTGAGCGTATTGGCCAGATAATAGGTCAAAGATGTGAGGGAACCCAATAAATTGCCCTTAATGCGCTTCTGTTGGGCAAAAGCCTCGCTCAGTGGTTTTCCGTTGACATAACCAATAATCAAATAGGAAAAATTATCCCATAAATCGGCATCCGTAACTGTGAATTCCTGCCCGTTTTCGGCTTTGTGGGGTCCATATATCGTCGGATTCACATCATCCACCCAATCAATGAGCATGGGAACATCGCTCACACCGCGCAACTGGGCATGCATGAACATTTTTCGTTCCATTTTTGCACCTTCCCTTGCATTGGCAACGGCCGTCACAAGTTGCCGGTCATTGGGAAAACGTAATGCACTATCCGGTATCAGGGGGGCTTTAACCAGAACGCGTCTGTTGAAAATTTTTTTGTCATAAGCCTCAAGAATCAGGCCATGACCTCCTGAAAATAATATTTTTTTCAGTTCGTAGCGTTTTGCCAGCACAGCCGGGAACGTATATGTTTTCCCTTTGTGGGTGAAGTTGCGTATTCGGGTATGGTTGTTGCCCTTGAAAACCTCCATGATTAACACGGTTCCTCTCGTTTAAGTTTCAATCTCAGTCTGCCCGGCAAGGCGATGACTTCATCAGGTTGCCAGTAATGCGGTGAGGGCATTGTTTCCAGATCGCCATTGGTCTGTAGGCGTTTTATATCATGGTAACCTGTTTTCACAACAGTGATGGCACCATTTTTCCAGAATACATCGGCTTGGGACCGAGAACACATCTTTTCCATATCCGGCGTTTCAAAGCGCCCCTTTAAGTCCAGTTCAGGTACCCCATAGGTGGCGGACCGTTTACCAATCCTGATGGTTTTATTTACCGGAACAGCCGTCTTCAATTCCGGAATGGGTTGGTCTCTCCGCAGCACTTGAATATAATAATCACCGGCCGGCAAGGATACGGGCGGATCGGCCGGGGGCGTTGGAGACGGGACGGCAGACTCACCGAGCGGGGCAGCCGGCGTTGGTGATGTTACATTTGGATCTGCTGCTATGGGCTGCCCCTGATACGTTTGCGGTGCCGGATTTTTTATCGAATCTGCAGGCTCAACCACTTCCGGTTCCAAAAGATCGGGAGGGTCAGTCCGATTATGGGGGGTGGCGGTTTCAGACGGCTTTACAGGTCTCTTGACTGAAACAGGCTTGACCCGGCATGATATGGTGTGTGAATCATTTTTTCCATCGGATGTCGATACCGTGCATTTAATGCTTCCAAAAGCGACATCCGCATGTTGCGGGACATCAAATACCACGGTTCGACCATGATCACTTTCCTTGGGAAACATGAATGCGCATTCCCAACGCACTGAGGCATCACCAGGAATTCCCGAAAGAGAAAGGCAGAGTTGCTCTCCGGGCACCAGGTCTTTTTTGGTGGGCAGTGTATGATTCCAATTCTCACACATAAACGTCCTCCCCGTCTTTAATAAATGACATTTTCAGCCCCGGCATCTTGTCGCAATTGACGTGACGATTTGCTTGTTCGGTTTGATATGGTATTCAAGTCATCTTGTGTGAGGTGACCATTGTCCACCAGTTTCTGCAACCGGTCCCGGTATGCTCTTTCCTTATCGGTCAGCCTGATATGATGGGCTTTTGCAGCCATTTGTTCAAGTAGTTTTCCGGCTTCATTCCAATCCTTTTTATTCGCAGCTATATTGAATTCACGGTCAAGCAGTTCGAGACTGCATTCAACATAATCGCTTTCGATTTGTGAATCACGCATCTCGCTGACGTCATCATCCGCAAGATTTACAACCACATCGGTTTCAATGTGTTCTCCTTTGAGGTTCAAGACAGGAATATCATAATCAAGACGTGATTTTGCAAACAGAGCCGTCGTATCATCCGTGCCGGACGGCATGTCGCATCTGGCATGCACGACATAAGCATAGGCCGCCTGATTATCGAATGAATGAATGTTAATACGATGATAAACCGAGCCGTCCCGTTCGATTTTAACATTGTCGTAATAACGGACTTCGGGTGAGTATTGAAAAATTTCAACATCCCGAGAACCGGTTGGTAACGAAAGTTGCAAGACGGCATTGGAAATAAGCGAACGCTGTGCGGAACCCAGCAGGTCCGTAAAAAGATCCGCGGCCTGATTCGGATCCGTCAGCATTTCGGTTCTGCCGCCTGATACGGACGTATAGGTTTGCATATCCTTGAAGTTGAAATCACTCCCGACGCCCATGCAGTCTACAACACATCCCAGGTTGGCGATCTCTTGATTATACTGACGTGCTTTTTTTATGCTGCCGGTTGTGTTATGGCCATCTGTCAGAAATATCACTTTGCGGGACCCGTTTGTGCATTGTTTGACAAGACTCAAAGCGGTTTTAAACGCGGCCTCGAAATTGGTCATGCCGCTGTGGTTGGCAATTTTGGGGATGGCTGCTGCGATTAACGCACTTTCCGAGCCTGGTTTTCGGTTCAATTCCGTGTAGGCATTTGTATCATAGCAAACAAGACTCAAGGTATCCTGGGGATCAAGCTGACTCGCAATACGTTCAATTGCCTGCATCACCATGTTCCGTTTTGTCACAGATGAATCCGGGGATACCGCTTGATTCATCGAGCCGCTCGTATCCACTAAAAGTATCACATCACAATACGTTTGAGGGTGATGATTCGTAAAATCATCAGAGGTCTGTAAAATGATTTCTGCGATAATTTCCTGATTCAGTGAACCTCGTTTCAGCCAATCTCTATGCAGTTCGTAACGGACACCAATTTCCTCGGCCATGATTTATTTCCTTTCTTTCAGCAATAATGCTGCGGCTGTTATGTTATCATTGCTCAATCCTTTTTCGGCCAAATTCACAATAGCACGAACAATCTCTTTCAAGGATGAACCTTCTCCACATTTTTTTTTTACCGTTTTTTTCAGGAATGCCGGACGTTCTTCCTGAATGGAGGATTGAATGCCGTTTATAATGCCGTCGCTGGCTATAATCAACAGATCTCCCGGCTGTAACTGCACACGATAAAATGTCAATTTTGCACTTTCGGCTACAAAACGACGGGTTTTCTCATCATATGCTGCGGCACCGATTACACGCATCAATGCTTCTCCACCGCTGGTTTCCTGTAATGAAAATTCTTTCCGGCTGTTCACCGTGTCTTCCACAGTTAAAACAGAAAAAATATCACGCGACGGACTGTAGAGCAGTGCCGGGGAGTCACCTGCGCTTGTGAGAAGCGCCTGGTCACCCATCACAAATGCGGCCGTCAACGTACTGCACATGGGATATTGACGATCCTTTTCACTTGGTATGCCATCCTGTGTCAGTATATTCATATCATCTGTGATACGCTGGTTGGCGTCATCGGCAAGTGCCGAGAATAAATTTTCGGCACTGTGCATCCATGATTCAGGAGTAACGCCCTGGTTTCCGGAATTAATTTTTTTTGCAGTTTCTTCAGCCAATTGTTTAAATTGATCAAGATAAATCAGTTCACAGCTTCTGCGGAGATTGTTTGCGGCCAAATATCCGCTGCCAATGCTGGCCGTGGACACACCGTCGGCAACAAGCAATAAGGATGAAAAAGAATCCACCTTTGACCAAAAAAAACAATCCTCATGATCATTTCCAGATTTATTCACCCCTGTGACCGTGTACGCAAACATTTCATGCGTCTGTGTCAGTTCTGTATGGGCATTACAGACCAAAGGATTTTTTCGTACAATATGCAGGGCTTTTTCAAGCGACCCTTCACACGTATCAGGCAGCGTTTCATCATTTGAAACGGCTTCCAGCATTTCAATCAGAAAGTCAGGCAGCATTGGCGACAATGCCGGTTGCTTGTGGCGGCATCTTTTAAGTTCTCCGATAACTTCCGCCAACGTATTTTTTTTTACATTTGCCAATATTTCCGCGAGTACCCGGATAAATGTATATCGATTATAATACCCAGGTGCTTTCAATATGGCTTCAGGTTTTCGAACCAGATCTTTGTGAATGCGTGAGCGGTTGTTTTGAATGAAAGCTCTATTGATACAACCATGTTCATCCGGATGACATTGTTCAAAGATCGGTTTGTTCACGAACAGACGGCCCTCCGCCGTAATCTTGAAACATTCAGGAAGAATACAGAACAACGGACGCCTGTTTCCCGCCAGAAAGTCAAACCAGCGTGCCAAAGTGGATAAAATATTTACGGCACGATCATTGAGAACGCCCTCTTTGGCTGTGCAGAATTCGATTAACGGCACAGGATTTTCACCCGGTTCATTTGAAAACATCTCAGCAATTTCCCCAGGCAGTGCGGATTGATCAATTTGAATAATTTTTTTTACTTTTTTCTTGACATGATTTGTTAATAATTCCTTTTCCTTGTCATTATATGGCTTCATCCCTTGTACCATTTTTTCTGTAACTTCATCGATTAAAGTGTTCATTGATCTATTACCCATGTATTATTTTGTTTATTTTTGTCCAGTTATCATGGTTATGGGTATATTCTTCTTTAAATAAAGCCTCCATATCGGTCATTTTTTCTTCCAGTTCCTGTTGGAGCGTCGCAAATTCATTTTTTTTCTGCGTGATGCGTCCTTCCAGACGCTTATAGATCTCTATCCGTGAAATACCTGATGCATAAACGTCCCGGAGCTGATGATACAACTCTTTGTATTTATCTATTTTTTCCAGCAAATCAACTTCAATTTTCAATTGTTCGATATCTTCTTGATAATTTCCAAGCTGATTCCGAACATTGTCACGCCGGGCCTTTTGGCGATTGAATTCCGCCTGACGTTTATCCAGAAGTGATGTCAACTTACTCATCTCTTTGTTCAAATCGTCATCATTGTCCAGATGAAAACCAAGCGCTCCCAACATCTGATCAGCCTCCCGATAAAGATTTTGTCGGATGGCATCGTCCATCCCGCGAAAATCAAGGACGTCAATTTGCAACATCAAGTCCTTGAATGCCTGCAAAATATAGAGCATCTGTCCGGCAGTATCCTGAGGAATGTTTTTACAATTTTCCACCAACGCTGTTGCAACATTTTCAATATCATCATTCATCTTGGATTCCTATAAATTCAAGTCTTCACCCGTTAGTATAAACGCCTGCTGTTTTTTTTCTTCTTTCTCTATAACAATCGAAGATATTCGACTGGCCTGGCGCATTTTGCATTTTTTTAAATATTCACGAACAAAACGGGCGTTGCCGAAATGTTCTCCGGCGTGTTCATATTGTTGCCTGGCGTCGTTGAAAAAATCAACCAGCTGCGTTTCAAGTAACTTGTTTTCGAGATGCAGCTTATCCGCTTTAATCATTGACTGAAATATTGATAAAAGCGCTTCTGCCGAGTAATCCTCGAAAGGGATATGGTTACTGAATCGATCAGCCAATCCCGGGTCACACCCCAGCAGTTTGAGAATCGGATCGGTATATCCCGCTAAGATAATGATGCAATCACTCATATGATTTTCCGAGAAAGGAACAAGCGCATCCACCACATCTTTGCTATAGTTTCCTGTCTGTCCGGCATCATTGAGTTGATGTGCTTCATCAATAAATATGACATGCCCGATTCCTTGTTCAAGAAATTCAGTCATATGTGCTTTGGAGGACCCAATATACCCCTTGATGAGCGATGAGGCCGTCGTCTCATGAATCTTTGGGTGTTTAACCAGACCCAACGCATGAAATTGTCTGGCCATTTTGTTTGCTACCGTTGTTTTCCCGGTTCCCGGATTGCCTGAAAATATGAAATGCCCCGGAACAATTTTATGGTCCGCTTGATCATCATGTCGAATTTTTTCCACCTCAATCCAATCGAAAAATTGGCGGATCGTTTGCTTGACATTGTGCAGCCCGACCATTTGGTCAAGATCTTCCATGACGCCACGTTCATTTAGTTCGACAGAATCGGCATACTGCTTGTATGCCTGCGGAATGCAAGTGGACGAAATCGTGGTTGTTTTTTGAAGGTCGGCTTTTTCCTGCATTTTGGTGCTGAGCGTTTCCATGGCCCGCGCATTACTGAACTTTTGGTCTCGCGTATCATACATGGCTGTACAAATACGTTTCAGGATTTTTATGGTATTTTCTTCAATCGTATATCCCCTGTTATTCAAGAATTGTTTCAGTATCCGTTGCAGCTCATCAGGTGTGTAGTCATCGAGTATTAACGTATTGGTAAACCGTTCTTTGAAACCCGGGTTCGCATTTTCCAGCATCTCATCCATTTGAGCCGGATAGCCGGCCAGGATGACTGCGAATTGCCCTTTGTAATCCGTCATCGCTTTCACCAGCGTATCAATTGCTTCCACACCGGGATCCCTGTCATCATTTTTCTTCAACAGGGTGTAAGCCTCATCAATAAACAAGATACCACCCATAGCCCGGCAGATTGCCTCATGGGTTTTGGGAGCGGTCGCCCCGTAAAACTGGGCAACCAGATCTTTGCGTTCTACTTCAAAGGTATGGCCCAATGGCAGAATCCCTGCTTCCCGGTATAGTTCGCCAATCAATTTTGCCACGGTGGTCTTGCCGGTACCTGGGTTTCCTTTCAAAACGATATTCAAATCCAGATCTTTTGTCCAGGCCGGAGGCGGTGGGGGGACGAGGCATTCGAGTTCACGCCGAAAAACATGAGATGGGGGATGCTTTTTCAGCATTTCTTTAAATGCTTCGCGTTTATTGCTGATAAATGTTTTTACATTTTCAAGGCCGATCATCGAATTCAGTTTTTCCAGTGCCGATTGTCTGGAAATATCGCCGTTTAGCGCAGTTGCAACGGCTGATCGATCGATAATCCCCTTTTTAAGTACGGCGTGCAATAAGACCAATCCCTCCCTGGTCTCTTCACAAGACTTCATATGTTGTGCGGCATCCCTGGTTGTATCAGCAAACGCCGACCACTTTATTTTAATGTTGTTTTTCCTTTCCAGGTAGCCGCTGAAAAAGAAATTTGAAATTTCGTCCTGCCCGAGGGGTGCCACGGAAACGGATGGATGTTTAAAAAGAAATTGCCAAAATTGATACATGGGATCGTTTTCCCTGATACCTTCTTTATTGTTCAGCATTAATTTGAATATGGCAATATTCTTTGAATTCGAAGACAAACTCCCTGACAACCCTTCGATCATTTGTCGAAAACTGTTGGGATAGGTTGAATCTCCGCTTCCCAGATGAAAAAGGACATCGTCACATACGAATGCACAAGCATATTGTTCTTGATACAATAGCCGCTTCACAAAAGGGGTCAGACTTTCAAGGGTATTCATACCCGGATAGCGATATTGAATTTCCTGCGAAGAATTGGAATTAGACGGTGTTTGTGCTGCATTCGCAAGTGTTCTTTGACGTTGCAGGGGAGAACCTAATAATTTATCACGTCCCTTCCCTGTAACCGGTTTACGCTGTTCTATGGTTTGAGTGCGTTTTTCAAAAGCTCTGCGCACTGAATCCTCTTCTAAAAAATAGACACCGTCGGCATCGGCAAAAAAAATTATCTCATAGCCAATCCGTTTAAGATGATCATTCATCATCCCTTTGAAATCCACCTCAACGCCATTTGGAAGACAAAACCTTCTGGCCACATTACCCACCATCAAATGCACACGCCCTTTGTCCAGCTTAAATGGAGTGTCCCTTAACAGCATCTCGTTGATATCCTCCTGTATGTTACCATTTCAGCGGTGTTCATTCCAAATCGCAGCAATGTGATGCTGCTGAAAACAGCAGTCTCACGGTCAAAATAAAGAGTTAAAAAATGAAAATGAAGCTGATAGGGAATTTTTAGACCCAATTCAAATGGAAGCTGTAAAACAAAATGTGTCTCAATCACCTTCATAAGCGGTGCTCATTCCAACCTATATAGACTAGACTATATCATTACCCTATATTTGTCTCAATCACCTTCATAAGCGGTGCTCATTCCAACTTTTGTGCGCTCCAAGCCAGTGACAGACATCAGTCTCAATCACCTTCATAAGCGGTGCTCATTCCAACGAGTGTTCTTCGTGGTTCAGACCAAACCACGAAGGTCTCAATCACCTTCATAAGCGGTGCTCATTCCAACATTTTAGTTTTAGCTTTGTATGTAATAAGTTCAATGTCTCAATCACCTTCATAAGCGGTGCTCATTCCAACAATATGACTGAAATATTCATTTCTAACAACCCGTCTCAATCACCTTCATAAGCGGTGCTCATTCCAACAAAAGACTTATTGGATGGATAATTAAAATCAGTCTCAATCACCTTCATAAGCGGTGCTCATTCCAACGGTATTCGTGTGCGGTACGGGTATACTGCCTATTGTCTCAATCACCTTCATAAGCGGTGCTCATTCCAACAATAGCAAGATTATTAACTTCAGCGGCGATTGCTGCAGTCTCAATCACCTTCATAAGCGGTGCTCATTCCAACAAAAAAATAGAGATTCTTGATATAAGGAATGGCGTCTCAATCACCTTCATAAGCGGTGCTCATTCCAACTTATTATTGTTGCTATCCCATTAAATTCATTGTCTCAATCACCTTCATAAGCGGTGCTCATTCCAACCTACCCTTGAAGAATACCTTGATGATAGTTATAGGTCTCAATCACCTTCATAAGCGGTGCTCATTCCAACTCTTGCACACAAAGGTGTAGTTGGCGGAGAAGTGTCTCAATCACCTTCATAAGCGGTGCTCATTCCAACCGAACTTAAAATAATAATGGAGTACGAAGAAGAACTGTCTCAATCACCTTCATAAGCGGTGCTCATTCCAACAGATCTTTGGTGTTGTGGTGGAAGAAATGCAAACTGTCTCAATCACCTTCATAAGCGGTGCTCATTCCAACCACTGGAGAATTTTCTTGGTATAATTTTGATGGGGTCTCAATCACCTTCATAAGCGGTGCTCATTCCAACCCGAGCTGGATCTCATTGGCCACATGAACCATGGTCTCAATCACCTTCATAAGCGGTGCTCATTCCAACCAGGTGCTGGGCTAATATCTGCTGCTAATTTAGTCTCAATCACCTTCATAAGCGGTGCTCATTCCAACCCTTACCGTAGATAAAAATATATTTAAATTCAATTGGTTGTGATGTGTAAAAATTTTCATAAAAAATCAAAAAATGATTTAGCTTATTTTGATGATTTATGGTACAAAAAATGCATACATCTATTTTCTATGTTAACCACCTGAAATAAAATGAAATATAAACCGTGTAGTCTGTTTTTTCTATTATTCCAAAATGTAACTTTTATCCCGAAATTCAGACACGAAAAAAAATAGCTGATCGCTACAGCAGCAAGGGATTTGCCTGAAACGGATTTTTTTCCAGCTTTGATGCAATTTGTAATAAATTTTCAAAGAGCTTTAATTCTTACATGGTTTTGAATATTCCCAGACATCACTTCAATAAATTTTTATTAGTTCTGCCATGGTTTTGCCTACTGGTCAAGGCTGTTTTTAATTTACACTCGATGATTCCACTATCGCCCTTTGGGTGGACTGTTAGGTGCTGGGTGCTGGGAATGGAAATTCCTATACTATTAAGTTACAGTCTGTTGACTTGGCCATGCCATAAACCCAACCTACCGGAAATCCGTATGGCCTGAAATATGACCAAGGCCAAATTTACGATTTTCGGTCAGGCACTATTTATAATTCCATGCCTTAAGCCGCTTATACGCATGTTGGCTGTACTGATTTGACGCATAATTGACCGCTTTAAGATATGCCACATATTCCCGGGCGGCCGCCTGTTTTCTGCCGGCCATGTCAAGGGCGTACCCCTGGTAAAAGGTTGTCTGGGGATTTCCCGGCAGCAGCCTGCTGCATGCAGTAAAATCCGCATGGGCCTGCATGGGTTTTTTTAAAGCCAGATTGGAGAGCCCGGAAATATAATGTCCCTGGTTTTCCCGGGGGAAAAGCTGTTTGGCAAGGCCGGCATGGTAGGCGGCGTTCTTATTCTTTTTCCTGATCAGCATGCATTTGGCTGTCATCACCTGGGCGGTATAATCATTGTCATTTAATCTGAGTGCAGACATTAATGCCCCCTCGGCCTGGTCATACTGCGCTTTGGCCAGGAATTTATCCGCTTCCTGGAGTTTGGCGATCAGGGTTTTCTGTGATCTTAAATTTGCTGTGTGGTCCATATACCGGTCACGGTACAGGCTCAGGGAATGGGTTTCCCGGTATATGCCGCGGTCTCTGTCTCTGGCGGAATCCAGCCGTTCCCGGCTCATGGGATGGGTGGCAAACAGCATCTGGGTTGAATTGGGCTTTGTGGTATTCATTTCGTTGAGCATTTCCATAAGCCCGGTAAACCCTTTGGAATTGTATCCGGACCGGGCCATGTACCGGTGCCCCAGGGTATCGGCCTCACGTTCGTTATCCCGTGAGTATTTGGAAAGGAACAGCCCCTGTCCCAGGCTTCCAAGTTTCTGGGTCCAATCGCCCAATCCGGCACCCTGGGTCTCTGCTGCCGCTGACAGACCTGCGATCAGAATGGATGATATCTGTCCTTTGGACATCTGTTCGGCCGTATGCCGTGCATTGACATGCCCCAGTTCGTGCCCCAGAAGTGAGGCCAGTTCCGCCTCATTGTCAAGCGCCAGTAAAATCCCCCGGGTCACGGCAATGGACCCGCCGGGAAAAGCATAGGCGTTTATATACGTGGCATTGACCACCTGGAAATTATAGGGCATGTCGGGGCGATGGACCTGGGGCAGCATGGATTGGCCCACGCCGGCAACATACCGGTTCAGTTCTTTATCCTGGGTCACACCATAGTCCGAAGAAAACTGGAAAGGTGACTGCTGTTTATCCACGGATATTTCCTGATCCCGGCTCATGAGCATCAACTGCTTTTGTCCGGTAACCGGATCAATGGCACACCCCTGGAAAAGTCCGGCCCCTGCCAGGGTTATGGCCGTTGCTGTACAGCCCTGCAAAAATTCCCGCCGGGTCATCCCGGTGCATTCATTCTGTTCCATAAGCCTCTTTTCTCTCAAAAATAAAACAAAAAATATTTTCCCAGATCATCAAAATGCTCGCTGCTCTCGAATTCGCAGCCAAAGCTGTATTCGGAAAGGACTTTTCGGACCTTTATAAACCTGCGAACTTCGGAACAGTTCGGATTATCCAGGGTAAACTTGATCTCAGCCGTGCTGTCCTCTTTGATCAAGGCCTTTCTCAGGGTTTTAAACCGAAGGCCGTTGGGGGAGATATCCGTGATCTCACCGGGGTACTGCTTCTCGTTCTGCATGAGTACGCCTTTAAGGCAGACGTCCTTGCGGATGGTCCGCCGTCGTTCTAATATCACGCTGAAAATATGCCCGCACTTGCATTTGTATTTCAACCGGACCCGGGCCTTGTGCCTGACAAACTTGGACACATCCTTGGTGTAAGACTTTCCGCATGATTCACAGGTAAAGCTTGCGTTAAGTTCGGAGGTTACATAAACTGTTGGTATTGTCATCCTTTATTGACAGCCTGTTGATCATGCATGGCGTCCACTCTTCCGTCGATCCGACTTGCGTCTTTCCGGCATCCAGGCCAGGCGTCGATCATACATGGAGCCCACCCCATATTCATCCCTGCGCATGAATTTATCCACCGCAGGTCCTATAAGCTGCATTTCCGGGTTCTCTTTCTGGACCTCCTGGGCAATGCGCATCTCCTTGGTGCAGCCGGTGGAATAGGTGGCATCCTTTCCAATCCATTCCGGCGGGACCTTCTGTCCCATGATTGCAAAACTTCGGGAAATATCATCAGAGGTCTGGAAACGCCAGATATCAATATATCCGCTTCGTTGAACAATTTCCCACATATACATCAGGTCATCGGCATCCATTCCCGGCTCATAATATGAAGAAGGATTAATGATAAACAGATTGTCGGACTGGTTTTTTAAATGTTCAATAAAACGGTTCATTATTTTTTTGGCCACATCAATTTTGCCGGGGATGGAACCGATAATACCCGAATAGAACATCACGGTCATGTTTTCATTTTTGGCCTGCGTCATTTCAGAAATAATTTTATTGGCTTTCCCTTCAAGATCCATATGGCTGAAATTAATAAAGTCAGGATGCCTGGGCTTAAAGACAATGTCCAGCCTGTTTTCTTTTGCGCAGATATTGATTACATCCCGGGTAAACCTGAAATGGGTTTGGATCATCCGGCTTCTTTGTTTCGGCCCCCTTGTCACCACGCAGTCCACCTCCTTGAAAACCCGTGAAAAGGTGGTGGAGACCAACAGAAGATTCAGTGCTTCCTGGGTGCCGTCGGAGATCACATATAGATGTTCATCCTGTTTCAGGCGCTGGAGCAGCTTGTTTTTACTGATGGCTTTGTCGTGGATGAAGTGGGCCTGTTCCAGGGCCTTGACAAGGACCGGGTCTGTCCGGGTGTCGTTCAGACAGACTTTTTTAAAAAATGGTTTTTCCTTGACCGCAAGGATTACAACGTGGCCGATGTTTGCAAGGAATTGAGCAATGGCAATGTCCGCCACCACCTCCCCGGACTCCCCGGTAAGCCATAGAATTTTTGATTTTGGCGCATTCACCAGTTCAAGGAGCCGCTTCATGCCGTTGCCTGTAATTCTGGCGTTTAACAGGGTTTTTATGGCCGAAGTCGAGGGCATCTTGAAGTTGTCATCCTGCCATAGGGCGGAGGCCGTTAAAAGGGAGAGCCGTCGTGTGAACTCTATCTCATTGATTTGGGCTTTAACCTGTTCGAGGGTGAATCCCTTCATGGTGTCAATGGCACCGTCAACTTCGTTTAACGCTTCTTTAAAGGATTCCGAGGCCATGAACGTGTATGCCCTGTCATTTTCCTTTTTTTTCTGGCTTTTATATGGGTCTTCGATCTGGGTGCGGGTTAAGAAAATTTTATACAGGCGTTTTTCAAGCCGGGAGGGTATGAGCAGGCGGCTTTGAATTTCGTTATCATATTTTATTTTTATCAGTCGGGATAAAAATGCCCGGTCATATTCCGAATCAATGAACGCTTTGATAATGGCAAAAATTTTGTCAAGTACGTCACGGTAACGGTTCGTCAGGAACCTTGGCCTTTTCCGGGACATGATTGCATTAAACATGGTATCGGAACAGGGATAGAAGCGTTCATTATTTTCCGGATATACCATAAATTCCACTTGCTCCCGGGATCCGACCTCTATGGGATAGGCAAATGGATCAATATGGTTTTCAAGGAAAAATGCCGTAAACCATGCGTCCTGGTCCGGATCTATATTGACGGGTTTCGGTTCAGCTTCACAGGGTGCCATTTTTTCTCCTTAAATAATAACGAATCCAGCCGTCACAAAAGCCTTTCAGAACCGCTTGGGGCCCTGTGGCAGCGAATGAATACTACCATGCCGGACGCTTTTTTTCAAACCAATGATCAGAGATTACCCTGGGTCTGTAACGCATGAAAATGGTTTTATGAAATTGTTTCTGATATGATGTCCTGGTACGGAATAGTTAATTAAAAAAATTGGAATTATTATTTATGATTAAAAAAAAGGTGTCTTCAGGAATCCCCGGATTGGACCGGCTGCTCAACGGACTGTTTATCGGTGACAACGTGGTCTGGTATGATGACGCCGGCAGTCTGGCCTATCCTTTTTGCTTGAAATTCATCCAGGCGTCCCACCAGCAGAGCAAACCCATTGTATATGTTTCCTTTGACAGGTCACCGAAAAATCTTATCCAGACCCTGGGCCCTCTGGCGGATAACCCCCGGCTCAGCATTCTGGACTGCTTTACCAACGGCAAGGGTGACAAGGCCGACGTGTTCAATAAATTTTATGAAAAAGACGGCGCCCAGTGGCCTTGTCAGGTTATCCGGGTGAATGATCCCTGGAAACCGGATACGGTGCTTGGTGCCATTGATGCCCTGCACCGCACGCTTTCCGGAGATGTGCGGTTTGTCATGGAAAGCCTTACGGGAATGCAGG
The DNA here is from genome assembly GCF_013389365.1 of Desulfobacter latus. Lineage (GTDB taxonomy): Bacteria > Desulfobacterota > Desulfobacteria > Desulfobacterales > Desulfobacteraceae > Desulfobacter > Desulfobacter latus. The sequence goes on from NZ_JACADJ010000005.1 coordinate 93,529, forward strand.
ATCTATGGGAAGGAGAAGATCAGATCCTGAAATTTTATTCCCACTCCTGTCCCAGGCTCTATGAAATGGATACCATTGCTTATTGGATTGTCGAAAAAAATGCCCATTCGAGCCGGATCAGGGCGCATATCAATCAAATCGCCCAGGTCGCGGTGGATTTAACCATGACCCAGGGCCGATCCTGCATTAAGCTTCTTAAGGCAGACAAACGCTACCCTGCCGATTTGGGTATCCCGGTTCCCTATTTTTGTAAAAACGGGGAGATCCAGCTTCGGAAAGCTGAAACAAAAAAAGCGGTTATCCTGGATCTGGGCCAGGCCGTCAAGGCGTTCCGCAGCCACCAGGGAATGTCCCAGAGAGAGCTGGCCCGCCTGGCCGGGGTTACCCCCTCCACCATTTCACAGATCGAAAGCAATCATGTGTTTCCGTCTTTACCGGCGCTTTACCGTATTGCAGAAAATCTATCCGTGGACGTGGCCTCGTTTTTCAAGCCCCGGATACCCGGTCCCAGGGACATCTTTTCAAGTGATGAAGCCGTGCGCATCATCCGATCGGATCTGGATAAAAACAGTATTGAAATCGCCCAGTTGACCCCTCCGGACCTGGATTTGCCCATGGATGCCTTTTTGATAACCTTTTTGCCGGAAAAACGGCTCAACGCCCATTTCATGGTTTACAAAGGTCCTGAACTGGGACACCTGGTGTCCGGTCGCCTTGAGCTGGTTCTGGATAACAGGGCTGAGGACATGTCAGCGGGGGACACCATTTTTCTGGGTAAAGATTTTCCAAGTCAGTGGGTCAATCCCCTGACAGAGCCTGCCACCTTGTTCTGGATCAATATGAAAGCCCAATAGATTATTATTTGACTCGATGATCGCCGTTTAAACGAAAAGTCACCCATTTGCAGCGTTGCATTTGGGTGACTTTTCGTCCTCAAACGGGATTTTCGTTTAGACGCAAGTTAAGAATTCAGAATTTTTCTGGCACTTTCATCGTTAATGTCTGCCACATGCGGAATTCCTGTTTCCTTGGCAGTCTCCCGGTTCCCGGAAAAAATTTCATGCCGGGTGATTTTGTCCAGTGAGAACTTTCTGGCGCCGGCCATGAGCTGCTGCAGGCCGCATCCCAGCTTATCCGCCAGGGTGTAGAAGGCAATCGCGCCATAGGGGATTTTACCGACTTCATCCTTGCCGAGCTTATCTGCCAGATCATGGTAGCACGCAAAAATTTCATCTGCAGTCTTGCCTATTTCCAGAACATTCTTTGGCAGTTCATTCCAGTTTCCATTGACCTCAGCCCGGCGTTCCGGGTAGATCGCCCCTTCAATGTTGGCACCTAAAAAGCCCGGAATCATAACCGCCCGGCCCATGCACACCATCTTGGTGTAAGGCGCGCCTACGGCCAAGGCTTTAAAAATATGATCTTCCAGTGCAAATCCACCGGCAAAGGACATGTCTACGACGCTTTTTCCTTTGGCAGACAGAATACTTGCGTATTCATAGGCCTTTGCATGGAGGATGACGGAAGGAACGCCCCAGCTCTGCATCATATTCCAGGGACTCATGCCCGTGCCGCCGCCGGAACCGTCAATGGTGAGCAGATCCAGTTCCGCATCTGTGGCAAACTTGATGGCCATGGCCAATTCTTCCATGCCGTAGGAACCTGTTTTCAGGGTGATCCGCTCAAATCCGATGCTTCGCAGGTATGCCACACTGTTCATGAAATCCTCCTGGACTTGGTCCACAGAGGAGAGATTGGTGGCGCCCAGCCGGCTGTGGCGGGCAAAAGACTTGATGGCGCCTTGTTCAAACCCTTGACGGACATCCGCTTTTGAGGGATCCGGGTCTACGACATAGCCGCGGTCTTTCAGAAAGGTCGCATAGTCCAGGGAACGCACCTGGATTTCTCCGCCGATATTTTTAGCCCCCTGTCCCCATTTCAACTCGATGATACATTTGTCACCATATTTGTCCACCACGTATTCGGCCACGCCGTTGCGGGTGTCTTCCACATTGAGCTGAACAATGATGGCGCCGTAGCCGTCATGATACCGCAGGTACGTATCAATACGGCGGTCCAGCTCCGGTGCTTTTTTTATTTTTCCCTGTTTGGTTTCGATGTCTGAAATCTCAGAGTTGCGGTCAACACCGACCACGTTTTCTCCGATGACCACGGGGATGCCCACAAGTGCGCCGCCAATGGCAAAGGAATCCCAGTATTTTTCTGCGATGAAGGTGGAGCCTAAGGCACCGGTCATCAAAGGCATTTTTACCTTGGTTTTTTGTTTTTTGCCAAATTCGGTTTCCAGAGACACATTGGGAAAAATACAGTCATCCGGGCTGTTGGTCAGTTCGTCTGCCATACCGCTGGCCCCATAGGCATATCCCTGGACTCTCAGGCTGTTGTAAGAAACCCCCACATGGCTGGTGTTGTTGGCTCCGGCTGTTACCAGGCCAAAGCTGCGGGGGTACAGCAGTTTGCGGCCCACCATGCTGGACAGCCAGGTTTCGCATTTTCCGACGCATTCCGCCCGGCACAGGGTACACAGGCTTGATTCACAAGCATCTCCTCTGTTTTTGGTTCCCAGTGCATCATTGCTTTTTGAAAATCTCATATCCATAATCTGCAACTCCTTTCTAAAATTATTCTCTATTTATGAACCCTCTGTAAAAGATACAGGCAGTAAACCATTAACAGGTTCTTTAAAAATAAAAGAAACTGAATGATCGATTAAAATTGTTGATTAAAATAAACATAGGTGGCTTATTAATCAATAATTTTATTTTTAATATAAAAATTAAAATAAAGTTAATTTTAAATTAATCATAAGGCGTGTATGAGATTGGTATACAAAAAATCTAAAAATTCAGAGATGCCAGCTTTTTGCCGGACAGTGCCATCACATTTATACTGTTGCTGCCAATGACGGCGAAGGAGGGGGTCTCGTTCCGGGGAACTGCGATGGAGCCTGGATTCAGGTGGATGCGATTTTGAATTTTTTCTAACTGAGGCAGGTGGGTGTGCCCCTGAATAACAATATCCGTACCCTGGGGAATTATCAGGGGATCTTTATGCCCATGATGCATGAAAATGGTTTTATCAAAGACCTGAAAGCTCAGTTCATGGGAAAATCCTTTGCAGAAGCCTTCCACATCACAATTGCCGTAAATATAAAAGAGTTTAAAATCCAGGTCGGCAATTGTTGACCGGATCTGTTCCGGGGCAAAATCAGGATCATTGTAGCTGCCATACCTTGTATCAAACAGATCCCCTGCAATGGCAACGGCATCACCGGGGCCTGCCAACGCTTTTACCGTGAGCCAGGCCGGTAAATAGCCGTGAAGATCCGCAAATACCAAAAGCCGTTTCATATTCATGATATCAGACCGTACGCTCAATTTCTTCCATGGCCGCAATGCGCTGGGTCAGTGGCGGATGGGAGTAATTTAAAAATACATAAAAGGGGTGTGGGGTAAGGTTGGCAAGATTATCCGCACTGAGTTTTTTTAACGCCGTTATCAAGGCCCCGGCCTTTTTTGTTGTTAACGCGGCAAAGCGGTCGGCTTCGTACTCATCTTTTCTTGAGAAGAACTGCATGATAATGGAGATGACCAGGTCAACCGGGGAAAAAAGAATACTGAAAAAAACAAGGCCGGCATATATGGAGGGCGTATCCACATAAAATGCCGTAAACAGGCTTTGGTGGGTGATGAATAAAGACAACAGGTAAAAAATAACCCCCATCTGAAGAATGCCGAAAATCAGGCGCCGCTGGATGTGTTTTTTCTTGAAATGCCCCATTTCATGGGCAAGTACGGCCAGAAGTTCATCCGGGGTATGGGCGTTGATCAGGGTGTCAAACAGCACAATGCGTTTGTTTTTACCAAAACCTGTGAAAAAGGCATTGGACTTGGTGCTGCGTTTGGAACCGTCCATGACAAATATTTGAGTCAAAGGAAAATCAATGGTTTTCGCATAAGCCAAAAGTTTGTCTTTTAATTCACCGTCTTCAAGGGGGGTGAATTTATTGAACAAAGGCATGATCCATGTGGGTATGATGTATTGAAGCGTCAGCATGAACGCTGTGGTCACACCCCAGCAGATTATCCAGGCCCAGGGCCCTGTGCTTTCCAGAAACCAGAATATGGCAGACAGCAAAGGGATGCCGAATGCCAGGGATAAAATCATGGATTTCAGCAGGTCCAGCACAAAAAGCCTGGGTGTGGTTTTGTTAAAACCAAACTTTTCTTCTATGACAAAGGTGGCATAGATGGAAAAGGGCAGGGATATAATGAATTTGCATCCTGCAAGGATACCAATGAATAAAAGTCCGCAACCCATGGAAGACCATCCGGTTCCCCTGACAAAATGATCCAGGGCACCGAACCCGCCCAGAAACCAGAAGAGTAAAAGAATACCAAGATCAATGGTCGACGTGATCGTACCCAGCCGGGTGGTGGCCTTAAGATAATGCTGGGACTGTTCATACCGTTTCCGGTCATAGACATCTGAAAATTTTTCAGGCAGATGTGTTGTGAGACTGCCGATATTCAGACGATCAGCCACATAATTCATTGTAAAATCAACAATGAGTGTAACAAGAACAATATTGGTGATCGTCGAATCAGATAAAAACATTGCTCTACTGGGTGTCGGAATTGATCAAGTCCCGAAGTTTTCCGGAACATTTAAAGGTGACAACCCGTCTGGCCGGAAGCGTCATTTCTTCGTCCGTTGCAGGGTTGCGTCCTTTTCTTGCCTTTTTTTCATTAACACAAAATTTACCGAAACCGGAAATCATAATATCCTCACCACTTGAAATGGTCTCTTTTATGATTTCAAGAAATTCTTCCATGACCTCATAAGCAACGTTTCTTGAGAGATCCAGTTCATTTTGTATTTTTTCTGCAATAATGGTTTTGGTCAGTGCCATAATACCTATTTACTCCAGTTTACGCCAGCGGCACACAAAGCTCGCTTCTTGAAAGATTAATAAAAACAGGTTCGTAAAATACTTTAAATCCTTCAGGATTGTCAAGATAAGGTTGATCTGTTATTGTAATTTATTACAAAATCACCACAATGATTTATTTAATGGAGAAAAAATGAAACACGTGTCATGCATCACACCCATAGACGGACGTTATGCCCGTCTTACCGGTGTTCTTTCAAATATTTTCAGTGAATCCGGACTGATTCACCACAGGGTTCAGGTTGAACTTAAGTGGCTCAAATTTTTGATAACGGATTTAAAGGTCCATGAAATTCTACCGGCTGATCAGCCCTTGGATTTATCGAAGCTGGATGTTTTAATAAATGACTTTAATGCGGATGATGCGCTCAGGGTCAAGGAGATAGAATCCCGGACCAACCATGATGTAAAAGCCGTGGAGTATTTTATTAAAGACGCGTTGGATGCGGCAGGGCTGGCCCCAATACGGGAATGGGTGCATTTTGCATGCACGTCTGAAGATATCAACAATACGGCATACGGGCTTATGCTCAAAAAAGGCAAGGAGCTTGTGGTTGAGCTGCTTAAAAATTTTGTGGCGGAAATTGAAAAAAAAGCCCTGCTTTATAAACATGTTCCAATGATGTCTCGCACCCATGGGCAGGCTGCGACCCCCACGACCCCGGGAAAAGAGTTTATCAATTTTGCCTGGCGCTTGAACCAGGAAATTCAGGTGCTGGAAAACACTAAAATCCAGGTAAAAATAAACGGGGCCACAGGCAATTACAACGCCCATGTGTTTGCGTTCCCCGAAATTGACTGGATGGCGGCGTCTGAACGGTTTATCCGGGATCACCTGGGGCTTGAACCCATGTTATTCACCACCCAGATAAATCCCAACACTTCCCTGTCCAGGGTGCTTCATGCCATGGTCCGGGCGGCGGCGGTGATGATTGATTTTGACCGTGATATGTGGGGGTATATCAGTTTAGGATACTTCAAACAGCGGGTTAAGGAAGGCGAAACCGGATCATCCACAATGCCCCATAAAGTCAATCCCATTGATTTTGAGAACAGTGAAGGTAATATGGGGCTTGCAATTTCCATGATGGAACACCTGGCGGTTAAACTACAGAAATCCCGGTTCCAGAGGGACTTGAGCGACAGTACCGTGCTGCGCAGCCTCGGTACCGTGTTCGGGTATTTTACCATTGGGATGAAAAATGCCTTGAAGGGCCTGTCAAAAGTGGATTTAAACCATGAGGTGCTTGAAAGGGATCTTGATGATAACCCCGAACTTCTGGCCGAACCGTTTCAAACCGTGATGCGGGTATATGGTGAGGACAATCCATATGAACGGCTCAAAGACCTGACCCGGGGCCGAAAAATTCAGAAAGCGGATCTGGCCCGGTTTGTGGACAAACTTGAAAAGGTGCCGCCGGAGGTTAAGAAACGCATGCGGGCGCTTTCCCCCCGGACATACCTGGGGTTGGCCGAATCCCTGGTGGATCTGTATTTTAAGGAAAAAAAATCATAACCCAAAATCAATTATTACTGGTGTTTTCAGATGATTAGTGACAAACAAGGGCAGATACTGCTGCAAATGGCGCGCGCCGGTATTGCCGAAGAACTTGGTATTCCTGTGGATTCAACACAAGTTGATTTGAATCAACCCTTTTTGCAAGCCAAACAGGGCCTGTTTGTAACCCTGCATAAAAACGGTGCTTTAAGGGGATGTATCGGTGTCATCGAACCGGTTGAATCTCTGAAGACAGGGGTTGGGAAAACCGCAAAGCTTGCTGCGTTTAAAGATTCCCGTTTTGCACCCCTTGGCGGGGATGAATTTGACCAGGTAGACTTGGAAATCAGTCTTTTGTCATTGCCTGAAAAATTTGAATACAGTACGGCAAAAGAGCTGGTCCAAGGGCTTGTGCCGTTCAAGGATGGCGTGATTATTAAAAAAGGAAGCAAACAGGCGGTCTTTCTTCCCCAGGTCTGGGAACAATTGCCTGACGCTGCTTCCTTTTTATCCCATTTGTGCATCAAAGCCGGGCTTGATGCCGATGAATGGACCAAAGGAGACCTAATCGTCCATACTTACAGGGTGCATTCGTTTTGTGAAACTCGATGATCGAGTAAAAAATAATGCCGGGTACTAAATTTATGCGTATAGATCAGGAATTACTGGAAGTCATTTTATCCATAAAAAATAAAGATGAACTGGACTGTTTTTTTGAAGAACTTTTTACACCGGCGGAGCTTTCAGACCTTTCTTTGCGCTGGAAGCTTTTAAAAGAACTGCATGCGGGCATGACCCAGCGGAAAATCGCTGAAAAATACGGCATCAGCCTGTGTAAAATTACAAGGGGGTCAAAGGTGCTTAAAAAAGATGGTTCTGTTGCACTTAAAGTGCTGGATTCAATGAATTAGTAAGTTCCAGGGCCAGTTCGGACCATAACTCCAGATCCAGTTGGCAAAGCGTTTGTGTTGCATGCCAGGTAAAGCGATGCAATTCATCCCCAGGCAGATAGCCTTCCGGGGTTTGTGTCCTGATCAGAAATACCGCCCCCATGTGAACGCTGCCCACCGGCGTGATATCTTCACTGATAATCCCTATAAATTCAATGGGATCACCTGTAACGCGCTGGATCAGTTCTTCATCCAGTTCCCTTTGCATGCCGGTTTCTAAAATGTTTTTAAAACTGTCTGTCTCCATGGCGGTGTCTTCCGGGTTGATATGGCCGCCGATCCCGATGGACCACAGCTCATGAAGCCGTTTTTCGCTGCCCTGCCTGTTGTAGGCCGCAGTCATGCTTCCATCGGCTGTCTGCAGAAGAATATACGGGATGATCTGTTTTTTTTGTCTGTCTTCTTCAGCAATACCCCGGCGAACAAAAGAAAATCCAGCCTTGGTGCATGTGTCGGCAAATGTGTAAAAATGCATTGGAAGGACGGTTCTCCGGCTTACCCAGGACTGGGGAAGGCGTTTACGGTTGATGCACAATACCTGTTCTTGTTCCTTGCTCATTATTATTTCCTAAATTTTTCCCATTTGCAAGCAAGTGGAGAATTGAGCCTGTCAGGCTTTTTTTGACTTCATGGTTGGGGAATCCCAGGCGATATTGGTATTCCTGGTCAAAGAGGTGTTCTTTTTTTTTATCCGTAATCTTCCCCTTTGTAGGCAATCATTTTCTTGAGTCTATCTAGCAGTGTCTTTCCTATTCATAAAAAATAAATCGGTAGGCAATTCCATAAGTATCAAAGCCCCCATCATCAAACACCCCGAATCCTCCGGACCAGTGGTCATTGTACAATACGACTTGATGACGTTTGAACTGCGGTAACGCCAGGGTAAGCTGAATCGGCCAGTAAAATTTCCATTGTGATCGTTCTTTGTCCGCATGCTTTATCCGATCATAACTGTTGATCTGTTCGAAATAGCCTAGTCCGACACCCATTGCCAGGGTTGTATAAAGATATTTATTCCAGTGAAAATCAGTCCATTTCAATGTTCCGGCAAAATTCATGTTATGATAACCGTCTCCACTGTTTTCTTCGAATCGCGTGATGGAAGGAAACACGTCTAACTGAGGATAAAAAACATAATTGCCCATTTCCCATTGAAATTTCTTAACAGTATAATAAACACTCAATTTGTAGATATCTGCACCGTATTCACCTGCAAGGGTGTCAAATTGGCCGGTTATGTCGCCTACCGTATCGTTGGTGGACAGAACCCCGACCCCGAACTCCACAGCCCATCGTCCCAACCGATGATGGCTTTTTTCTGAATGGGGGCCTTTAACCCATTTAGATTCATTTTCTGCTATTTTCACCTGACTTGCCAAAATTAAATTTTCATTGTTTGTCTTTTGATATATTTTTTTGGGACCGGTTGCACAACCTACCAGGATAAATGATAAAAAAATAGTCCAAAATCGTACTGACAGTAAATGCATATTCCAATTTACTCCAATTTTGTTAATAATTATCTGAACGCTGCACATAAGGGACTTGGGAAAAATATAAAAAATGATATCGTAGCTTATTCCGGCTTGTCAATAAAACATCATGGGAAATGAGATTTTAATTTCAATGATCCAAAGGAGTTGCACAAATGACTGGTAGCAATCCTAAGGGCAGGCACGAGGGGCTGCCCCTACAGCGGTCGACGTTAAAACCGATCCCCAAAATGACTAAGAAACAGGAGTAAACATGTTGATTGAATTATTGCGTAAAAGAAGAAGCATCCGGCAGTTTGAAGATAAACCCGTAAGTTCTGAACAGTGCGATATTCTGATCGAAGCTGCAGTTCGGTCTCCAAGTTCCAGAGGCTTTAATCCATGGGAGTTTGTGGTGGTCAAAGATAAGAACCGCATCGTACAATTGTCCCAGGCCAAATCCCATGGCGCCGCTTTTTTGAAAAATGCGCCTTTGGCCATGGTCGTGTGTGCCGATACATCAAAAAGCGATGTCTGGATTGAGGACGCCTCCATTGCCGCCATTATTATTCATTTGGCTGCTGCGGATTTGGGACTGGGGTCCTGTTGGGCACAGATGCGTCTGCGCACCCGCGACGACGGTTCCTCTGCCTCGGATTATATTGCAGGCATTCTTGATCTGCCGGAACATATTCAGGTGGAGGCGATTATCGGCATTGGCCATCCTGCAAGTGAAATGGATGGTCATGGTGCGAACACGCTTTTATATAATCAGGTCAGTTATGAAAAATTCGGTCAGCGCAGTTATAGTTAACATGAATCTTAAATAATTTGCCCGTTTTTCTATATCCGGGAGCGCGGGCCTTGATCATCGTTTCGGCCAATGGTAGGTTGGGTTGAGGAACGAAATCCAACAATTACAAAATGTTGGGTGTCACTTCGTTTAACCCAACCGACACGGTGGCCCAAATGATGATCATGGCCTTATTTCGCTCTCATTCCTAAACAGCCTATGGCTGTTATAAAAAGCGATAGTAGTTTTTTAATTTTTCAGGACTGACGCCGATATAAAACAGTAATTGGAGCATCCAGTTGCGGAACGTTGTGTATATCATGCCTTCTTTTTTCCAGCGTCGGGCCGATGTAATTACCGGATCTGAAATAAACCGGAGCCGGTATCCCTTTTGTCTGAGTCTAAGCATAATGTCGATATCTTCCATCAGCGCAATCGGTTTATATCCCCCCAATTTACGGAAACAGTCCGCCTTCATGAATATGGCCTGATCCCCAAAAGGAATACGGGTGATCCGGGAACGAAGGGTGGCGGTTTTTTCGATGATGCGAAAACCCGGATGCGCTCCGTCAATGACCAGATCAAACGCACCGGCAACCATATCTTTGTCCCGGCAGACATCCAGAATCGTCCTGAACGCATTGGCAGGCAAAATGGTATCTGCGTGAAGAAACAACAGGACACCTGCGGTTGCGGTGTGGGCGCCGGTGTTCATCTGCACGCCCCGGCCCGCTGGAGATGCTTTTTTTATAATATCCGGATCATTGATGACCTTCAGGGTGCTTTTTTCCGGATCACCGTCCACCACAATGATTTCTACCAAAGAAACCATCCCCGATGCCGATGCTGATGATTTTATGCGGTCAATGGTCAGGTTTATGCAATGGCTTTCACAATATACCGGTATGATGACGGATATCAGGGCAGTCAAAATATCAGTCCTTTTTTCTGCAGGTAACGGATGGTGTGCATGGCAGGCCCACTTGCCGGATCAATCCCCAGGAGCTGCAAATCCGCTTTGGTGTCGATATCCCGCCAGACCGGCAGGCAAACGGGTGACACACCATGGCCCGAAAAATTATTCTGGGTCAGGTCAAATACATGGTGGGTTCCCCAGGGAATATGATTAAAAATTTCGGGAATAAACCCTTTGGCCGTGAATCCGATCAAATAAAATCCGCCATCCGGACTTGGGCCGATGACCGCATCGCTGCTGTTCAATGCGTTAAAGGCGGTATCAATGATGTCAGGCGGCAGGTCGGGCAAATCAGACCCAATCAGAACAGCCCGCTCATACCCGGCGGCAAAGGTCTCTGCCAGGGCATTTTGCATTTTATCGCCTAATGTGGTGCCGGCCTGGGGGAAAAGATCCAAATCGTTGCCCAGCCATGACCGGATGCGACGACCGCTCTTTTCAGGATGATAGTACACCCTTAACGCCCAGGGTGTTGATCGAACCATATCCAGAACATCCATCACAAAATATTGATACAGCGCCAGCGCGGCTTTTTCCCCCACGCCCTTTGCCAGTCGCGTCTTGACCCGGCCTTTTTCCGGGGATTTGATAAAAGTAATCACTGCATTATTTTTTGTCATTTTTTGCGCTGCCAGGCCAGATATCGTTCCACAAATCCCAGGGCGGTTTCAGGCATCCTGGCCCTTTTCCAGGCCCCGGCGGCAGAGCGGCCGGACTCTGCCAGGGTCGGATAAATATGGATGGTGCCAAGAATTTTATTCAATCCGATATTGTATTTCATGGCCAGAATAAATTCATGGATCAAATCACCGGCATGGGCACCCACAATGGTCACCCCCAGAATCCTGTCTTTTCTGGGGACGGTCAACACCTTGACAAATCCGTGGGCTTCAGCGTCGGCAATGGCCCGGTCCAGGTCGTCAATGTTGTAACGGGTAACCTCATACGGGATATTGGCGGCCAGGCAATCGGTTTCGTTCATCCCCACCCGGGCCACTTCGGGATCGGTAAAGGTGGACCAGGGAATCACCCGGTAGTCGGCCTTGAATTTTTTAAAGTCCCCGAACAAGGCGTTTACACACGCATACCAGGCCTGGTGGGAGGCCACATGGGTGAATTGATAAGGCCCTGCCACATCACCGGCGGCATACATATTGGGAATGGAGGTCTGCAACCATTTATTGGTTTTAATGGTGCCGTCAGGGTTCAGTGCCACCCCCAGTTTTTCCAGGCCCATGCCCCGGGTATTGGCCGCGCGGCCTGTGGCAAGCAGGATCGCGTCAAATTCAACAGCCACGTCCTGCTTGTCAGAATTCCGGGTGCAGATCAGGGTTTTGCGGTCCCCGTCCACCCGTATTTCCTTGGTCTTATGCCCGGTGAGGACCCGGATGCCCTCTTTGGTGAAAATCGCTTTAATAAAATCCGCCACATCCTCATCCTCCCGGCCCATGATCCGGGGCGCCCGGCCCACCTGGGTCACCTGGGCGCCCAGACGGGCAAAGGCCTGGCTGAGCTCGCACCCGATGGGGCCGCCGCCCACCACCAGCAGACGCCGGGGCAGTTGCCGCAAGCCCCAGACCGTGTCGGAGGTCAGGTACGCCACCTGATCCAGACCGGGGATGGGCGGGATTCTGGGTCCGGCGCCCGTGGCCACCACAATACTGCGGGTGGTTATGGTTTTACCGTTTACTTCAATTTCATATGGGGAGATAATTTGAGCCTCTCCTGAAATGCAGTCAACCCCCAGTTGGGTATACCGTTCCACAGAGTCATTGGGCGCTATTTTTTTTATGATGTTTTCCACCCGCGCCATCACGTCACTAAATTGAAAGTCAACCCGGGCACGTTCAAAACCAAACTCCTTTGCCCGTTTGGCATAGGAAAGCATTTTTGCGCTGCGGATCAATGATTTGCTGGGTACACACCCGGTGTTCAGGCAGTCTCCGCCCATCTTGTCCTTTTCAATCAATGCCACACCGGCTTTCACCGTGGCGGCGATATACGAGGTCACAAGCCCTGCGGAACCGGCACCGATGACCACCAGGTTATAGTCAAATCGAGAGGGCTTACGAAATTTTGCCATGACCCGCCGTTTTTTTAAAACGTTGGTAAAGGCCCTTGCGATCCAGGGAAAAACGCCTAAAAGCGCAAAAGAGGCGATCAACGCGGGGGAAAGAATCCCGGACGGGGTTTTGACCTGGGCCAGCTGGGTGCCGGCATTGATGTAGACAAGGGTGCCGGGAAGCATCCCCACCTGGCTGACGATATAAAACATGCCCGCCTTAATGGGGGTAAGCCCCATGACCACATTGATAACGAAAAAGGGAAACACCGGCACCAGCCGCAGGGTGAAAAGATAAAAGGGTCCATCATTTTCAATCCCTTCATTAATTTTTCGCAACCGGTCGGCAAATCGGTCCTGGATATAGTCCTTTAACAGGAATCGCGCGGCAAGAAATGCCAGGGTGGCACCGATGCTGCTGGCAAATGAGACAATAACCGTGCCTGCCGGCAGACCGAACAAGGCACCGCCTGCCAGGGTCATCACGGCTGCGCCCGGAAGTGACAGTCCTGTTATAATGATATATGCCCCAGCATAAATGACAATGGTCAGAAAGGTGTTTGCGGCATAAAATTTCTCCAGGGAGGCTTGTCGGGCTTTAAGATTTTCAAAAGAAACCAGATGATGAAGGTCAAAGGCAAAAAATAACACAAAGCCCAGGATAAAAATGCCAATAATAAGTATTTTAATGACTTTGTTATTCATAAAAATCCTTTATTCAGGGATATCTGTTTAGAAAAATGAAATACTGCGTTTTGGGCCCGGCAATGGGCTAGCAGCTGTTTGAAGCAGCGGTGTCTCGCCAGCAGGGTGTCTGAATCGGGAATAAGCGAGAAAAAGGCCTGGCTGCCCATGATGACCAGTTTTTTTCCGGCCCGGGTCATGGCTACATTGAGGCGGTTGGGGCTGTTTAAAAATTCGCTGGTCAGATGATCCGGGTCCGAGGCGGTGAGCCCGAAGAAGATGACCTCCCGCTCGGCCCCCTGGATTCGTTCCACGGTGTCCACAAGAGGGAGACAGGCAGGGGGGTGATGGTCTGCCATGATTTTTCCTAAGCGCTGGAGGATGGCGTTGTTCTGGGCCCGGTGGGGGGTGATAATGGCCATCCGGTCCGGGGATAGGCCGTGGGCCAGGATCAGGCGGCCGGCCAGGGCGGTCATGAGATCCGCCTCCAGATCCGATTGCTGGGTGCAGCCCTGGTGATCCGTTAATACCAGGGTAACAGGCTGTTCCGGATTCAGGATGTCACTGAGTACCGGGTCGTCCCCCGTTGGGGAGTATGTTTCATCCGGGTCGTCCAGGCAAAGCCGTGCATTTTCCACGGACGGGGCCGGGTAAAGCCGGCTGTGGTACCAGGTTTTGGATGGAAATGCGCAGATTTCTCTGTTCATCCGGTAGGTGGTGTCCAGGGTGACCTGGCACTCTTCAGGATAGAGGTCCCGGAGATTGGAGAGAATGGATCTGTTCAGGCGGATTTCGTTTTCATTGTCATCTTTATTATCACCAGGGTCATGGGGATCATAATTGCCCATGATAATAGGAGGAAGCTGGTGGACATCGCCCAGGAAAAGAAAATTTCCCCTGCCGTAGATGAGACTGAGCAGGGCCTGGGGCACCGGGACCTGGGAGGCTTCGTCAAAAATCATCCAGTCCAGGGCCAGGGGAAAGCCTTTGTCCCTGCTCTTGAACAGGGAATAAAATCCATATCCGGTGGCGCCTAAAATCAGCCAAGACCGGGTGGGCAGATCCCGGGCGTCCTTTGTATATTCCACGGTCATGGCGGCATCACCGGGATTGGATCTTTCGGAGGCCGGCGTGTCGTCCTCCCCCCATTTGACGCATTGACCCGGAAAATCACCCGGCAGATACTGGTTGACCAGTTGGACCACTTTTTTTAATACCGTGTCAATGGCCTGGTGGGTCAGGGCGCTGATGCCGATGCGCAGGGGCTTTCCCGCTTCATGGGCTTCACGGATCAGGGCAATGATGATCCATCCCAGCAGATGAGTTTTCCCCGTGCCGGGCGGGCCCTGGATCATGGCGGTGCGGTATTGGAAGGGGCGTTTTAACGCCTGCTGCTGGGAGGGGTTGAGGCCGTGGTTATCCCGGGCCAGCCATGTGTCCACCCAGGCCGCTGATGCCGGTGGCTGCCTTTCCAGGGCTGTTCCGGCCAGAAGCTGCCGCAGATGGAAATATTTTTTTTCTGAGAACAGGGTCTGGGCGGCGTGGTGCAGCTTTTCCCGGTTCCAGTCATCCATATCTTCTTCAAGGGAGTAGAAAAATGTTTTATTGAGATTGATCTTGCCGGACCGGGAAAGGAGCCCGATGTCACCGGCTTGCCTGTCATATTCCACCATGATTACGGGAAAGCCGTTTTGCAGATCGGCCATGCCATGGGGCACCAGTTTGAGAAAATCCCCCTGGCGGAATTTGGCCGGCCGGGTCTGGTCTGTGGTTTTGAAAATATTGATAAAACGCCCGGTGCTGTCCAGCCGGGTCTGGTGGAATTTCAGGTATCCCAGGGACCTGAACCGCAGCATCCGCTCTGCCAGGGGCTGTTCCTGGAGCATCATGATATCGGCCGCTTTCAGGCGTTGTTCCTCCTGGATGAATGTTGTATAGGCCCGGGTTTTTTTATCTGTATCGTTGCTTGAAGGCCATTCCCTGATCCACTGGCTTTGCAGTTGGGACACGGCGGTCTGGTACAACTCAGCCATGAGCGCAAGGCCTTTTTTGACTTCGGTTGCAGCCCGACCGATATCGCTGATATATCCGCTGTTGTGGTGAAACAGGGTCGGTGGCGGGGCAGGGACGGTTTGGCATTTGAAGATGCGGCCCAGGGTGTAAAGGGATGCTGTGCCCGGCGCGGGCATATAAAAGTGGGCGGTCAGGACCGTTTGTATATCCGTCCAGGACGAGGGCTGGGGTTGGCGGAGAAATTCCCAGGCGGGGTCCTGTGCCTCCCCAAGCCATTGATTCAGGGCAGCCGGTGTCTGGGGGCCGAAATGGAAAAGATGGGGGCCCTGGCCGGCATGGATGCTCTGTTCCCACAACCGCCCCAATTCACTTAAGAACGTTTGTCGGACGGCCTGCCGCTCTGTCTCGGTTTCCATAGTCCATACATTTGATGTAACCGTTTTCCGGCCGTCTGTATCCAAGACCAGCCACCCCAGGACCCGGGGCAGGCCGTTCAGGGGATCTTTTTCCAGGTGGATGAAAATGCGCCTGGACAGGTTGGCTGGAAAGCGGTGGGTCTTTTTTTCGTGGCAGCTGATGCGGCCGGTTAAAAAGGCGTCACCCCATCCCATTAATTTTTTCTGCTGTCCCGGAGAGAGCGCAACACTCTCTTGCTCAAGAGTACCAGAGAGCTGTTCAAGGGTGGTGCACCCCATCTGCTGCAGGGCCGCCAGTTCGCCCCGGGTTAATTTCGGCAGGAACCGGATCTCCTCACAGGTCAGGGCCTGGTGGTAGCAGCCGGGGAATCCTGAACAGGCAGTGCACAGGCTTTGAAGCCTGTAATCTGCATGGACCGGCAGGCCGGAAAGCACATGGCCAAGATGGTGCAGGAGCGTGGGCAGGGCCGCCATATAAGGGGTTAAATCAAATTCATGAATCTGATACGGTTCTGTTTCCCGGACGTCGCCCAACGGCGGCGGGGTAATGATGAAGCCTTTGCCGGAGACCCGGGCAGGCAGCTTGCAGTGGTCTATCAATTGTTCCAGTGCCAGGGCATAGAAGGCCACCTGCCATTTATGGTGGTATCCTGGTGTCCGGCTGCGCTTGATATCCCCGGCTTCAATGATTGTCTGTCCGCCTTTGCCTGGGAACAGCTTCAGAAGATCCGGGATGCCGATACCTGTAATTTGGGGGAATTGATGGATGGGCGCCTCTGTTTTGAGATAGCACTGGGAGAGCCAGACCGGCCGGGCGTTGTCCGGGTCACGGCCGATCAGTTGCGCGATTGTTTCTTCCAGCAGCTTAACGGAAGGGGCCCACCGGGGTTCGCCGGCCGCTGCCGGTTCCGGGATTGCCGGGCGGTTCCCCTGTTGTTCAAGGGCTTGCAGCACCGCCTGTTCATGTTGGATGCCCTGTTCCCGGGCAAGGGCCATGACATCGTCCTGCGCTGTCACAGGATGGGCCAGGCCAAGGTAGGACAGGCAAAACCTGCGGTCACACTGGCCGTGGAAAATATAATCACTGACCATGGTGGCGGTAAGGGCGCGGGCGTCGGTCCGGTTCGGCTCAAGGCAGGGGGCCTGCCATCCGGGAAATAAAAAAGGGGAATCTTCCGGCGGTGTTGCGGTCTGTTTTTCATGGGACAGGAGCGCTGCGCCGGCTTCCATCTCAAAGCGTGGCGATTCATCGGCAGCCATGGGCAACGGTTCGGCAAGGTCGGCCATATCCCCGGAAACAATATCCGAACCTAATTGCAGATACCGGGCAAAGGTATCTGCCACCCGTTGATCAAAGAGGAAATCCGCCACCTCTTCCATCATCTGTTTTTGGGGCAGGGTCCGCCAGAAAATACTCAAGGGAATCAGGTTGCGCAGCACCCTGAAATGGGCCGAGACCCAGGTGTGGAATGCTTTGTTTGTAACGGGCAGGTTCAGTTTTTGAAAGTCAATCCAGCAGGCACATTCCACACCGGTTTCGCTGGCGGCCACTGCCAGGTCATCATCCTGAAAATGGTCCCGGACAGCCCATTCCAGCACCAGGTTGCCGGCGGACCCCAGAAAAGTACGGAAATGGAACCTTGCCCGGGTCCCCGGCACCACATCAATGCCGTTGGCCAGCGTCACCCGCTTTTCAGAATATGACAGTTCATGGTGGAATAATTTTTGGGTCCGGCTCATGAGGCCGCTGTCCCGGGGCAGGGCGCCGCTCTCCAGGATACGCCCCATGGCCTGGGCCGTTTCCCAGGAGACATGGGCACCCAAGCCGACCCAGACCAGCTCCTTATCACTCTTTTTCATGGCCGGCCGGGCCGTGACTTTACCGGGATCATTTTCTTCAATTTTCAGGATTTTAAGACGTCGGCCCGAAAGATAGACCCGGTCCCCCACCGCCATCTGGTCCACAATGGACTGGGGGATATCGGCAATGGATTCCATGTTCACTTCAAGGATGTATTCCTTTTCGCTTTCCGGAAAGTTTCCCCAGATTTTATATTCCATAAAATGGTTCCGGTACTGCCAGCCGCCCCGGAGCAGGCCGGGCCGCTTGGTCCGTCTCAACCAGCCTTTTTTTTCAAGGGACTTGAAAATATCCGGCAGCAGGCTTTTGTGGGCCGGAAACAGGGCCTTCAGGGCATTGAGGGAAATTTCTTTTTTTTCGTAAAGACAGGAGATGACCTGCTGGCTCAACACACTGGGCAGGGTTTTGGGGATCGGGGCCTCGATTTTTCCCTGGCGGCCCAGTTCCAGCAGGGCAAGAAAGCGGATCACCTGGTTGCCGGCGGACTCCCCGGCGGTGATGCCCCAGAAATTAATGGACTGCCCCCGGCGGTTGGACCGGCCGATGCGCTGGAGAAAGGCCGACACCGATCCCGGGGGTTGGTAAAGGAGTACCGCATCCACATCCCCCACATCAATGCCCAGTTCCAGGGTAGAGGTGGCAATGCACAGGGCATGGGGATTTTTACGGAACCGGTCTTCCGCTTTTTTTCTTTCCTTTGCCTTGAGGTTGGCGTAGTGCAGCTCGGTGACTTCCCTGAACACCCCGTTGCGCCGGACAATGCCGGACAGCCGGTCGCAGGCCGACCGGCTGTTGCAGAAAATGAGAATTTTTCGATAGCCCCATTCCCGGTACAAATCATTGAGCAGGGCGGGCAGCTCGGTCTCTTCTTTTTTCAGATGGAGCAGGCGGGCCTGAATCTGCCGGTCCGCACTGGCCGAGATGGCGGTGCCGTCAGGCCTGAAATTAAGAAAATCCATGACTTCGGAGATACCGGCAATGGTCGCGGACATGGCGATTTTCTGTATGGGCGCGCCGGTTCTGCGTTCCAGGCGGGTGAATAGATAGACCAGGTGCCGGCCCCGGTACTGATGGACCAGGGGATGGATTTCATCGACAATCACGGTGCCCACCCGGGCCAAAAAGGCTTTGAGGCTGGTGTTGCTGCTGCCCAGCATTACATCCAGGGATTCCGGGGTGGTGAACATGATGTCCGGCCGCTGGGTTCCCCCCTTTTTGATGTCCCCGGTCCGGATGGCTAGGATCAGGTTCAGCCGCTCGGTGATGATGGGGTCAAACCGGCGCATGAGATCCTTGGCCAGGGCCCGGGTGGGAATGATGTATAACACGCCGTGGGCCCGGCCCGAGGTGATGACCCGTTCCAGGGCCGGGGCCATTACAGCCTCGCTTTTACCCGATCCGGTGGCGGCCTGGACGATGAGGTCCCGGCCTTCAAGGATGGGGTCAATGGCCTCAATCTGGATCGGCCGCAGACCGGCAAAGGCCCCGTAAAAGGGGCGGAAGGTGTTGGGGAGCCTTAAAAGGGGGTCGGGGGGGCCCTGGATCATGGAGTTCAGCAGGGCGCTTTCTGCTGTTCCAGATCCAGCTGGTTGACCAGGAGCCTTAATTTCATCCTGGATTCAGCCCCTTTGTTTCGGGAGAGGACCTGCTTCATTTCCCGGTCCAGTTCAGGGCTTTCCGGCGCCCACCCGTAAGCCCGGCCATGGAGGATTTTAAGCTTGTCCGAGAGTCTCTTCCATTCACCGGATGACAGGTCCTGGAGAGAATGGATATTGATCTTTTTCCAGGCCTTGTGGTAATTGCGGGCAAAGCAGGGAATGTCGTCGGTCGGCTGGTCGGTTTTCTGCCGTCCGCGGGGTTTGCGGGTCCGGTCCCAGGGCTCGGTTTCAACCAGGCTGAAAAAATCATGAGTAAAGGCAAATACCGGGTAAAATCCCTGTGCCGGGCGTTCCGGGCAGAAGATTTCATGGAGAAGATCATAGCTTTTGCTGCGGCTGGTGATGCGGGTCTGGCCGATGGATTCCCCTTCGTCAAAAAGCAGGACCCAGCCCCCGTATCCCATCTCCTTGATCAACCGGGCCAGCCCTTTTACCATGGCCAGATATTCTTTGGGTTCCCGGCAGACCAGGGAGTGGCCCTTGTAAAAGGGCACTTCCCGGTAATGGAAGGCCGCAGCAAGCTTATGGGCCGGGATCTCTTTGCCCATGAGCGCATTTTTCAGGGTCCAGGCAAAGGATCGGGGTTGAAACCGGGCATGTTTTTTTAAGTGTCGCTTGTTGGCCGGAATCTCCATGTTTTTGTGGGCCATGGCCGCCAGGATGGCCCGGAAGCGGTGGGGCATGTCACCGGGAATAAAATCACTGATGACCTTATTCTTATTTTCCGGCCGGGCCGGCCATTGGGCGGCTGCTTCCTTCCATACGTTTACCAGGTTGTTTTCTTCATTGGGAAAAACCATGGCCCCCATCAAAGCCCGGTAAACCGCTTGAAAGTCGTGAAAGGGAATTTGCCGGGGGTCCAGGTTGATATAGCTGACCACAAAATTATTTTCCAGGGCCCGCTGTTTCAAATAGGTGAGGCTGTGGGATTTGCCCTGGCCGTATGCGCCGCAGACACAGAGGTGGTAAGGCATGCCCTTGTCCAGGGCTGTAACCCCCTGGTCAAAGAGTTGATTGAGCTTGTCTTCCCCTGAGGTGAGCCATTGGACCCCCAGGGGATCAAACAGGCCCTCCCTGAGGCGCTCCACCGCCCTGCGGAGATGGAAATTTTTGGCGCCGTTGATCTGTGCGTTAAATGCCTTTTCATCCATGGTGTTTATTCCGATTTAATCATCCCAGGTGGGCTCCATCTGCTTCATTTTTTCCGCTTCCATCTCTTTTCGGGTCTCGACCATCTGCCGGGCCATGTCCATCTCCTCCGGAGACTCACCCTGTTCGGCCAGGTCCAGGACACCGATGAGCTGCTTGATGAAAAGCCGCACCTCGCTGATGACACCCATCCTTTTCTGGTTCTCGCAGATATCCTGTATGACCTTATCCGTAACCATCTCTTCCGGGGACCAGCGGTAAGCAACGCCGTGCAGGGAGAGCAGGCACCGGCCCAGGTCTGCCAGCTCTTCGGTTTGAAGCGGCGTCTGGTGGATATCCACAAGCACGCCCCGGTAATTGAGACGTTTGGCGTCGCCCATTGATGTCCCGATGGACCGCACCCGGCTCCACAGGGCGTCGTAGGATTTAAAGCCCTTTTCCGATACCAGCACGTCCGGGATGATGGAAAAGAAAATGTGGAGGTATTGGGCGGTCTCGCTGTTGTCGATGAAGAGACGGACATTTTCGTAAGCCGCATTGCGCACCGAGGCACTCATGGCCACCACCGTCTCCATTTCATCCATAAGCAGGATCAAACCCTGGTGCCCAAACCGCCGCAAAAACAGGATCAGGGAATTCATCAGCTGCCGGGCATTGACCTTGGTCAGGTATTCGTAAATCTGGAAGGGCTTGAGTTCCCGTTTGGTGACCTTGCCGCCCTCAAACCAGTGCATGAGGATTTCCCGGTCCGCCTTGCGGCGTTCCTCATCCTCCCCTTCCGCCAGGGGGGCAAACCGGTTGCTTACCAGGGCGGCCAGGGCATTGGCAAAATTGATATCCATGTCCGGGATATCCCTGAGTTCTTCGGCCAGGGCTGTACATTTTTCTGTGACGGCCGCTGCTTTGGCGTCTTGGAATTCCGGTGACAGGGACTCCAGCCAGGCGGTCAGCAGATTCCGGATGCCCACACCGTCAAAATTGCCCTGGAGCTGCCGGACAATGGACTGGTAAACGGTTTCAAATTTGTGGATGGGCACATCCCGGGTCAGGACTACAAAGGAGACGCCAAATCCTTTTTCCATGGCCAGATGCCGGATAACGGACATGAAATGGGTTTTACCGTCTCCGTAATCTCCGCTGATGAACCGTACCTTGGCCCCGCCTTCAGCAATGTAGTTTTCCAGGTCATCTTCGATATAGGCGAGCCATTTCTGTCGGCCCACGGTAAATACCGGCACATATTCCACAGGCACGCTGCCCTTGCGCAGCTCTTCGATGATGGCTCTGGCCTGGAAGGGTTTGAGTTCTTTGAGGGCATCCAATGATATCATGACCAAATATTCCTTAGGATTTATGGAAAGAGATGGCAGTGATCTGGCGCAGTTCCCCCTGGGTGTCCAGGAGCCACAAGGCCTTGTTTCGTCCTGGGGTGAGTTGAAGTTCGTATCCTTGGGAGGTGCCGCCGATGCCCGCCTGGTAGTACCGCCACAGGTCCACGGAAAACTGGTCCAGGCTGTAGCCTTTAAATTTCCCCTTGTCCATGTTTTGGAAAAAGGTTTTGGACTGCAAGGAGATCACATAGGCGAGGTAAAATTGCTGCATGGGCACGGGGCGGCCGGCGGGCAGATCTTCTTTTTCAAGGAGTTCCAGGTAGACTTTGCACAGGCCATCAATGAACTCCTGGGGATCATAGGGCTTGTCGTACAATTGCTTCTTGAGCCGGACCACCATGGCCATGATCCGCCGGGGATCAATGGATTTGAGTACTTTTTTGTTGATCTTCGTGGAGCGGCTGGCAAAATCAATCTCCCCGGTGATGCCTTTTAAAACCGTGAACCTGGGAAAATCCATCTCCATTTCGAGACCGGCCTCTTCGCATTTCCGGGTCAGATCTTCGATGAGATCCATGCGGTATTGCGCCACCTTTTCATCGGCATAGGTCCCCAGGGTTTCAAATATCGGGGCGCAGCTTTCAAGGGACTCGTCCTCGCATATATCCCCGGCCAGTTTGCTTTTGAGCAGTTCATCCAGTTGGAGAAAGTCATCCCTCTCTGCACATCGGATGCATTGTTTGATCAAATCGGCTTTTTTCTGTTTCTGGTTCAGATCCCGCTGAAAGGGCTGAACGATCTGTTTTAAATCCTCTTGAGCATCCTCAAGAAAGTCATTGGTTTCCGGCATGTGATTCCTCGTTTGTTTTCAAATTTTAATTGATTTGTTTTCTACACTGATGCCGGAAAAATTTCAATGGTTTTGGGTGTTGGCTTTCACAACCTCATGAAGCGTATCATGAATCCAGGCATTGAGACTTTTACCTTTTTTTCGGGCTTTAATGACAAGCAGTTTATGGAGTTCGGGTTCTACACGAACTAAAAACTTCCCGGAATACGGCTTTTCCGGCTCTTCGCCCCGTTCGGCACAAAATTCAAGATAATCTTCTACTGAATCATGAAAAGCTGCTCTCAAATCGTGAACCGTTTCACCTTCAAAGGTAATTACGTCCCTTAGATTAATGACTTCTCCGTGAAAAATATCAGCGTCGTCATCGAATTCGACTTTTGCAAAATATCCTTTATATTCCATCAACACTTGTCCAAGGAATATCTGAACGATCAGGGCGTTCAAATATTTTTTTTAGCGTTTGGCGTTGTTTTTTGTTCATGACAGTATGATATCATAGTATCATAGTTCGATACTATGATAAATTAAATAAATTTTTCTTTGTGGACGCTGTGTCCTCTGTGGTTTATTTTACATATTACTTCGGTGTTTTTGGGAGAAAGTAAATGAAAAAACGATATGTAACAGTCTTACTGGTTTTAATGGTCTGGGGAGGTGTTATGCCGGGCATGTTTGCGAGAGCATGGGGAAATCCAAAAATAAAAATTTTGTTCCTGGGAGATTCCATTACCGCCGGGTACGGGATCGCCCAGGAAGACGCCTATCCGGCCCTGTTGGGACAGAAACTTGAATCGCTCGGGATACATCATGTCGAGATCATGAACGGCAGCATCAGCGGTTCGACTACGGCCAGTGCCCTTTCCCGGCTCAAATGGTTCCAAAAAGCCGCTCCTGATATTCTGGTGCTGGCCCTGGGAGCCAATGACGGCTTAAGGGGCTTGTCCGTGGAAAATATGGAAGAGAACCTGGGCCAGACCATTACATTTGCAAAAAACAACAATATGGATGTCATCCTGGCCGGTATGCAGATTCCCCCCAATTACGGGCCGGAATATGCCGATGCGTTTAAACAGGTGTTTACCACGCTGGCCGATGACCACGGCATTGCTCTGATTCCTTTTCTCCTGGAAGGAGTAGGGGGCAGGCCGGACATGAACCAGCCCGACGGCATTCATCCCAACCGGGCAGGACATCAGCAAATCGCAAAAACCGTATTGCCTTTTATTTTAAAAAGGATTCAGGAGCCATGATGGGACTGGAAATTAATCATCTTTGCAAGTCTTTTTATTCTCCGGGAACCGGTATGATCCAGGTTCTGAATGATGTGAACCTTGAAATCCGGCCCGGCCGGACCTATGCCGTCATCGGCCAGTCCGGCTCGGGCAAGACCACCCTTTTGTCCCTGATTGCCGGCCTGGACCGCCCGGACAGCGGGGATATCATCCTGGACGGCGAAAATCTGGCCGCCATGAATGAAGACCGGCTGGCGCGGTTCCGGGCAGAGAACATCGGGATTATTTTCCAGCAGTTTCACCTCATGCCCCATTTGACGGCACAGGAGAACATCAGCCTGCCTCTGGAAATCCTCAAGGTCCCGGACATTGAGAGACAAACCCATGCCATGCTGGAAATGGTGGGGCTTTCCCCCCGGCGGCACCACCTGCCCGGCGCCTTATCCGGCGGAGAATGCCAGCGGGTGGCCATTGCCCGTGCCTTGATTGTTAAACCGTCCCTGATCCTGGCCGACGAACCCACGGGTAACCTGGATACGGCCACCGGCGAAACAGTGGCTGATCTGCTGTTTAACCTGGTGGACACTGAAAATAAAAGTCTGATCCTGGTAACCCACAATCCTGCCCTGGCCGACCGGTGCCGCAGTACATTCACCCTTGAACGGGGGGGACTGTCCTGATGTTTTGGATACGGACGGCGTTCAAGGAGTTGATCACCCACAAGGGGTTTTCCCTGTTTTTTATCCTGAACCTGGCCCTGGGACTGGCCGGGTTTATCGCCATCCAGTCCTTCCGGGAGTCTTTGGACCGCCACATGGATGAGAACCTTAAAGAAATTCTCACAGCCGATTTGGTGCTGATTTCCTATAATTCCCTGACACAGCAGGAGATGCAGCAGGCCGACCGGATACTGGCCGGATACCGGGACAAGGCCCGGCTGGTCACGTTTTTTTCCATGGCCCGGGGGCATGACCGGTCCAGGCTGGTCAGGGTTATGGCCATGGATGGGGCCTATCCCCTGTACGGTGGTTTTACGTTTGAAGAAGAGACGGATTCAAAAGATATCCAGGGTAACCCCGGGCTGTTTATGACCCGGGATACGGCCCGATCCCTTGGGATCAAGACCGATTCCGACCGTGGAAAACCGGTAAAGCTGGGAGAAAAAGCGTTTCTGATCCGGGATTTTTTCAAGGATGATCCGGACAAGAATCTGACGGGGTTGGAGCTGGCCCCCAAGGTTTATATGGGCCTGGACCAACTGGCCGGGACCGGGTTGATCCGGTTTGGCAGCCGGGTCCGGTATCTGTATTACTACCGATTCGAACCCGGCGTAAATCTGGAAGGAAAAATCCGCGACCTCAAACAGCATTTTTATGATCCGGTCCGGAACCAGCCCCGGCTTAATGTCTATGATGCCCGGGATGTCAACCAGCGACTGGGGCGTCTCAGCCGGTATTTTACCCGGTACATGGGCCTGGTCAGTATCATTGCCCTGTTTCTGGCCGGTATGGTGGCAGCCTATCTTTTCAGGGGGTTTTTAACCTTGAAATCAAAGGAAATGGCTATTTTGATGGCCGTGGGGGCGACCCGGAAATACATTTATTTTTATGTGAGTTGTCAGCTTCTGTTCCTGGGTACAATTTCAGCCGGCCTGGCGGTGATCGTTTCCATGGTGCTTCTGCCGGTTTTTCCCGTGATTTTCAAGGACCTGATACCGGCTCACCTGAACGTGGGCATGTCCTTTGATACCCTGGCCGTTGCCCTGGTTGTCGGCATCGCCGGCAGCCTGGTGTTTTGTCTGCCCCTGTTTGTCACGATTTTCAGTATCCGGCCCCTGACCTTGCTCCAGGGGCATTCCGTGACGCGCCGGGGCTCAAAACGCAAAACCCTGTGGCAGGCATTGTCATTTGTACCGGTCATCGCAGCGCTTTTTTTGATGTCTGTGATGGTGTCCGGGACCATGGTCGACGGCGCCCTGTTTGCCGGCGGATTTATTTTGGCTTTGGGCGTGTTTTCCCTGATCGGCGCTCTGGTGTTTTGGGCATGCCGTTTTCCGGCCGCTTCAAAGCAGATCCCGGTGAAGATCGCTTTTCGGAATCTGTTTCGCAACAAATGGTCGTCCCTGTCCTGTTTTGTTACCATTGCCATGGGCGTGTTCCTGATTGCCCTTGTCCCCCAGGTCCGCAAAGGCCTGGAAACCGAGATTATCCGGCCAAAAGGATTGAAAATCCCGGTATTGTTCCTGGCCGATATCCAGGAAGCGCAAAAAGCGTCCCTGATCCGGTTCATGAAAGCTCAGGAGGGTGAACTAACCCGGATTTCCCCCATGGTCCGGGGACGAATCAAGACCGTGAACGGCCGGCCCTTTTACGGGCGGCGGGATAAATCCGAAAAAAGGGCCCGGGGCCGGCGGCTGGCGTTTATTTTTTCTTTTCGCAAGACCCTTGATGCGTCCGAAAAGGTGGTCCAGGGCGCGCCCATGTCCCAAACCCCCTGGGAATTCGGCAGCAACACACCTTTTGAAATTTCTTTGGAACGATCCTTTGCCGACCGCCATGACCTAAAGATCGGTGACGCGCTGGAAGTGGATATCCAGGGGATTTTCCTGACCGGGAAAGTGGTCAACCTGCGCCAGGTAAAATGGGCCAGCTTCCAGCCCAATTTTTTTATGCTGTTCCAGGACGGGGTACTCAACGATGCCCCCAAAACCTATGTGGCCGGCATTTCCAACCTGGACCGTTCCCGGCGCCATGAACTGAAAAATGAAATTGTAGACCGATTTCCCAATATTTCCGTCATTGATGTGACCCAGACGGCCCAGACCATTCTGGGGGTGACCGACCGCCTGTCCCTGTCGGTGAAGTTTATGGCCTGGCTGGCCATTGCTGCGGGGCTTTTGTCCATATTTTCTATTTCCCGGCATGAGGCCTTTAAAAACCGGAACCAGATCAACCTGCTCAAGGTCCTGGGTACGGATTTCAATACGTTACAGCTTATTACTCTGCTGGAATCCGGGTTTGTCGGGTTTGCAGCAGGGATTACGGCCCTGTGTCTGAGTGTTGCGGTCTCCTTTGGGATCTCCTGGTATTTTTTTGACAGCCTGTGGCAGCCGGCCGAGGGGACCCTTTTCCTGATCCTGTGCCTCTCAACGGTGACCTGCATGGCCACCGGCCTTGGCGCGGCCTGGCAGGTCATGAAGGCCCGGCCGGTTCAGCTGCTGGGTCAAGGGTAAACACTTAAATAAATGGATAATCAGAAATGACCACGGCATGTGTAAGAAAAATATTGCCCAATGTTAAGGATTTTAAAACGTTTTGGAAAAAACAGGGTCCTTTCCGCTACGCACTGACAAGCAAGGAATACCCGCCTGTATTGCTGGAGCCCGAAGAGTGGATATTCGGCCAGGATAAACAGGCGGTTCTTAAAGAGCTGATGCAGTTTTCCCAAATGAAGATGTTCTTTGCACCGGCCCCGTTTAATCCGGACAATAAAAGTATCCTGCGCCCTGATGATATCTGTGCCTGGAAGATTGTCCATTTCCCGGACGCCTGGAATGCCATGATATGCGACGGATTTCTGCCCGAAGGTCAGCTTACCCGGGCAGTGGTGGATGAATGTATTGCCCTGGGTTTGAACCAGGATAAATCAGGTATAGAGCAGGCTTTTTTCAGCCTGCTGGAAAGTCAGCTGGATTGCATGGGCTATGTATGGCTGACGCCCCGGGGAAAAGCAAAATCCGCCTTTATTCATGAATACCTGGCGGAGTGGCGCCGGGATGAGGAAGAGGCCGGGCTACTGTAGCAGATGATCGAGTTTTATATCATTCATTAATCATCCTTTACTGACGCAGGGCCCACTTGCTTGGGCCTTCACCCAATCCAAAAACGCGTTATTGCCACCAGACACAGCCACTTCAACGATACAGGGACAATCATAGCTATGCATGCGCTTCACCGCCTCCTCCAGTTCAGGCAAACAATCCGCATGGGTTTTTGCAATCATCACCACCTCGCATTCATCCTGGATGGTCCCTTGCCATTCATAAACCGAACGCATACCGTGAAACTTCCCATCGGAAACACGGAAGGGAATAATCTAAGGGAGCGCGGGCGTCTTACCTGCTTCTTTACAGGAAAATATATTATATTTGTGGGTAGAACGCCCGATATTCTGAGGCTTAAGAATTGTTTCCAACGCAGAAGTTGGGCAAATTAACAAAAACCGGATCATCGAGTTATATCATTCCTGCAATCTCTTTTCCGTAGGCCTGGGCTGTTTCAACGCCGTCTTCAACCCAGGACGCCTTGATCATCAAAGGGCCGGGTGCTGTTCTCATTTTGAAAATATAGGTCATTGTGTCAAATATTCTTTTATTGGCCTCCCCGCTCCATCCATATGCACCAAAGGCCCCGCCCGGCTTACCTTTGAGCTGTGCGTTCTCAGCCATAAATAAAACTTGTTTCATGGCAGGCAGCATTTCTCCATGATAGGTGGGGGAACCGAAAATATAAGCATCGAACCCTGCTAAATCGTCTTTATTATTTATCTGTTCAGCGGTTTTAACCACCACCTGGTGCCCTGACTGACGAGCGCCCTCTGCGATTAACTCAGCGATTCCCTTTGTTTCATCTGCCCTGGATGAATACACAATCAATATGGTTCCCATTTTATTTTATCCTGTTTAATGTGAATTTACTTGAATTTAAATCTTCAAAGTTATTTTGTACATGGCTTGTATAATCAAAACGCATAACAAGGTAATATAAATTCATCACAGAGCCAAGAAAAATAGCTGTTTTTAAATTTGGGGCTTGATAAAATTTAAAAAATTTGGAATTTTAAGCTTTTCTTATGGATTTTTTTAGATACTGTCTTTTAGGTATTGTATAGCTAGATTAGAAACAAGGTATACAGGAATTTATGGGTTTATTTAAATTAAAGGGATTTCCGGGAACCGGCAGTTTTCCCCATGGGATTCATCCACCGGACAATAAAGCGTTGTCCGCCAACATGGCTGTTGAAGTGATGGAAATACCCCGAACCGTGACGTTACCGCTGCTTCAGCATCTTGGGGTGCCCTGCAAGCAGATTGTCAAGTCCGGAGAAACGGTTGGTTACGGGCAGATGGTAGGTAAGGGAGAAGCCTTTGTTTCCGCCTCACTTCACGCGCCGATTGCCGGAAAAGTTAAAAGAAATACAATGGTGACATTGCCCAACGGCAGACATCTTGATGCGATCACCATCCAGGCGGAAGGGGAGCAGATTCCCCCGGAAAGAATCTGGGAAGACGTGAAGTTTACACAATGGCCCCGGGACGGTTTTTCAGATTATGGGTCCATGGATATTGTTAAAAAGATTCAGGAATCCGGTATCGTGGGTTTAGGCGGGGCAGCGTTCCCCACCCATGTCAAGGTGATGCCCAATGATACCCGGGTCATTGATACTTTAATGGTAAACGGGTGTGAGTGCGAGCCCTATTTAACCTGTGATTACAGGCTTATGGTTGAGGCACCAGAGGTCATCGTGACCGGCGCACTTTTGACGGGCAGGGCGGTTTCAGCCAAAGAAATTGTCATTTGTGTGGAAGACAATAAACCCGAAGCCATAAAGCGGCTCCAGCAGGCCACCCGGCAAACGGTGGTACAGGTTGCCGTGTTGAAAACCAAATACCCCCAAGGCAGTGAAAAACAACTTGTAAAAGCAGTGGTCGGCCTCAATATTCCTTTAGGTGGTTTGCCGGCGGATGCGGGTGTTGCCGTGAGTAACGTGCAAACCATGGCCGCAGTGGCCCGCAGCATTATCAAGGATGTTCCTCTCACCCACAGGGTGGTCACTGTTTCCGGTCAGGGCATCTGCAACCCGAAGAATATTTTTGTGCCCATAGGGATATCTTTGGCCGAAGTGGTTGACTTCTGCGGCGGCCTGACGCCCAATGCGGCCCGGATCATTTCCGGCGGTCCCATGATGGGGTTTGCATTTTCGAATCTGTCTGCCCCTGTAACCAAGGGTACATCAGGCCTGACGGTGCTTACCCATGACGATGTGCGCAAGGCGGATGAAACCAATTGCGTACGCTGCGGGCGGTGTGTGGACGCCTGTCCCATGAACCTTGTACCCACAAGGCTGGCGTTAGCGGCCCGGTATAATAATCCCGAAATTGCAGCTCAGTATCATATTCGCGCCTGTGTTGAATGCGGGAGTTGTGCCTATGTATGTCCGGCAAAACTGAACCTGGTCCAGCTGATTCGTGAGGGCAAGGCTCAGCTGAACGCCTGGGAACGCCGCTGATTTCATGCCTGGAGCCGGCTTTGAGCAATAGGTTATAAAAAATACAAATTAATTGTTACAAGGAACAAAACGTGTCAGACACTAATAGACAGATAAATTCAGCCATGTCGCCTGAAGACAGGCCCGGGCGAAAGCCGCCTTTCATAAACGTGGCCCCGTCCCCGCATATTTCAGACAGCAGGGCCGATACACGCAGGATGATGGTCGATGTACTCCTTGGGCTGTCGCCTGCCATTATCGTATCGCTTTACTTATTCCGGTTCTATGCCCTTAAACAGCTTATTGTCTGTGTGGTTGCCAGTCTTGCGGCGGAATATTTCTTTGTCCGCATGCGGGGAAAGTCTTTTACCTTAAAAGATTGCTCCGCCATGGTTACGGGCGTTATTTTAGGCCTTTCCATGCCGGGGTCGGCTCCCTGGTTTGTAGGGGCTTTAGCCTCGGTGGTCGGCATCGGGATCGGCAAGATTATATTCGGCGGTATTGGGATGAACATATTCAACCCTGCCATGGTGGGGCGGGCGTTTGTCATGATTGCCTTTGCCCAGCTCATGGGGGCGGGCGCCTATGAAAATGTAACAGGGTTGGTGGATGCCGTGTCCGGGGCAACTCCGTTGAGTGCGTTGAAGTTCAATGGCGTTCACACCGATATTGCGCCATTGTTTATGGGTGTTACCAACGGGTCTATCGGTGAAGTCAGTGCCGGTGCCTGTATTTTAGGGGGGCTTTATCTGATTTACAGAAAAACCGCGTCCTGGCAGATTC
This sequence comes from Desulfobacter latus, assembly GCF_013389365.1. Classification (GTDB taxonomy): domain Bacteria; phylum Desulfobacterota; class Desulfobacteria; order Desulfobacterales; family Desulfobacteraceae; genus Desulfobacter; species Desulfobacter latus. The sequence goes on from NZ_JACADJ010000005.1 coordinate 124,496, forward strand.
CTGCAAGCATTTTGATAACCGTTGCCTTGATCGCGGCAATTACGGACATCGCAGGGGGATATCAAGGGGTGTTCCTGCTGCACCATCTATTTGCAGGCGCACTGATGTTTGGTGCCTTTTTCATTGCCACGGATCCCGCGACATCTCCGTTAACAGCTAAAGGGAAAATGATTTTCGGCGTGGGTACCGGTTGTCTGATCATGGTTATCCGTCTGTTTTCCGGTTATCCGGAAGGTGTGATGTTTGCCGTGCTGATAATGAATGCCATGACCCCGCTGATTAACCGCTGGACCATTCCCCAGCCCATGGGACAAAGGGAGGCCTGATATCATGTCATTGAAAAACAGTAACCTGGCCCAGGCCTGGCTGGTACTTCTCCTTGCCACCCTGTTCGGCACCGCCCTTGCCGGCATCCAGGCAAAACTCGGGCCTGTGATTGAGGCCAACAAGGTCAAAGAGACCATGGCAAAAATACCCGTACTGGTGCTTGGAGAGGATCTGGCTGCCGAGCTTGCCGATGACAACCAGACACTTACCATTAAATCACGGGTGGTTGAAGTAAAGAAGAACGGAATCACCAAATTTTACACCGTGTATGATGCCTGGCTGCCGGAAGGCAAAGTGGTTGGGCATGTGGTCAAAGCCGACGGCCAGGGATATGCGGATAAGATTGAGTTGCTGGTGGGAATTGATGCCCAGGGTGAACGCATTACAGGGCTTTTTGTGCTGGATCAGAAAGAGACCCCCGGTTTGGGTGCCAAGATTCTGGAACATGCCTGGCGGGGCCAGTTCAAAGAAAAATCCACGGCAAAACATCTTTCCGTTGTTAAGGGGGGTGGGGTCGAAGAAGATGAGATCGACGCCATTTCCGGCGCCACCATCTCTTCAAAAAGTGTGACCGGTATCGTGAATTCGGCCGTTGCCGATGTGGTATCACATCTTGACGTCCCCGCCGGTCCTGAAAACAACAAAATCCCGGCGGTTCAAAACAAGGAACCCGGTAAAAATAGTAAAAATAAGGAGCGTTCCTGATGGCAGATCAACCCACAGCGTTAGAGCGATTTGTACAGGGGATTCTGCCCGAGAACCCGGTCTACCGGCAGCTTCTTGGATTGTGTCCCACCCTGGCTGTCACCAACGGCATGAAGCCGGCGTTAACCATGGCCGTTTCCGTGGCCTTTGTTCTGGTCTGCGCCAATGTCGTGATCAGCCTGATCCGAAACCTGTTAAAACCCCATCTGCGGATCGTGGTGTTTACCCTGACCATTGCGACCTTTGTAACCGTGGCGGACAGGGTGCTGGCCGCATATATGTTCCAGATGAGTAAAACCCTTGGTCCCTATATCCCTTTGATCATTGTTAACTGCCTGATCATTTGCCGGTGTGAGGTGTGTGCATCCAAGCAGAATGTGATTACAGCGGCGGCCGACGGCCTGGGCCAGGCCATTGGATTCGGGCTGGCCCTGGCAAGTATTGCGGCGGTCAGGGAAATTCTGGGTACCGGTATGCTCATGGGATTCAGGGTCCTGCCGGCCTGCTGGCCGGACTGGGTCGTCATGGTACTGCCCCCGGGTGCATTTATTACACTGGGGCTGCTGCTGGGACTGGTGAATTATATTGATGATAAACGGGAACAAGCCCGTAAATAGAATTACAAAGATTGAGGCGAGTCTATGGACTATTTTGTGGAAATCCTGCTGATTGCCCTGTCAGCGTCGATAATTAACAATTTTATATTTTATTATTTTGTGGGCATCTGTCCGTTTGTGGGGGTGTCTAAAAAGGTCGAGATGGCTTTTGGCATGGGGTGCGCCGTGACCTTTGTGATGAGTATTGCCGCGTTTCTTTCCTGGAGCATCACGGTTTTTGTGCTGATTCCAGGCGCACCGGTGTCAACCTTTATTGCCGGTTTTTTTACCACGCCTGAAGCCGCCGCACAAATTGATCTGACAGTGCTCAGTTACATTGTATATATTTTTACCATTGCCTCGTCGGTTCAGTTTGTGGAGATGTATGTCAGAAGATTTTTTCCGCCGCTTTACCGGTCCTTCGGGGTGTTTTTGCCCTTGATTACGACCAACTGCGCCATCCTTTTTGCCTGCCTGACCATCATGAGTCATGTGGCAGGCGTTGACAACCCCAAAGCGGTGTGGGATTTGGGCAAAGCCATGACCCTGGCCCTTTTTGGCGGACTGGGATTCACCATTGCCATTGTGATTATGGCGGGTATCCGGGAAGAACTGGAACTTTGCGATGTTCCCAAGCCCTTTGAAGGGGCGGCTATTACCCTGGTCATCGGGGGGATTTTAGCCATTGCCTTTATGGGGTTTACCGGTGTGGATTCAGGCGTTAAAGAGGCATTAACGCCTTCGCCCCAGGTTTCCCAGGCTGTCGTACACGGGGAGCGTGTTGCCCTGCTTGATATTAAAGACAATAACATCCAGGGAGTGAGAATGCCATGATGATTTCCCTTGGTATTGCCGGCGCAAGCATGCTGGTTATGGCTGTGATATTTTCCTATATCCTGGGATGGGCCAATAAAAAATTTAAAGTTGACGTAGATCCTAAAATTGAAGCGGTCATAGAGGCGCTTCCCGGTGCGAACTGTGGTGGCTGCGGTTATCTTGGGTGCAGCGACTATGCCATCGCCATTGTCACTGACAATGATCCTGTGAACAAATGTACGGTGGGCGGCGCAGCCTGCGCCCAGCAGATCGCCGATATCATGGGGGTTGATGTGGGCGACATGGTGCCCATGCATGCCATTGTCCATTGCAACGCACCATTGTCCAGTCGTCTGGGACTGACCCAATACATGGGGGAACAGCGGTGCGCATCTGCCCAGCAGGTGGCAGATGTCCAGGCCTGCACCTTTGGATGCCTTGGGTTTGGCGACTGTGTTCAGGCTTGTAATTACGACGCCATCCATATCGTAGACGGCCTTGCCCGGGTGGATTATGAAACATGTATCGGTTGCGGTGCCTGTGCCAAGGTCTGCCCGAGAAATATCATCTCCATTGAGGGGTTCAGGGAAGCGGCCATACCCGTGGTGGCCTGCTCCAATAAAGACAAGGCAAAGGATGCCAAAGCCGCTTGTAAAAATGCCTGCGTTGCATGCAAAGCCTGTACAAAGGTGTCTGACCTCTTTACCATTTCGGACAATTTGTCTAAATGCAATTATGATGATTATTCAGCTCAAAAACGTGAAGAGGCCATGAAGGCCATTGAAAAATGTCCCACCGGATGCATTCATTTTGTGGGAACCCAGGTGAAATAAAGAATGCAGAACATATGTGTTTACTGCGGGTCCAGTGACGGGGCCCGTCCCGAATACAGACAGGGCGCGGCAGCCCTTGGCCGTGCCATGCTGGAAAAAGGGATTGATCTTGTTTATGGCGGAGCAAGTGTAGGGCTCATGGGCACGCTGGCGGACACCGTTCTCAAAGGCGGTGGCAGGGTCACAGGTGTCATTCCCGAGGCCCTGTTAAACCGGGAGATCAGTCATCCCGGCTTAACAGAGCTTGTGGTCGTGGATTCCATGCATGAAAGAAAATCCATGATGGCGGATCTGTCCGACGGGTTCATTGCGCTTCCCGGCGGAATCGGCACCATGGAAGAGCTTTTTGAAATAGTTACCAACTCCATAGAGAAATATAGAGATTGATCTTAAACAGGTTGATTGACTGTCAGCGGCGAACCACTTATCTCTCGAAGCGTATAGCTCAGTTCTAACCTGTCGGATGCACTACGAGCA
>NZ_JACADJ010000100.1 GCF_013389365.1 Desulfobacter latus
CTGCTTTCCCTATGACTTAGGAACTTGCTTATAGATTATGATACATGCATCCTCCAATTTTTTTGACAACCTTCTATTATACCACATAAGTTTTATAAGTTTATCAATTCATTTGCAAACCACTATACATATAGTTTTTTGTGTGCCATTTAGACACAAAATACAGGTGCTTTAGAGGTAAAAAGTGCTTATATCAAATATCCAGAATCTACATTTTCCACTTGACAAAACTTATCATAAATGTCCCTGGAATCCCTTCCCAACGCTTAATTTTACTCTGACCCCAATTACATACTTAATTTTACTCTGACCCCAATTACATATGATTCCGCCTATAAATGAATCAAAACCTCGCAGGTCTTTGCAAGCCCAATAGGAATTGAGTATGTCCCCTGAATTCCTGAAAATATTTCCAGAAAGGAATGACATTGATTCCATCAATAAAAGAGTCCTGGTTGTATGTGATGATTGTTTTTGAAATCGTCTGATAATGATTGTCGATTTTGTTTAATGCGCCCACTTCTCTTTTTTCGTTTTGATCTGTGAGCTCGTAACACACCTGTACCGCTGCCAGGGTATTGTCTTCATTTTTTACAATAAAATCACATTCAAAGCCTTTGTTATAAAAGAACAGTTCTTTCCCTGCTTTGCATAGTTCACTGAATACCAGGTTTTCAAGCAGTTTTCCCTTGTTGGAAGAAAACCGGAAGGACAGGTTGATGAATCCGTTGTCAATTACATACGGTTTTTTTTTATTATTCTGCTGTTCTTTCAGCGACCAGGAAAACAGTTTTAATTCAGACAGTAAGTAGGCCTGCTGCAGATACAGGACAAATTCTTTTGCACTTTTATCATGAATGCCGACGGCTTTTGCCAGCGAACTGTAAGAAAACAAGGATGAGATATTTGAAAGCAGGTAATAACTCAATTCCTGGAAGCTTTTGATATCTCGAATATGATTGTTTGAAATACAGTCCTTTAACAGGATGGTATCATAATAGGACGAGAGAATATCTCTTCTGAGTTCTTGATCCGTGTCCATAATTTCCACAAAGGAGCCGTACGTCAACATGCTGTCCACAATGGCGAGGGCATCGGCCTTTTTTTTGACAAGCTGGATATAGGATGTGATGCCTTTTATATTTAACAATTCTGAAAAACTTAAAGGATACACCATATTGGAGAGGAATCTTCCGGTCAGAAGTGTGGCAAATTCACTATTCAAAAGAGATGAATTGGAACCTGTTATAAATATTTTTTCAAACTCCTGGTTATCATATACGGTTTTAACGTATTTTTCCCAGCCTGTTATTGCCTGGACCTCATCCAGAAAGAGATATCTGATTTTTTTACCGGTTAATTTTTGTGCGGTTTCAACTATTTCGTAAAGTTTTTCAGGTGATTTGCTGTATTTTGTGAAAAAAGGGTCTTCAAGATTCAGATACAGTATTTCCACAGAGTTGCCGGATTCAGCCAGATAATTTATAAGCAGCCTGAACAGGGTGGATTTCCCGCTTCTCCTGATTCCCTGTAACACTTGAATATGACGGACACTCAGGTTGTTGACAAGATTTTGGAATAAATTTCTTGGATAAAGCCCGGTGTACGGACGCTCCCAATGTTTATTATGTGATATTAAAATGTTTTCCATAATATAATATAGCACTTTACATTTTTTTTCATATCATGGTACGGATTGTCGCGAATAAAATCAAGACTTTTATTATAATGAAAAACTTGTTAAATCAGCGACAGGAGGAGATGGAACAGGCGTTTTCAAAAAAATAATAAATACATGCGATGACCCTTTGCCATTCAACTGCTTTATGAAACTACAGAGCACATACAGCCTGTGACGGTCGGCATTGATTACGGAGGAATCCATGTCGGTATTGCCGCAATATCCCATGGTCAATCATTATTTCAACAAGCAGAAAAGCGCTTTTTACATTTCAGCCGCACATGTTCAGCAAGGCAAAAACTATCTGCCACATTGAATAATTCATCGAGATCAGGTGTTTCTTCGCCATGTTCCAGGCGCTCTGCAAGTATTCGAAGTGCCAGGACTTTAACTTTGTAAATAGCTTCTTCTTGCGTCACTCCATAAACCAATATACCAGGTAAATCTGGAATTTCTGCTATCCAGCGACCATCGTCTTCGATTTCAGTTTCAATTATACCCAATAGCAGATAAATAGAAAACTCGCTTGACCCGCTCGTAAAAAGAGCGGGATTGCGCATCGCAACGCTCATCTTGTATTTCTAAATCAATATTTTTGACCCTAAAAAATCGATTATAGACATGATATTTAGGGCATTTTAAAACAAATTTAATTTTATTTCAAGTGGTTAGCGTGGCCCGACCCCGAATCCATCTCGAATCCACACGGGCTGGCAGAGAATAAATAAATCTACATTTTCCACTTGACAAAACTTATCATAAATGTCCCTGGAATCCCTCCCCAATGCTTAATTTTACTCTGACCCCAATTACTCCACGCGGAATTTACCATTCTTATTCAAGTAAAATTATTTCTAAAGCAATAATCGTTCCGTTGTCTTTTTTTCCACGCACCAGAACCCTGTCTCTCTTTTTGATTTGATCCGGGGTAATTTGATTGCCTTCATTGTCCAAAAAACGTGTATCCCAGACTTTCTCAAAGTTTTCATCATAATGGAACATGAGTTTAAACTCTTTTTCGGCGATTATTGCCCGATCATTGATAAGATCAATGGCCATTATTTTGGCTTTAAGTTTAACAAAGTCGGATTCATTGTCGGCGGCTATGCCCATGCTGCAGATTCCGCTAAGGAAAAGCAGGGTAAACACAGCCAGGGATATTGTCTTTTTAAGCATAAAAGTCTCCTGAACGATGGGATTAATTGTTAAGTTGGCGCCAGAATGTCCTTTCCAGGCCGATTGGGGCTATTGGATCAATTGTTTCAAAGCCGGTGATAATTGTCGGTTTTCCTTCATGGACAACCAGGACGGATTGGGGTGGAATTCCCTTGTTTTTAAATTTTTTACGCCGGTCCGACCGCCTCAGAACTTCTACGTCATCATTATTTTCATCAACAGTATCATTGGTGGCGTCGAAGTTGATGACCGCCTCCCCGTACTTATAACCGATGGCATAAAGATAGCCGTTCCCCCCGGCCCCGGAGATAGCGCATGGATCAGTAACATCCGTTACTCCCGTATCAGGAACATAGGTTGAAAAATACACTACACCGTTAAAAATAAAGGGAGAGGAGACCACCTTTTCTCCAACCTTGCTGTCTTTCGTCTCTTGGAGGCGAATAAACCAGCCCCGGTTGTTTTTATGGTTGATCGCATTTTTTACATAATTGGAAATTTTTTGGCTGACATCCGTGTCTGTTTCATTATTTTGAATAAGATTATCGGTCACATCAAGGATATACAGCCCCGTATCTACAGTCTCTTCATCCCAGTCGACGATAATATTGCCATTCTTATCCTTAACCTTTCCATTATTAATGTCGATGTCAGCCTCGACAATTGTGGGCGATTCACTAGACCATTGCCAGTTGTTTTTGATGGCATAAAATCCATTGAGAAGATCTTTTCTTTCCGGATGGGCCCGGTCACCAGTCCCGAAAAAGACGTAATCCCCAATACGTTTTTCAGAAACGACAACAGCTTCCGTATCACTTATTTCTTCGGCTGGATAGGTGAAATCCACGAGGAAATATTCGTTGACAATGTTGGGCGCATGCCAGATTTTTCTTCCCGGAACAGCGTACAATTTCAGTTTCTGACCCCAGACACCGTCTTCCTGACCATCGTATTTTCCCTCAAAATTGCCGGCAAGAGTGCTGTCGGTGTTACGGTGGAAGATATCGTCCCGGAAGGCGAACAGGTTGCCGTTCATGTCTCCGGCATAAACCCGGGTGGTGGTGGTGGTTTTGGGGTTTTCAAAGCCCGAAACCGCGATAATGGAGTGGGTCATGTCAGTGTAGTTGTCACTGCTGAACCCAAAATCGCTGAACAGGGTACCGGACTGAGCGTCGACGGCGTACACCGCCCGCCCCCTGGTGTCGGTTGCGGTTGGTGGGGTTGCGTCTGTGGGGAGTTTATCCTGGTTGGTATCGTAGCCTCCGGCCATGAGAAAAACATCCTTGGTGGAACCCGCCGTGACGGCCATTTCAAGTGCCTGGGGATCGGCCCAGGATTGCCCAAGCTGCTCCTTACCAGATCCCAGAATATCGGGTGAAATGCTGTATTTGAATATTGGCGCGCTATAGTCGCTGATATCCAGGACGGTATAATGATTGCCCCCACGTCGTTCGCCGAAAATGAGCAGTTTTTTATCTGCGGTGTTGGCATTATCATGATCATAGTGGTAATAGACAGGTGTCCCGTCAACGAAATATTCCAGGCTGCTGGGGGAGGTCAGACGGCTTAACTCGTCCAGGAGGTCCTGGGGAATAAATCCCCACATCTCCTCTCCGTTGTTATCATCAAAACAATGCAGCATGCCGTCGTTGGCTCCGACATAGATCATAGAACGGTCTTCAGTGCCGTCGTTATTTGTATCATAGTGTACCACTAGCGGCTGGGAATGCAGTAAACTTGCCAGCGGCCAATCGGCCGTCACCCCTTTACGCACATCATCAATAACCGTGGTGGTCAGGCCGGTATAGGTGCCGTCTATCAGGGCGGTGTTGGTGGTGGTAAACAGGTTGCTTTGGTCCGTCAGAGCCAATTGTGTTCCGGTATAGGTGTAGATATTCCGGTCCGTCGTTCGATCTTTCAAAACTTCACCGGCACCGCCGGCAGTCACCGTCGAGCCATCCGCTGCTGAACTCCAGAATGAGACGGCATTGTTGACGATGGTGCCCCCGCTTTCGATGGCGTTGCCGTTGGTGTCCTGGATGACGCCGTCATCGGTTATGGCATATTTTTTCAGATTGCCGTACCAGTTGCCGGCGTTGGTGGGCTGAAACAGGCCGTAATATACATAGTTGCCCGCATAGGCCCTGTTGGCCCGACTGACCGGCACTGCCGCCGCAGTGAATACTTCGTTCTGCTCCTCAATGGCAGCGATAATGGTGTTCAACGATCGGCCCAATGCTGACGCGTTTAAGGCCTGATAGTATTCGCCGCCGCCACGTTCTGCAGTCTTGTAAAGCAGGGGAAGCTCCTGTTTAAATCCGATGGTATAGACTGTAACATTCTGGTTTTCAAAATCGCCTGTGCTGCCTTTGTAGGAGAGATCATTGTGTTTAAGAAAATAAGCGACATCATCCAGAAAACTGTAGTGGCTCTCATTTGCATCATAGCTATAGCCACTGCTATTGTATGTATCATTATGGTCGTCTGACAGCTTCCTGTTGAGGATATAATTATTGTACGCAAATTTATCATCATCCTTGGTTGGCGCGCCGTCCGTGACCAGGATAATGTAATTTTTCTGGCAACGGTTTTGTATGGGGCTGGTGTAGGTGCCGGTGTTAAACCAGCTTTTTTTGCCGGCGAAATAGAGCCCGGCTTCAGCCATGGTTTCCGCAAGCGGGGTCCAGGTCTTTGATTCCAGCTTACCGACGGCCCCATAGTTAGATTGAACCGAGTCTGTCATTTTATCCGTATCAGGGTCATAATCACCGATCAAGGTTGTCTTGGTCGCTCCACAGCCAGCTACAATATATCCTCCCTGGTCGTAATTAAAGCTCATTAGCCCGAATCTAACATTTTCGTGGTTTTTGTGAATCAGGTCGGCAACAACCTCTTTGGCCACTTCCATGCGGGTGCGGTTCGCCCCCCCTGTATTTTCATAATTAATGTAGTTGCCTAAGGAGAAAGTGCTGCTGCTGGTGTAATAAGAAGAAGAACAATATGCGTAGCTTCCACTTTTATATAATTTGCCTTCCCAATACCCTTTACTAAGAAGCCCATTTTTGGCAGAATCGCATTTCCAGTTGGATGAGTTAATGTTACCAAAGTATTCATTCCACTCGTACCTCTGGCGCCACCTGTTCCACTCACGCCTGTAAACTTTGTTTGCGCTGTAGCTTCCTGAATAAGTGGTTGCAGGGTCATACGGGGCACCGGACACATCTTCCGTATCCATACTTCCGGAGTTGTCCAGAATAATGAGTACATTGGGTTTGACCTGAATATTCGAGACACCGTAAATATCGACATCTTCAGCGAAGGCAAATGATGCCCATGCGATTAGGCCTAATATAAATAATAGTTTGGTTTTCATATTTTTTCCTCCTGACTTAGTATCCGGACAGAACCTAATTATATTTGTTAAATGCCTTGTAAACGCCTTCCTGCAAAATCACCTTGCGGTCATCGTCAACGGAATAGGCGGTAATGGTAAAACGGCGGATCTCAAAGTTTTTGGGGTCGTAGCCGCTTCCCGGCGGGGGTTTGTCGCGGTGAGCCAGAGCCGGGATCTTGTTGGCCGGGTGGTTGGCGGCACTGCCGAAGTCGGCCAGGTCTTCCCAGTTGGTGATGTCAGTCGCGGTGGAAACATTATTTCTGACCCTGTAACTGCCGATCACTTTGCCGCCTTTGATGATTTCACTGACATCACTAATGCCGTTACTGTTACTATCGGTCCCTGCAATCGGAAAATAGGCGGCGCTTTCACTCGTTGTCAGATAAGCACTCGTCAACCAGGTTTTGTAATTGAGTTTCCCGACAGCCAGACTCATTTCCTGATTATAGAAATCCGTTCTGTAAACCCGCTCGTTCCCGGTTACCTGTAACTCCACGCTGGTTGTATTCAGCCCAGCAATACCGATCACTGTAAGCAAGACCAGAAAAAGCATGGTGGATATCAAAGCAAAACCTTGTTGGTTGTTCATATAATTAAGCGGTTTCATATCTTTTTGAATTCGTTGGCTATATATTGAAGAAAATTTCATGTTATTTCGCCTTGACAGCCGAAAGGCTGAAACTTTTCAGCTTGCCTTTTCGATTCCAGAACACTGTAACGTCGATTGTTTTACTGTCCGTAACCGGTTTATTGTCAGTGATCTGCCAATATGCATGATAAAAGTCATCGTTATCCGCCTGATCGCCATCTGCTTTAGAATTGGTAGGTGTATCGACATTGTTGTTGGTCGATTTGAGCCTGCCGTCGTCATAGCTCCAGGACAATATTTGTTCAATCTGGTCACTGCCGAACACTGTGGCTTCAGTTAGCTGCTTGGCCACGCTGTTGCCCCGAATAGCCGATAACTGCATCAGACCAATGCCGAGAATGCCGACGCTGAAAATCATCAACCCAATAAGTACTTCAATGAGAGTGAAACCGCCATCATTAGGCCTTTTCTGCTTATTCACGATTTAAATCTCCGCATTTCCGCGGCATCATCATTGCCCTGGATGGCGGATATTTGTATCCAGATAATTGCTGGCATCCCTATGGAGAAAACTACCAAGGCCATCATCACCTCTATCAATGTGTATCCTTGAATTTTTATCTTTATTATATCGGTCATACTCCGATGTTCCTCATGAGGATTGTCGCCTGGCCCAGTCTTCGTCTGTAATTATCTGCCGGTGTATATCGTTGGTCCCCAAGAACATAGGTTCTGGGGTCCGTATAATCACCGTCTGTCCGGGAGGCCCGCACAAGGACCCATACCCTTACGGCCCTGATGTCATCCAGATCAACGGTCGTTAACGTGTTGGTCCCCCCGGCGGTGTCGTCGGTATCAATGTCACCGTCGTTATCGTCATCCAGGTTGTACCAGGTTCCACTGTTGGGCACCCCCCAGATAATACTCCCGCCCTGCAGATCAGTATCTCCATCGCCATCTGCATCATAAGCATAGGCAAACCTGAGATCGTCAATATGAAAGGCAACGGCCGATCCGCCCGCGGTGCTTTGGAGTTCATTTGCGTCTGTATCGGAATCACTTGTTGAATCGTATAATCGAAAACGAATGGTTCTGGGATTGCCAGTCCCGTCATCATAAGTGAACTCCAACTGTTTTGTTGTTGCCGTTTTGATTCCGAATGAACCGGTTTTCAAAGGGTCGTATCCGGCCATTCTGATCTCGTTTTCCATCAATATCAGAACCCCCCTCAGGGTTTGCTGCATTTCAACGATTCTCTCCTGGACAATATATGTCTTATTTTGGGTCGTGAACGTTTGGTAGACTGCAGCAACAACAACAAAAGAAATCACCAAGGCGACCATCAGTTCCACAAGGGTGAAACCGGCCTGGGGGCGGGGATTGTCTCTATCTTTCATTAGTTTGTCCATGCTGTTCCCGTCCACTTCCTGATGTTGATGGACCCGGTCGTCAGGACCGTGACGGCATAGCAGATGTCGTTGTTCTTATTGTTTATAAAGACGGTTCCTGGGGTGTTTGACATCCCTCTGGCGCTAAATCTGAGCTTATTAACATTAAAGGTAACGGAACTGGTGATGGGGTTTGGTGGCGTTTCCCAGTTATTGGTGGCACTGCCTGATCCGAAACTAACCCCGCTGAGGTAACCCGACAGGTTTACTCTCTGTTCACCCGGGTCGTGATTTCCATCCTTATTCAAATCCAGATAATAATATCCCGGCGTACCGGAGTTATCAAAGATAATTTCAAGAGTTGTATTGGTCTTTATCGCTTCCAGCTTAACCTCCTGCATGAAAGATATAATATCCCTGGCCGCACTTTTTAACCGGTATTTTGGAAGCCAGGCGATGACATTAGGCACGGCGATACCGATAATCACAGAAATAATTCCCGTGACTACCATGACTTCTAATAGCGTAAAGCCTGAATTTTTATTTTTTTTGTATGTGTTCATAAAATGCGGCAAGGAAACCCCTGAGTCTTTAGCTCAGGGGAGGAATTGCCGCCCTCCTTATAATAATTTAGTAGCCCAGGCACCGGACCTTAACACGTCGTATTGTAAGAATAACCGTCAGATGCATGAAGCAGCCTGCAGTATTTCCAGCTAATGCCCTGTACTGTTTTGTCCACTGTTTTAATGTTAAACGAA
>NZ_JACADJ010000101.1 GCF_013389365.1 Desulfobacter latus
AAAAATATATTAAAATATGATCCTCATTTTGAGGGATTCAATTTTATTTCTCAGTTATATGAAGAGGTCTGCAGCATAGGCTGTATTCATCAGCCTTTAAAAACAGCATAATTGGCGAAGGTATTGATAGCTGCTTATATATATTAAAAATTTGCACTCACTCAGTGTTTATGTTGTTCTTGTCTTTGATTGCTATTGCAGGTCTGTATGTGTGGCAGGCACCGCTTGCGGTTGCAGATGTTCATTTGACTGAAGAAGAACAGAGATGGCTTGATGCCAATCGAAATCAACTGATTTTATGGTTTGATGCGTATTATCCTCCCATTGAATTTTTAGGTGAGAATGGTAATTTCCAGGGTCTGGGCGCTGATATTATGGCAACCATGGAGAAACGGCTGGGCATATCTTTCATCAAAAAACCGGCCCCGAACTGGCCTGAACAGCTCAACGCATTAAAGAATGGGGATATCCATATTTCTCCGGTTATCGTTTCCTCACAAGAGCGTGCCGCGTATGCATTCTTCAGTAAGCCGTACCTTTCCATTCCCCTGGTGGTTATCACCCAGAAAAGCAGAAAAAAAGCAAACGGACTGGACAGTTTTGACGGCAAGCGGGTCGCAGTTGTAAAAGGATATGTTTCTGAAAAATATCTTCGCAACAAATTCGATTCCCGATTTGAAATCGTCCTGGTCTCAAACATAGCCGAAGGCCTTAGAAATACGGCATTCGGCGTTGTTGACGCGTTTGTCGGGAACCTGGCATCCGCGGCTTACTATATTGATAAGAATAATCTGCCTAACCTGCGGGTTGCCGGCAGCATTGGATACGAACACAGGCTTTCTTTTGCGGTCAATAAAAAATACCCCCTGTTATTCAGTGTGATGCAAAAGGCACTGGATACCGTAACGCCTGAAGAGATCCAGAATATTCGTGACAGATGGATTTTGCTGGAAAATAAGGGCATTCTTTCAAAAAGAGAAAAGCGGTTTCTCCAATTTGCCCTGAGTGTAACCCTGTTTTTGCTTTTCATTCTGATGTTAATTGCCTGGTGTCTGAAAAACAATCTGAAAAAAAAAGAGTGTGCACTCCAGGCTGCAGAATCAGCAATCAAGGATCAAGAAGACCGGCTGCATATTGCAATGAAGGCAACCCAGGCAGCCATATGGGATTGGTATCCCCTGACCGGTGACGCTGTTTTCAGTGATGAATGGTTTGCAATCCTGGGTTATGATCCGGGGGAAATCGAGTCAAATTTTCAAGGATGGGCAGACCTGACCCATCCAAATGATCTTCCAAGGACAACCCGGATTTTAAATTATTACCGTAAAAAAGGCGGCACAGGATATTTTGAAGCGCAGTTTCGCATGCGTAACAAAAAAGGGGAATGGCGCTGGATTTTAGGTAAGGGGCAGGCGGTTGAGTGGGATGAAGAGGGGGCAGTGACGCGAATAACCGGTTTAAATGTTGATATTCACAGCCAGAAACGGGTGGAAGAGGCGCTTAAGGATTCAGAAAAAAAATTTTCAGAGCTTTTCATGCTCAGTCCGGACAGTATCGCTCTTTTTGATCTGAAAACGGAACAAATTATAGAGGTAAATGAATCCTTCTTAAAAATATTCGGGTATGAAAGAAGAGAGCTCCTGGGTAAAACAGATCAAGCGCTTTTACGTTATGTAAGGCCCGATGACCGGGAAATACTTTTTAAACGGATTCACAAACAAGAAAAAACAACAAATATTGAAATTGCTTTTTACCGCTCTGATGGTGAAGTGATGGTACAACTGATCTCGGGGCGTGAAGTGATGATCGACGGGGAACTTGTTCTTCTGATGATCGGCAGAGATGTGACGGAGTTAAAAAAAGTTGAAGAAATGATGATTCATACGGAAAAAATGGTTTCACTTGGCGGTATTGCCGCCGGTATTGCCCATGAAATTAACAATCCTTTGGGTATCATACTTCAGGCCGCCCAGAATTTACAGATTCGAAGCCGCCCGGATTTTCCCAAAAACCAGGAAGCCGCCCAAGAACTGGGCCTTGATATGGATCTTATGGCCCAATATATGCGTCTGCATAAAATGGATGCATTTATTGAAGATATAAAACGGGCCGCTGTCCGGGCGGCGGATATCATTAAACGAATGCTTCTTTTCAGCCGCAAGAGTGAATCCCGGAAAACCGTCTGCCATTTGCCTGCAATTGTTGAAAATGCTCTTTCACTGGCAAAAAATGACTTTGATCTTAAAAGAACCTATGATTTTAAAAAAATTTCAGTGAATATGTACTTTGATACGGATGTTCCAAAAATAAACTGCATAGAGACAGAGATTGAGCAGGTTCTGTTAAATCTTTTTCGCAATGCAGCTCAAGCCATGGCTGAAATGCCCGTGCCGCAGCCCGAACCCCGTATAGACATCCGAATCTCAAAGCATGACAATTCTGTCTGCATAGAGATTCAGGATAACGGCCCGGGCATACCGGACCATATAAAAAAAAGAGTTATGGAACCGTTTTTTACCACCAAGGGGCCGGGCATCGGTACAGGGTTAGGGCTTTCGGTTTCATATTTCATTATAACAAGGGGCCATGGAGGGCAATTCACAGTATCTTCAGTGCCTGGAAAGGGAACAACATTTACCATTGATCTGCCATGCAAATAAATGAAGGAATAAATATTATGACGGATGCCGGCCAAAAAATATTCATCATTGATGATGAACAGGCTATTTGCAAAAATTTTATTGAATTTTTTGATTATTTTAAACAATTTGAAGCGGTTGGCTACTTTTGTGCGGAAGATGCCCTGGATGATTTAAATGAAACCGAATGTCCTTTTTTGTGCATCGTAGACATCCGGCTTCCCGGTATGCGTGGGGATGAGTTTATTAACCGGGCCAGGATGATATGCCCCCAATGCCGTTTTTTAATTTCTACAGGATCCTTGGACATGCAATTGTCTCCAGATTTTCAGGAAATCGGATTGACCGAGGAAGACATTTTTTTTAAACCGGTCGATATGTTTAAGGTCTTAAACCGGATAGAGGATATCATTAAAGGTTAGTGCCCCGGCTATAAACACTCTCTTATGACCGCGCAGATCTTCTCGCAGCATTGACGGGTCAGATCTTTTTCAGGGCCTTCAACCATCACCCTGAGCAACGGCTGGGTACCCGAATACCGCACAAGCACCCTGCCCTGGGTGCCAAGCTGTGATTCCACCGCTTGAATGGCATCGGCAATCATGGGGACTTTCATAAAATCGGGTCTGGATGCGTCTACGTCAACATTGATCAACACCTGGGGGTAAACGGTCATAACTTTAGCCAGTTCGGATAAAGGTTTTTCGGTTGCCAGCATCACCTCTATGAGCTTTAAGGCCGATAATGCACCGTCACCGGTGGTCTGTTCATCCAGAAAAATCATGTGACCGGAATCTTCCCCGCCGATAAGCGCACCGGTTTCTTTCATGCGCGCCAGCACCTTTCTGTCCCCGACCCCGGTTATTTCATGCCGAATACCTAATTGTGCCAGTGTATTGCCAAGCCCCACATTGCTCATCACCGTACTTACAACGATATTATTGCCAAGCTTGCCGGCCTGTTTGGCAAATTTCGACAAAATGGCCAGTAAGGCATCTCCTGTGATCTGCTGCCCGGTTTCATCCACGGCAATCAACCGGTCGGCATCGCCATCAAAGGCAAGACCGGCATCGGCGTTCATTTTTTTGACATGCTCGCTTAAATCTGTTGTATGCTGGGAACCGCAATCCTCATTAATATTTATTCCGTTGGGTTGATTATGGATAAAAGTGACATCAAAAATATCCGCGGTGAATATTTCCGGGGCACAAAAGCCGGCCGCGCCGTTGGCCGTATCAATCACCAGTTTGAGTTTTCGTTGCCTTTTGGGAAAGTTAAACTTTTTAACCAGAAACCGGGCGTACTTGGCCTGGGCGTCATCGGCGGACTCAATGGTTCCAACTTTTGAAGGCAGATCAATGGGCGGACCAAGGATCATGTTCTCAAGGTCATTTTCCTGATCATCGGAGAGTTTAATGCCGCCTTTTTGAAAAATTTTGATACCGTTATCATAATAGGGATTATGAGACGCGGAAATCATAATACCGGCCCCGCAGGATTCAACGGCACTGCTCAGATATGCGACCCCGGGGGTGGGAATAACCCCGGCGATCATCACATCAACACCAACGGAAGCAATCCCTGCAGCCAGCGCAGATTCAAACATTTGGCCTGAAATTCGGGTATCCCGACCGATGATGACACATCCCTTGGAAGCGGTTTGGGTTAAAATGCCTACGGCCTGGCCTGTTTTTACGGCCAGATCGCATGTCATGGGATAGGTGTTTGCCCTGCCCCGTATACCGTCTGTTCCAAATAACTTCCCCATGGTTATCTCGCTTTTTTATTAATTAGATTCAACTTCTTCCAACCCAAACGCATCAAAAATCCGGTCTTCAATACCCTTGAGCCATACCGACCCGATGATTGAAATTGATTCGTCAAGGCCCTGAATCGTACCCACGTAATCTTTTTTGTTATGAATACTTTGAATATCAATGTATTCTATAAATTGTTCCCCATCCGGTCCAGGGGTTTTAAGATCATTCTCCGCCTGATCAAATATGTGTGATGCCCGGGACAGTTTTTCCAGAACCGTGTCATGGGTGGCAACAGCCTGACTGCCCTGCCCTTTTCCCCTTTGGAGCAAAATTTTCTTTGATGTTTCAAGTTTGTTTCCAAACGCATTCAATCGATTTATCCGCTCCTGAATACAGATATCAATATTTTTCTGCAACCCTGAAACAAGGGCCTGAGACATCCAGTCCCAGGTAAAAAGCGTACGAATGAAACCATACCAGGCTTTTAAGGCATACAACCCTGAAATATAATAAACATTTTCAGTTAAAATATTGCCGGGACGGGTGTAGATACCCGGACGCCATTGAACGGAAGCATTTTTCATTGTCCCGCCCATGATCAGCCGGTTGCACCGCAGTTCGTTGTTCCGGATAATGGACCCTGCGGCACTGATACATCCAAAAGCGATTCTCACCGGCCCCACAAGCCCGCCCTGGCCCCCAAGGAACACAGGCGGCTGGTTCAGCATCACGCCCTGGTGAACATTGCCCATCATGGAGGCCGTTGCCTTGTCCTGGTTGGGGGTATAATTAAAGTGGATAAAGGACGATCCCACCTCGGAATGATCCTTGCGGCTGGTGCCGCCGGCCATGAGGCAATCGCAGAAATTGATCAGGCTGCCAAGGGTGACAAAGGGAAAAAGAATGGTCTGCTTGAGCCCCACGGTGTGGGCGGCATTGGCCTGTTCTTCTAAAATACAGCCCTTTCGCACATGCCCGCCGGAACCAAAAACATTGTCCCCCATGAACACGGTCTCCTGAAAATATCCACCGTGCAGCTTTGTACCCGGCCCCATAAGACAGTTTTCAACGGTCACCGGGGATTCGTAACCAAGAACGGTACCCGGCATGATCAGGGTTCGCTCACCGGTTAGTTTGGTGCCTGAAAAAAGCGTTACCCCATCCGGGGATATGCGCTCAAGGTCAACGTCATCACCGATAAACACGGTGGACGGATTTGGGATATTCACCCCTTTTTTTAGCAGAATATCGATATTATTTAAATTCATGATTCAATTATTTAGATGGACTAATGGATTGTTGTCAAGTTTTTCCAAGTTAGAAAATGATGGGGACTATTTCAAACTATTTCAAATCATACGCCTGAAGGTTTATTCTTTGCTGTTTTTGTTCTATAATTAATAAATTAATAGGCAAGCAAGCACATCCATCACAATCACATATCGTGGACACTTCAATCGTAAGGAGAAATAAATATGACCCCGGCTGGTTTGCTTTATCCGGATGACCCCTCAATTAAAGCGCTTCATGCAAAATTAACCCAAGCGGCCCAAAAGTTTGACGCGCCGGATCACCACCTGCGGCAGCTTTTAGGGCGGCCCGGACGATTTTCCGATTTCAGTCTCGGCATGGACGGTTTTTTTATGGATTTTTCACGTCAGCGGCTGGATGAAAATGCATTCGCATTGCTGCATGAATCTCAAACCTTGTCCAAGGCACTTGAAAAATTCAGTGACATGACCCAGGGGAAGATCGTAAATCCCACCGAGAACCGCGCAGCGCTGCATACTGCGGCCCGGGGCACAGGCCCCTCCCCGCTTATATTCAAGGATATGGACGTTAAAGCCCAGATACAACAAGTTAATGAAAAAATAGAAAAATTCTGCGCATCCGTCCATGACGGCAAACTCTGCTCGGCATGCGGAAAACCCTTTACCCAGGCAGTTGTTATCGGTATTGGCGGATCATATCTCGGGTGTGAATTTGTTTACCAGGCCCTGGCCGGGGCTGCCGGAAAAATGGATCTTTTATTTCTGCCCAATGTGGATATTGACAATTTTGCCCGGGTCATTGAATCCATTGACAAAGAGACCACCCTTTGGATCGTGATTTCCAAATCTTATACCACCACCGAAACCATGGCCAACCTCAACCAGGTCAGTACATGGCTCAAAGCCCAGGGCGTCTCTCCGTTAGATCACATGGTCACCATCACGGCCAAGGGAAGTCCGGGGGATGACCCCGATACACCGCTACTCGCTTCTTTTCATATGTTTGATTTTATCGGCGGCAGGTATTCGGTATCCTCGGCTGTGGGCGGACTGCCTTTAAGCCTTGCACTGGGATATGATGTTTTCCAACGCTTTTTGGACGGCTGCCGTCTTATGGATACCCATGTACTGGAAAGTCCGGCAGAAAAAAACATCGCCTTAACCGCAGCCCTGATCTCCATTTGGAACACCCTGTATATGGGATATCCGGCCCAGGCCATTATTCCCTATGCGTCCAGGCTGGCCCGGCTCAGCCCCCATGTCCAGCAACTGTATATGGAAAGCCTCGGCAAGTCGGTCTCCCCGGAAGGCGCGCATTTAACCCAGGCAGCCGGCACCATTATCTTCGGGGAACCCGGCACCAATGCCCAACACTCATTTTTCCAGCTGGCCCACCAGGGAAACGCTTTTCCCATTGATTTCATCGGCGTCAAAACGCCTGGATACACCGGTATTCAGGCAATGTCCAAAGGGGTGACCAACCACCAGGAACTGTGGGCCAATCTTCTGGCCCAGGCCGGTGCCCTTGCCCTGGGCCGCAATTCCGATGACCCGGCCAGGAATTTTGACGGCAACCGGCCCTCAACAATCATTACCATTGATAATCTGGAACCGGAAAGTGTTGGGATGCTGCTCTCTTTTTATGAGGCCAGAACTGTTCTGGAAGGATTCATTCTCGGCGTAAATCCCTTTGACCAGTTTGGCGTTGAGCTGGGCAAAGTCATGGCCGGGGATATCCGCAAAGAGATGGCCGCAAGAAATCTTGACCCGTCATATAGATTTGCCTGTGCATCGAAAACGGATAATTTTTACCTGGACCTTTTGTTTGGGAACTCAACCGCCGGCGTCTAAAGCTGGATACGGATCCAAGCCCCGTCTCATTCGTGTTCGTACTCGTGAACGTACACGTTTACGAGCACGAGTACATAAAAAATAGAGGAACGATCAAGGAAATTTATAAAGGGATGCCCCCCAGGTCAGACCGGCACCAAGCCCGGCAAAGAGGACAACATCTCCGGATTTGCCGATACGGCCGGTTTCAATGGCTTCGTGAAGTGCCAAAGGAATGCTGGCAGCCGTGGTGTTGCCGTATTTTTCAATATTATGAAACATTTTATCTTCAGGTAGTTTGAGAAACCGGCCAAAGGCCTGATTAATGCGTTTATTGGCCTGGTGTGGCACCACAAGATCAATATCAGACAATTCCATTCCGGCTTTTTCCAGAACTTCCATGGTCACCGTTGGAAGCATGCGTACGGCTTTTTTAAATATGGCAGGACCGTCCATGACCGGAAAATATCGGGGATCATCCGTGGAGACACCATCAGGTATGCGCTTTATAAGATTGGAAGCGGGCAGTTCGGTTTTTAAGGTCTCTGCAAAATGCCCATCTGCATGCAATGCCGAAGCGATCAGGCCCACGTTTTCATCCCTATCAACGGCTTCGATACACAGGGCAGCGGCCCCATCACCGAAAATCACCGTCACATCCCTGCCCCGGGTGGTTTTATCAAGCCCTGTGGAATGCACTTCAGCACCCACCAGAAGCACTTTTGAAGCAAGCCCGGATTTGATGTAGGAATCTGCTGTGGCAAACCCGTACAAAAAGCCGGTGCATTGCTGGCGAATATCCAGGGCCGGCGTGGTATTAAGTTCAAGGTTTCGGGCTAAAAGACACCCGCCCCCCGGGAACATGATATCCGGACTTAAGGTGGCAAAAATGATAAAATCCAGATCATTGGGATGCCAACCCGCGTTATCCAGTGCCATGCGGGCTGCCGCGGTGCCCAAATCCGATGCGCCGCAGACATCGTCCGGGGTGACCCAGTGTCGCTGGTGAATACCGGTGCGCTGCCGGATCCACTCATCAGACGTGTCCATAATTTCGGTCAGGTCCTGATTGGTGACAACATGGGGCGGCACAAAGACGCCTGAGCCCTTTATAATTGATTTTTTCATAAAATTTCCTTACTATATAAAGCCAACAATTGTAAAATATCAAAAAAAAGTCTGTCTGATACTTGAAATCTTGTCAAGGCTTAGGGCCATGGCCCTAAGTGCAGACTCAAATGTATAATTATGAATTTTATTTTTAGGCAAGACAGGTTGGCGCCTGTTTAAAATCGTCCATTTTTTTGTTTTCTGCGTTGTTCCATGGATTGGATAATTTTTTTCACACCCATCATTTTTTTCCTTGCATATACTCAGAAAATTAAGATATGGTCAAGAAAAATAT
>NZ_JACADJ010000102.1 GCF_013389365.1 Desulfobacter latus
GAAAATAAAGTACTAATTCCCATGATGACTACCCCTCTGACTATGGTTGATGTTTGCTCAAACATTATTTTATCAGAGAATGTGATCATTTTATTCATATAGGTCAATCAATTTGGCGAAGGTATTGAAAATAAGCTAAATTTAAATTTAAGTTATGTGGGCTATGACCAAGAAACAGGATGGCTGAAAATTAATGAAGGGATTATTAAAAACCTTCCTTCCATCAAAAATATTTTAACTGATTTTTCTTTAGTAGGTTATGATATAATTTTTTTAAACAAATTATTTTCAACATTGTTAAAAAGGCAATCAGAGCAAAGCTTTTTAACCTTATTTGTTGATAAAACTAGGTCCGAAATGAAGACGGACGCCATAATTATTTTCAATGACATAAATCATTATAAAATGGGACGCGATCTTTTTGATTTTAATGTTAGTAGTGCGACTAAAACAGAAGGAAAATATTATTTCAACGTACAATCGGCACATTGTGATAACTATATAGAAATACAGAAAATAAATAATATTTGTGACATCCCAGACGATTTACCTGTTTTTCCAAAACAGACAGCGACAAAATCTGTTATTTTTGTATATAAAAAATAAAGGCGCCCAGATAAAATGATAATTAGCGTAAGCCGAAGGAATGATATCCCTGCTTTTTTTAGCGAATGGTTTTACAATAGAATTAAAGAAGGGTTCGTTTTAGTAAGGAACCCTATGAACCCACACCAAATTAGTGAGATAACATTACGGCCAGACGTTGTTGATTGCTTTGTTTTTTGGACAAAAAATCCTGAGCATATGATCCCAAAGCTTTGTATCCTTAATGAACGTTCTTACAAATATTATTTTCAGTTTACTCTTAACTCATACGATAAAACGATTGAGCCTAATGTTCCACCCAAAAAAAATCTTATTGAGACTTTCATTACTTTGTCCGAAGCAATAGGGAAAGATAAAGTTATTTGGAGGTATGATCCAATCCTTTTAACAGAAAAATTTTCCGTAGAGTACCACAAAAAATATTTTGAATACTTAATGTCAAAGCTCCACAGGCACACCCGAAAATGTGTGATCAGTTTCCTTGATTTTTACAAAAAATGTCAAAGAAATATGAAGTCAGTCACCCCGATTTCCCCTAATGACACAATGATGCTTGAAATTGCCAAAGAGCTTCAAGAAATAGCAAATAATTATGGCATTATTATAGAAACCTGTTCGGAAGAAGTTGAACTTGCATCAATAGGAATTAATCATGGAAAATGTATTGATGATCAACTGATTGAAAAAATTTGTAATGGCAAAATAAATGTTAAAAAAGATAAGAATCAAAGGGCCGTTTGCGGATGCGTTGAAAGTATCGATATTGGAGCATATAATACTTGCAACCATGGCTGTTTATATTGCTATGCAAATTTTAATAAAAAAATTGTGGCTGAAAATTATGAGAAGCACAACCCTTCATCCCCATTGTTATTTGGAGAAGTAGGCCCTTCAGATAAAATCAATAAAAGGAAAATGAAGAGTATAATTGATAGGCAATTAGATTTACTTTGAACGTAATTATTTAGATCAAAGCGGTCAAATAGTTTGACAATTATTTGGCATAACAAAGCCGCTGAACCCGACCGGGCTTATCTGCGCGACTTTTTGGAGCGGCTTGGTTAATGAAATTTTTAATCCATTATAGAAATCCTGGCCCTGTGGGCCAGGTCAGAGTACAATGGCTTTGCCAATTGTACGGCTCAATGTTACTCAATGATCAAGTTGTCCCCACAACCAAAGATCAAGGAGCAACAAATGAGCCGATTTCGAAAGTTATCACAATCGATATGGCATTGCCAGTATCATATTGTGTGGGTGCCAAAATACAGGTACAAGGTTTTGCAAGGGGCAATAGCAGTGGAAGTTGAAAATTGTATACGAGCCTTTTCAGAACAGCAAAAATGTGAAGTGATTGAATTGAACGTTCAAATCGACCATGTCCATCTGCTGGTAATGGTGCCACCAAAAGTATCGATATCCGACTATGTAGGCACACTAAAAGGCCGGACCGCCATCAGGGTTTTCAACAGGTTCCGAAAGTTGAAAGAAAAACCCTATTGGGGTAACAGATTTTGGACAAGAGGCTATTGCGTGGATACGGTCGGACTTGATGCCGAGATGATCCAAAAATATGTAAAATATCAACAAAAGAAAGAGCAAGTAGCAGAACAAAGGGATTTGTTTAACAGATAATATGTTGGGTGGGACAACTTCCTTGCCCCCTCAGGGGGCAAGGCAAACAAAGCCCCTTCCAGGGGCAACCCAAAGCCTGGCCCTCTGGGCCAGGATATTTACTTTTTACCGGAGCTTTTGTGGTTTAAACGCCCGGCCGGTTAGCTCCCCGTTATAAGTAAAAGGCACAGTACCTAATGAGAGAAGATGTGAAAAAATCGTGGGAAAATTTCCTTAATCCAGAAACTCTGCGTTCTAATCTTATTGTTGTTTCTGTTTTTCTTTCAGCCTTTGAAATTCTAAAAGAATGCATCATCGAAAGACCGAAAGAAATGTATACAAACGGATTTGATGAAAACGGTTTGATTATCGATGAAAAGTATAAGTCGCTGGTGCTTTCATTAAACAAAAGTCCTTTGTATGCATCATTGGAATGGTTTAAAAAAAATGGGGTCATCGACCAGGCCGATATTGAAACTTTTACCGAAATAAAAAATTGCAGAAACGCTCTTGCTCATGAACTTCCCAATTTTATTACAGAAGGCATAAAAAGCGATCCTATCCCCAATTTTACATCAATCATCGAATTACTTGGAAAAATTGAGAAATGGTGGGTTTTTAATTTTGAAGTAGCGATAAATCCAGATCTTGAGGATGTAGAAGTTGATGAAAATGAAATTATACCGGGGAGGTTGATCACGCTACAGCTATTAACAGATATTGCATTAGGCCCAGAAGAAAAATCTGAATATTATTACAAAGAGTTCATTCGCAGAAATATCTTATAACAAAACGCTGAACCCGACCGGGAAACCTGAGCCGCTTTGAAACGGTATGATTTTAACCAAAGTCCTTGGTTTTTGAAGGTTTGTCGCCTTTACTTTCCCGGCGGGTTAGCTCCCCGTTGTGCTTTGAAATTCGGACAGATAATTTCTATTTATAACGATGTGAAAAAAATAATGATAACGGAGCCTATGATGTCCAAATCTGATATCGATAATCGCTCAAACCAACTGAATCCCAATAATGATGCTTTTTATACTTCCCGAGGCTATGGAGGTAGGGATGATTATTTTGAAGATGACGATGATGAATGGTATTGCGGTTATTACAGATCCCCAACTTACCAGGAACCAAGAAAATCTGTGATTGGCAATTAGCTGAGGAACGCATGATCGCTGACAACAAACAAAGTGTTATCCGGAGTATGACTCCTTATATTGCAACAGATCTTCTGCTGTTACCCTTGAACGATGAATTTCCAAATTTATGCTTAAAAAATGCATCGACAGAAACTGATATTATAATCGAAATTAAGGGATGTGATTCAATAGTACAAGAACTTCCTACTTTATTAGACTATACAATAGAGTTGCTTCGAGAGAGATGGTGGAAGTTTAAATACTGTGTGCAAAAGGTTAAATTTCATTTTGATAAATCCGAGAACATCTACTTACCAATAGATGAATTTGAATGATTTAAAGTTCTTTGAATGCTTATGCACATTTCTTATGATTTTTACGGAAAGAAATAGCACAACGAATAAGGTTAGATTGTGAGAGCGGAGCGAACCACAATCTGAACCGTTTGTTGGACAAGCCCGGTCACACAATATATAGAAAATAGGCAATACCGCAAAAGTCACTCAAGCAGCTCTCCTACTGGAATTTCAAGCCATCGTTTTCGGAGTTTCTCTATCTGCTTGTTTGCCTGATCAGCAGATCGAGTATGAAGCCTGAAACGTTCCCGATGATTTTTAACTCGTTGACGTTCTTTACAAAATTCATCAAAGTCAATTCGAGAAATAGCTGGCGTAATTTCAGAAATAGAACCCTGAGTTTGTATCAACTCCCAAGCCCCAGATCTTTGAATGAGTCTCAAAGTCGCCCCTTTTTGCCCTGTGGTTTTCAAGAGTCGCCTTTTTAACTCCCGAAACTCACTTTCTCGTTCGTTATTCGTTCGAGGGATATTCGGGTCGTCATAAGAGTGAAAAAGCCCACTTGCGTAACTATCGGTTGTTTTGCAAATTCTTTTTGCAAAATCAATTAAAACCGGATTACCTACACTCTGCTTCTTTATGAGTGCCAGGTAAGCGAAGAGTTCTGTTCGAACTTCTTCTGCGGTACGAGGATTTTTTTCATCGACCTCAAGCAAATCGCAGATATCTTGTAACCATCCAGCAGCATACTTGATATCAGCATATTTACTTGAGATACTCCTGAGGGCAGTACAAATACCCTGTTGTAATTCCTGCAAACGGCTGTCAGGAAGATGCAATATAAACTCATCAAGTTCCCAAGCCAGATCAGTAAGTCGTTCAAACATTTCAATGCCGGCCAAACGGAAAGGGGGGCGGCCTTTCAAGGTCAACAAATAGCGCGCACGCCGCATTAAGGCGTTGACAATATCTTCTTGTTCGTTCCGTATTGGAGGTGTGTCATCCTCCGGATCATCTATTGGGGAGGGAAGTATTCCGGTAACAGTCAACACACGGCCTTGTGTCTCCCCCTGATGTTCCGAGCGAATAAGATCTCCAACTTCATTTCGAACATTCTTGCGTAGAGACACTTTCATACTTTCATCTGCACTTGCCACAGGTTCAGCAATATTGCCAAGATAATGGGCTTGGCAATAAGCATGAGGGACACTGGGGAATACGGTTTTGATTGCCGGCACAAGCCCTCGTTGTTTGTCACTCATAATTGAGGTCACATCAAGGTCGAGTTCTGCAATTGGCTTTAAAAATTCTTCAAATGTTTCTTGATCCTGTCCTCCAAGCCATCCGCTTCTTATAGTTAAATTCGTGTGGAGTTCGCGTACTACCCATAACTGAGCCTCTCCGCCTTCAGGTGCAAGGCCGTCAAGTGTATAGATCAGGCCAAATTCCTCTGAGGCATGCTTTAACTGATCAAAAAGAACTCTCTCATTGCAAGCTAAAAGCGGAAGATAGCGTTCGTTGTAAAGATGGCGTACTTGAGAAGATGATATCTGCACTTTTGACAACAAGTTTGCATGAATATCATCGAAGATTTTCAGACCGATTTGACGTTGCCATCCGATAGACGCGATTATGTCATAGCCATATGTACAGTGCATCGGGGCTGCCTGCAACCACTCAGCGGATTTCAACCCGACTGTGTGATTGGGACACATCTGATTTTTACAATGCTTAGGCCAATAATAAACCTGTGAGACCCCCAAAAGACTTTGGATCGTTTTTTTTCCACTTCGATAATGGCTCAGTGTAAGATCAGATTGACAGATAGGGCATTGCTCCAATTCACAAACAAACGGCCTTACTGTTTCGGGGACTAAGTTTTTTTTGTTTTCATAAATTACCATCTCATATCAATATTTTTTGTGGGTGACATTATAACCATTTGATATAAAAGTCAATTATTTTGTGAGTGAGTTTTGCGGTACTGCCTATAATGGTTTTAAAGTCCATTGCCTCTAAATTTACGCTTGGTTTGTTGAATGAAAAAAAGTCATTCAATCATGTTCATCTAAAACAATTGGATTTAATTCAAGAAGTTGAATTGATATGGTGTTTAACCGTAACTGGTCGGGAATTTATGAGGTGTGTCAGTGATCCCCGATAAAATTCAGGTAACAAAACGCTGGAGAGGGACCAGGCTTACTGCGCGGCCTTTCGGGAGTGCCTGGTTCAGGAAAATTTATCTTTTTATCGGAGATTTTGGGGTTTAAAAGCCTGGCCCCTCAGCTCCCCGTTATGACGGGCAGAGCGAAGCAAAGCTTCAGCCGTAGTCAAAGGTGAATTTACCACCCCACTTTCCCGGGCCGTGGAACATCCCGCTACACTCGAACGAGTCGGTGAGCTTAACATTATTCTTACTCAAATCAAGTCATCATCTGCAAGTTATTTGAAAAAAATCATATGATAGTAAAGTGTTGACATTCCTTTTGAGAAATCTTACTTTATGTAAGATATAAATAATGGGTAAGGGGAGGAAGTATGTCATTAGCTACTATTACAACAAAAGGGCAAATAACGATTCCCAAAAACATAAGAGATTCTCTAAGGCTCACTACTGGTGATAAAATAGAGATCGTTATGACAAGCAAGCGGGAAGCTTTAATTAGGCCAATATCAAAGAAAGTAGATGATATTTTTTGTAAATTACATAATATCAATCAAAAAAGCATATCTATCGAAGCAATGAATGATGCCATTAAGAATCGAATGAAAGATAAATTCAAATGAAAGCCATTGATACGAATATTTTAGTTCGTTTTTTAACTGGCGATGATGAAGATCAGGCACAAAAAGTCTATTTACTTTTCAAAAATGCTGAATCAGAGAAAAAAGAATTTTTTATACCATTGCTTGTAATGTTGGAAACGATATGGGTGCTGGAGTCCGTTTATGAAATTTCAAGACATGATATATTGGACGCCGTAAAAGACCTTCTATTGATGCCAATTTTTCAATTTGAGCATCAATCTGCACTACAACAGTTGGTTTATTCAGGACAAGGTAACAATTATGATCTTTCTGATTTGCTAATTGCACATTCTGCCAATCTCAGTGGTTGTGAAACCGTACTTACTTTTGACAAGAAAGCCTCGAAGTTTAAGTTGTTTGAACTCATGTGATGAGATATAATCAAGTAAAATGGAGCTTTTCAAAGTTATTGACCGCCCAACATTTCGGTAGAGCTGACCGAGTGAACGGGAGTCGTTTTCTGCGTGAGCATCCTGCGCGGCAGCACCGCGATTATGCAAATTGAAAGAGAGAAGAATGAGTCAGATAGATTGGAAAGATTTTCAGAAAATTGAGCTGCGAGTAGGAACAATAATTGAGGTTCAGGATTTTCCAGAGGCACGGAAGCCAGCATATAAACTGCAAGTAGATTTTGGCCAAAAAATTGGAATCAAGAAGTCCAGTGCTCAAATCACGGATTTGTACTCGAAAGATGATCTAATTGGCAAGCAAGTATTGGCTGTTGTCAATTTTCCACCAAAACAAATTGGTCCAATCTTGTCTGAGTGTTTGGTTACAGGCTTTCATCGAGAAGATGGTGCAGTAGTTTTGGCTACACCTGACATGAATCTACAAAACGGGGCGCGTCTTGCATAAATAATGAAGGATTAACCACATGAAACTTGCGGAAAAGATTCATCTACTGAGATTGGATTTCCAAATAAATCTGAACCCGCATAAAAAAATCGATAGGTTTGTAAACTGCATCATCGTTTTCGGGGAAAAAATAACCCTTATAGACACGGGTACAAAAGGCTGTTTCCGTCATATCTTCAACTATATCAGGGAGAATGGTCGGGATATTTCGGATATCGAAACAGTGATTCTGTCCCATTCACATCCCGATCATATAGGTTCTGCCGCTGAGATTAAGAATATAGCTGGATGCCGAATTCTGGCGCATGAAGGTGAAAAAAGTTGGATAGAGAATATTGACATCCAGAACAGAGAGCGTCCTGTTCCGGGTTTTTTTGAACTGGTGGACCAGTCTGTGAAAATAGACGCATTTTTAGAACATAACCGGGAAATTAAAGCGGATAAGAATATCACCATGAAAATCATTCATTCGCCCGGTCATTCCAGAGGTTCCGTAAACATTTTATTCCCGGAAGACCGGATATTATTCACTGCCGATTCAATCCCGGTAAAAAATGATATCCCCAATTATGATAATTTCAATGATATGGTGAACTCTTTGAATAGCATAAGAACAAGCCGGGACTATGAAATTCTGCTTACTTCCTGGACGCCGGCGATTACTGGCCCGAAAGATATCGAAAGGTTTCTGGATGAAGGTGAAAGTTATCTGAAAGCATTGGATGAGACGGTAAAGAGCATTTATGTCGGGGAAGAGTCTGAGCCGTTGGAGTTTTGCAGGAAGGCGATATTAAAAATGGGGTTGCCAGATTTTCATGTGAATCCCATTGTTGATAGAGCATTTAGGGGGCATAGGATATGAAAAAAGTGGTATTTGTCGTAATAATTGAAGAAATCAGCAACCAGGAAATGTATGATAATTATATCCGGCAGGTTGTGGAAATTATTCAATCACACAACGGAGAGTATATCGCGAGAAGCAATAAGATAATGCCTCTTTCCGGGAGCAGACCGGAACGGTCGGTCGTCATCGGGTTTGACTCAATGGAAGAAGCCCGGAAATGCTTTTTTTCGGAAGAATATGAAAAAATAAAGCATTTAAGGGATAACAGTACCAAATCGAGAGCTTTTTTGATCGAAAATGCGTGAATAGAGAAAAATCCACATAACCCGGCGGTCCAGCGGATTTTGAAAGCCTTCGCTTCGCTACGGCTTTCAAAACCGCTGACCTTTGCGTTGGCATACGAAACCATGAATGAATCTTCTGAAGATAAAATTTTGATTTTTTTTAGATCCCTTGGCTTCCCAGGGATAAGAAAAGGTGAAAAGAATGATGAGGTATGCCGTTACCTTGAGGAGAACGGCTACAAGTTTACACCCGATCTGGTAGCTGGCCCGCACAATATAAGAGAAGCCGGTATTCCAATGGTTCGGACAAATTTAGGCGCTAATAGCACCGTAGTTTATCAGTTCCTCGTATTGAGGCGTATTTTTTATCAAGATAGGGTCCAAATCTAAGTGTGAAATAAATCGGTCCAGTAGGTTTTCA
>NZ_JACADJ010000103.1 GCF_013389365.1 Desulfobacter latus
TCTTTATCTCAAAATACTTTTTTTAAAAAAATGGTATTTACAGCCGTATGATTGAATGCTACTTTTTGTTTGATCACTTTTTAATAAGGTGCAAAAAGTCAACAAGGATGTTCAAATGAAAGTACCAGTAACACCACCAGATTATTTCAAAATAATAAACCAAGGTGATGGGCCTGATTTCCTGACATACCTTAAGACCTGTAACGCAGTTGATGAAAAGGGACGTTACCTCCATTGGGACAAGTTGAGGCATCATGCCCCACCGGAAGGGCTCACAGTTGAGCAATGGTGGGCTGGAATAAAGTTAATCAGACTGAATCAATCTAAGAAATTAAATTTTGAGAGCAAGGACGGCATTTCTTTTAATTTTACAAAAACAGATGAAATTGAGGAGCAGACACACTGGCTCGATAAAAATGCTGCCGGCACAATAAAATCAAGTTTTCCAATTGATGCTAAGTCCGGTATGAAAAAAGAATATATCATCAAATCTCTGATAAGGGAGGCTACGACGTCGAGTCAGATTGAAGGAGCAACAACCACACGCGAAGTTGCAAAAGAAATGATTCTTCAGGATCGTGCCCCAAAAAACCATAGCGAGCAAATGATATATAATAATTATCATGCAATGGAATTTATCTTAGAAAACAAGTCTGAACCACTAACGTTAAGTATGGTTCTTGAGTTGCATAAAATTCTCACAACAAACACATTAAAAGATGAGAAAAAAGCAGGCGTTTTTAGAACTGTAAAAGACGCAGATATTTATGTTGCTGACGAAGTAACGAATAAAGTTTTACACCTTCCTCCAGGTGCAAAAGGAATTGAAAAAAGAATAGAAAGATTATGCCGATTTGCCAATGGCCAAGGGAATGGATTTATACACCCGGTTCTTAAGGCCATTATCCTTCATTTCATGCTTGCCTATGAACATCCTTTTATAGATGGTAATGGGCGGACAGCCAGAGCGCTATTCTATTGGGCAATGATTAATGAGGGGTATTGGCTGACTGAATTTATTTCGATCTCTCAAGTAATAAAACGATCTCAAACACAATATGCCAAGGCATTTCTATACACTGAAACAGATAGCAATGATCTTACCTATTTTATATTGCATCAATTAGACGTAATAAAAAAGGCAATCTCAGAACTTCATGAGTACTTAAGTGAGCGAACGCAACGAATTCAAGAGGCACAAGAGCTTCTTCTTGGTGCGACACTAAAAAAGGAACTAAATTTAAGGCAATTATCATTACTTCACCATGCTTTAGCGAATCCTAATTTCATTTATAATATCAATCAGTATAAGAGGAATTATGCGATTGCATATGACACTGCACGTAAAGACTTGCTTCAAATGTCAGATGAATTTTCGTTTTTAAGAAAGTTAAAAGATGGTAAAACGCTCGTGTTTCTTGCACCAGCAGACCTGAAAGAACGAATTGAAAAGATGAAAAAAATTTAACGTTAAGAAGAATCCAGAAACTGGATTTCACCTGCGGTCCTTAACTTGCAGTCGAACGCCGCAGATCAGGATTAAAATCAAAACCGGAATACCCATCACGGCGGTCACGGTGAAAAATACAGGATATCCCAGCTGGTCCACCATGCCCCCGGAATATCCGGAAAACACCTTTGGCACAAGGGTCATTAATGACGAAAATACGGCATATTGAATGGCGGTGAACCGGACATTGGTCAGGCTGGATAAAAAGGCCACAAAAGCAGCGCCGGCCAGGCCGCCGGCCAGATTGTCCGCAGAAATCACAAGGTAGAGCATGGGCAGGGCCGGACCGGTCCAGGCCATGAGTACAAACAAAAGGTTGGTAACTGCTGACAGCAATGCCCCGGCAAAAAGAATGCGCATCACCCCGAACTGGATGGACAGGGTGCCCCCCAGAAAACCGCCGGCAATGGTCATGAAGAGTCCAAATGTTTTTACGATGCTTGCGATGTGAATCTTTGAAAATCCCATGTCCTGGTAAAAGACATTGGAAATCACACCTAAAACAATGTCGGAAATCCGGTACAGGCCGATGAGCGCAAGCAGCAACCAGGCCAAACTTAAACCGTACCGGGAGAAAAAATCCGATACAGGTTCAACATAGGCGGACCGGATCATCTCCATGTCCGCCACTTTCAGGGCCACCATCATCCTTGCAGCCAGAAGCCCGGCGCAAATCCCCCCGGCAAGCCTCGCTGTTTCAATGATAAATCCGGCTGCAGAAGAACTTTTTACGACAAAAATCATCTGCGCTTTTAACGTTGATGCAATCCCGGATGAAAAATAGAACCATCCGACAAAAGCCGCGGCAGACACTAAAAAAAGGACGAAAAACCGGGCATGATCCGTGGTCCGGGCGTGATTTGTTTCTCTGGCCGTAACTTCAGGTTCTTTAATTACAAAGACCGTGATCATACCAATGATCATCAGTCCGGCCATGATCTGATAGGCCGTGCGCCAGGCCGTATAATCATAGGCGCCCGGGGCTGAGCCTTTGATCTGGGCCAGAAACAGGGCACCGGCGCCGGCGGCCAGCATTCCGATCCGGTATCCGGCAATATACACGGAAGCCATCAGGGCCTGGAGACTTTCGCCGGCCGATTCAATGCGGTAGGCATCAATGGCAATATCCTGGGTGGCCGAAGAAAAGCCTAAGCCCACAGCGGCCAGGGCCATAAAAACCATATCATTTTGGCCTTTTGCCGGATCAATCATGGAGATGGCAAAAATGGATGCGGTAATGCCGATCTGGGCCAGAAGTATCCAGGCCCTGCGCCGGCCGAGCCTCCGGCTCATTACCGGAATGGGCATCTGATCTACCAGCGGCGCCCAGATAAATTTAAAGGAATACCCCAGGGCTGCCCAGGAAAAAAAAGTGACCGCCGAACGCTGGACCCCTGCCTCACGCAGCCAAAGGGACAGGGAGGAAAAAATCAGCAGAATGGGAAGTCCTGCGCTGAACCCGAAAAAAAGCATGGTCACCACACGGGGGTGGGCAAAATGCTTGACGGATTCCCAGGTTTTTGTAAAAAAACGCTGCAGATTTGACGCCCAAGAGCGTAAAAAAATTAATAATGCGCGTAACATACGATTTTACATAAGGCCTATAAAAAGATTTCAAAATCCGTAGAAACGGCATAACAGGATGTGGAAAGGTGATGATCATTGAAAAACCGGCGGCATTGCGCCACCATGGCATCCACCTGGTCATCGGTTCTGTCCTGGTTGATATGGATCAGGCCCAGCTGCCCCACTGATGCCCTGGCGCTCAAGTCCAGAACATCGGACAGGCAGGAGTGACCCCAACCGGTTTTATTCAGATATTCATCATCCGTGTACTCGGTGTCATGAAACAGTACATCCGCGTTCGTTGAGAAGTCAATATATTCTTCAATGCGTTTTCCTTGGGAATGGGTATATCCCAGTTCATTGTCCGTAAGAAAGACAAATGTTTTCCCATTTTCCGTAAACCTGTATCCCATGCTGTTTTGGGAATGGGAGGTGGGAATGGTTTCAATGTCCAGGCTGCCGATGGAAAAACGATTGTTCAAGGATGAATCAAACCGGATGTTGGCGTTGTAATCCTTTAACTCCACAGGGAAAAAAGGCATGCACATAACTTGATCAATCACATTTTTTGTGGTCAGGCCGGCAAAGGTACGGTCCTGGATATGAACCGTTGTGTTTTCATGAAACAAAGGATGAAAAAAAGGCAAACCAATGATATGATCCCAATGGGTATGGGTCAGAAGCAGGTAACATGTCTTAATTTCTCTTTGGACCAAATGCTTACCAAGCCTGCGTATACCGGTACCGGCATCAATGATTACAATTTCACCGGAATTCGCCTGGATTTCAAAACAAGTGGTATCGCCGCCGTACCTAGTATATTGATTCCCTGATACACAGATTGACCCCCTGGCTCCCCAACATTTTATTCGCATGCGCCTTTTGTATCCATTATTTAGACATTCATTTTTCAGATCAGAACTAATATCTCAGACTCAATGAAACCAGGCCAATAAATAAACATTATTTTTAGCAAAAAAATAACTATATTTAAACCTTGTTATGGTAATAACAGATTTTTTTATTCATACACTTTTACCCGAATCTTATGGTAAGATGAATGCCATTATTGAATGGGGATACTTGTGTGGAAGATATACAGGATGTATCCTTTGGCGTAAAATAATTTTTTTTAAGGAAACGAACATGCTTGAAAGTATAAAAAACACGCTGCTCTCCGGGGTCGGTATGGCGCTACGCTCCAAAAAAGAAATTGAGACCTTTGCCAAGGAATTTGCAGAACAATCTGAGATGAACCAAAAAGAGGCCAAGGACTTTTTAGAAGAGTGTAAAAAACGGTACGATGACGCAAAATCCGGCCTCGATAAAAAATTAGAAGAGGTTGTGGAATCGGTACTTAAACGTTTGGATCTGCCCACCCGTGAGGATGTTGATACACTGAATGCCCGCATTGATGCCTTGTCTGAAAAAATTGAAAAGGATGCCTGAACCTCGGTCATCGAGTGAAATCCAGGCCTTTTGCCCTGACTATGCTCAGTTTTAAGACCATTTCCAAGGTCACTAAACGGTACCGGCATCTGGTCCGTTACCAACAAATCATTGGCATCATTGTCAAATACGGATTTGAAGATATTATTATTGCCACAAAGATTGATCATTATCTCGATAAAATTCCGTTTTCAAAACCCCATCAAAAACTGTCCAGGAATCAACGGATCAGGATGGTGTTGGAGGAGCTTGGTCCCACGTTCATTAAAATGGGCCAGGTATTATCCTCTCGCCCTGACCTGATCCCCCTGGATTTAACCCGGGAGCTTGCTAAACTCCAGGACAAGGTGCCGTCTTTTTCGTTTGAACAGGTCGGACAAATTATCCTTGCAGAGTTCGGCAATCCCATCCGTGACGTGTTTCATTGCTTTGAGGAATCTCCTTTTGCTTCGGCTTCCATCGGACAGGTTCACCGGGCAGAACTGTCGTCAGGCGAACAAGTGGCAGTGAAAGTCCAGCGCCCGGGTATCCGCAAAATAGTCGAAATTGATCTGGAAATCATCCATTACCTGGCCCAGGTCATGGAAAAGAATATAGAAAATATAGACATATTCCGACCCGTAAAAATCGTTGAAGAATTTGCCCAGTCCCTGGCAAAGGAACTGGATTACATGGTGGAGGCGGCCAATATGGAACAGATGGCAGACCAGTTTGCCAAAGAGCCGGCCATCCATATTCCTGAAGTATATTGGAGCCATTCCACACAACGGGTACTGTGTATGGAATTTATCCGGGGCATCAAGGCTGACAATCTTGAGGCCATTCAACGCGCAGGGCTTGACAGAAAAAAAATTACCCGTATAGGTGCTGATTTTGTCATGCGCCAGGTTTTTGAGTTTGGTTTATTCCATGCCGATCCCCATCCAGGCAATATTCTTATACTGGAAGACCAGCGTATCTGCATGATTGATTTCGGCATGACCGGATTTGTGGATTCGACCACCCGGGACTTGTTCATTGATTTACTCCAGAGTCTTGCATCAAAAGACACACGGAATACAGCCCGTCTGCTGTGCCGACTGACAGTGCCTGACGAATCGGTCAATATGGCCGCCCTGGAAAAGGATATTTCACAATTTTGCGCCATATATTTGTCCAGAAAGCTTGAAGAAATCAATCCCAGCCGTATGATCCACCAATTTCTTGAGCTCTGTGCCCGGCACGGGTTGCGAATCCCCCCGGACCTGTTTCTAATGATAAAGGCGTTTATCAGTATTGAAGGGGTGGCACGCACATTAGACCCACAGTTTGATATGCTTGGCCATGCCCGGCCCTATATCAGGTCGGCCGGCTTGCGTAAATATTCCGTGTCGCGCCTTTCCAGGGAATTCACCGGCATAGCCAGGGATATCTTTGCCCTTTTGCAAACTTTGCCATCGGATACAAGCCATATTATCACGCAGATCAAACAGGGCAAAATTAAGGTCTCCATCAAAATTGAAGACCTGGAACGGGTGATGATGATCCAGGATCAAACATCCAATCGAATCTCTTTTGCCATTATTATTGCTTCCCTGATCCTGGGCTCGGCCATTGTACTTAACTCCCGGATACCTCCCATGATTCTGGGGGTATCCATCATCGGCATCGCTGGTTTCATTGCTGCTGCCGTCCTCGGTATCTGGTTATTGGTAGCCATTATTCGCAGGGGGCGACTGTGATTATGGCGCTTAAGTGCTTTTCTCTATTTTTCACATAGCCAGTAAAAACCGTATCCGGGAATAACAAGACTGTTTTTAAAGATATCCGGACTTTCCCCGGAATACAAATCCACCAGCGTTTTGTATTGTGGTTTCCATGTCCCGAGGTCGTCCAGGTTGAGATGCTGAGGGTGTTCACTGAAATTGGCCACCACCAGCACCTGCTCGCTTGGCTGTTGCAGGTGGTAACGCCCAAAAACAAAAAGGTGCGGATTGTCGACTTCGATAAGCTCTCGATTATTGAAATCGGCAAAGACCGTAATTTCTTTTCTTATGGAAATCATCTGTTTCAAGGCAGTGAAAATTTTATACTCGACGGTGCCTGGACTGTTTCTCCTTTCCGCTTTCTCCCAGTCAAACCATGGTCGGTGTACCCAACGTGAATCCCCTGCTTTAAGGGGATCGTCAAGGTAGGAATCGTTGTTGAGGGTGCCGATTTCATCGCCGTAGTAGATAAGCGGGATACCACCAAAGGATAGAATCATGCTGTGCAGGAGCAGGATCATTTTGATTGAATCGTCTATGGCTTTATTGTCGCCCGTTTCAAGCGCATGTTCCAGACCGACAAGTGACGCAAGAGAACCTGAGATACGAGTGTCGCCGGTCTTACTGTTCTGTCCGAAAGGCAGGCCGCGGGCGTGGGATTCCTCAAATTTTCCGGTGAAATAATCGACCAGAAATTTCCGGTGCCGGGCGGGTTCGTAATCACAGAGTACAATGTCTTGATCATCAAACCCCAGGCCGATATCATCATGACAACGAACGTAGTTTAGCCAGGTGGCTCTATCCAGTTTGACCGGCAGGTTCTTGATCCCCTGATTGAGCAGGCGGGCATTTTTGGTCGCGACCGCGTCCCATAACAGCGCCATAAAGGTGGCATTGTAGGCAATCTCACACTCCTTGGCGATAACCGCATCTTCCCCAAAATATTTTATCATCTCTACCGGCGCAACAATGGCCTCGGCAATGTAGACGACCCCAGGTGCGGTGACCTGGCAGCAGTCTTTGAAAAGCTGTAAAAGCAGATGTGCTTCCCGTTCATTTTGGCAGGTACTGCCTATTTTTTTCCACAGAAATGCCACGGCATCAAGCCGCAGAACATCGGCTCCCTGGTTGGCCCAGAAAAGGATTATGTTGAGCATCTCAATAAAAACTGACGGGTTGCTGTAGTTAAGATCCCACTGAAAATCATTGAAAACGGTCATAACCCAGCGGCCCATGTCTTCGTCCCAGGTGAAGTTTCCAGGCGATGTCTCCGGAAATATTTCAGGCATGCTTTGTTCGAACATATCCGGGATGTTGCGCGTTGCAAAGGTGTAGTAGTAGTCTTGATATTTTTTTTCACCCGCTCTGGCGCGCCTTGCCCAGTAGTGCATGTCCGAGGTGTGGTTGACAACGACATCGAGTACGAGCAGGAGATCGCGCTTTCTCATTTCGGCTGTCAACTGTTGAAGATCTTTCAAAGTACCAAGCTCAGGGTTGATCTGTCTAAAATCATTGACAGCATAGCCGCCGTCACTTTTTCCTTCCGGACAGGGTAATATCGGCATGACATGAATCAGGTTAACACCCAGTTCCTGAAAATAGTTCAGGTGTCCCTGCAGGTTTTTGAGGTTGCCTGCAAAGCCTTTACAATAGAGCGCCATTCCGACCAACTGCTGGCTGAGAAACCAGTTGTAATCCTTTTCCCGGTCCAGATCGAGCCGGCGAAGATTTTCCGGGCGCTTGATATACTGCATCGCCATGGTTTCAACCAGCTTTTGAGCCTGCGCTACAAAATCCTCGCGCTCCCCGTAAAGCTTTTGAAACAGGGAATAAATGCTGTAAAAATTTGCGCCAAGGCGGGTGTAGAAATGTCGCAGATCCTGCTCGGAGATTTCCGGTTTAATGCGGTTCAGAATGTCATTTAAAAGTGTATGGGCAACTTGTTCGTACATATTCTACCTTATTTCCTCTCATGGTACTTTTAATTTTTTTTCCTAATTTTCCAAGGCAGCCAAATTCCAAATAAGAATTGAATATATTATTCTATTTATAAATTGCAAGCGTTGGTTTCAGCGATTATAAATTAGCGCCCTTTGGGCGGACTGTTAGGTGCTGGGTGCTGGGTGCTGGGGATTTGAATTTTTTTAACTTCCCTGGGGTGAAGCCCCTGG
This sequence comes from Desulfobacter latus, assembly GCF_013389365.1. Taxonomy (GTDB): domain Bacteria; phylum Desulfobacterota; class Desulfobacteria; order Desulfobacterales; family Desulfobacteraceae; genus Desulfobacter; species Desulfobacter latus. The sequence goes on from NZ_JACADJ010000103.1 coordinate 8,442, forward strand.
AAACTGGAAAACGGAGCTTGCGTCAGAAAGTGTAAAGTACTTGTGAAGGATGGAAAAATATAGTCGATTTAAAAGTATTAAAAAATATCAATAAGTAATTTATTAAAATCATAAGTAGTGTTTTATAGTAAAAATCCTGACCCGAAGGGCCAGGATTTGGGTTAAGCCCAGAGGGCATGAACTACTGTCCTCACACAAATTTCGAGACCTGACCTTGGAACGATTGAACAGTAACGTTCAAAAGCGTCTA
>NZ_JACADJ010000104.1 GCF_013389365.1 Desulfobacter latus
AATTCTAAAGTACACTAAAGGAACGTGCTGTTCACAGTATTTTTTTTAAAAAATAATTTTCAGCATCTCAAAAACACATTTTGATTTTACGAAGTGTCAAACGGAAAATGAAGGATGCCGAAAATTTAACAGAAAGTTTTAGTTTTACAAAACTGTGGCCGGAATTCAGTGCCATTATTGACGGCCGATTTTCAACAAACGTTGGAGCAAGCGCTTTAGTCGTATGTATTTTGTTTACAGTCTTTGGTATAGGGCTTCTATACGTTGGGATTCGTTGTTTTATATCTTGGCGTAAGACCAATTTTTTTATAAAACTCCTTAAAAATATACAGGCAGAAGATCTATCAAAAAAAAGAAAAGATATACTTCATAATGCTCAAAAGAAAAAAGAGTACGGGAAATTATGGGGAGAGTTTGATGAAACCCTTATCCTGTCTCCTGATGGTACCCAATTATATAACACAATAGATGCCTCTCATTTTTTTAATACGTCTACCCTTGCCCCAGAAATAACTGAAAATAGACTGCTGACAGCCGTGCCTGCATTTTTAACAGCAATCGGTGTTATCGGAACCTTTGCGGGGCTGCAAATGGGGTTGAGTGGTTTGTCTTTGAGTAAAGATGTTGGCGTTGATGTTTTACGTGATGGCATTGGGCATCTCATCAACGGGGCTTCTATTGCTTTTCTGACATCCGTTTGGGGAGTCTTCGCAAGTCTCGTATTTAATTTTTTAGAAAAATTATCTGAGAAATTTATACGAGATAGGATAAGAAGACTTCAGGAACGAATTGACACGCTTTTTGTCCGTGCAAACCCTGAAGAGGCTCTTGTTAAGATTTCGGATTATAGTCGACATTCCACAGAAGTTCTGCAAGGGCTTGCCGAAAAAATCGGTGATAAAATGCAAGAAGCTGTGGTTGACGTTTCTAATACTATTCAAGGTGGGCTTAGGGATAGTCTTAATGATATTCTGGCACCGGCAATTCAATCTCTCATAACGAATTCCAACAAAGGGGTGGAAACCGCCATGGATGCATTGCTTGAACGATTTATTGATAAAATGGGTGCTCATGGAGAAGGCCAGCGGGATATGCTCAATGCAGCCTCAAAAGATGTTAATCAGGCTGTAGGATCTTTCAGTGAACAGATGCATGAATTTCTCCAAAAATTAGAAAAACAACAAAACCAATTTAATCAGCAAAGCCTGCAAAATGCTAAAGAAATAAAAGAAACAATTGGATTAAGCAACCGTCAAAGCCAAGAGGCGATTAATCAAACAGTGGAAGCTGCTGCCCAAAAAAATAAAGAGCTTACTGAAACTTTTGAAAAACAGCAGAACGCATTTCAAAAAATGGGAGAACAACATGCAGCCAATATAAAAGCAACCATCGAATCAACGAGCCGTGAAAGTCAACAGGCAATCGCTCTCACTGTGAAAACAGCAGCAAAAACGAACACGGAACTCGCCGAAGGATTCCAGGACCAGCTTGCAAGTCAAAAAAAACGGGATGAAAAAAGAGATGAAGTGTTCAGGGTTCAGGCAGAAGAATTGCAGGCAACCAGCCAGAATTTGATGTCCCAATTAAATTCAATGCTTGAAGCACAAAAAGGTGTCAGCAAAACCATAATAAATCAGTGCAACACTCTGATGAGGGATATGGAGCGGGTAACCTTAGCCAATAAAGAGGCTGCCGGTAGCATGAGTTATGCAACCCAAGATTTGAAAAATGTTGGGAAAGATTTTAAAGATGTCAGTACAACAATGGAATCTGTCGGAAGAGTTCTAAATGGTACAATCTCAAAAGCGATTGAAAAAGCAGAAAAACTCACAGAGCTAAACCAAACAACAACAACCCAGGTAGGCGGGTTGACTGAATCGATTACACAAATCAAATCAGGCATTACAGAAGTAACTGACAAACTTGTGGCCATAACAGATCAGGCAGACAAGAGCTTTGATAAGATGAAAAAACATCAAGAGGCTTTTCAGACCGCTTTGGCCGCTCAGATTAAAGATCTGGAAACAGATATCATCCGGATAATTTCAGATTACGGTCAAAGAGTGAACAACCAAACCATTGAACGGCTAAGGGAGTGGAATACGCAAACTTCTCAATATACATCAACAATGACAGATGCCATCAGCTCCTTATCAACAGTCGTTGATGAAATTGAAGCGAAAATGAGTCCGGTATGAAACTATTAAGCGCGAATAGAAAACCTGTAAACGTCGACGAAGAAAACCCATACTGGATCTCTTTTTCCGATATCATGTCCGGGCTGTTGATCCTTTTTATCCTTGCGTCCATGGCATTAATCCTTGAGTTGATGCAAACCCGTGTGAAAGTCAGCGACGCCATTGAAGAAATAGCCAAAGCAGAAAAAGTACGCCAGGATATACTACATGAAATCCGGGCAGAACTGCTGAAAAAAAATGTAGTTGTTGAAATCAGCGATAACGAAACGGTTCTCCGCATCCCAGATAGCCAGCTTACATTTTCAAATAATCGCTATACAATTCCTGAAGATGAAGAAACCAGAGCGGCTGTGCTTGAAATAGGTAAAGCTTTATATACGGCCATCACAAAAGAGGCACGCCAGGCATACCTTGACACCATTTTTATCGAAGGGCATACGGACAGCAGACCATCCAATCGTAACATGGGGAATTGGGGGCTATCTACCTATCGTGCTATTTCCATCTGGAATTATTGGAATAGCGAAATGGGTTCTGGATATACCCTTGAGAATTTAACCAATAGCCAGGGAATCCCCCTGTTTTCAATGAGTGGTTATGCAGCTCAGAGACGCTTGTGTGAGCAAGAAGAAGATGCGCTTTGCAGGGCCAGAAACAGGCGAATTGATATCCGCTTCACAGTTAAGCGGCCAACCATTAAAGATGTAACAGATATCAGAGATTTGTTTAAAGCCGAAAAATGACTATAAAAAACTTAACCTTTGACCTACCGCCTCTGAATTTTGAACAATTTCAGCACCGGATGACACATCAGCAACAGCGCTTAGAAAAAATAATCAAAAAGTCTGGGAAAAACTCAAAAGCATATAAGACAACTAAAAATGAAATTATTCTTCGTGTCAAACGCAAAGAAAAACACCTTGAAAATTTTATTACCGATTCTTTAACCATAAGAGCATTGACCGATTTATGGCTGGAAGAAGCCTTCAATGTCCGGTGCCCGGTAACAGAACAATTGATGGATGCCATTTTTTCAACGCGAAAATATCCCGGGACGATTTCATTTCTTCAATTGATCAGACTTTTTTTTCTTCGGTTTGATAAATGTGGTGATCTTGATGTTCTTATAAATGGGCTCCACAGATCTTTCAAAGAAGCCAGAAACAAAAAGTTGCCAAACGACATTCAAGCCATTGCTGATCATTATGACCGGTTAATATCAAAACAAGGACCTGAATGGATTGTTAAGCTTGCAGTTTCAAAAAAAATAGATCTTGATACGCTTCAACAAAAAATGGGGCTGTCTTACTATTTCAATGGTCGATTCGGGGACGTCTGCAAATATCATTATTATCTTGAGCAGCTAAAGGCGCTGCAACCCAATGAAACTTCACCCCTTTTTTCTGAATTAAGGAAATGGAAAGTTTACAGAGCACCATACAAAAAGCAAAAACTGCTCGGCCATAAAATTATATCCATTCTAATAGATAAAGCCCCTGAATCGGAACTTTGCAAAGAGTGGCGGGATGTTATTCTCAATATTGCTGGGGATCCAAGAGTTCCTAAAACCAGCCTCAACTATATGGAGTGGTGGGAGCCGCTCGGTCAGCAACGAGTAAACAAAATGCAGACCTGGCTTTCTGGGTTTGATTTGCTGCTGTTTTTGGAAATCCTTGAGAATTATGGGAAATCCAGTGGGAACGCGGTTCTTCAAAGAATGTTTCCAGCTAGGAAAAAATTTCTTGAAGGGCTATATAAAAATAAAATGATTCACGGCAGCCGGCTTTTTGTTAGTACCAGTGCAGACAACTATCTACAATCGCATTACAAAAAGTCAGAATTGCCCGGTTATGCAATATGCAAGGGGGGAGCATCGGTTATTTATTTAAATATTAAAGGCCATCATATGGTTGAAGGTAGCCATAGCTTTTCATTGTGGATTTACGATAAGCTGCCTGAAGAGTCATCTCTGTTAGATTACAGTATAAACAGTTTCGAACAAAGGGAATTGGGTATAGGTCTTAAAGAAAAGTATGAACATGAAAATATTGACTCGCTTGAATACCCAATCAACATCAGGCATATGCCCCATTGGCAGCATAAAACCATAGAAGCCTTTTCCAAATTAAACATCAAAATAAATCCTGAGAGTGTTTTCTCCATAGAGGATTATCAGGAATATAAACAAAAATACGGACTTTCTTATTAATTATGGCTCTTCAAGATCTCCTTAAAAAATACTTCACTAAGACGGATTCCGATGTTGTCTTTAAAGTTTTACCTGACTCCAGTGGACTGAATTTTATTCTCCCAAAGGATGAATTTGCCGCATGTAAAGAACTGAAAAGCAATGAGTGGACCCAACATCAATACATGGTTCTCAGTATGCTTCAGGAGGAAGGCATCGCCACAGAATTTCCCAACGGTTTTTCTATATCTTCAGAAGATGCCGTTCGACTGCCTGAAATAAGAGAGATCTTTGATCTGCCCCCTGCTTTTCCAGGCAAGTTTTCAATTCGAGTTGAAAACAGAACCACTCAGTCTTCATTTAAAGTGACCCTGTATCTGGAATATCCTAACGGGCAAAATACCATTTACTACGAACTTGAAGGGCCATACCTGAAAGTAGGTGAGTTTGAGACCTACTTGCCCACCCCGGAACAATGGGCTGTCATAAAAAGCATTCAAGCGCATCAGAAATTGCCGCCGTTAGAAAAGACGGAGTACAATAATCTGCTTCTGGTCCATCAACTGCAGCAGGCTAAACAGGCCGGTGCCAGTATCGATTTATCCTTTTTCAACAAACTGAAGATCATAAATCCGGAAAGTGTCTCGGTCAGTATGCGCCTGACACCCAATGAGGATGGGGTTTTGAATCCATCCTTTGGCACCGAGGCCACCTTTGAAAAAATTGAAACCCGATTAGGGCAGTTAACCGGAAATGAAACGGTCCAGAGTTTTAAAGTCGGCAATGAAATAATTTTACTGGATGAGAATAAACTGGCGGCTGCCAGGGAAATTATACAAAACAGAAAAATATCAAAATCACAAGTCAAAGATTTTGTAAAAACCCCTTCAGCATTTTTAGATGCTGCACTTGTTGATCTGGATACCGGTTTTTCCCTCAGGGTTAAAGGTGCAACGACTTTCCAGCATTCCTATTTTGGGGAAACCGATGAATCTGGGTTGAACTGGTTTTCAAATGGAACGGCTGGTTCTGTATCTTGCATTGAGGCTGGAGATCTTGAAAAAATAATACAGGATACTGAAACCCTCGAAATGTTCTCTAAAACTTTTGAGGATGCCCAAAAACATAATGCCCAGGAAATGATGTTTCTTGGAAAACCGATAGATATTACAGATGTCCAGGCCATCAATGAGAAAGTGACCGCTATCAGGGAAAAAATTCAAAAAGGAGAAATGCCGGAAGTCGAGATGCCGGTTGTAGAATCCGATGATGATGTTGAACAGTTATGGGAATTAGATAAAGATAAAAGCGCTTCTGTTGTTGTTGATATTTATAAAAATTACGAAATTTTATCATATGGCTCCGGATATGTGGCAGAAGCCATGGGAGAGGTTCTTTATAAAGACAACCTTCATTTGGAAGATCTCAAACGCCAACCGTTCAAGCACCAGGAGGAAGGCATTCGATGGTTGTTAGGCTTGTCCTTGAACGGGCTGAAGCAGAAGCAAAAGGTTTGCGGCGGCCTCATGGCTGATGATATGGGTTTGGGAAAGACCTATATGGCACTGGTTGGCGTATACGAATTTTATAAACATCTCGAACAACAGAATCAAGAAAAGAAGCCGGTCCTGGTTGTTGCCCCATTAAGCCTTCTGGAGAATTGGAAAGAAGAAATTGACCTGACCTTCAAGGAGAGTCCATTTAAAGATGTGGTGATCCTACAATCCAATGCAGATTTGAAACGATTTAAAATCAAAGGAGCAGGAGTTGAGACCAGACAGAACAAAGCCGCCATTGAATCAGAGGATGTGCCGGGAAATGCGATCCAGTATGCATTGAAAATTGGAAAGCAATTTGCAATGGACCGATTGGATCAGCACCAAAGGCTGGTTCTTACTACATACCAGACATTGCGGGATTATCAGTTTTCCCTTTGTCGGATTGACTGGTCCTTTGTCATCTTCGATGAAGCCCAGAATATAAAAAACCCCAATGCCCTGCAAACCCGTGCTGCCAAAGGGCTGAAATCTCAATTTACCCTGATTGTCACCGGCACTCCGGTGGAAAATCATCTCGGCGATTTCTGGTGCCTGTTCGACACGGCAAAGCCAGGTCTGCTTGGCTCTTACCAAGATTTCAGACATCGATATATCCAGCCGATCACAAAGGCGACTTCAGATAAGGTTGCTGAAGTGCGTGCCGGGGTCGGCCGAGCCTTGAGGGAAGATGTCGGGGCACTGATGATTCGAAGATTAAAAGAGGACCAGCTTGAAGGCCTGCCTAAAAAACACATATTTGTGGGAATGCCGTCGGAGGAGCTGCAGAATTGGGAATATAGTGAATTGCTGTCGTCTACCATGATCGGGAGACAGCTTGCCGTATACAACGGAGCCGTCAATGGTGTCATTGCAGCACAAGAAAATGAATATGAAAAAAATCCCGTTTTAAGAGGCCTTCATAAACTCAGGGATATTTCGCTTCATCCAGATCTTGTAGATGGCGGATGTTTAAGTCTTCCGGACAATGAAAGAGAGGCTCTTGCTTATACACAGACCGCAGCAAAACTTGAAACCGTATTCTCACTCCTGCATGAAATAAAAAAGAGACAGGAAAAGGTTATTCTGTTTGTCATTAATAAAAGGCTACAGCGCTTCTTGAAACTGGCCTGCCATAAAATTCTTGGAGAGCAAGTTGAAATCATCAATGGAGAAACTCTGGCAGTTTCAAAATCTCCGGGGCAACAGACCCGAAAATCCATCATTGATGCTTTCCAAAATAAAATTGGATTTGCCGTTATCATCATGTCTCCCCTTGCCGCAGGAGTGGGACTGACCGTCACCGGTGCCAACAATGTTATTCATGTTGAGCGTCACTGGAATCCGGCCAAGGAAGCACAGGCCACTGACAGGGTGTACCGTATAGGCCAGGAGAAAGACGTCAATATTTATGTGCCCATCCTCCACCACCCGGAGATGCCGTCCTTTGATGTCAACCTACATCGCTTGTTATCGAAAAAAACAAACCTGAAAGATGCCGTCGTCACTCCGGAAGACGCAGATCTCCAAAATGCGGGCATTTTCAATACACCAGGCAGCGAAGACCGCACGATTGAAGAAAAATACCTAAAAAATATGCCTTGGGAACATTTTGAGGCCCTGGTGGCAGAATTGTTTGCCCGACATTATGATGCAGAGACCTATTTAACACCCCAAAGCAATGACAGGGGATGTGATGTGGTGGTACTGTCTCCCAAAGCTAATATGCTGATCCAGTGTAAGCATACCACTAAACATATATTGTCAGGAGAAGGTCCGATTCGGGAACTTCTGGCGGCTCCGAGCTATTACAAGGAACAGATCGGAAAATCATTTTCCCGCTCCATTGTGATAACCAATGCCAAATCATTTTCAAAACCCACCCGAAATGCAGCCCAACGGGAAGGGATTGAACTTATGGGCCACACAGAACTCAGTCGCATGCTTGCCCCATCAAAAATTACTTATTCAGACATTTTTAAACGATTGGATAAAAAACGAGCCGGATAATGGGCATCCTTCATATCTCCATAAAAGTAGTTTACACTTTTTGGGTGAAGCCCCTGGAAAACGGAACTTGCGTCAGAAAGTGTAAAGTACTTGTGGTGGGAAGAAGGGATGAACGCAATTTTCATCTTGAGGCCCTGTCTGCCATCGCCAAGATTGTCATGGACCCGCGGTTTGACGATAAATGGCTCAGGGCAAGGTCTGTCAAAGCACTCAAAGCGCTGCTCCTGAATGCCGACCGGAATCGCCGGTTGCCTGAATCCTGACAGAAGGATTTCTCCACTCACTGGAGAACAGGTAGATTCCCGGTGCCTGTTTGTTCTGTTAACAGCGATCTTGACCTTGACTGGAAAAATATCATCGATTATTATGGGTTAAGATTCCAAATTGAATTTAACTTTCGTGATGCAAAACAACACTGGGCGCCTGAGGATTTCGTGGTTGTGAAAGAACAATCCGTCCTCAATGCGGCCAATGTGTTATAAAGTTTCATATAAAATATAGCATAAAATAGTTAAAAATAGATTAAAATGTGTTTAACATATACTTATGAAATTAAGTGTCTGGGCAAAAAAACAGGGTATAGCTTATCGGACTGCATGGGAACATTTTAGAACAGGTAAAATCCCCAATGCGTATAAACTCGCATCTGGTACTATTATTGTGCC
>NZ_JACADJ010000105.1 GCF_013389365.1 Desulfobacter latus
ACTCTAAGTATTTTAAGTGCTTGATTTGACTTCATATTAATACTCATAAAGTTTTTTGAGATATAATTCTACTATTTTTTTAATTTTTTTGATATATTTTTCTTGACCATATATAGTGCCCATGGTCAGAATAAAATCCGCCACAGATGCGGCGGATTTTATTGTTTCCATGGCCCTAACCTTTAAGACAGGGTTTGCGTGCTGCAGTCACCTCGTCCAGCCGGGTTACTTTAGGAAGATAGGGTGCTGATTTCAATTTATCCGGGTCCGAGGCTGCCTCTTTAACAATCGCCTTTACCGCCTCAATGAACTGGTCAATGTCATCCTTGGATTCGGTTTCAGTGGGTTCCACCATGAATGCGGCATCCACCACTAGGGGGAAATATACGGTGGGAGGATGAAATCCGTAATCCAAAAGCCGTTTGGCCATATCCATGGTGCTGATATGATACTCTTGAACAGTTTTGTCGGTAAACACACATTCGTGCATGCAGGGCCTGTCATAGGGCAGATCCAGGGTGGTTTTAAGGCTTTCCTTGATATAATTGGCATTGAGTACGGCAAGTTGGGACGCACGCGTCAGGCCGTCGCCGCCCATGGACAGAATATAAGCAAATGCCTTGACCATGACGCTGAAATGGCCATAAAAGGTGTGCATCCGACCGATGGTGTCAGGACAATCCGTAATAAAAGAATAGGCATCGTTTTCCTTTTCAACCCTTGGCACAGGAAGAAAGGGAATCAGCTCTTCGACCACGGCCACCGGTCCGGAACCGGGCCCGCCGCCGCCATGGGGGGTGGAAAAGGTCTTATGAAGATTTAAATGGAGTACATCAATGCCAAGTTCGCCGGGTTTGATGATTCCCATGACGGCATTCATGTTGGCACCATCGCCATAAACAAGGCCGCCCTTGGCATGGACGATATCACAAACCTCTTTGATGTTCTCTTCAAACAGACCCAGGGTGTTGGGATTGGTGATCATGATGCCGGCAGTATCTTCGTCCATGGCCTCGGCCACTGTGGCGGGCTCCAGGATGCCGTCGGGCCCTGATTTGATGTTCACGGACTGATACCCGCAAAGGGTTGCAGACGCCGGATTGGTGCCATGGGCCGTGTCCGGGATCAGAATTTTTGAACGCTGTTTTCCCTGTTTGGCGTGCCAGGCATGGATCATGAGCATGCCGGTGAGCTCCCCATGGGCCCCGGCCGCCGGCTGCAACGTGACGGCGGGAAATCCCGTGATTTCCCCGAGCAGTTGCTCCAACTCATACATCAGTTTTAAGGCCCCCTGGGAAAATTCATCCCCGGCCAGGGGATGGGCTGCGGCAAAGCCTTTGCGGGCGGCCTGAACCTCATTGGTTTTGGGATTGTATTTCATGGTGCAGGACCCCAGGGGATACATGCCGGCGTCTATACTGAAATTCCATTGGGACAACCGTACAAAATGGCGGACCACATCAAGTTCGGACAGTTGCGGCAATTCCGGTGCATCACCGGTAAGGGCCGGGTCAAGATCCGTTCTCGGTACATCACTTCTCGGCATGGAGATGCCGCATCTGCCTTCCCGGCTTTTATCCCATAGTTCAGGTTCGTTAAATATAAGGCCGGTTGTGCCTGGTTGTGTCATGATTTCACCTCCTTTGCCAAAAGGTCCATGGCCTGTCTGGACACGGTTTCCGTGGCACAGAAAAGATAATGGTCTGCCATGTCCGGGTAATAGGATTCAAGGGGGACCCCGGCAAACAAATTGTGTTTTTCGGCCAATTCCCTTCGCTTGTCCGCAAATCCGGCAGGGGCTTTAACGACAAATTCATTGAAAAAGGCGCTGTCATAAACGGATTCAAACCCGGCATCCACAAGCATGTTTTTCAGGTAAACGGCCTTGTCGTGATTGAGCCGGGCAATTTCCCTGATGCCGTTTTTTCCGGCCGCTGCCATATATACGGCGGCGGTCATGGCGTTGAGTCCGTTATTTGAACATATGTTGGAAGCGGCTTTTTCCCTGCGGATATGCTGCTCTCGGGTGGCCAGGGTCAGCACGTATCCCCTTTGACCGTTTGAATCAGTGGTTTTTCCCACAAACCTTCCGGGAAGGTTTCGCATCATTTTCTTTGTACCGGCCAAAAGGCCAAGTCCGGGACCACCAAAGCTTTTGGCCATGCCAAGGCTCTGGCCTTCTCCTGCCACAAGATCAACCCCAAAGCTGCCCGGACGTTTCAGCAGCCCATGGGCCAGCGCTTCAGTAAATGAGCTGATCAAGAGGCATTTTTTTTCATCGGCACAAGCCCTGAAGCTGCCGAGATCTTCAATGTTTCCCAAAAAATTAGGGGACTGAACCGCCACCCCTGCCATGCCCTCCATGGCTTTAAAGGCTGCCACATCCGTCAGGCCGTTTCTATCTGCCGGTATGTCAACGATTTCATATCCGGATGGATCAAGATAGGTCTGCATGATCTGGCGATGGGCGGGATGAATCAGACTTGATACGGCGATTTTATTGGCTTTTTTGGATTTGCGAAGGGCAATCAGGGCGCATTCCGCCAGGGCGGTGCCGCCATCGTAATGGGATGCCGTGGCAATATCCATACCTAAAAGCGCTGTAATCATGGTTTGAAATTCATAGATACCCTGCAAGGTTCCCTGACTCACTTCGGGCTGGTAAGGGGTGTAGGCCGTCATAAATTCGGACCTGGAAATGAGATGGGGCACAATGGCAGGAATATGGTGGTCGTATGAACCGGCGCCCATCAGGCATGTGTATGATCGGCATGCCGCATTTTGTGAGGCCAGTTCTTCCATTTCGGCATTTAAATCCCATTCGCTTAACGCATCCGGCAGGTTTAATCCGGTCTTTGTTTTCGCAGAATCGGGAATGGTTTCAAATAGCTGATTCAGATCGGCGTGGCCGGTGACAGCCAGCATCTGGTCGATGTCCTGTCGGGTATGCGGCAGATAACGCATGGCATTTATCCTTTCAGCATTTCAAGGTATGCAGCCTGGTCTTTGAGGCTGTCCATTTCGGACAGATCTTGGGGGTTGATTTTAACCAGCCAGCCTTTGTTATAGCAGTCGGTGTTGACCAGCTCCGGCGCATCTTCAAGTTCTGAATTTACCTCAACGATTTCACCTGCAATGGGAAGAAAAATTTCAGATACCGCTTTAACGGACTCCACACTGCCGAATTCGTCGCCCTGGCCAAAACTGTCGCCGATTTCAGGCATTTCCACAAAAACAATTTCGCCAAGCTGGTCCTGGGCATAGTCGGAAATTCCCACGCAGACCAGATCACCTTCAACCTTTGCCCATTCATGGTCATCGGTGTATTTAACGTCTGATGGGAAATTAAGTTCTTCTATGGCTTTCATATCGTCTCCTTTTTTGTATGAAAAAGTTTAACCACGGAATACACGGAATACACTGAAGATAAAATTCTGTGACTTCTGTGTTTTCCGTGGTTAAAATATTTTTATAGTTTGTTGTGTCCGCCAGGTCATGGGCCTTATTTAAAATGCTTGATTGCAAGCCTTGCTGTCCTGTCCGGCCGAATATCGGAAACAAGCCGGACCCCGATTTTGCGTTTACCTTCAACAAGAGACAACCGGGCACCCATGTCCAGGGGCTGGTTGACCCTGACAAATCCGCAGGCAAGCCCCTTTATTTTGACATCCGGGGGCAGATCCGGCGTGTTGATGCTGACGATGTTGTCTTCATGCCAAAAGATCCCCATGTCTGTTGCGCAGGTCAGTACCATGCCGATATCTTCGCCCTGCTCGGTGAGTACCCGGCCGGCATCACCGGCCGTTACCTTTCTTAACGAGTCACCGACAAAGGCATAGGTAAAGGATGGCTGTTCCAGGTTCATCAGGCTTTTGTCCCCTAAAAATGTCTTGGTAAACTGCCGGGTGCCGGCCTTAAAGGGCAGGGCAAACTCCCAGGGATGGTTGATGAAGGGGAAATGCCCAATATCCTGGTGGGAGAGGGGCAGGCAGGCACCGGCCCTTAAAGAGTCCCTGGCGCCAAGACCGCAGGGTATCAGGGCATAGGGGGACCCTGCATCCAAAAGATTGTGCCACAGTTTTTCAACGTTATCCGGCGCAATGAAAATTTCAAAACCGAATTCACCGGTATACCCGGTTCGTGACACAATGACAGGGGTGCCATCCACAAGCGTTACCCCATCAGGGGCGTCAGGGTCCAGATTACCTTTGAATGAAAAGTAGGGCATTTTGTCAAAAACGGTTTCTTGATCCTTAATCAGGCCTGACACGATTTTCAAGGCATTTTTGCCCTGGACATCCAGCTTGGCAAGCTGATCTGACAGGTCTGTTATTTCTACGGATTTTCCGTCACGATGTAAAACCAGATGCCCGGTAATCGATGCCCCCATACCGGCATTGACACAGACCATAAAGCTGATATCAGAAAATTTATAAATAATGGCATCATCAATGCAATGTCCCTTGGCATCTAAAAACGCGCCATAAATACAGCGGCCGGATGACAGGTCGCTAAGTTGTCTTGTGAAGCAGAAATCAAGCAGGGCCGGGGCGTCTTTGCCCTGTACCCGGACACAGTCCATATGGGATGTGTCAAACATCCCCGCAGATTTAAGCACGGCAAGGTGTTCATTTTTAACCCCGGTATCATACCATAGCGGCATGTCAAATCCGCCGAAATCCGCCATGTTGGCTCCGGCATTTCTGTGCCATGCATTTAATGGTGTTTTCTTTAAATTATTAGTCATGACAAACTCCCTGAGAACTTGATGATTGCGTTTAAAAAATGTACGGCACTTTCAGGTTGTATGATTTGTAAACCACAAACGTTTCAACTGAATTTATCCCGTGAACTTTTGAGATTTCATTGGTGTAAAATTCAAGCAGATCAAATCCTTCTTTGAATAACACCATCACCATGAGATCATAACGTCCTGTGACCACGGATACGGAAACAACACCTTGCAGGCGGCTGATCTCTTTTCCTTTTTCCACCAGATTTGTTTCAGACAGCTTAATGCCCACAATTACACTTCTATGACCCGGCAGTTTGGCCGGGTCCACGAGCCCGCAGAACTCAAGCACGCCTTCTTCCTGAAGTTTGAGGACCCTTGCCCTTACCGTGTTTTCAGTAATGCCCAGCTTGTCGGCTATTTTTTTGAAGGGTTTTTTCCCTTCTTTGAGTTCTCTGATAATATTAATATTGGTGTCATCAATTTTCATTGTTTCATTTTTACGCCGATTTTATTAGGTGCCATTTTCTAAATAAGCGTATCTTACCTAGGGGGTAGAGTCAAATACAAAAAGGTTATTTTTTAATAATTTGAAAATATATTTGGATAAAATTTATGAAAGCATATATATTTTATTAAAATTCTAATGTAATTTGCAATTATTTATAATCAATATTTACGAGGATAAGTATGGCTGAAAATATCACCATCATCGGGGCAGGTCCCGGTGGTTACGTTGCCGCGCTGAGAGCCGCCGGCCTTGGGGCCCGGGTAACTTTGATTGAAAAAGAAAATTTGGGGGGAACCTGCCTTAATTACGGCTGTATCCCGTCTAAAATAATGAAAAATTCAGCGGACCTGCTGCTGAGTTGTCTTAATGCCGGCAGTCTGGGGGTTAAGATATCAGGCACGGTCAGCCCTGATATCGGTGTGCTGATGCAGCGAAAGGAAAAAGTGCTTGACGCTCAAAGAAAAGGGCTTGCAGGACTTCTTGAAAAGGCCGGGGTCAACGTTATCACGGGCCAGGCAAAAATTGTTTCTCCGGGGAACGTTGAGATCGTTTCTGACCGGGAAGAACCCATATCTGTGGCCTACGACAAGCTGATCATTGCAGCCGGAACCGTACCCATGAATGTTCCGGAGTTTCCCTTTGACCATAAAAAGATTCTCTCTTCCAATGATATGCTGTCACTGGATTACATTCCAACGTCTTTAACCATTGTGGGCGGCGGGGTGATCGGGTGTGAATTTGCCTTTATTTTCAGTGCCCTGGGTTGTCAGGTGACCATTGTTGAGGCCATGGACAGGGTGCTGCCCTTACCGGGCGTGGATGCATCCTGCTCAAAGTTATTGTTGCGTGAAATGAAGAAACGAAAGATTCAAGTGCTTACGGACACCATTGTGACACGAACTGAAAATAAGCGTGGCGGACTTGATATTTTTCTGGATGTCAGTCCATTCACCCAGCCGGCCAAAAAACTGAAAACAAAATCCATTGAATCCGATGTCATGGCGGTGTGTGTCGGCAGACGTTCCTTGGCAAAGGCGTTGGGCCTTGAAAATATCGGCCTTGAAACAGGCAAGGGCGGATGGATTGCCGTGAATGAATATATGCAGACCCATGTTGATAATGTGTATGCCATTGGTGATATTCTCGGTCCGACCCATGTGATGATGGCCCATGTGGCATACCACGAAGGCCTTGTGGCGGCAGTGAATGCCTGCGGGCAAACCGAGGCGCCCAAAAGCGTCATGTCTTATGATACGGTGCCCTGGGTTATTTTTACCATGCCTGAAATCGGTGCGGTTGGATTAACGGAAAAACAGGCCCGGGAGCAGGGTAAAGCGATTGAAACGGCAGTTGTAAACTTCAGGGCTCTGGGAAAAGCCCATGCCATTGACCAGATTTCAGGAGAGGCAAAGATAATTGTGGAAAAGGCATCAGGCAAAGTGATCGGGGTTCATATAACAGGCCCCCATGCCACGGATCTGATTGCCGAAGCAACCCTGGCCATCACCAGGGGGCTGACGGCAACGGATCTGGCGCACACCATTCATGCCCATCCCACCCTGGCTGAAATCATGGGAGAAGCATCCTTGAAAATATTGGGTACCCCGCTGCACGGATAACCCATTGCAAAGTTTAATTCATGGGCGGATTCACATTGAATTCGCTCATTTTATACAACAGGGTTTTATAAGACACTTTTAAAATTTTTGCGGCTTTGGATCGATTCCACCCCACTTTTTCAAGCACAAAAATGATCACCTCTTTTTCTACTTTGTCAGAGGCCAGCTTCTTTATTTTTTTCAAAGAGATATCTTCAAACAGTTTTTCAGAACTTGTGGACAGGTCTACAAATTCGGAAATGATCTTCATCCGTCGGCTTCCGGAGTCATTATCAAAGGGATAATCAGGCGAATGCATGCCGGAACCGGCTAATTTCGCTTGAGATCTATCTTCTGAAGACGATGTTTCAGGGGTATTTGCATCAATCGGTAGCTCTTCAAAAATTTTATCCCAGGAATTGAGTACCATCAATTTTTTTATGCAATTTTGCAACTGCCGCACATTGCCGGGCCAGTGATACGTGCAAAGCCGCTCCATTATCTGGCTGTCAGGCTTTACTGCATTGGATTTCGGGTATTCCGACAAGTATTTTTTCAAATAATATTCAACCAGGGCCGGGATATCCTCGGGGCGTTCGCGAAGGGGGGGAATATCTATTTTAATAATATTAAGCCGGTAAAAAAGATCTTCTCTAAAGGTTTTGTCTTTTATCTTTTCTTCAAGACATTGGTTGGTTGCCGCAATGATCCAGACATCTGTTTTAAAGTCCTGGTCCGATCCCAGAGGAGAAAACTCTCCGCTTTGAAGCACGTGGAGCATTTTGGATTGAAGCGTCAGGGGCATATCCCCGATTTCGTCAAGAAAAAGAACGCCCTTGTCTGCAGTTAAAAATTTACCGGAACGTTTTTTGTGCGCCCCGGTAAAAGCGCCTTTCTCATAGCCATAAAGCTCTGATTCCAGAAGGGTTTCAGGCAGGGCGGCGCAATTTATTTTTATAAAATTATTTTTAGACCGATTTGATTCAGCATGCAGGCTCTGGGCAACCACTTCCTTGCCGACACCGGTCTCGCCTGTAATCAGGATGTTAAGGCAAGTTTGGGCCACATGGCTGATCAGTTCCTTGATCTTCAGCATCGGGCGGGAGACACCTATCAGCGGGGTTGGTGAAGTCATAATTTTATAACACCTTTTTTCCTAATCTTCTGTACGGCCTAAAAGTTCGGCAACTTTACGTTCGATTTTTAACAGGTCAACAGGTTTAAAAATAACAATATCCGCCCGGGCTTCGGACGCAAGAGCGCCAGGGTGATCCCCATACCCGGTCATGGCAATGGTTTTAATATCAGGATATTCCTTTTTTATAATGGAAATCAGTCCGACACCACTGATGTTAGGCATAACAAGATCTGTGATCAGGCAGTGGAAATAATCGGGTTTATCCCGCAGTACTTTTAAAGCGGCAAATCCGTCCACCGCAGTCTTAACCTCGTACCCAAGAGAGTTAAAAAATTCATAAAAAGTAGATAAAATATCTTCGTTATCGTCTACGATCAAAAGTCGAGCCGGGTTTGCCATATCAGCCTCTTTGTCAATAAAAATGAATAACTCTCTATGTCCAGGTTACAAAATTATATCAAATAGTAATTTAAAGAATTAAACTTACGACTCAAATAGAATTTTTTTATTAAAATGCAAGCACTTTAAATGGCTGAAACCCACAGCCTCTATTCCTTATCCTTATA
>NZ_JACADJ010000106.1 GCF_013389365.1 Desulfobacter latus
AAATGGGATTACAGGGTCTATTTTTTGATACAACTAATTGTTTTTATATGTATTATTAAGCAATTACAATATTTTTAACATTTACGAATAATCTGCCTACGGTAACCGGGAAAATGGGAATGCGCCCAGAGTATGGCGGTGTTATGGAAAACCTTCCCTTGCATCTGAAACCTGTATGGGCAATGGGATATCTAACAGGCATGAGACTTGATGAAATTCTTTCTTTGACCTGGGGAAAACTGGATCTGAAGGCGGGTTTTATTTATCTGGATGTTACCGATACCAAGACCAAGAAAAAACGGTCTATTCCCATACTGGATGAATTAAGCGAATATCTGGAACAGCTCCCCAAAGCACTTCATGATGATCATGTTTTTCTTTACCGGGGAAAACGAATAAAGGATATCAGAACGGGACTGAAAAAAGCGTGTGAAAAAGCAAAGGTCCCATATGGCCGGAACACAAAAGACGGCATAACCTTTCATGATCTGAGGCATACGTTCAATACGA
This sequence comes from Desulfobacter latus, assembly GCF_013389365.1. Classification (GTDB taxonomy): domain Bacteria; phylum Desulfobacterota; class Desulfobacteria; order Desulfobacterales; family Desulfobacteraceae; genus Desulfobacter; species Desulfobacter latus. The sequence goes on from NZ_JACADJ010000106.1 coordinate 511, forward strand.
ATATGAGAAAGGCGGGAGTGGCCGAGTCTGTCATTATGGAAATAACCGGTCATGAGACCCGGGAAATGTTCGACAGATATAATACCGTGGATAACAGCGACAAAAAACAAGGGGTGGATCAGTTAAGAAATTTCTTGGGGAACCAGGCAGGGAAAAAAGGTTCTGAGGTAACCACCATGTTACCCTAAAAAGGAAAATGTTACCCAAAGTGTTACCCAAGGCATAAAAAAAGGGTTTTGACTTTTTATCTAAAATCGTCAAAACCCTTTTGAATTCTTGGTACCGGAGGCGAGACTTGAACTCGCAAGGGCTTGCGCCCGGAGGATTTTGAGTCCTCTGCGTCTACCAATTCCACCACTCCGGCTTAGAGTCCTTTTCTTAATGCAATTATGCTTGCTTGTCAATCCCAAATTTACCTCATAAATTTATAGTATAGGAGTTTCCAGCACCCAGCACCCAGCACCCAGTACCCATTACCCAGTACCCAGCAGTCCGCCCAAAGGGCGCTAATTTAAATATGCATTTCCGATGCCGACTTTTAAGGGTGCTTTCGATTCATGGCCTCTAAAAAAAAGCGACTGGGGAGAGGTGATTGCAGGCACGGTATATGCATCCATAAATTCGGTTTATGTGAACAGTTTGCCGGATTAGGCAAAACGTAATTTAAATCAAAGGAGATGAAATATGCCTGTATTACCTGAAGAAACCAGCAAAGCCTGGGACAGTCACACAGGTCCCATTATATTATCCACCGTGAATAAAGATGGGGTACCCAATGCCATTTATGCGACTTGTGTGAGCAAATATGATGAGCAGACCCTGGTTGTGGCCAATAACTATTTTTCCAAAACCATGGAAAATATCAAAGCCGGATCCAAGGCTTGTATTCTATTCATCACTTCGGATAACACATCCTATCAGGTCAAAGGCACCCTGGAGTACCATACCCAGGGGCCTGTGTTTGACGATATGAAGAAGTGGAACCCTGAAAAGCACCCGGGCCATGGCGCCGCCGCATTAAAGGTCGAAGAGGTTTATAAAGGCGCCGAAAAATTATTATAGCTGTGACTGCTCCCCTCCTGAATCAAAGATTCAGGAGGGCTTATAAGCGACTGAGGTTGCTAACGTGTCCAACTCGACACGCAAAATTGACTGGATTACAGCCTGAATGAAAATTTATATAGATGCAAGGCGCAAAAAGATGTAGAATTGGTATTTCAAAATATAAAAACCTTATGCGCAGGACCTTTGCAATATCGGGTCTGGGATGATATCATTTATGCTCATGAGTATTGAACCTTGTAACAATTTTTATTTTTCAATCGTTTCTGCTCTGATACCGCTTATTGCCCTGATACTGGTTGTCGTGCTGATGACAGCGGCTCCGGTCCGGGCGGCACAACGCTATTCCCGTTCGGACCTTGTCCGTTTCCAGAACCGCATTATAGATTATCGTTCCCAGATCAATCCGCGATTTAAAAAAAGGGTGCGTTCCAGGACCCGGCTGATCATTGTTCATACTTCCGAGTTGGGGCTGAAAAGTTCGTTAAGGGTGATTTCCAAAGGAAAGCGGTTTAAAAACGGTTGTACCACACCCGGCGGGCATGCCAATTATGTTATTGCCAGAAACGGGAGCGTTTACCGGATTCTGGACAAAAAATACAGAGCAGACCATGCCGGCCGCTCCATGTGGAACGGGGTGTCTAATGTCAGCGATATCTCGGTGGGCATTGAATTTGTCGGTTATCACTATGCCCCCTTGACCGCCGGCCAGTATAGAGCTGCGGGAATGTTGCTGTTTATTCTTAAACGGGTCTATGGCCTTGAAGATAAAGACGTTCTGACCCACAGTCAGATTGCATACGGCAAACCCAATCGATGGTTTTCCAAAGATCACCGCGGGCGTAAACGATGTGCGAAAAATTTTGACAGAATCCGGGCGGGTCTTGGTCCTACCTGGTCTTTTGATCCTGATGTCAGAGCAGGGCGCCTGACACCGGATCCCACGCTGGCCCAGGTTTTTTATCCTGCTCCCGGTGCTGTTGTTTCCATCGGCAAAAAAGGATACCAATCCCAGAAATCCGATATCATTTCAAAGCAGAATTCTGCCTGGGCTATTGCCGGTGAAGATTATGATGCCCACAGCACGGTCTACATGCTGCCCGGCGGAAAAACCCTGGCCGGCGACAGGGTCGCCTCAAGTTTGGGCTGGGAGCGTCTGCCGGAGGGCACAAAAGTACTGCTCAACCAGAAGACGAAACACGTTCGTGAGCAGGCGAAAAGCATCATAAAAACCATTTCCCCGCGGATGACGGCCTGGTCTCATGCAGGCGGGGCTTACCATGCATCCTCAACCATTTATTTTCTTCCTTCGGGTCGCGTTTTGAACGGATATAGGATTGCGGATTGGGATGACTTGCCGTCAGGTACCCGTCTGGTGCTAGGGTATAAAGGCCCGATTGTCATTTCAAAAAATAAAACAGCCTATGGGATAGCCGGTGCAAAGTTCAAACATCCCGGAACCATTTATTATATTCCGGGCCGGGGTCCGGTTCAGGGCAACAAAATTCCGGATTTCAGCGATTTACCTAAAGGGACGGGGGTTTACCTGCCAATTGCCGGTTGATGGCAGAGAATTTGTAAATGCAAATTCGGTTACGGTATATATTTGTGTTAAAGCGAAAACGCAAAATATTTCAACTGCCTGGAATCCCGGCATACGTTATGTTATAACCTGTGCGGCGGTGAAAGATAGTGCCCGACCGAAAACCTAAATTTTGCCGACTGCTTCGTTGGCCGCGAGTTTTAATCCTTGAAATCCAGGAAAGTATTATTTAGCGTGGAAAATAAGAATTACAGTTTAAAAAAAAATATTTTGTGTTTGAGAACCGAATGCGGAGAATATAAATTTCAGATCAGTGGGGAGACCGGGCAGGGTAATGCCGAACGTATTGCAAAGGTGATGACTGGTGAAATGGAAAAAGCGGGGAATGCTTTTGACCGACACAATAAGCCCAATCCATATGTTAAGCTGCTACTGACCAATCTGAACCTGGCAGATAAGTATGTCAGACTTGAAAACAGATATGATGAATTGCTTAAAGCCCATGAGGCGTGCAAAATAATTCCCGGAAATCCTGTTGACCCACCTGATTCTCCAGCGTCCGCACCATTAAAACCCGAAAAACCCGAAAAATCCGATGAAAAAAAAACGCCGGCCAACCCGGAGGATGATAGTCCCGGCGTGACCCTTGAGTTTGAATCTTGTGCCCCCGACTTACCCGCTTCCGAAATAAGTGATATCCCCCCATTAGATTCTGAGCGGGAGGAATCCGTTGAAAAGAACGCGCAGGTACCCGACTCCCCGGGTCCTTTGGTAACACAGGTGCTTGATACCCTGAAAAAAGCCGAAAAGGTCGAGTCAGAGCCTTTAGATAAACCGGAAGCAGCGCCTTTAGAGGAATCGGTAGAGACACCGGAAAAAAGGCTGAAAGTTACAAATTTTGTCCGGCCGGATCCAGCTAAGCCGGCAGACAAGCCCTTATCCCGGGCAAATGGTAAAGACAATGGTGATGGAACGTTCCGCCTGCCTTCCCTGGATTTTCTTCAAAAGGGCGGTCAGGAAACCGTGGTGGACCATGAGGCCATCAGACGGGATGCTGAATTGCTGGAACAGAAACTGGGGTACTTCGGCATCAAAGGCGAAGTCATGGAGGTGCTGCCGGGGCCTGTCATCACAACGTTTGAATACAAACCCGCCCCAGGGATAAAGATCAGTAAGATCGTTAATCTGGCCGATGACCTGGCCCTGGCCTTAAGTGCCTTGAGTATTCGTATCGTGGCCCCCATTCCGGGCAAAGATGTCATTGGCATTGAAATTCCGAATCCGGCCATGTGTGTTGTGCCTTTCAGGGATATCGTGGGCGCTTCCGATTTTGATAACATCGAATCCCCCACGCCCATCTGCCTGGGCAAGGATATCATTGGAAAACCTGTGGTGGTGGGACTTGAAAGAATGCCCCATCTGCTCATTGCCGGGGCTACCGGAACCGGCAAAAGCGTGGCGCTCAACGCCATGATCTGCAGTATTTTGTATAAATCAACCCCTGAACGGGTCAAGTTCATTATGATTGATCCCAAGCGCATTGAACTGTCATTGTTTAATGACATTCCGCATCTGATTACGCCTGTGATCACAGATATGAAAAAGGCCAATATTGCTCTTCAGTGGGTGGTCAGGGAAATGGAGCAGCGCTATGAAAAACTGGCCCAGCTGCAGGTGCGGAACATAGAGCAGTATAACCAAAAAGTTAGGACCACTGATCTGGCGGATATGGACGAGGACCTTACCCCCTTTCCCTATATTGTCGTGATCATTGACGAGCTGGCGGATTTGATGATGACTGCCAGCAAAGATATTGAATTCTCTTTGACCCGTATTGCCCAGATGGCCAGGGCTGCAGGTATCCACATGATTCTGGCCACCCAGCGGCCTTCCGTGGATGTGCTGACCGGCATTATCAAGGCCAATTTTCCCACCCGGATTTCATTTCAGGTCTCCTCCAAGACCGACTCCAGGACCATCATCGATGCCAATGGTGCAGAAACCCTGCTGGGCCGGGGCGATATGCTTTTTGTCCCCCCGGGCACGGCTCGGCTCAAGCGGGTCCACGGTACATATCTATCCGAGCGAGAATTGAGTACCATCACAGATTTTGTCAAAGCCCAGGGAAAACCCGAATACATTTCAGATGTTACCACGGAAAAAGAAGAACCCCAGCAGGCAATGACGTTTGACGATGATGAATATGATGAAAAGTACCAGCAGGCCCTGGATTTTGTCATGTCCACCCGCCAGGCATCCATATCCGGTGTGCAACGCGCCTTAAGGATCGGTTACAACCGGGCCGCGCGCATCATTGATCTTATGGAAAAACAGGGCATTGTCGCCCCTTCGGACGGTGTCAGGCCCCGGCAGGTGATCGGGAATATTGACTGATTTAGAAGGGAAAGTCCTGGGACGTTTCTTGTTCCAATTTTTTTTCCTGCGGTTTTTCAGCTGTTTTGTGTAACAGGTTGCCATCCACATAGATGGCTTTGTAGGGCCGGGTAGGGCAGGCGTGTTCACACCCGCCGCATCCCACGCAGATGGCTTCATTCATCTTGGGAATGACAAGATTGCGGCCGGCGGCATTGATATAGGGCACCATGGTCACCGCCTTGGTCGGGCAGTGCTCGGAGCAGGCCCCGCAATTGGTGTTGTCCGTATAGACCACGCAGTTTTCTTTGATGAATTTGGCTACACCCACCTGGGTTTGCTGCTTTTGCGCGATGGTCAGGGGCAGGATGGCCCCGCTTGGACAGATGTTGGAACAGACGGTGCAGTCAAAATTACAATGCCCTCTGTTAAAATTCATCCGGGGTTGCATCATGTTGGAAAGGCCAAAGGCAGATATCGAAGGGGTCAGCAGTCCCGAGGGACAGGCTGACACGCAAAGATGACAGGCAGTGCAGATGGATGTGTATCTTTCAATGCCCACGGAGCCCGGCGGCGAAAGCGGGCAGGTTTTGTTCTCGGCAATGGTGGTGGGCCGGGGCTGTATTGGCGGGGAATTGGGGGCGGCATTGATCCTGCCGGCAGCCATGCCAAGGCTGCCGGCCGCCAGGGTGAGCATGAAGTTTCGGCGGTTTTGGGCGGCACTTTTGTGGCTGGGGCGCGGCAGATGTTTCCTGAAACGGGACTGGTACACCATGGCCTGGTCCGGACAGGCGGAAAGGCAGTTAAAGCAGGCGACGCAGCGGCTGACATCCACCTGTTTTGTTTTGACATCAATGCATCCGGCTTTGCAGACCCGCCGGCATGCGCCGCATGACCGGCAGGCACCGGCATGGATGCCCACCCGGACTATGGAAAATTTTGAGACCAGGCCCAGCAGGGTTCCCACCGGACACAGGGTGTTGCAGTAAAGACGCCCGTGCCGGACACTCATCCAGCCTATCAGCATGAAGGTTGCCAGAGCAATGCCAAAAGAAAGGGGGGCAACAGCCGGCAGCCTGACCCGGTACAGCGCGTGACTCCCTAAGGTTTCGGCCAGGGAAACGCTGATGTTGTTTAAAAAGATGACAACGGGCTGGAAAAGATGGGTCATCATCCTGCCGAAACTGCTGAATGGGTCCAGCAGATTAAGCACAAGCGAAGTGCCTGCCGCAAAAAAGAGAAGGGTTGCCAACAGCATGCTATACCGTAAAATATTGCGGGGCGGGCTGTATCTGAATGCCGCACTTTTGGTCTTTTTGCCTGCAGATGCCCCTTTTTTTGAAAACACCCTAAAGATCATATCCTGGAATATCCCCAGGGGGCAGATGGCGGAACAATAGATTCGGCCAAATATAAACGTGATTCCAAGCACCACCATGAACCCCGCAGCACCGACGGCTGCATGATTCATAAATTTAAGCAGTGACGGCACGAACTGTAAAAAAAGCAGTTTGTCGGCAACCAGCCGAACATCGGTATCCCGGATATCAAGAAAGAGCAGGGCGGTGCCCACGAAAAAGGCAAGGGCAAGACATACGCGTAACGACTTGAGGACGAGCGGGTTCATTTATATTTTGATCCGGTTGATGGCAAGGTGTTTAAGGTTCATCTGCCCAAGATTCATCTGTGAGGCAATCTTAATATGGCGGATATCACCCGGTTCCATGCCGAACAGTTTTGTTGCAGCCGCATCCGCGGCGACAGGGTCTCTGGATATCACCTGGGCCTTCATGGAGACCATGTCATTGACACTGACGCCTCTGGGACCATTGCGCTTCATCACGTTGTAGGCATCCACCACCGTGAGATCCGGTTTGCGAAAGGAGGCGAAGTCGGCAATGCACTGGTGAAGGTCGTTGCGGTGCCAGTACCACCGGTCCCAGACCACGCCCATGAGATTTTTCATGCCGATGGTGAGCATGGTGGAGCTGTGGTGCTTGAGGATCGGCACATTGATGAACACATCGGCCTCCAGCAAGGCCTGGTGTACTTTAGTTTCTTTCAGGCGCAGGCCTGATGGGACGGTCACTGTTTTGTAATATCCTTCGCTGTCACCGGAAATCATTTTTCCCCCGGATTTCTTGACAGCTGCGCCAATACCACTGTTTTCATAGCACTTGCGCCAGTTGTCACAGGTATGATCGAACACGGTTACCTGGGAGGCGCCTGCCTCAAAACACTGGGCAACAATAGCCCCCACAAGGGCAGGGTGGGTGTTGCCGGCCCGCTCAGGCGGCACATCCCAGCCGATATTGGGCTTGACCAGAACCCGGCTGCCACGGGGGACAAAGGTGCTTATCCCGCCCAGGGCATTGATGGCTGCATCAAACATGGTGTTCGGTTCACCCCCCCTTACCGCCACCAGGTCATAAGGGAGCGAAGACGCGTAGGAAGGTGTGTTCCAGAATCGGTTGACCTTGGGAAAGGCGAGAAAGGCGCCTGCAGCAATCCCGCTGGTGATGGCCTTTTTAAAAAAATCCCGTCTGTTCATGACAATCTCTCCTTATTTTTAAGTCTATTGCAGGAACGATTTATCCGCATATTGACCTATTTGATAGGGTTATCTATAAATTTGATGATCGACTATAAAGATAAATATATGATTTTTTGGCATCCTTCATATAAGTTCAAAAGTACTTTACAGTTTTTATCATCAGAATTTTGATCGCAACTATCTTGTCACAGCAAAATACCGTGTTTATTATACTCAAATATGAATTGTGATTATCTC
>NZ_JACADJ010000107.1 GCF_013389365.1 Desulfobacter latus
ATCAGTGCCAATATCCCCGGCAGCTTCTGTCGTAAATCCGGATCTCTGATGTGTTTGAACAGCAGCAATATCACCCGGCTCATGATGGTGCCTTTTATCTGATCATCAGCGTACCGGTGCAGGTCGTACAGTTCAAACGCAAAATCCGGGATGTACCCGGCAAGTTCCTCCACAGGGCCGGACAGCAAGGAGGACAGTCGCTCTGTATTTTGCGGCCACTCTTTTCCGGCATGGCAGACCAGCAGCGGGATCACAATGGGCAGACAGTCCGGCGACTCTTTATGCTGCTTAATATACAGACGCCAGATCTTGACCATATATTCCAGCACCTGGAGATGCACATACTTGTCATAATAGCTTTTATGCTCAAACAGCACATAGATGACCCCCTGACTGCCGCCGGTCAGATCCACCCGGTACAGGATATCGGAATAATAATCCGCCAGTTCTTTTTCAATGAAGCTGTCCTTGCTGATCTCCAGGGTATTCAGGTCTACCAGTTTCAGCACGTTGTCCGGCAGTTTGTCCGCTAAAAGGCTGCGGGCATTTTCCTTATCGCTGTAGACATCCCTGAACACCTTGTCATGGGGGTTGACCACCTTGCTGTTATTTTTCTCGCCTGTCATGGTGGAATTTTAACCTTAAGGGGTGGTTCAGTCAAGGAGGTATGTTTTTCCCGGGACACCCCTGTTCCACCTGGTCTGTCCCCTATTTTATGTGTAAATTCTATAAAATGTCAAAATGTCAAGCCTGCCCCCCCATTTCCATTTTATAGTGCATTCCCATTTTCCCGGTTTAAAAAAAGCCTATCCTTTAATGTAAAAAGCATGATAAATCCTGTTGATGAAACGAATAGAAAAATGGACTGTGCTGATAAAAAAGTTGAATAATGTAATACTGTTAATAGAGTTTACGTTTGCCTAAAAGGAAACCGGTCAGCCAAGCAACGTAAAACCTGGGTCTCAAAACAGCGCCGGTTTTGACTAAAAGGGGAATCGGCAAGAGTCCTACAAGCAGCACAGACTCTTTGTCGAGGCCGGAACAGCAAAACCATAAGAACATAACGGGAGTATTTTGTACGTAATAGGCTCCGCCTTGCTTTCCCAACTATATAAAGGCTTTGAATTTGCCGATTGGCAGTGGTACGATTGAAAGTTCGATTCGAAGAGTTGTCAATTTGAGGCTCAAGGGACCCTGCATTTTTGGTATGGTGGTATAAAAAAAATGCGGAGAAAATGCTCATGTTGCGCTCATACTACAAATCAGGACGATTGAACTGCCTGAAAAAAAATGACAAATCCCCATATTTCATTGTTGACTGAATAACCGTGAAAATGAGGATGTGCCCATATAAATTTGATTCGTTTGTAAAGTCCTTATTAACTGCAACCGAAAGGGCGGAGCTATTTCAAAGGTATGACACAAGAGTTCTGACAAACTGAGATCAATATATCAGTTCACTCAGGAATGAGACCGAAATAACTTAACCTGGGAGTACAGGCATCCCGCCTGCATCATTACTACGGGCAGGACGCCCGCGCTCCCGGATATAAAAAATTGGCTAAGTTATTTAAGACACATTACTTAACCTCAAACGACCATTTTTTACTGATTTTAGATGAATGACCCATCCTTAAAAAAAACAATCTATACCCCCGAGTCGGCAATGGCCCGCCCGGGCAAGCTGGCGCGAGCCATGTTTCATGATCTGTTGGCAAGTCGTGAATTAGCCTGGCGTTTAGCTGTGCGGGATATCAGTGCTCAATACCGCCAGGCCTTTCTGGGCATCCTCTGGGCCTTTATTCTCCCCCTTGCCAACACCGTTACCTGGATTTTTTTGAGTGGGGCCGGTATTGTGTCCATGGGGGAAACGGCATTGCCCTATCCGGTCTATGTCTTTTCCGGCAGCATGCTTTGGGCAATCCTTATGGATGCCGTCAATGCCCCCCTTAATCAAACCACCGCTGCTAAATCCATGCTGGCAAAGCTCAATTTTCCCAGGGAGTCACTGGTGATATCGGGGATCTACCAAACCCTGTTCAACGCCGGCATTAAAATTATCCTGTTGTTATTTGTTTTGCCTTTTATGGGCATTGATTTAGGGTGGCGTTTGCTGCTGTTTCCCATCGGACTGATTTCCCTGGTGATGGTAGGTACGGCAATAGGTCTTCTCCTGACACCGATGGGGGTGCTATACACCGACATCGGCAAGGGGTTACCGCTGCTGATGCAGTTTCTGATGTATCTTACACCGGTCATTTTTCCAATGCCCAAAACCGGTATTGCAGCCGCCATATACACCCTGAACCCGCTGACCCCGCTCATCCTCACCGCACGGGACTGGCTCACCGGATTGCCGGCCGAATATCTGTCGGGCTTTATCATTGTCAATGTTCTGGCGATTATTTTACTGATCGCCGTATGGATCTTGTTTCGCCTGGCCCTGCCCATACTTATTGAACGGATGAGTTCTTGATTCCCATGAGTGATGAAACCTTAATTAAAGTTGAAGGCGTTTCCAAGAAATTCTGCAGAGACCTGAAAAAATCCCTGTGGTATGGGATGAAGGATCTTGGCAACGAGCTGTTTGGTCGCAGACATAGTGGTAACGGTGCACTGCGCCCTGATGAATTTTGGGCAGTCGATGATGTTAGTTTTGAGCTTAAACGCGGAGAGTGTCTTGGGCTCATCGGACGAAACGGAGCCGGGAAAACTACACTGTTACGTATGCTCAATGGCCTGATTAAGCCGGACAAAGGTCGAATCGAAATGAGGGGCCGTGTTGGGGCGTTGATTGCTTTAGGAGCTGGCTTTAATCCGATCCTGACGGGAAGGGAGAATATATATGTAAATGCTTCAGCATTAGGGATGACTAAGCGAGAGACCGATGAGAAAATTGAAGAGATTATAGATTTCTCTGAAATCCCTCAGTTTATCGATGCGCCTGTACAGAGTTACAGTTCTGGGATGCAGGTACGATTGGGTTTTTCTATAGCAACGGCCATCAAACCTGATATATTGCTTTTGGATGAGGTGTTGGCTGTTGGTGACGTAGCTTTTCGCACAAAATGTTATAGGCGCGTTGATGAACTTCGTGAACTATCTGCAGTGATTTTTGTTTCACATGATATGGGTTCGATTGCGCGTGTTTCGGGTACAGTAATGAGGTTAGATAGCGGAGTGGTTGCTTCGAAGGGCATACCTGATAAGATTATAGGTGAGATGGAGACCGGACTTAGGCATCAGCATGCTCATGGGAGAAATGTAAATCAATGCGATGATCGTATTAAAAAATTTAATATATCTCCTCCATTTTTTGAGGTAGCCCAGAGAAATGAGTTCCGAATACAAGTCAATATTGAAACGAGGACCCCTATTGATGGTATCCAAATTTGGATTAGTATTCAGGATTTTGCTGGAAATCATGTTGCTGAGTGTGTGCTTGATCAAAGATCATTTAATAACGTTTTGATAACTGGAGAAAATTTATGGGAGGTGGTTTTTGACATGCTTCCGTTACGAGTAGGAGAATATTCCTGGCAAGTAACTCTTGTCGACCTATGTGGTCGAATTTTAGCTGTTTCACGGAATGAAGTGCACGTCTCAGTTGTGGGGACTGGTATATCAGCCCATGTAGCGCCTTGTACACTTCCTATAAAAAATATTACGGCTCTATTTTAGATTCGGCGATAAGCTTATATGTATTGTGTTAGGGTATCTAATGGACGTTTCTATTCCAAAAGTTAATATAGTTCCGAGTGAAGGGCGTGGATGGATAATAGGTAGAATCATCAATGAACTGTCAGTACATAATGGATGGACTGTCGGTGATATTGATAACAACGCTGACATTAATTATTTTATTAACTACCACGCAACTAATTTTTTAGGTAATTCGTGGCCAAAGACTTTCACTGCCGCATGGTTTACTCATCCTGAAACACCGGAGTTCTTCAATGTCGCAAGACGTATTGATATTCGAGTTTGTCATGCGCTAAAGTATGCACAAGTGATAGATGGACATGTGATTCCACCGGGTATAGATCCTGTATTTGTACCACATCTTCGACTTGGAGTCGTTGGACGTAACTATCCAAGTGGTCGAAAAGGTGAATTTTTACTACAGAAGCTTAAACAACTCGACTTTGTTGATATTGTTTTTCCACCTCCACTGCAATCTAAAGATAGCGAGGTAGCTTGGCTTGAAAGCTTGCATATTTTTTATGGCACCTTAGATGCTCTCCTTGTGACCAGTTTGCTTGAGGGAGGACCTATTCCTGCGGCTGAAGCAACGGCCTGCGGAATTCCAGTAATAGCACCTTCAACTGTTGGAAACCTCTCAAGTTTGGACGTTGTTGATTATAAAGTTGGCAATTTTGAAGACCTATGTCGTGTACTTCAAAAATTTGTGCAACCCAAATTCGAACGTGCTTCAATAGTCTCAGAATGGACATGGGAGCATTTCGCCATAAAAAACAAAAAACTTTTTACTGAACAATATGTAAAGTTAGTTTCGAAGAAGGCTATGATTGATGTTTAAGATAAAAATACGTGATTTATTGTATAGGTTGACAGGATTTTATATTTCACGTCCCCCTAAAAAAACTCCCGTAAAGTTAAAAAAAATTGATTTTGGTGACCTTGTTTCAACAGCAATAGCAGTTAAAAATTCATCTGTTAATATTTTGCAAATCGGAGCTTATGATGGAGTCAGTTTCGATCCTATTTTTGATGCCGTGTCTAATTCAAGAGTGAAATTATTTTTAATCGAACCAAATAGCGATGTTATTAGTCGTCTCCAGCAGACGTATTCTCACAAAGATGACGTTTCTATAATTAATGCCGCCATTGTAGAGGCAGATGAAACCGATTTAGTCGAATTATATAAATTCTCTGAAAAGCTTATCGGTATTTATCCTGATTTTGGGGGGACATCATCTCTTTCTTTTAAACATCTTGAAAATGCATTCGAGCGTAACCGTTTTCGTTTTTCAGCAGAAGAGAAACTTGATGGTAATGTTGTCGTGGATAAAATTAGAGCTCTAACCGCAAAGCAGTTGTTGAAGGAGTTAAATATAACGGATGTTGATGTTCTCGTCATTGATACAGAAGGTGCAGATTGGATCGTTCTTAATGGTTTTTTAGAAGCTGGTTTGAGCCCAAAACTTATACTTTTCGAACACAGATTTTTATTACCTCACGATTATGAGGCGGCACTCATGAAGCTAAACTCGCTCAACTATTTATTAAGAGATTTGGAGTCCGATACATTGGCAATCCAATCTGTTTTATAATTTTCGTTACCACTATTTTGAGATTTATGAACCACACCTCAAATAAATGTTTAAATGAAAACCTCTGTCACTGCTAAAATGATAAGCTTTTTTTAGAATAATTCATCTTAGAAGAATACGGAACCCAAAATGATACTGGATTCAATTCAAAAAATTCCTTTAAAAATTCCAGAAAACATAAAAATTATTTCTTTTGATCTTTTTGATACGCTTGTAATGAGAAAAACAGATCCTCCGGAAGAAACAATCAAAAGAACATGTGAAAAAATTTCCCGGATGGGACTTATTCATTTGTCAGGCAAAAAAATATTCGAACTGAGGCAAAAGATTGAAAAGAAACTTAGACAGAAAAGTTTAAACTCTGGGTTTGATTCCGAAATATCCATTGAAGATATGTATTTGGAAATGATAAAAAAAACAGCCACTAATCTATCAGCAAAACAATTGCTTGATATTGAACTCTCCGTTGAATTAAATCTTTTATTTACTAATCCCGGCATAAAGACTGTCTTAGAACAGCTGAAAGAGGAATACAGACTAATCATAACGTCTGATACCTATTATCCATTATGGATGCTCCGATGCTGCCTTGAAGAGGTCGGACTCTTCGACTATTTTGATAAGATATATTGCTCCTCTGATATAAAGTTGAATAAAGGCAGTGGCAATTTGTTCAAATGCATCCTGGAATATGAAAATGTAAGTTCAGATCAAATTGTACACTTGGGGGACAATGCGCTATCTGACTATAATGTACCACGAAATCTGGGTATTCAGAGTTTTCTGATATTAGACCCATGGAATTTAAAAAGACGGGCCAGGACCCGTCTTTTAAACAGATACGAACGACGAGAAGGGATGTGGCAAGCCTGTTCTTTTTTCAACAAATTAACAATAAAGAACCCACACCTTGATGAAGATGCAGATAAGTTTGTATCATGGGGCAAAGAAGTCGTAGGTCCATTGCTCGTGGTGTTTGTTCATCTTTTTATCAAGCAGGTTCTTCATAAAAACATTTCACAAATTCACTTTTTAGCCAGGGATGGATTTGTGTTAAAAAAAATTTATAACACCTTATCAAATGGCCTTTATCAAGGGACGCTGCCACATTCCCATTACCTTTGTGTCAGCAGACAGTCAACATTTGCTCCGTCTATCAGGAAATTAGATGACAGAATCTACAGACATTCAATCAGCGGTATCAATATAACTACCAGAAGTGTTTTGAACAGGCTCAAACTAAACGATTGTGATTTGATAACTCAACTACTTGACAAATACAATCTTTCATATGATGATCCAATTGATAATGACACGACCAGGCAAAAAATTAAAATTCTGTTTAAAGACAATGATTTTCAAACCATTGTTCTTGAGAATGCAAAAGAGTTAAGAATAGTTTTCCGACAATATTTAGAAAAGCACTCCTTTTTCAATAAAAATAACAACACAGCCTTAGTTGACGTTGGATGGATTGGGACGATTCAAGATAATATTGAGGCAATGTTTTCAGACACACCCGATTATCCGGAACTTATAGGATACTACCTAGGTTCCTCTCAATCGATTGATAAAGATAAAATTGATTATAAAAAAATCGGATTGCTTTATGACTATAAAATGGCAGTTCCAGAACAAGTTGCCATCAGCTTTTTTAGAGAAGCGCTTGAATTTTCAACTAGAGCACTTCACGGTACTACCACAGGGTATCGAATGAACGAGTGGGAAGATTATCCGACTGTTATATTTAAGAAAGCATCCATAGACAGACAGAACGAAAAAGATATTAATACTGACATCATAAAAATTCAAAAAGGTATTTACGCGTTTCTTTCCGATTACATTAAACTGCAAAAAGTATATCCCATTGAACCTGAACAATTGAAAACCTATGTCATTTCACGATACGACAATTACCTCAGTTTTCCAAGACAACGTCATATAAGCGCTATTAGCGGCTTAATAAATGCAGAAGATTTTGGCGGCGATGAGGTTAGAGAAATTATCGGCCAGTGTTCAATTACGGATGTTTTTAACCCCAGATGGCTATTTGCAGACTTTCTTGATATACCATGGCGGGAAGCTTCCCTTGCAAAAACAAAAATTCCTTTTCTAAATATTCTATATTTTACATTTAAAAGGATAATCATATGGAATAGATTAGGAAAGTCGGTGAAAGATGAAAGATAAACCTTATTTGCTACCTTCGATATTTATAGAAATTTATTATCGTGTCATCAATTTCTTTTGCTGTAAATCCTATGATATTTTATATTATACGGAACTCAGTAACCGACAAAAGCAGTGGAATTGGGAAATCCCAAAGCTGTTCTCTTATTATTCCCGGCTTTTATTTGAAATAATATTTGTCCTATTAAAAATTTCCCTGATCAAAGTAATCATGCAGTTCCCTAATAAAGTATCTAAAAAAATTTTCAGAATCCTGCTTAGTATTTTGAATCGTCTACAAAATATTAATTCCCGCTAAAAAAAGTAAATGAAATTATTAATTACCATAGATGCCATAAACAAGGGTGGAGCTGAACGAATTATTACCCGCTTAGCAAATCATTTATCATGGAACAATGAAATCATTTTATGCCAGATGTTGGATGAAATGCATAACTATACGG
>NZ_JACADJ010000108.1 GCF_013389365.1 Desulfobacter latus
GTCTTGATAAAGATCCGATCCCTGCTTATTCACCGGAAAACAAACTATCTTTTACAGGCAAGAGAATTAAAAGAGGTTTGTACAAATGGTCGAAGGGCATAATCAACGCTGATCTGAACGGTGCATTAAACATCATTCGAAAAGAAGTTCCTGAATCCCTTAATGAACTTATAAGGATAAGGAATAGAGGCTGTGGGTTTCAGCCATTTAAAGTGCTTGCATTTTAATAAAAAAGTCTATTTGGATCGTAAATTAAATACTTTTGATTACTATTTAATTAGATTTTATAACCTACCATTAAGCATGCCCAATTCAACAAAAAGTCTGAAAGAGCGGGGAAAAAATAATAATGAAAATTACAGTGTTAGATTATGGAGCAGGCAATGTGCGCAGTCTGATCAATGCTGTGGAAAAAATGGGCGGCAGCATTAAAATGGTTGAGAAACCTGAAGATATCCTGGCGGCTGAAAGGCTGATTTTTCCCGGTGTAGGCAACTATGGGGCCATGCTTGAAATCCTTCATGAGCGTGGTTTTGTGGCGCCTTTGCGTGAATATCTCAAGGCTGACCGGCCGTTTCTGGGCATCTGCGTGGGTATGCAGGCCCTTTTTGAAGGCAGCGAGGAAGAACTTGTTTCCACCCATGAGAGCATTGGATTTTTTAAAGGCCGGGTAAAACGCTTTAGAACGGACCTGTCCGTGCCTCACATCGGATGGAACGGCATTCATATCAAACAGGACTCCCCTTTTCTTGATGGGGTTGATCCGGATACAAAATTTTACTTTGTCCATTCCTACCACATCGCGCCTGAAAACCCCGATGTTATTCTGAGCACCACCACCTATGATTACCCTTATGCGTCGGCTGTGCAGCAGGGCAATGTCATCGGCACCCAGTTCCATCCGGAAAAAAGCGGGGCTGCCGGCATGAAACTGCTTGATAATTTCATTTATTCAGACAGCCTGAAAGCCCGAGGGCCCGCTGACATACCGGCCAGAGGGTTGTCAAAACGGGTGATTGCCTGTCTGGATGTCCGGTCCAATGACAATGGGGATTTAGTGGTGACCAAGGGAGATCAGTACGATGTCAGGGAAGCGGGCAGTGTCAGAAATCTTGGTAAACCCGTGGCGTTGGCCCAAAAATACTACGAGCAGGGCGCTGACGAGATCACTTTTTTAAATATAACAGGATTCAGGGATTTCCCCTTGGAGGATATGCCCATGCTAAAGGTCCTGGAACAAACTTCAAAACAGGTGTTTGTGCCTTTGACCATTGGCGGTGGCATCCGTGAATTCACCGATGCCCGGGGCCGGCACTATTCGTCTCTGGATGTTGCGGCCCGGTATTTCAGGGCGGGTGCGGATAAGGTTTCCATTGGATCGGATGCGGTTTATATTGCCATGGCATACCTTGAATCCGGCCAGAAAACAAAAAAATCAGCCATTGAAGAGATCTCAAGGGTTTATGGGGCCCAGGCTGTGGTGATTTCCGTTGATCCCCAAAGGGCCTGGGTCAACAGTCCGGAAGATGCCCCCAAACACCATGTGGTCAAGGTGACATCCGGGGAAAAAGGGCCCAACGGCGAAGCGTATTGCTGGTACCAATGCACGGTGAGCGGGGGCCGGAAAGCCATGGATATTGATGCCGTAGCCCTGGCAAGGACCTGTGAAGAACTGGGAGCCGGTGAAATTCTGCTCAACTGCATAGATAAGGACGGGACCAACTCCGGATTTGACCTGGACCTGATCAATGCCGTACGCAGCAATGTCTCCATTCCGGTGATTGCCTCTTCCGGTGCCGGGTGTGAAGCCCATTTTGCCGAAGTGTTTAAGTATACAAAGGCTGAAGCGGCATTAGCCGCGGGTATTTTTCACAGGGAAGAAGTGCCCATTCAGTCGGTGAAACAGCATCTTGCCGAACAGGGCATTGAGGTGCGAACGTAGCTTTTAAGAACAGCTTTAAGGAATGGGTCTTAAATAACTTGAGAGTATAGGAATTTCCAACACCCAGAACCCAGAACCCAGCACCCAACAGCCCGCCCAAAGGGCGCTAATTTACCCATTTTTATATATCCGGGAGCGCGGGCGCCCCGCCCGCAGCAACGATGCAGGCGGGACGCCTGCGCTCCCAGGTTAAGTTATTTCCGACTCATTCCTAAATAAAAAAGTTGTGAATTTTGAGTAGTTGAGATTTAGAACAAGCTGTTTTTCTCACAACTCAATACGCACATCTTTAGAACGGAATCTCATCATCCGGAATGGCTTGATCAGGTTCGTCGGGCGTGCCGGGCTGGGCTGGGCCCTGGAAATTATCTGAATTGGGCGCAGGCCGGTTCGGGGTATATCCCCCCCCCCCACCGGAATTCGGCTGGTTCTGATATCCGCCTCTCTGGTAATCTGAACCGCCTGAACCGGACTGGCCGCCGCCATCCCGGCTGCCCAGAAAAATGACAGTTGAGGCGACAATTTCAGTGGTGTAATGTGTCTGCCCTTCTTTTTCCCAGGACCGGGTCTGCAGCCGACCTTCCAGGTAAACTTGCCGACCTTTTGACAGGTACTTTTCACAGGTTTCAGCCTGTTTGCCGAATACCACAATCCTGTGCCATTCGGTTTTTTCCTGGCGCTCTCCTGTATTTTTATCCGTCCATTGCTCACTGGTTGCCAAGGTAAAATTCACCACAGCCAAAGCCTGCTGGGAGTATCTGATTTCAGGGTCTCTTCCCAAATTACCGATGAGCATGACTTTATTTAGACCTGCCATATTAAACTCTCCTTTCTATATATTGCCTGAGAAAATTCCTAGTATCTGAGAAAATATGTATTTGAACGCAACGTTGTTCAGATGCAAATTTTTCTGCAACGCCCCAGATGGATGGCGTTTCGTTCAAACACGAATTAATAATCCAGAGAGGACACTTCCAGCGCATGCTTCTGGATAAAATTGCGCCGGGGCTCCACCTCTTCCCCCATGAGCAGGGTAAATATTTCGTCAGCCTTTTCCGCATCTTCAATATTCACCTTGAGCATAATCCGTTTTTCCGGATTCATGGTTGTGTCCCACAACTGATCCGCATTCATTTCACCCAGACCTTTGTAGCGCTGTATGTTAATCCCCTTTTTGGCTTCAGCCATGAGATATTCATAAAGGCCGTTTAAATCATCAAGGGTTGTGACGGTTTTTGCATCAGCCGCCTTTGATGATATAGAAAAAGGGGGCTGGTTCAAGTCTTTTATTTTTTCATAGGCCTGGCGCATTTTCTGATAGTCGTTGGTGCCGAGAATGTCTCTTCCCACACGCAGCAGTTTTGCCTGCCCGGTGTTATCCAGAATATCCATTTCATAAATGCTGCGTTCCTGATCAAATTCAATCTCCCGGGGGGTATATCCGTTATCTTTGAGCATCTCGGATAATGCTTCCAGGTTGGTTTTTTCTTCCAGGAAACGCTTTGAACTGACCCCTTTCCAAATCAGGCTAAACAGAAGATCCGTATCATAATCGCGTTTATGAAGCTGGTTCATGTTGTTATAGTATTCTGTCATGTTTTGCAGGAACGCATAGAATTCATCCTCGGTCAGCGGCGTGTCATGGCCGTTGATCAGGATCTGTTTCTGGGATGAAATTCTGCGGATCAGGTAATCGGCGTATTCGGTTTCATTTTTCAGATAGATGCCGTTTTTCCTTGATCCCACCCTGAAAAGCGGGGGTTGGGCAATATACAGATAGCCGTTTGATATCAGGTCCGGCATCTGGCGGTAGAAAAAAGTGAGGAGCAGGGTCCGGATGTGTGAGCCGTCCACGTCCGCATCCGTCATGATGACCACTTTATGATAGCGGATTTTTTCTATGTTGTACTCTTCCCTGCCTGCGCCGGTACCCAGCACCGTAATGATATTTTTTATTTCATCACTTCGAATAATTTTGTCGAACCGGGCCTTTTCCACATTGAGAATTTTACCTTTTAAGGGAAGGATGGCCTGGAAGCGGCGATCCCGGCCTTGTTTGGCAGAGCCGCCTGCAGAATCGCCCTCCACAAGGAACAGTTCACGCTCTGCAGGGTCGGCAAACTGGCACTCGGCAAGTTTTCCCGGCAACGTGGAATCAAGCAATGTCCCTTTTTTACGGGCAAGCTCCCTGGCGCGTTTGGCCGCATCCCTGGCCCGTGCCGCATCCACGCCCTTGGCAATGATTTTTTTGGCGACATTGGGATTTTCTTCCAGAAACTGGCCCAGTTTTTCATTGAGCAGGGATTCAACAATGCCCTTGACCTCATTGTTGCCCAGTTTTGTCTTGGTCTGGCCTTCAAACTGGGGCTCCATAAGTTTCACGGAGATGATGACGGCTAAGCCCTCTCTCATGTCATCGCCGCTGATCTTGATGCTCTGCATATTTTTGGGCAGGTTGGTATTGCCTGAAATATAGGCATTCACTGTACGGGTCAGGGCGCCTTTAAAGCCGGATACATGGAATCCGCCTTCAATGGTCCTGATATTGTTGGCAAAAGAGTACAATTTTTCCTTAAAGGTATCATTATACTGAATGGCCACTTCTATCTGGACATCGTTTTTATCCCCTTCAATATGGATGGGATCGTGCAGCACCGAGGTGGCCCGGTTCAGGTATTCCACAAAGGAGACTATTCCGCCTTCATAATGAAAATCATCTTTTTGTGCCGAGCGTTCATCTTCAATGACAATTCTGACGCCTTTGTTCAAAAAGGCCAGTTCCCGCATGCGCCGGGACAGAATCTCATAGCTGAACTCGTTGTGATTCATAATGGTAAAATCCGGAGAAAACGTGATTCTGGTTCCCCTTTTTTCCGTATCACCAAAAATTTCAAGTTCAGTGCGTTTGTGGCCTTTGGAATAGGTCTGATTGTAGATTTTGCCGTTTTTGAACACCTCCATGGTTAGATGCTCGGACAGCGCATTGACAACGGAGATCCCGACACCATGCAGGCCGCCGGAAACTTTATAAGCTTCTTTATCGAATTTGCCGCCGGCATGCAGTTTGGTCATGACCACCTCACAGGCCGGTATGTTTTCAGTCTCGTGCATTTCAATCGGGATACCCCGGCCGTTGTCCTCCACACTCACCGACATATCCTCGTGGATGGTGACAAAAACCGTGTCGCAATATCCTGCCATGGCCTCATCAATACAATTGTCTACCACCTCATATACGAGATGATGCAGGCCTTCAAGGTCCACGTTGCCGATATACATGGACGGTCTTTTCCGGACAGCTTCAAGGCCTTCTAAAACTTTGATGGCGCCTGCGCCGTAATCTTTACTGCCTTGGTTTTTATTCATGATAGATGTATGGACATTATTACGCAAATAAGGTTATTGTTTTTCATGCTTTTAATGATGCAGGGGCTTTTGCTGTTTTTGATATTCAATGTCACAATGTCGTCTTTGAACAGATTAAGGGCGTCCATGAAGTACCTGGGGTTAAAGGCGCTTTTTATCTCTTCTCCTGAGAAACCAACCATGAGCTGTTCTTTTGACTCGCCGATTTCAGGATTGGTGATGGTAACGGTCAAATTATTTTCCGTAAAGTTGAATATAACGCTTTTACAATCTTCCGAGGTAAGGATGGATACCCGTTTCATCAGTGTCAGAAACATTGCCCGGTCAATTTCAATGGGGATCATGCCCTCGAAATTCATGACAAGCCTGTAGTCCGGATAGTCACCTTCAAGCAATTTGATCATGATGGATTCATTGGCCCGCTGGAACACAAAATGATTTTTCTTGACGCCGACCTTGATGGTTTCAATATCGGAATCAATGAACTTGCCAAGTTCGGCCAGCCCTTTTTTGGGGATGATCACCCGGGAATCCCCCAGATCAAGATCCCCTGTAAACGACGCATCAAAACAGTGAAGCCGTCTTGAATCCGTTGAGACGATCCGAAGCACGTCCTCTCCTTCAACCGCGGCCTTTTCAATCAGCGACCCCAGGACATATATCCTTTTTTCTTCGTTCTGATATCCCACCACAGAAGAAACGGCCACCATCTTTTTCAAGTCTTTGGCTGTAATTTCTATGAAGTTGACGTTTTCAATCACAGGGGTTTCAGGAAAATTTTCATAATCCGAAGAGACAATGTGATAAACACTGTCTCCCGTTCCTATTTCAACCCACCGGTTCTCAACCTCATTGATGCAGATATTTTCATTGGGGTATTCTCTGATAATTTCAAAGAATTTTTTTGAATTGATAGACAGAATCCCAGAGGTTTCCACCTGCGCGTCATAGGTACCGGTGAAGACCGTTTCAAGGTCATTGGCGGTGATGGTTATTTTTGACTCAGCGGCCTTGATTAAGATATCGGAGGTGATTTTTAAACTTGTTTTTCTACCGGTAATACCCTGAATTTTTGCCAGAACTTCCAGGATATCCTTTTTATTGAAGGAAAATTTCATTTAGAATCCTTTTTATCATCTGTTAAACCAGATAAGTCTATAATAAACCGTTTGATTTATCAAGAGAAATGGCAGAGATGATACACGTTGATACGCTGGGTTATGGGCCTGCTCAGGGCAGTGGGTCAGATAAAAAATTCGGGCTTGATTCTATAGCACGACAGCGACACTTTCAAAAATCCTCCCGTTTAAAAAGAATTTTATAGCTTTAAGTCAGCTATAATGCGTTGATTTGCCGAAGCTTTTTGCGGAAATAAGACAAAGTGTCGCTGTCGTGATAGGCCGTTTTTCGTCAGCGCAATCCCTCTGTGGTTGCCTTTGTCAGGGCAGGCACGGCCTTGATCATATTTTAGGCCATATGGATTTCCGGTAGGTTGGGTTGAGGAACGAAACCCAACGCCGATAAGTTGTTGGGTTTCACTTCGTTCAACCCAACCTACGCTGTGGCCGATGTTATGACCAAGTCCGCAGGCACGGTGGCCTGCCCCTACAGCGGCCGACGTTAGAACCAATCCTAAAAAGTCAGGGTTCCACGGCAAAAAAGACTTGGACAGGTTTGGGGATTGAACAGGTTTCGTTCAGCCATCTGGCTTTATCTTTGATGGGGCCCGCCTTCATCAACCGTGCCTGTTCCGGACATGCCTTGATACAGGCGCAGCATAAAATACAGTCTGCTGCAATGGTGGCAAATCCATCGTCCGCATCAATGGCATTTGACGGACAAGCCGTGGCACAAATTCCGCACTCCGTGCAGGCATCCGTCACCGCAATGAAGTCCGGGGCACCCGTGCCCATGCCCTCCCTGTACGGAAAATTCCCCGGTACTTCCAAGACGGCAAGTTTCTTTAAATCAGTGGTCTTTTTTAGCAACGTTCCGGTATTGCCGCCAAAGTCTTGGGCCTGTTTCAGATCATTTTCATCCGGCCGATTCATGGCAACGGGAATATCTGTGCTTGCAAAGGAGTGTTCGCCAATAAAGGCAGCCCCGGCAACAGGGATAAATCCGCATGCCGACGCAACATCCTTAAGTTCCAGCAATGCATCTTCATATTCCCTGTTCCCATATACCACGGTGAGTATGGCCGGGGTTCCGGAGGCCGTCAGTTTTTTAAAGAAATCAGCTGCATCGGCGGGCAGGCGGCCGGCATATACAGGCGCCCCCAGCAGCACGATATCATCTTTATCAAAAGGCTCAAGCACGGTTCCACGAATCTCCGGGCGGGTGAAGTTAACGGCGGTTATTTCCGAACTACTGATTTCCAGACTTTGAGCAAGACCCTGGGTGATATCCCGAAGCACGGTTTCGGTTGTTTTGGTGGGACTAAAATAGACAAGGGTAATTTTTTTCATAAAATGCGGCAAGGAAACCCCTGAGTCTTTAGCTCAGGGGAGGAATTGCCGCCCTCCTTATAATAATTTAGTAGTCCAGGTACCGGACCTTAGCACGTCGTATTGTAGGAATAGCCGTC
>NZ_JACADJ010000109.1 GCF_013389365.1 Desulfobacter latus
AAATAAAGTACTAATTCCCATGATGACTACCCCTCTGACTATGGTTGATGTTTGCTCAAATATTATTTTATCAGAGAATGTGATCATTTTATTCATATAGGTCAATCAATTTGGCGAAGGTATTGTTTTATACTCTTCATTAAAATATGTTGTATATTCCTCTTGTGATATGAATCGCTCCCGGATATAGCAAAATGGGAAATTTTTTTAAGACCCGTTCCTAAACGATTTTTTCCAGGCAGGCGTTGATGGTCTCTTTCCGGTTCAATCCGTCTGCCCACTCCCGGGTTTTGTCATCCAGTCCTCTGTAAGCGGCCAGCACCATGGCCACGATTGCGGCCCGGGCGGCATTGTCCCCGCCGGCCATGACCGATTGAATGACAGCGCCGGACAGATCGTGCTCATGTCTGGTAATGACCTGGACGATGCCGGAAAAGGCGTCAAGAATCGAACAGGACTGACCGAACCGGATAATCGTTGGAACGCTTTCCTGATCAGCCGCGTCCAACCCCTGTTGGGTCCACATTGAAATCGGCGAATCCGAGAATCGATCTTGGGCAAGGCTTTTCATGGCTTCAGAAGGCGGTGTCCCCTTGAGGCACTCCACGGCCAGCAGTGAAAAGAAAACCGCCGCGTCAACGGTGTTTGTATCCTTGTGGGTCATTTGGGTCTGGGTCCTTGCTGCTTCAATTAATTGATCCGGATGATTGTACAGGCTTAAAATCAACGGGGGTATTCTTGCTGCCCCGGCAATATCATTGGACAGGGAACCACAGTCAAAGGGTCCTTTTTTGTTGACGATATTTTTTAATGTGGTTTTTGTCGCTGAATCAAAATACCCGTTGTAGTTTTCAAAAAAGGCCTTCCACTGCTCAAAAAAATCATTGGGATCAAAGCGGCCTGAATTTGCTACGGATTTGAGCAGAACCAGGGTCTGATCCCCATAATGGGTGAAATCCCCTTTTTTTTTGGTAGGATGGTAAGAGTCCGGACCGGGTGCCGTTAATTGATCGACAACGCCGTGTTCTGATTTGATTTTTTCTGCATTATAAATCCAGTGGACCCCAAGTGCCAGAGAATCTGCTGCCAGGGATGCTTTGACCATGGCCCGTGCATTGTCTTTCATTATTTCTGTCTCCTTTGCGCTTTTTGTCATCACTGTTCACTATTAAAGATTTAAAACGAACTAAAAAAACACTTTGAACTCGTGTTTTTTTGTTGTTTAATACGGACTTTTTAAAAAATATCCTCTATGATTTCAGAAATAAGAGCCGATAGCAAGAACATAAGTCGTATGATATATATCAATGCAGGAAAAAAGAGACATAATTTATATGAAAAAAGCAGCAACGGACGATTTTGAACAGATTTTTCAAAAATCATACATCAGTCACAAGGCGGGCAGATTTTCCGAGGCGGAAAAAGGCTACAGGAAAATCCTGGATAGAAAACCGCAATGGGGGCAGCCCATGAGTGCCCTCGGGATTCTCTATCTGGATCAGAACCGGCCGGAAAAAGCCAAACCTTTATTTGAAAAAGCAGCCGGTCTAAACCCGCCGGATCTGTCTGCATGTTATCAGTTAGGCCGGTTGAAACAGATGAAAAATGATCACCAGGGTGCCATTCCTTTGTATCAGCAGATGCTCGAACAACAGCCGGAGGCCGGCCTGGTATGGAATAATCTGGGCGTGGCTTACCGGGAAACCGGAAAACCGGATGATGCCATGTCAAGTTTCCGTGCGGCTGTCCGGTTTGCGCCTGAAATGGCCGAGGCATGGAACAATTTGGGTGTGGCCCTGGATGAGCAAGGTCAGGGCGCGCAGGCGTTAAACGCATATCAAAAAGCCATTGACATTCAACCGGATTATGTCTCGCCCCACTTGAATATCGGCATCATGCTTCAAAAGCGCGAACGCTTCAAAGAAGCTGAAATACATTACCGGAAGGTGCTTGAATGCCAACCGCAAAATGAAATTGCACAATTCATGCTCCAAAGCATCAATGGCGGGGAAACCCCGCCTGATGCCGCACCTGTGGCGCATGTGCGCAGTATTTTTAACCAGTGTGCCCAGAATTTTGAGGCCATTCTGGTTGAAGAACTGGCATACAAAACCCCTGAACGTCTGTTCCATATAGTGCGTCCCTATTTGTCCGAAAATATGGAAATTCTTGATATAGGCTGCGGCACAGGGCTGGGTGCCGAGTTGTACCAGCCGTTTGCAAAAAGCCTGACCGGTGTTGATGTATCGGAAAAAATGCTTGAAAAAGCGGCTGAAAAAAAAATTTACAGCAGCCTGGCGGTGTTTGATATCCTGCAGCCATGGGCATTCCCGGTAAAATTTGACCTGATCTACAGCGCTGATGTCTTTGTCTATTTTGGAGATCTGGATCACATTATCAAATCGGCAGCAACATCCCTGGCTCCGGGTGGAAAAATTGCCTTTTCAGTGGAAAGACTCAAAGACAATTTAAAAAACTATCAGCTTTACCCCAGCGGCCGGTATGCACATTCCAGACAATATATTCAGACCTGCCTGAACCGGCATGGATTGAAACCACTGGAATTGAACAGCACGGATATCCGGAAGCAGTCGGGCAATCCGGTCAAGGGATTTCTGGTGGTGGCTGAAAGGATGATCAAGGCCAAAAATTTTTTACCGGAGGCAAATTCCCATGAATCGTGATCTGATCCACCCCTCATTTTTATTATTACTGGTGTTTTTTATTTCAGCTGTTTTTCTTGTAATGATAAGGTCTTTTCTGATGGCCATTCTGCTGGCCGGAATATTCTCAGCCCTGGCCTATCCATTATACCAGCGACTTGTCAAATGGCTGAAAGGAAGACAGGCTGCAGCCTCGGGGATGACCATCATGATTATTATCCTGATCGTTCTTCTGCCCTTAAGTACTCTTTTAGGCATTGTAACCAACCAGGCCATCAAGGTGGGTCAGGCCGCAACCCCCTGGGTCCAGAAACAATTGTCTTCACCCGCAGCCATATCCCAGTGGCTGGAAAATCTGCCTTTTTATGAGCAGTTGGTACCCTACAGGGAAACCATCTACATCAAGGCCGGAGAACTGGTGGGTGTGGCCAGTCAGTTTTTTGTCAACGGGCTTCAAACCGCTACCATGGGCACCATCAATTTTATATTTATGGTGGCCATTCTTTTGTATACCATGTTCTTTTTTTTTATGGATGGAGACAGGCTGTTAAATAAAATTCTATTTTACATGCCCCTGGATAATATAGATGAAAGACGGCTTCTTGACAGATTTACCTCTGTGGCACGGGCCACAATCAAGGGAACAGTCATCATCGGTATTGTTCAGGGCGGAGCCGCCGGCATCGCGTTTGCCGTGGTCGGCATCCACAGTTCGGTTTTCTGGGGTGCTGTCATGACGGTATTATCCATTATACCGGCCGTTGGGACGGCGTTGATATGGATTCCGGCGGCACTTTGGCTGGTCGTCCAGGGCGCATGGTTTAAGGCCGGCGCGCTTATCATCTTCTGCGGGATGATCGTGGGAAGTGTTGACAATCTTCTGCGGCCCCGGCTTGTGGGCAAAGACACGGAGATGCACGATCTTTTAATTTTATTTTCCACCCTGGGCGGCATTGCCATGTTCGGTATTATCGGCATCATCATCGGTCCTATTATTGCCGCATTGTTTGTCACCATCTGGGATATTTACGGTGTTGTGTTTAAAGATGTATTGCCCAAGGTCGGACCGTAAGGGCCATGGAAATAACTTGCCCATTTTGCTATATCCGGGAGCGCAGGCGTCCCGTCTGCAGTAACGATGCGGACGAGACGCCCGCGCTCCCAGGTTAAACTAGCGCTCTTTGGGCGGGCTGCCGGCTGCTGGGAAATGGAAATTCCTATACTCTTATTAATTCGGACCCGTTCCTTAAATTGGGCGCCGCAGGCGCTTCGCCCTCTTGTTTCTTGTATCTTGTCTCAAGTTTCATATAAATAGTGCAGATAGTTCTATTTGGTTTGACACGAAACCTTGGTTTTTGGTACCCAAGGTTAGGACGTCATTATAACAAAAGGGAAGATAAATTGAAAAACAAGTTGAATAGAACACTTGAGCAAATTAACGCATCTCTTGTGAATGCGATCATATTCTGTATTGGTTTTATTTGCTTATTAGTCGTCTTTTTTGTCAAACATCCGGATTACCGAAACATATTATTGAGTATTGGATGCTCACTGATTGCCAGCTCAGTAGTTTCTTTCCTTACATCAAAATATTTAGTTCGAATGAACCGTATTAAGCGCATTGTGGAATATTGGGGGCTTGAGGCCATCTATGAGACTCGGCAAGAAATGAACCGTAGCACCGATATTGCATTCGAATCCCTTGAAAAAAATCTTGATATCATTGCCTGGGGGCTCAAATCTTTTCGCGATGCCAAGGATAAGATTGTCAGAGAAAAAGTCAAACGTGGTTTGAAGATTCGATTTGTTACACTGCATCCTGACTCTGAATACGTTAAACAACGTGAAATTGATGAAAAAGAAGCTTCCGGTCAAATCAGGCACACAATTCTCAATTTGCAAAATTGGATTGATGATCTTAAAACAATAGCACCAAAACCTGAAAATATTCAGATTAAATATTATAATAGTCTCCCGGAAGATTTCTATTTTAGGGTTGATGATCATGTATTTATTGGCCCTTATCTTTGGGGCATTTCAAGCCAGCAAACCATTTCTTATGAATTTAAGGGGTCAACCCGTGGTACTGATTATTACAAAGATTATTTTGAGCGTCTGTGGAATGCTACGGA
Organism: Desulfobacter latus; assembly: GCF_013389365.1. Classification (GTDB taxonomy): domain Bacteria; phylum Desulfobacterota; class Desulfobacteria; order Desulfobacterales; family Desulfobacteraceae; genus Desulfobacter; species Desulfobacter latus. Next base: position 4,796 of record NZ_JACADJ010000109.1, read on the forward strand.
ATTTTATACAAAACCAGGATAAGGGGAAATTATGAGACACGAATGCTATTTCTGTCATATCAGGACAATTGAAAAATTGATTGATAAATTTAAACCTGATGAAAAAGTTGCAGAACGTTTCATTTTTTCAGTCCATGAACTTATCGAATCTAATTGGGAACTTTCAAATCCCCAATTGGCAACTGAAATTCACCGCATGGCCAAGAATCAGCTGAGCAATATAAACCTGTATGCCGAAGAAAAATTAAATGCCAATACCATTCTTTTAAAAGAATACCCATATTGGAAAACCATAGTCAATGAAAGTGAAAATCCTTTTTTCACAGCGGCAAAACTTTCGGTTATCGGCAATATAATTGATTACGGCGCACAAAGTGCGAATGACGACATATCGAATCAGATTGAATCTTTTTTTCATAAAGATTTAAAAGTTGATATGACGGCAGAATTAAAAAATGAAATTGGTAAAGCTGAAAATATTTTGTACTTAGGTGATAATTGCGGCGAAATCGTTTTTGATAAATTGTTTATTGAAACAATGAACCCTCAAAACATTACGTTTGCTGTACGGGGAAAACCTGTAATCAACGATGCAACCCTTGAAGATGCAAATCAAGTCGGCATTGACAACGTTTGCAGGGTTATTTCCAATGGTTTTGATGCGCCTTCAACACTCATTGACTTTTGTTCAGATGAATTTGTAGACGCGTATAATAATGCCGATCTTATCATATCGAAAGGGCAGGGGAATTTTGAAGGCCTTATGGAAAGTGGCCATTCGAATCAATTTTTTCTGTTAATTGCAAAATGTGACCCAATAGCAAATTTACTGGGTGTTGATAAAAATGATATGGTCGTTTCAAAACTGGTTTTATGATAGTCGAGTGATAACGATAAGCAAAGGAGACGGATAGAAAATGCCATGGATAAAGAAAGAATCGTGTACGGGATGCGGCATATGCGTTGATGCATGCCCAGCCGGGGCAATCGGCATGGAAAACGACATTGCGTTTATAAAAGATGATGCGTGTATCCGATGTGGCATTTGTCACGATGTATGTCCGGAGGATGCGGCGCGTCATGACGGAGAGCGCATTCCCGACGAAGTGCAATCAAATTTAGATTACGCCCGAAAGTTGTTTGCGCATGAATATTATGCCAATGATAAGGCAAAGCAAAAGCAGCTTATCGAACGTTTAAAACGCTTTTTTACTAAAAATAAAAAAGTGGCGGAAAAAACCATCGAGGAGCTTGAAATTCTGAAAAACACGGAATACTTATAATAAAATATCTGGGGACCGTATTTCAGCCCCAAGTCACAGAAATTCGTGTTTGGACGAAAAGTTGCCCAGGTGCAAGGCGCAGAAAAATTTAAAACCGGAGCAACCTCATGGTTGTGAGGATTTAAAATTTTTCTGCAACGCCGCAGATGGGTGACTTTTCGTTCAAACACTATTGATAATAAGAATTTGAAGGTCACATACATTGGTGTTGGTGGGGCCGGGTTTAAACAACTGCCCTGCCGCATCAAAGTAGGTGTATGAATCATTTCTGCCCAGGTATTCACTGATATCCAGCCCCGCCTGCTTTCCTGCTTCCAGAACGGCCTGGGATGCAAATGCCCCAGCTGCATCCGTGGGGCCGTCATTGCCGTCCGTGGCCCCGGAAAGAAAAAAGATGTTTTCAATTCCGGCAGGGTCGGCGTCAAGCTCTTGAAGAAAAGACAACGCCATTTCCTGATTCCGGCCCCCTTTACCGTTCCCCTTGATGGTCACCGTGGTTTCTCCGCCGGCAAGTACGCAGGCCGGACGTTGGGGGGGCAGGTTGCCCAGGGCGATATCCCGGGCCATGCCGGAAAAGACCCGGGCAATTTCCCGGGCTTCGCCGGTGATCCGGGAACTTAACACCAGGGTGTTGTACCCAAGGCTTTCAGCCTTTTGCCGGGCGGCATTCAGGGCAGATAAATTATTACCCAGAAGAATGTTGTGAACCTTTGAAAAAATAGAATCATTACTGATGTGGTCTTTGGCTGTTTTTTGCCGCGCACCGGTTTCAAGCATGTTTGTCACCCTTGCCGGCAGCCTGGACGATAATCCGTATTTTTTTACAATGCCAAGGGCCTGGGCAACGGTGGTGACATCCGGTGCTGTGGGACCGGAGGCAATGGCGCTGAGGTTATCGCCCACCACATCGGAAAGGATCAGGTTCACGGATGTGGCAGGGTACATGTGCCGGGCAAGTTTTCCGCCCTTGATGCCGGACAGCTGTTTTCGCACCATATTAATTTCGTTAATACCGGCCCCGCAAGCCAGCAAAAGTTCAGTGGTTTTTTGTTTGTCTGCAAGGGTGATGCTTGCACCCCGGCACTCCCCCGGACAGGCCAGGAGGGCGGAACCGCCGCCTGAAATCAGATTGATGAACAGGGTTGTTTCATTTCCTTTTGCAGCGATATCAATAATCTGCCGGGCTGCCAACGCACTGTTTTCATCCGGGACCGGGTGGCCTGCTTCAATGATTTCGATTTTGTTTAAGGTGTCGGTGTGTCCTTTTTTAACTGAAATCAGACCGCCATAAAGTTTTGGACCAAGGATCTCTTCCATTGCCCGTGCCATGGGCGCTGTGGCTTTGCCTGCGCCAAGCACATAGATTTGCTCAAATTTGTCCAGGGACAGGCGGATTTTTTGATCGTCAAGGCGGATATGAAGGCTGTTTTTGTCCAGGGTGACCCGTGACTGCACCATGGCGTATGGGTCCACCCGTTTGATTGCCGCCTGGTATATCTTTTTCAGATCAGAACGTGGTTGTGACGGATTCATAAAATGCGGCAAGGAACCCCCTGAGTCTTTGGCTCAGGGGAGGAATTGCCGCCCTCCTTATAATAATTTAGTAGCCATGCACCGGACCTTAGCACGTCGTATTGTAGGAATAACCGTCAGATGCATGAAGCAGCCTGCAATATTTCCAGCTAATGCCC
>NZ_JACADJ010000110.1 GCF_013389365.1 Desulfobacter latus
AATATTACCAGGGTGCCTATATATTCCTTTAGAACGAAAGCCCGAAGGCTCTCAAGGCTAATCAACAGGACTTGCAACCGAAGTCACAAGCCCACCGATCACCAAAGGTGTCGGTGGGTAGTTGACAAGACCGCCCCTGCCTTGCCCTTAAAGGCAAAACCCGCAAGAAAGGTCTGTCATTTAGAAAACTTTCATTTATACCAGTCCGGCAGCTTTCTACCAATCGGTTGAAAGCTTAATTTTTGAGTCAGTGAATTACTTGGTGCAATGTAGGCTTATATATTTCTCATATGTAGGTTGTAAGCCTATTTTTAGGTGGGCATCAACTTCAATTATACTTTTCTTGACAAAAAACGCTTTTTTATCCTATTAATTATTTTTGAAATCGCTATTTCGCTCATTGCAATGACGGTTGCCATGGTATTAGGAATTCCATGATTATTTAGCGATGGGTTTCGCTGCGACTTCAATGCGTTGCTTGAATTAGCGCCCTTTGGGCGGGCTGTTAGGTGCTGGGTGCTGGGTGCTGGGAAATGGAAACTCCTATACTCTTGAATTACTACTTTCTTGAAAGATTGAACAGTAATGAATCATTTTATAAAAAAATATCTAATTATTACAGCACTCCTATTTATTTTTCCTATATATTGCCTGGCCGAAGATCTGGATATACTCGATATGGATTTGTCAAGCCTGATGCAGATTCAGATCACCTCTGCCGGGAGAAAGGCACAGAATCTTTCAGATGTACCTGCCGCAGTTTATGTAATAGACCAGGAAGATATCCAAAATTCCACGGCCACTTCCATTCCGGAAATCCTCCGGATGGTTCCGGGACTCCAGGTGGCAAGGATATCTTCCAGCAAATGGGCCATCGCTTCCAGGGGATTTAACGGCGCCTTTTCCAATAAACTCCTTGTCCAAATTGACGGTCGCAGTGTTTATACCTCAGCCTATTCCGGTGTTTACTGGGATACCCTGAACCTGCCCTTGGAAAATATTGAACAGATTGAAGTAATAAGGGGGCCGGGAGCAACCCTCTGGGGAGCCAATGCCGTTAATGGCGTCATCAATATCATCACGAAACCGGCTTCGGACACGCTGGGTGGACAGGTAAGCACCACCATAGGTAACCATGAACGTGGTTCGGCATCATTTGGTTATGGAAAACAACTTAAAAATGACCTCTACGGCCGTTTTTATGTCAAACACCATGCCCAGGATTCATACAATTACCTTGGAGACAAAAGCGATGGTGATGATGACTGGGAAATTACTACCAGTGGCTTCCGCCTTGACAGTGATGTGGGAATAAAAAATTCATGGACCATTCAAGGGGATATCTACCACGGCGAAAATAATCAGTGGATGGACATGTTCTGGATACCATACGATCCCTATTTAAAACGGATCAAGGACCAGGTACATACCAACGGGGGCAATCTGCTTGCCCGATGGGAACACAAAACTTCTGAAAAACGATCCTGGAACCTCCAGGCCTATTATGATTACACAAATCGTGATGAAATATATCTGGAACAAACCAACCATATTTTTGACATTGATTTCCAGCATCGCTTCCAATTTCAAAACTGCAACGATATTGTGTGGGGATTGGGCTATCGATCAATCAAAGACGATTACAATAATACCTATCAGGTTACACTATTCCCTGACAGTCAAACCAGTAATATTTTCAGTGCATTTTTCCAGGATGAAATCACGCTTTTAAAAGATCGACTCTGGCTTACCATAGGCTCAAAGTTTGAGCATAACGAATACACAGGTGTTGAAATTCAGCCAAATCTTCGCCTATTTTGGAAACCTAAAAAAAAGCACAGTCTATGGACGTCCATTGCAAGGGCCATCAGAACCCCCTCCCGGGTTGAAGACAACAGCAAAGTGATAACATATGTCACAGGCCCACCATATTCTCCAGTTTTTTTCGAGAGACCCGTATGGGGTAATTCTGATTTTAACTCGGAAGAATTGATCGCCTACGAGGCCGGCTACCGCTATATTCCTGCAAAAAACCTCTCCATTGATACGGCAATTTATTACAACGACTACAAGGATCTCCAATCCTATTACCAGGTATCGACATTTTCACCCGTCTATATTGTTAATGGAATGGAGGGCCATTCCCATGGTATCGAAATAACAACAACATGGACGCCTGCAGATTGGATAAACACGGAATTCTCCTACACCTATATCAATCTTTCAATGGAAGATAAAAACAATGAAAATTTCCAACTATCTGGTGTAACAGAGGGTTCATCCCCTATGCACCAGTTTGATGCCCGGGTAAATATTAAACTTCGGGAAAATCTTTGTTTAAACCTCTGGGGCCATTACACTGATCAACTGGACGCTTCCAGTTTATCCGGGGGAGGCATCAGTGCTTTTGTAGATGACTATATGAATTTTAATGTCAATATCAAATGGACACCAAGGGAAAATCTGGAAATCATGCTGGCAGGAGAAAATCTTTTCGACAACAGACATCTTGAATTTGTCCAGGAAGGGTTTACATCTCCCATTGAGATTGAACGCAGCATTTACGTTAAAGTAAGCTTGCAGCTATAAAAAAACGGGTGTCTTCTAAAAACAATAAGTTTTAACATCATATAACGCCTTTAAAAAATATCAGGGCAAAAACCGTTGTTTTGCTTTCAACATGCCGGTAAATTCATCCCGGGTAACCGCCGGGCTGAACAGGAATCCCTGGCCGTAGTCGCATCCCATGCGGTGCAGTAGCTCAAGTTGCTCCCGGGTTTCAATGCCTTCGGCCACCACCTTCATGTCCATGCTATGGGCCATGGATATCATGGCTTTAACAATGGATTCGTCTTTTTTTCCCGTTAAAATGTCTTTGATGAAAAATCTGTCGATCTTTACCACATCAACGGGAAAAATTTTCAAATAGCTCAAGGATGAGTAACCCGTTCCAAAATCATCCACTGAAATGGTCAGTCCGATTTCTTTAAGCCGATTAAGTATGTCCAGCGTTTGGGAATTGTGAACGGCCATCACACTTTCAGTGAGTTCCACCTCTAAACATGAAGACGGCAGGTTATGCGCTTTGAGCATTCTAATGATTTTGTCCGGGATCTCCTGCTCTACAAAATGCTTGCTTGAAATATTCACCGCTACCCGGACCGTCTCAATCCCCTGGTCATACCATTTCAGTAGCCGGTGGCCGGCTTCCCGGATCACCCAGTCGGTAAAAGGGACGATCAGTCCCATCTCTTCTATGGCCGGAATAAATTCGGCCGGAGACACATTGCCTATCCGGGGATTATACCACCGGCTCAAGGCTTCGGCACCAATGATTCTGCCATCCAGCAAAGAGACCTGGGGCTGGTAAAAAAGGGTAATTTCATTTCCGATTACCGCTTTTCTTAAATCGTTTTCAAACTCCAGTCGTTCCTTTGCCTGAATATTCAACGCCTGCTCGAAAAATTGAAACCGGTTTCCTCCGTTTTCCTTGGCATGATACATGGCCAAATCTGCATTGGTGATCAAGGACTCGGCATCGTTGCCGTCCACGGGAAACAGACTGATGCCGATACTGGAAGAGATGAAAACTTCGTGGTCGTCAATATAAAACACCCGGCACAAACTTTCATTTATTCGCTTAGCCACCAGACCGGCATTGTCAGGTTTTTTGAGGTTCGGGAGGAGTACGGTGAACTCATCCCCACCCTGGCGGGAAACCATCACCTGGTTTGCATCCTCTTTTAACCATGCCAAGGCGTCAGTGCGCCGGATACAGATTTTAATCCGCTCCGCTACCTGTCGGAGCAGGGTGTCACCAGCTTTGTGCCCGAGACTGTCATTCACCAGCTTGAACCGATCAAGATCCAGGAACAGCACCGCAAGCAATTCTTTCTTTCCGCAGTTTTCCACTTCGCGTATCAGGTTTTCCCGGAACATGGTCCGGTTGGCAAGACCTGTGAGGTGGTCATAATAGGCCAATTCCTGGATCTGTTTCTGCTGCAGCATCACGTCATTAAAAGCGGCACTGGCCCTGAGCATGTATTTGATACGATATTTGAGAACCGCCCAGTTAATGGGTTTGCTGATAAAATCCGTGGCCCCGGCGGTAAAAGCACGGTCAATGGATTCCACATCCTCCAGCCCCGTCATCATCAAAACAGGCACATGTGTTCCACTAGGGAGGGAACGAATGGTTTTGCAGGCCGTAAACCCATCCATTTCTGGCATGTTCACATCCATGAGAATGACATGTGGATTCAATTTTTCAAAAGCGTCAACAGCTTTACGGCCGTTTTCCACAACCGCCACCCGGAACCCATATCCGTCCAAGGCGGCTTCCATGAGCATGCGGATGGCTTCGTCATCGTCAACCGCCAAAATCAATGGGTTTTCAGACGCTTCAAGATTCCGATTTTCATTGTCCCCGTGTTGATTCATATTCATGTCTCCACCATATGTTCCTTTAATCGGCTCATTGCCTGGTCAAGAGCCGGCTCAATTTCCGATATGATTTGGGATAAACGATCCAACGACTCCGTTTCCCGGGTATGTTCCTCCATTTCTTTATACAAAGCGGATAGATACACAGCACCAAGATTCCCGCTGCTGGATTTCATGTAATGGGCATGCTCCCTGATGGATTCCATATCCCCGGCCGCCATGGCAAGGGATATTTTTTGTGTCCGTTCAGGGGCGTCCCTTAAAAATATTTTGATCACCTTGGTGAGAATATCATCCGCACCGGGGGGCTGCATGCCACGGATGACATCCAGGGCTGCCATGGAAATTACCCCTTCGTCGGATTCAGTGTCGGTATGACCCTCTCCCTCTAGGGCGTGATCCATAGCACTGTCCTGCCATTCAGGCAGCCAGCGGCTCAAAACCGCCACCATTTTGGATTTGTCAAAGGGTTTTGCCAAATGATCGTCCATGCCGGCTTCAATACATTTAACTCGATCTCCGACCAAGGCGTGGGCTGTCAGTGCGATAATCGGCAACTCGTCACCGCTCCCGGTGCTGCTGCCCATGGCCCTGATTCTGCGGGTGGCATCATATCCATCCATGACCGGCATCTGGCAGTCCATAAAAATTATATCGTAAGATTTATCCGCCACGGCAGCCACCGCCATTTCGCCGTTTTCAGCCAGATCCACCCTGCAGCCAAGGCACTTTAAAATCCCGGAAGAGACCTCCTGATTAATGGGATTATCCTCCACCACCAACACCAGAGGTGCTTTTTCCGGGAGGATCTCTGCTTTAGGGAGCCCATCGTACACGTCGGAGTCCGTATTCATAGATTGGCTTGCACTTGAAAATTGAACTGATTCCACATTATCCTCTGATACTTTCTCAAATTCAAGCTGAAACATGAACTCACTGCCGATGCCGGACCGGCTTTTACATGAAATCCGGCCGCCCATCAATTCCACCAGCTGTTTGCAAATGGCAAGGCCCAGTCCCGTGCCTCCGAACTCCCGGGTGGTGGATTCGTCTGCCTGGGTAAAGGGTTTGAACAATTGGTCACGGACATCTTTTTCCATCCCGATTCCGGTATCTTTAACTGAAAAATGGACCGTCGTGAGAGCATCTTTTTCCTCCAGGGTTTCCACTCGGACCCGTATTGTGCCTTCATTGGTAAATTTAAGGGCATTGGAGAGCAGATTTAAAATAACCTGGCGTATCCTTAAAGGATCGGCATTCACAAACGGATAAGTAAGCCGCCCTATGTCCACAATCAGTTTTAATTTCTTGCTTTCGGCCTGGCCTGAGATGATCTCCACGGTGTTTCTTACCAGACGTTCAAGATTGCAGGGCGCTGATTCAAGTGCCAGTTTTCCGGCTTCAATCTTGGTAAAATCAAGAATATCGTTGATGATGAGCAGCAAGGAATCTCCGGACACTTTTATGGTATTTATAAGTTTCTTTTGATGCCGGGTCAAAGGGGTTTCCTTCAGCAGTTCCGCCATGCCCAGCACCCCGTTCATGGGGGTCCGGATCTCATGGCTCATATTGGCCAGAAACATGGACTTGCTTCGATTGGCGGCCTGGGCCTCCTTAGCCAGGGCCACGGCCTTTTTCATAGCCTTTTGGAGTTTCAAAGTTCTATCCCGGACCTGATCTTCAAGCAGCGCGTCCCGTTTCTCGATTTTTTCCAACATCTGGTTGAATCCGGCTGCCAATACCCCCAATTCGTCACCGGTATCACTCGCCACCCGGAGGCTGTAATCCTTTTCTTCGGTGATTTGCCTGACCGCCTGGATCAGTCTGTATACAGGTACGGTAAATATGCCTTGCAAACGAGCGGCCATTACGAACGCGATGGTTATCCCTGCAAGGGCGGCCAGGGCCAGATATCCGGCCCACTCCAGCAGGAGATTGTACAATTCTTCCATGCCCGCCTGAAGGAATAAAAATGCAATTTTTTCCCCATCCAGGATAATGGGTTGGAGTATGTTCAGGTGATGCGTTCCAACCCAGCTCATGGTTTCATTGGCTTTAAAGTAATGTTCGGGAAATGAGGGAATGTTTAAAGCTTGGGGATCATCAGGTGTAATCGTATATGACAGTTCCACGATGACGCTACCGTCGATACTATAAAAGGCAGACCTGTAAAGTGAAGATCGCTGCCCCAGGGATTCAAGGCTTTTACCCAATACCTGACGATCTTCAAACATCAGGGCGGCAGCGCTGTTATCCCCCACGATCCGGGCCAGACTGCCGAGTTCTTCAATCGCGTTGCGCCTGTAAAGGAACCATTGGGTGGCAAATACAATCAGAAAGGTCAGAAACAGCACGGCAAAACATGTGCTTAAAATTACAAGATTAAGTTTATTTCTAATGGACAATTTGTTCAACCAAATATGCATGCTTCCTTTAATCCTTTATTTCCAGGGCCAGGGACAAGAGTCGGGAATCAAGATCCACGCCGGCGAATCCTGGGGCTTTCAAATTGATAATGAACCGCAGCCGGTTCCGTATGGTGAGCAATTGTATGGCACCGCCGTCGTCCGCAAAGGATGGGGCATCCCCCACCGTAATTATCCTTGAGGATTTCAGTGTCTTGAGAACAGGCTTCCATTCCTGGTTCGATTGTAGGTAAAGCATGTGACAGCCATCCATGTGCTCTCCAATTCGATACTGCCTTACGTGAATGGGACGGGAGCCGATGGCCCTTGAAGTCAATAACCCTGCAATTTCCATGGGTGCATCCTCCCCAAAAAATCCGATGACAAATGCGGCGTCTTTACTGGCAAATGCAGAGTCCGGCCAACGGATGAATTTGCTGAAATTATAGAGGTAGGCCGCTCGAAGTTTATATTCCGACACGCTCAGACGTGCGGTCCAATCCTGCGCGGCTACCCCGCCGGCCATAAAAGATAGAACCAAGAAAACGACTACGAGCTTGGAGACCACTTTTCTGCGCATCATTTTAAAACTGCCACGTAATTTTGGCATATAGGGTCCGCTGAATTTCAATCGGGGTCAGGTAACTGTCGGATCCGAATTCCATGAAGTCACCGTCCAACAGATTCTGTCCTGCTAAAAACAGTTGTGACTATGGAATACAATAAAAAACAGACGACAAAATTTATAGATATCCAACTTCCCCAGCGCATCCAACCTCCATAAAGCATCCAT
>NZ_JACADJ010000111.1 GCF_013389365.1 Desulfobacter latus
TTATGCGTTCATTGAAACCATTATCGAATCTGCAAAAACAAATTATCCAAAAATTGGGATTCGACTCTTCTATTTATACGCAACTTGAAATTTAAAAATACTTTATATCAAATGAGCGAATGGGGAGGAATATTTTATTGAATTTCGACCTGCTGTATTGAAAAGCTTGAAGCGGTTTCCTAAAAGAGATTTGATACGAATCAGAAAAAAGATAGAAGAACTTGGACGAAACTTACCGGACCCCAATAGCACCAAAATGAAAGGCAATAATTCTTTTCATAAGATCCGAACCGGTGATTATAGGATTATATATGAAATTCATCATGATAAAGTGATCATTCTGATTGTAAAAGTGGGTCATAGAAAAGATGTTTACAAAGGCCTTTAAAAATTTACCTGGTATCGGGGGGCGTTTCGTCCGCATCTTCATCATAAAATGCGGCAAGGAAACCCCTGAGTCTTTAGCTCAGGGGAGGAATTGCTGCCCTCCTTATAATAATTTGGGTGTGGCTCTTTTAGAGAGGATCAGAATATTTTATGTTATCAGTAGGTTAAGAATTATTCAGAACCTAAAAAAACGTAACTTTTATCATCTATGTTATGCACCATAGAAAACGTATTCTGACGTATATTCAAATAGTTATGAATTACTAGTTTTGAATAAAAGATAGTAATACATGGCTAATCATAGGTTTTACTGGATTGAATATAACATCAAAAACCGGAAAAAAGTACAACTACCACAATTGTAACTTATTAAATTAATATCATATTGACTAAAATCTAAAAGAGCCACACCCTAATAATTTAGTAGCCATGCACCGGACCTTAGCATGTCGTATTGTAGGAATAGCCGTCAGATGCGTGAAGCAGCCTACAGTATTTCCAGCTAATGCCCTGTACTGTTTTCTCCACTGTTTTAATGTTAAGTGATCCGCTTTTTCTGACAGCGACACGCCCGGTGTACGTTCCAACCTTTTTGCCGGAAGTGACAACCGCCTTGACGATGTCGCCCGTCTGAAATCCGTTGACTTTTTTCTCAGTTGACTTTGCTGTTGTCCGGGGGAATCCGAACTTGTTTACCCTGCACATCTGCCTGGAGCCATGACTGTCTGCCTTTACAATCAACACGGTTTTGTCGATCTGAAAAATCTTTTCACTCGATGATCAAGTTTTTTTTAACATGCTGATATAATTGATTTTAACTAAATACGCTATATTTGTGGCATGATTCTTAAAAACCAATAATATCAATTAATTATGTTTTTTGACAAAAAAATACTTCTAAAATCACATCATTTACACCCCAGTATTTACAAGGGGTGGGAAAAAACTTGAACATCGAGTTTCAGGTGTGCTTTTTCCTACACAGGCGGCATCGAGCCAATGCGTTTTGTGAAGTCCCCTGGTCATCCGGTTGAATTTTGTCAGACTGCCGGAGCCGGTTTCAACCGGCAGTCCAGTTTTTTTCAAGGTACGGAACAAGTCCCATCGGGTCCCATTGACGGCGCCCGCATCCTTGAGCGGCATTTTGGACTCCAGGGTCTAATTTTGACGTCTGCAGAATAATTCAGGGCAGGGGCATCTCCGCACAAGTGGCATGCGGGGTATTGCCATAGGCCCCTATATTGACTCTTCCGCCGTTTGGTTCCGGCTCTGAGGAGTAATCATAGTTCGGTGCACCTGCATCAATGCAGGGTGAACTTGATGACAACCGGTACAAATCCTCATCAGCAAACATGGGGTCTCCGGCAATATCATGGCCCCCCGGCCCTGCACCTGCATAATTGTTCATCTCCTTAACTTCCCAGCCGCCATTATCATTGTCCCAGACATTGTTGTAATCAACCTGGAAATCAGAGTCCACGGAATAAATGCCATATCCCTTGACATTACAACCGTCTCCATCCCAGGCATCATTGTCTGCAATGATATTGTTGATGATCCTGCCGCTTGAATACAGGGCCAGGATCCCGTAGCCGTCACCGCAGCTAGCCCCATTGGCCCCTGAGTTCCGGACAATCGTGTTGTTTTCAATGATGACGTTGGCGCCGTGGGTTTCAATACCGCACCCCCCGCCATCCCAGGTTTCTCCATTTTTTACAATAAGGTTGTTTCTGATTTTGCAATTGCCGCCGCGGACAACTAGTCCCAGGCCGTTTAACCCCTCGGCATAAAATCCCCCTGTGCTGTGATTGGGGCAATACTCATTGCTTGTATTATTTGTAATATTGTTGAATTCAATCACCGCATTCTCGCCGATAATTTCAAGGCCCGGATAGCCGCCGGTGATTTTAAATCCCGCCACAACGACCTTATTGCCTGTAATGCTTAGAACCGGATCATTGCAGGGTGTTTTTCCTGGAACTGTGCTGCCGTTTATCTCTGTTGAATCCATTCCGGCACCGATCAGTTTTATGGATTTATCGATTATAACGTTCTCATCATATATGCCGCCTGAGACCTCAATGGTATCTCCATCCTTTGCTGCTGAAACGGCCTGGGAGATTGTTTGATAATTAGTGGGAATCTTTATTATTGACGCATTTGGATCTTCAGTGCTACGCAGTTTTGCTAAACACTGAAGGATATACAAACTGTCCGCTACTCCGATTTTGTTGTCCTGGTTTACTTCATTATTCAGAGCATACGTTTTTATGTTCTCAACGCCGCACTCGACTTTTAAACCCAATATTGCGTCGCCCAGGGTTGTGGCGCCATTACCGCTGATATCTCCGCTGGAAGCGTCGGCCCCAAGGGACAGGAAACAGATCAGCATACAATATACAAATATTCTTATATAATTGAACATTTTGATCCTTTCTTTGAAAAGAGCTAATTGATGTCTATTTTCAATAACAGCAACGGGCTGAGCTGGTCTATCAACACCTATAGGCTTAACCCACAACAAAATATGACAGTGACTTCAATCCGAATAATAAAATTGCCATAACATATCGAATCAGCAGATTATTTTCAAGTGTTTTCGCCAGAAAGAGAATCGTCAGTTAGGTGCCCCTTACCACGGAAAATTAGAGAGTAAAGCCTTTAATCTGTATCCTGGGGTGACTGCCAAAATTAATCAGGAATTAAACTCATTAAAAAGCAATCGACCCTGCCTGAAGGGCTTTGAGGGTTTCGGACATACCGGCCCTGCCGTCACCCTGGGTTTCCCAATGAGAGGTCTCTTCTGAAATATCCTGGGTTACCTGTCCGGACATCAGTTTCAGTCCGATGAATGCATCATTAAGCCCTCGTTTGAAATCTTTGTTCAGGTCTCCGGGAAGGGTGAGAGAGGCGAGTGTCTTGAAAATGTTGAGGTGGCCTGAACTCAGCACTTTAGATGCCGGTTTCGGCATGACATCCGTATTGTTCATGAGCAGGGCTTTGATCTCGGTTGCGGTCTTTTGGGGGGCAAAGGCCTTGACCAGGCCGGCAGCGCCGCTGACGAATCCGGCAGCCATGGAGGTGCCGCTTAGACTGCCGTAAATTGCGTCGGGATCGGCTGTTTTGTTGACAAGGGTAACCTGGACCGGAAGTTTCGATAAAAGTAATTCTCCGTTCTCAAGGCTGATGGAGACGGTGGTGATCCACTCACCGGGAGTGCCCAGGGTACCGGCAAACTCGCCGGAGACATTGTTATAGATGACGGCACCGGCGGCGCCGACGGCCTGGGCATTGGCAACTTTTTCATAAAAATAAAAATCAGCGCCCTGGAAGGCGCCTCGTTTGATCAAGGCAATATTGTCTTTTACCGATGACGGAATTTCATTGGGGTACCCGTATCCGCAGTCGATGAGGATGCCTGTTATGCCTTGGGCATCAGTGCGTTGTGAATAGGTCATACCTTCGGCCGGGTATTGGGTGTTTTCCCCGTCGATACTGAAATAGGCCTGGGTGGTGACCCCGCTACTGGGAAGCGTGGAATAAATATCATTTCCAGGCGCCATAAGATCGGCATTGGCGGCACCGTAGTTTGAAAAATCGGAAAGGCCGTACTCTCCCGGGGCAATTTCACTGCTTGAGGCCACAGAGACGATGGCGGGGACCTCATAAGCTGCCGGATACAAAGGATCAAGGTCAATGTCGCGATTTTCATTTCCGGCCGATGCAATGATCAGGGCGCCGGCGGTGTCGGCAAGTTTCTTGAATGCATTAAATTCAATGTCGGAATAGAAATCTGCGCCGAAACTGCAGTTGACGATGGCGGCGCCCATATTTTGGGCATAGGTCACGGCTTCTATGATATCTGCAAGCGTCATGGTGCTGCCGTTGTCCGGTTCGACCTTGAGGGACATGATCCGGACCCGGGGGCAGACCCCGGCAATACCTGTGCCGTTCCCGGTAACGGCACCGATGGTACCTGCAATGTGGGTGCCGTGGCCGTTTGTGTCATAGGGCTGGTTGTCGTTATCCGCCATGTCCCAGCCGTGAATATCATCCACATACCCGTTTCCGTCGTCGTCAACGTTTTCCAGGCCGTTGGCTTCTGCTGAATTGGTCCAGATATTTTCCGCCAGGTCCGAATGGGAAAGATCCACACCTGTATCAATCAGGGCAATGATCAGATCTGCGGCACCTGTTGTCGTTTCCCAAGCGGCCGGAGCCTGTATGGCGGAAAGCCCCCATTGCCGGGCAATCTTGGGATCATCGGGCATTGTTTGGCGGCGGCGGATCAAATTGGGTTCGGCAGCTTTGACAAGGCCCGAAGCCAGGTACATGTCGGCAGCAATTTCCCGGGTCATTCCGGCGGCAATTTTTATCCTGAAAATATTCCGGCCCGGTATCTGACGCAGGATCCGGGAGCCTATGAACCTGTGGAGTGCCTGGATACTGTCCGGGGGAACATGGTCTTTGAATTGAACCAAAAGTTCGCCCGGGACGGCGTCGGCAGGTGCCGGCACCGGCTTTTTCCGCCCGGGCTGTGCCGGGCCTTTACCGGTGATATGGGCCGATACCAGACGGTATTCACCGGTTTGGGGTATGCGGGTGTATGCCAGGGCGTTGGTACCGGCGCCGAGTGTCCTGAAAACGGATTCAAGATCCATGTTGTCAACGGAAAGGGTGACCTTGAGCGGGGCGCCTGGCCAGATCCGGATGGGGATGCCGGTTTCCCGGCTGATGCCGGCCATGAGGCAGTCCAGGGAAATCGCTTTGGCTTCAAAGGAGAGTTTGCCTGCTGTGAATGTTATCCCCGGACTTTTGCAGGGGGCTTGGGCGGATGCGGAGAGCTGCATGCCCAGGAGCAGTGTTCCGAATATTAATAAATGGGAAAAAAGTCGTTTCTGCAACATTGTTTTATTATATAAAAAAATAAAAAAAATATCAAATTAATATTATCGCCTATTTTTTTAAAAAAATATATCCATTCATATATATTCTTTAAAAAAAAACTGATAAAATAGGTAAAAAAATCACAGGAATGATTATGGGCATCGAAAAAGAACTTGAACATATTCGTGTGCAGTATAATGAGTTGACCGGCAAACTAAACCAATGCCAAAAGCTTTCAGATGCGGTGCCGGCCGATAAATTGGGACAGGTCATCAGGCGTACCAGGAAAAATCAGCATTTAACCATGCAGGAACTCAGTGATTTAAGCGGCATTTCCTATGCAACACTAAGTAAAATCGAAACTGGATCGGTTTCGGTTCGTTTTGATCTTGTCATTAATATTCTCCAGACCTTGGGATTAAATTTATGGATCGGGTAGGATTTGTGTACTTTCATCACGTCTTTGCCGGAACCTTAAAACAGGATAAGACCGGTTACAGCTTTATTTATGATCCGGCATATATCACCCGGGGCACCCCGGTCAGTTTCAATCTTCCGTTGCAGGCATCCCCGTATACGGCAGACGAATTATTTCCGTTTTTTGAAAACCTGGTTTCCGAAGGATGGCTCAGGGATATTCAGAGCCGGACACAAAAAATTGATGAAAATGACCGGTTCGCTCTTTTGCTGGAAAATGGTGGCGATCTTGTTGGTGCTGTCCGGGTGCTGAAAGATAAAGGATAAAAATGGAATATTGCAGGATCAGCCTTAAAAAAGTGCCCCCCGGATCCAAGTATCCCGGCTATTTAAATCCGGAATTCAAAAAATTTTTTAACAGCCTTAAGGTTAATCCGGTTTTATCTTTCTCCCGGAAAGATTTTTTCAGGGAAAGTCCCCTGAAATCAAAGGGAATGTCCATTTCCGGTATCCAGCATAAGCTCTCCTTAAAAGTGGATTCACAGTATCAACTGCAAATGACGGAGCAAGACGGGACATACATTCTCAAGCCCAGCCCGGAAGCCTTTCCCCATGCTGCTGAGAATGAACACTGCGCCATGCTCTCCGGCATGCTCCTCAAGATCCCGACAGCCCCCTGCGCCCTGATAAGCTTTTCTGACGGAGAACCGGTCTACATTACAAAGCGTTTTGATCGAAGAGAGGATCAAAGAATCCACCAGGAAGATTTGGTCCAGGGATTTGGGATAAAAAGTGATGACAAGTACAGCCGCAGCTATGAAGAGGCGGGGCGTCTTATACACGCCATGGTTAACGGGAAGGCTGCGGTTGTAATGGATTTTTTTAAACGGGTGGTTCATGCATACATCATCGGAAATGATGATATGCACTTGAAAAATATCAGCCTGCAGAAACAACCCGGCACACGGGGAATTTATTACGACCACCTGACTCCCAACTACGACTGCCTGTCTACCCATGCATTTGAAAGCATGTCCGGTTCAGAATTTCTTGCCCTGGATTTGCTTGAGAGTGAAAAAGAAGGTTTTTTTTCCGAAGCGTACACCCGTTATGGATTTTATACGGCATCTGATTTCAGACTGTTTGGAGGGCGTATCGGGTTAAGGGAAAAGCCCGTGATTAAATTTATTGAATTCGCAAGAAAAAAAGAACCGGATTTCATTGATCTGGTCAAGCAAAGTTATATGCCGGTCGGCATGAAAAAAAACGTCTGCCGGGTTGTTTCGGAGCGGATTAAAGCACTTGGGTATTTGAATTGATCTCGGCCATGCCACGTTTTGGGGTTTTTAACTGTTAGCAAAAATATAGTCAAATATCGTCTTAATATGACAAATTTCGCAAATTTTTATCATTATTTATACCAAAACTTAGGAATGATCACGAATCCCCAAAACGGAATTTCCGTTAAAAAATATTTATAGATTGATAAATATACATTTAATGTAGGTTATAAAATCTAATTAAATAGTAATCAAAAGTATTTAATTTACGATTCAATTAGAGTTTTTTATTAAAATGTAAACACCTTAAGTGGCTGAAACCCGCAGCCTCTATTCCTTATCTTTGTAA
>NZ_JACADJ010000112.1 GCF_013389365.1 Desulfobacter latus
GAATTAAAAGAGGTTTGTACAAATGGTCGAAGGGCATAATCAACGCTGATCTGAACGGTGCATTAAACATCATTCGAAAAGAAGTTCCTGAATCCCTTAATGAACTTATAAGGATAAGGAATAGAGGTTGTGGGTTTCAGCCATTTAAAGTGCTTGCATTTTAATAAAAAAATTCTATTTGAGTCGTAAGTTTAATTCTTTAAATTACTATTTGATATAATTTTGTAACCTGCGAATAATAAAAAGTGTTCAGTTTCAAAAAAAATATAAAAATTTGCCTCAGTCAATCAAGGATAAAACCAAGAAACAACTGAGGCTTTTACTAGATGTTTTAAAAAAGCCATGAACTACTTTAGGGTTTTTTATATTTTTAATATTGTTGACTTTTTATAAGAAAATATGTGTAACCTACAAAGATTTTAAAACTTTCGTTAATAAAAGAGCCAAAATGTTTAAATTCATCCACGCAGCTGATATTCATTTAGACAGTCCATTACGCGGGCTGTCAAGATATGAGTCCGCCCCTGTTGATGCCATTAGAGACGCGTGCCGAAGAGCCTTTAAAAATCTGGTGGATCTGGCGATAGAAGAAAAAACGGCGTTCGTACTTTTAGCCGGAGATCTCTATGACGGAGATTGGAAGGACTACAGCACAGGAATTTTCCTGAGCCGGCAGATGGGGCGCTTAAACCAACATGATATACAAGTATTTTGTGTTGCCGGAAACCATGATGCCGCAAATCGAATGACCAAAGCCCTGGATACGCCCTCAAACATGAAAATTTTTTCTGCCGGAAAAGTGGAAACGGTAAAGTTGAAAGAGTTGTCCGTTGCCATTCATGGGCGCAGTTTCAAAACCCGGGAGGTTTACGAGAACCTGGCAGCGGGATTTTGTCAAGCGGAACAAGGCATGTTCAATATCGGGCTGCTGCATACCAGCCTGGATGGCCGGGAAGGACATGCAGGCTATGCGCCGTGTTCCCTGGATGATCTTGTCTCAAAGGGCTATCAATACTGGGCATTGGGCCATATCCATAAACAGCAAATCGTTTCTGAAGACCCTTTTATTATATTTCCCGGGTGCATACAGGGCCGTCATATTCGGGAACGCGGCCCCAAAGGCTGTGTTGTTGTCACGGTTGAGGACGAAACCGTCAAAAAGATTGAAAACATTCCCCTTGATGTTCTGCGCTGGACGCAAATAGAAATTGATCTGACCGATATTGAAGAACGTCGGGATCTCCTGGAAAAGATCAGGGAAACCATCGAACAAGAACAAACCTCGGCAGAGGACAGGCCCCTTGCCATGAGAATAAAATTGGCCGGTGCGACAAAACTGTCTGATCAACTGGCTGCGTTTCCGGAAAAACTGGAACAGCGGATTAAAGCGCTTGGGGCTGAAATCGCAGGCGACACCCTTTGGATTGAACGGGTTGAAAACAAAACCCAGGGAAAATATGATTTGGAAACAACCCTGGCCGATGACAATGCGCTGGGAAAATTACTCAAGTCGATTATCTCAACACCGGATGATATTGATCGAATAGATGGGTTGGCGGATAAGATAGCTGAACTTCGGCAAAAAGTTCCCCCACAAGCGTTTGGGACCGATACGATATTAGACCTGAACAATGCGCAAACCATCACGCGAATAACCCAAGACGCCAAAAAAATGCTGATCGGCAGGATGCTTTCAACAGGGGGTGAACATGAGAATTAACCGCCTGGACCTCATGGCCTTCGGTCACTTTACGGAAAAATCTTTAGACCTGTCTGATGGTGATCTGGGATTACATATTATTTACGGTGATAACGAAGCCGGGAAAAGTACATCATTAAGAGCGCTTGTCGGCTGGCTGTTCGGCATTGAAACCAGGACAAAAGATAACTTTCTTCATTCAAATCCAACGCTTCGGATCGGCGGAGAATTACAGCTTTTAGATGGAGAAAAAATCGAATTTATCAGAAGAAAAGGAAACAAAGACACCCTGCTTCAATATGGAAGCAATGCGCCCTTTGATGAAAGCCGGTTCACACGGTTTCTGCCTGCCGGCATTCATGAACCCCTTTTTACGAAACTCTGGGGGATTGACCATGGCCGGTTAATTGCCGGGGGTCAGGAACTCCTGGAACAATCCGGGGATCTTGGCCAGGCGCTATTCAGTGCTGCGGTGGGGACAGCGAATCTTAGAAAAATCCTGGCGGACATGCAAAACAGTGCGGTGGATATTTTCAAACCCCGGGGCTCCAAGGCCCTGTTAAACAAGGCCATCTCAGATTATAAAGACGCGCAGAAGAGAATGCGCGATGCCACCCTGCCCGTTTCCAACTGGAAAGCCCTGCAAAAAAATTTATCAAACATACATGCCGATATCCGTGGGGTTGAACAACAGATCAATGAAAAAAACAAACAAAAAAACCGTCTGGAGAGAATCAATCGTGTCAAGGGCGCCCTGGCCGAACGTCGAAACTATCTGGCAAAAATCGAAGCATTAGGCACTGTGTTGCTGCTGCCGCAAGATTTTGCAGATCAACAGAGAACCGCCGGTGAAACGCTTCAGGAGGCATTAAATTCAAAAGAACGTCTGGAAGCCAAATTTGACGCCTTAAATAAAGAGTTCGACGCCCTAAGTATTCGGGATGATCTGCTGAGAAATGAAGATGCGATTTTAAGGCTGTACAAAGATCTTGGTGCGGTTGAAAAAACAATTGTGGACCGGCCCCGGCAGGATGGAAAAAGACGTCTGTTGCGCAATGATGCCCAAACGCTGTTGAAAGGTATCCGGCCTGACATGGGGTTAGATGACGCCGATCAACTCCGGCCCCTTCTCAACAATAAAAAATGGATCGCGGGATTGGTCCGGAAACACAGTTTATTGACACAAAAAAAAGCAGGGTTAAAAACCCAGTTAAAAAATCTTCAGGACGAACAACAATTACTTAAAAATAGATTTGAAGATATATCACAAAGTAAAATTGATTTACTGCAGTTAAAAGCCTCAATTGCCTCAGTACACAAAGCAGGGGACATTGAACAACGCCTGGATGATATTAAACTTCAGGCCGCACAGCAAAACGCAGCCTGGCAAAATGAATTTGCAAGGCTGGGGAACTACCATGGCACTGCAGAGGCATTGTTATCTGTGGTTCTTCCGGTTTCTGAAACCATAGACCGGTTTGAAAAAGAAAACGATGAACTGACGGAAAGATTTAAAACGGCATTCCGGAAAAAACAAGAAACTGAAGAAGAAAAGAAACAGGCTCAACAGGAGTTAAACGCGTTACTGTTAAGGGAAGACGTCCCCCAAATTGCTGACCTGGAGGCATCCAGAAAAGAGCGAGACCTGGAATGGGCGTTAATAAAACAAACATATATCCAAAACCCGGATATCCGTGACGCGCGTTTGACATATACACAAGACACTGATTTAACAACGGTTTATGAGAGAAAAGTCAGGCAGGCAGATAATATATCGGACCGCCTGAGGCTGGATGCAGACCAGGTGGTTAAACGGGCGGAACTGGAAGCCCAAATTGATGGCATGGCGTCTCAAATCAATGATCTGTCAACGGTTATCGAAAAGACGAAAAAGGATCAAACGGATTTTGATATCAGATGGGCAGACATTTGGACGCCTTTGAATATTATTGCCGGTACTCCTCGGGAAATGAAGCAATGGCTGTTCAAAGCCGAAAGGCTGATCGAAAAGATACAAACCGCAAAGGCTGTTTCAGCCGACAAAGAAAAATTGTCTGACGCGTGCGGTCAGTTAAAAAAAATGATTGCAACCCAGATCTTCCAATTTGATCCTTTGCAGAGGACAAAAGGAAAGCGCCTGGACGCTCTGATTTCATTGTGTGAACAGCAAATTGAACAAGAACAAAAAGAACGCGACAAACGAAATGAAATCGAACATTCTTTGAAGGATGCTGACATTCGCTTAAAGCGTACCCGGGATGAACTTAAAACAGTTAAAAATGATTTAACAGCCTGGTCCGATGAGTGGAAAAAAGCAATAAAGGGATTAAGCCTGACCCCTGATGTGCATCCGGAAACAGCCACGGAAACATTCGACAGCCTGGTATTGTTCTTCCAAAAAATCGATCAATCTGAAGAACTGCGCAAAAGAATTTACGGCATGGATAAAGTTGAAAAAGACTTTCATCTTAAAGTTTACGAATTTGCCCAAAATATCAAATTAAAAACAGACGCCCAAGATGCAGTGACCATTGCGGCTCAATTGCATCGAGATTTAAACGCGGCCCGCGAAGTCCGGGCAAGCGCCGTCAAACTCAAAGAACAACTTGATGAAAAAGCGCAGGAAATCAAAGCGGTCAATATTACGATCCGCCATACACAGGAAAAAATTATCGAATTAAAAAAGAAAGCCGGGGTTGAAACGGATGAAGCACTCATCAAGGCCGCTGAAAAGTCAGACAATAAGAGGGAATTATTAAAAACCATTGAAACCCTTGAACAGGAACTTAATCGTAATGGTGACGGATTAAGTATTGAGGCGCTGGAAAAAGAGTTAAGCAGTTGTGACATTGACGCCATAGAAGCTGAGATTGAAAAAATAGCCATTGCGCTGGAAGAACTTCAATCCCAAAGGGACAATTTACGCGATCAACGGCGGACAATTCAAAATGAAATCGAAGAAAACGATGGGCGGGCATTGGCAGCCAACGCGTCGGCACAAGCAGAAGCACACCTGGCCGACATCGCCCAGCACGCTGAACATTATCTGCGCTTCCAGATCGGCGCACTCATCCTTGAGCAGCAGATAGAAGAGTACAGAAAAAAAAATCAGGCCCCTGTTTTGGGCAGAGCCGGTGAATTATTCTCAAAACTCACATTGGGGTCTTACACAGGTCTGAGAGATGAGCTGGATGCTTCCGGAAAGCCGATACTGCTTGGTGTTCGACCAGACGATCACGAGGTGGCCATCGCCGGCATGAGTGACGGGTCCCGGGATCAACTCTATCTTGCCCTGCGCCTGGCTACGCTTGAGCAGCATATAAAAAAAGAGGAACCCATGCCCTTTGTTATAGATGATATCCTTATCGGGTTTGATGATGATCGAACCCATGTCTGCCTGGAAGTACTGGCGCAATTATCAACAAACATTCAAGTACTGCTTTTTACGCACCATAAACGGGTGCTGGAATTGGCAGATCGCTGCAATGAACGAGCTAGGATTTTTCAGTACAGGATTTCTTAATAAAATAAAATAACATTACACGTAAGGAGATTACAATGTCCGTTATCACCATCTCAAGAGGTTCTTACAGTCGCGGAAAAGAAGTTGCCGAAAAGGTCGCCGCCGAACTGGGGTATGAATGTATTTCCCGTGATATTCTGCTGGAAGCATCGGAAGAATTCAATATCCCGGAAATCAGACTGATCAGGGCGCTTCATGATGCGCCGTCCGCCCTTGAAAGATTTACCCACGGCAGGGAACGCTATGTCAGTTATATCCGTAAGGCACTCTTACAGCATATCCGGAAAGACAATATTGTTTATCATGGACTGGCAGGGCACTATTTTTTACTGAATCTCCCCAATGTCCTGAAAATCAGAATTGTATCGGATATAGAAGAACGTGTGCAAGAAGAAATGAGGCGGGAAAATATTTCCGAAGAAAAAGCACGTTATATTCTGAAAAAAGATGATGACGAGCGAAGAAAATGGGGGCTGAGATTATACGGCATTGATACATGGGACAGTAAACTTTATGATATGGTCATCAATATAAAAAATCTGTCAGTTGAGGATGCCGCAGACCTGATCTGTCGGACGGTTCGAAAATCCCATTTTGAAACCACACCAGAATCGGAAAAAATTCTTGATGATGCCCTTCTTGCCGCAAAAGTTCATGCAGCGCTTGTGAAAACATTTCCGAAAATCATTGTCACAGCCAATGACGGTGTTGTCAGTATCGGCGATCCGGAAGCTCCGTCGGACATTAAAAGAGATGCCTCTGATAAAATAAAAGGCATTGCGGAAAATGTTGACGGAGTTAAAGAGATTATTATGGGGATACACAAAAGAACCGATGACCATCATACAGTCAATCCTTTCCACAATATATGAAGGACTCGGCCGGGGTCAGGCCATTCACCAATAAAAAAAGCAGCCGAACGGCTGCTTTTACAATCTTTATGGGGTGAGTGACCGGGATTGAACCGGCGGCAACCAGGGCCACAACCTGGTGCTCTACCAACTGAGCTACACCCACCATGAAAAACTCTGTATAATTATCAGAACCGCTTTTTTTTTTCAAGTATTTTTTTTACTATTCATTAGACATTATATCGATTTTTAAAAATGAGCTACTTGAATCCAAGCAAACCCAGGAAGGAAAAGAAAGGGTTAACAAGCCAACGCTTTACAAGAATTCACCATTTTCAAGCACTTCAGATCAACTTTACTTTATTTTGATTTATACGAAGCAATACCCAACTCAAACTGTGCAAGGTCAACTGTTTGGCATTTCTCAATCGAAAGCAAATTTATGGATTCACTACCTTTTGCCGAAAGGTAGTACTCTATTGCAGGATACTGGTTTTCAAGGCTTTTCCCCTGCAGATGTTCTAATTTTGCAACCAGCTAACTAAAAAACCAAGAGGTAAAAATTTGACTCATGAGCAGAAAATCATAAACGGCGGTATTTCAAGAATAAGGATCAGAGTAGAACATGTTGTGAGCGGCATTAAGAGATGCAGAATTGTTAAAGACAAATTGAAGAAATCTAAGGGAAAGCCGGATGCGGGAAATCCGCACGTCCGGTTTGACGAGGGGGGAAGCGGGTGCGTGAGCACAAAGTTGTTCCCCTCGCCAACCACAAACGATATGGATGGGTGTGTGGTGAGCGAATCCAAGAACCAAACAACTCTCTCTCTGTTCCTTTCTTCTTACTCATTCTTACCCGTCGAGTATGAATGATGAGAAATTCCTGCTTCATAGAGTGTGCCCGAACAAACTGCTTAGGTCTCATTTCCTCTCCACAGGCTTAAAATTCCGTAGA
>NZ_JACADJ010000113.1 GCF_013389365.1 Desulfobacter latus
TATTATTCCGATATCCTGTACCGGGTGGATCTGACCGGCGGCAGTCAGGGGGTCATCTATGTGTTGTTTGAGCATAAAAGCTATTATGACAAGTTTGTGCATCTCCAGCTGCTGGAATACATGGTCAAGATCTGGCGTCTGTATATTAAGCAGCATAAAGAATCGCCGGGCTGTCTGCCCATTGTGATCCCGCTGCTGGTCTGCCATGCCGGAAAAAAGTGGCCGCAAAATACAGAGCGACTGTCATCCTTGCTGTCCGGCCCTGTGGAGGCGCTTGCCGGGTACATACCGGACTTTGCGTTTGAGCTGTATGACCTGCACCGGTACGCTGATGATCAGATAAAAGGCACCATCATGAGCCGGGTGATATTGCTGCTGTTCAAACACATCAGAGATCCGGATTTACGACAGACGTTGCCGGGTATATTGGCACTGATGCGCAAATTGATGGAAAAAGACACCGGTCTGCAATATCTGGAGGTGGTGTTCAGATACCTGGCATCGGCCCGGGAAAAAAATGAATTATCATGGAAACAAATAAAGGATATCGCAGAGAAAGCGATTTCCGAAGAGGCAGGGAGGTATGTCATGACATTAGCAGAGAGAACTAAGAATGAGGGCAGGCTGGAAGGCAGGCTGGAAGGTGAGATTAAAGGTGAGATTAAAGGTGAGATTAAAGGCCTGAAAGAAGCCATCGAACTGGGCATCACCCTTAAATTTCCTGGAGATATTGACACCGTAATGGCCAAGGTGAACAAAATTGATGCCCTGGGTACACTGAAAGAAATCAAAGAAACCATAAAAGCCGCCCAAGACATCTCGGAGATCATGGCCCTGCTGAAATAAAATGGAAATGGGGGGCAGGCTTGATATTTTGACATTTTCGGGCTTGGTCATAACATCGGCCACAGCGTAGGTTGGGTTGAACGAAGTGAAACCCAACAACTTATTGGCGTTGGGTTTCGTTCCTCAACCCAACCTACCGGAAATCCGTATGGCCTAAAATATGACCAAGGCCACATTTTCTATCCCTTAAGGATAAAATTCCACCATGACAGACGAGAAAAATAACAGCAAGGTGGTCAACCCCCATGACAAGGTGTTCAGGGAGATCTACAGCGATAAGGAAAATGCCCGCAGCCTTTTAGCCGGCAAACTGCCGGACAACGTGCTGAAACTGGTAGACCTGAATACCCTGGAGATCAGCAAGGACAGCTTCATTGAAAAAGAGCTGGCAGATTATTATTCCGATATCCTGTACCGGGTGGATCTGACCGGCGGCAGTCAGGGGGTCATCTATGTGTTGTTTGAGCACAAAAGCTATTATGACAAGTTTGTGCATCTCCAGCTGCTGGAATACATGGTCAAGATCTGGCGTCTGTATATTAAGCAGCAGAAAGAGTCGCCGGACTCTCTGCCCATTGTGATCCCGCTGCTGGTCTGCCATGCCGGAAAAGAGTGGCCGGAAAATACAGAGCGACTGTCATCCTTGCTGTCCGGCCCTGTAGAGGCACTTGCCGGGTACATCCCGGATTTTGCGTTTGAGCTGTACGACCTGCACCGGTACGCTGATGATCAGATAAAAGGCACCATCATGAGCCGGGTGATATTGCTGCTGTTCAAACACATCAGAGATCCGGATTTACGACAGAAGTTGCCGGGTATATTGGCTCTGATGCGGAAATTGATGGAAAAAGACACCGGTCTGCAATATCTGGAGGTGGTGTTCAGGTACCTGGCATCGGCCCGGGAAAACAATGAATTATCATGGAAACAAATAAAGGATATCGCAGAGAAAGCGATTTCCGAAGAGGCAGGGAGGTATGTCATGACATTAGCAGAGAGAACTAAGAATGAAGGCAGGTTGGAAGGCAAACTGGAAGGTCTCAAAGAAGGCATCGAACTGGGCATCACGCTTAAATTTCCTGGAGATATTGACACCGTAATGGCCAAGGTGAACAAAATTGATGACCTGGGTACACTGAAAGAAATCAAAGAAACCATAAAAGCTGCCCAAGACATCTCGGAGATCATGGCCCGGCTGAAATAAAATGGAAATGGGGGGCAGGCTTGATATTTTGACATTTTCGGGCTTGGTCATAACATCGGCCACAGCGTAGGTTGGGTTGAGGAACGAAACCCAACAACTTATTGGCGTTGGGTTTCGTTCCTCAACCCAACCTACCGGAAATCCGTATGGCCTAAAATATGACCAAGGCCACATTTTCTATCCCTTAAGGATAAAATTCCACCATGACAGACGAGAAAAATAACAGCAAGGTGGTCAACCCCCATGACAAGGTGTTCAGGGAGATTTACAGCAATAAGGAAAATGCCCGCAGCCTTTTAGCGGACAAACTGCCGGACAACGTGCTGAAACTGGTAGACCTGAATACCCTGGAGATCAGCAAGGACAGCTTCATTGAAAAAGAGCTGGCGGACTATTATTCCGATATCCTGTACCGGGTGGATTTGACCGGCGGCAGTCAGGGGGTCATCTATGTGTTGTTTGAGCACAAAAGCTATTATGACAAGTTTGTGCATCTCCAGGTGCTGGAATATATGGTCAAGATCTGGCGTCTGTATATTAAGCAGCATAAAGAGTCGCCGGACTCTCTGCCCATTGTGATTCCGCTGCTGGTCTGCCATGCCGGAAAAGAGTGGCCGGAAAATACAGAGCGACTGTCCTCCTTGCTGTCCGGCCCTGTGGAGGAACTTGCCGGGTACATCCCGGATTTTGCGTTTGAGCTGTACGACCTGCACCGGTACGCTGATGATCAGATAAAAGGCACCATCATGAGCCGGGTGATATTGCTGCTGTTCAAACACATCAGAGATCCGGATTTACGACAGAAGCTGCCGGGTATATTGGCACTGATGCGCAAATTGATGGAAAAAGACACCGGTCTGCAATATCTGGAGGTGGTGTTCAGGTACCTGGCATCGGCCCGGGAAAACAATGAATTATCATGGAAACAAATAAAGGATATCGCAGAGAAAGCGATTTCCGAAGAGGCAGGGAGGTATGTCATGACATTAGCAGAGAGAACTAAGAATGAAGGCAGGCTGGAAGGTGAGATTAAAGGCCTGAAAGAAGCCATCGAACTGGGCATCACCCTTAAATTTCCCGGAGACATTGACACCGTAATGGCCAAGGTGAACAAAATTGATGACCTGGGTACACTGAAAGAAATCAAAGAAACCATAAAAGCCGCCCAAGACATCTCGGAGATCATGGCCCTGCTGAAATAAAATGGAAAATGGGGGTCAGGTTTGACATTTTATAAAAGAAGGAGACGCCAATGTCGGATACAGCTTTGAAAGAAAGAGTCACAGGACTTGAGCAGTTTATGATGGAACTTGCCTATGAGACAACAAAGACTTCTATGGCCGTAAGGCAGCTCTCAGAGGAAATGAAAGACTTCAAAAACGAAATCCGTAACGACACAAAGGAGTTCAAAGAAGAAATGCGGACGTTTAAAACGGAACTCCGTAGCGATACGGAAAAACTCAAAAAAGAGATGAACAAAAAATGGGGCGAATTGGCCAATAAGATGGGTACTATTGTTGAAGATATTGTTGCACCGGGGTTAAAGGGGGTTGCCGCAGAATATTTCGGAATCAGTGAATTTGATTTTTTTGCCCCCCGATTACGACTGAAAAGCGCTGATCGGTCAATGATCCGTGAATTTGACGTCATTGCCGAAAGTAATGATTATTTTTTCGTTGTTGAAACCAAATCCACCCCCACCACGGAATATATATCCGATTTTATCAAGCTGATTCCCCAGCTTGATTCATGGTTTCCGGTGATCCGTGAAAAGAAACTGATCCCTGTGTTTGCCTCCCTTTCTATATCCGATGAGCTTGTCCGCTATCTGACCAAAAACAATATTCTTGCCATGGCCACCCGGGAAGACGGGATGGATATTTTCAATACAGAGGTCCTGGAAAATCTTGGGATCATACTTTGATTATTGTCTTTATAAGACGACCTGCACCGGTACGCTGATGATCAGATAAAAGGCACCATCATGAGCCGGGTGATATTGCTGCTGTTCAAACACATCAGAGATCCGGATTTACGACAGAAGCTGCCGGGGATATTGGCACTGATGCGGAAATTGATGGAAAAAGACACTGGTCTGCAATATCTGGAGATTGATGGTTTTTGCCAGTGATGAAATCTTTTTTTGATTCGGCGACTTTTTCAACAATAATAAGCCTTCAGGATATGATTTGCAATGCTTTTCAGGGCTTTGGTGCCGTAGGTACAGATAATCTCACCACAGAACCCGGCATCAATCAGGTCCGGGACCCGGCCGATGTGATCAATGTGGGCATGGATGAGAAACAGAAAGTCGATTGTATTTTTCTCATTTCCCGCAGCCCTCTTAAATATAACCCTCCCAGATGTCTGTTACCGGCTTGATAATTTCGTCCGGCGGAACAAGCAGTTTGGGTTTTTCAGAAAGCTGGTTGCGCCAGTCATGTTTTTTGATGGGGCTTAAATAGGCCACTTTTTTTTTGTTATGGGTCACCACGATCTGCTCACCGGATTCAACCCGTTTTAATATTTCAAAAAGTTTTCCCCTCAGGCTGGTTGCTGAAATATTAATCATAGTCATCTGTTCCTTTCTTCTTACTCATAATGATGAGAAATTCCTGCTTCATAGAGTGTGCCCGAACAAACTGCTTAGGTCTCATTTCCTCTCCACAGGCTTAAAATCCCGTAGAACCTACGGTATTGTTATTATTATGCAACCGATAAAACCGGATACTGTTCCAGGTTCCGGGCTCCCTCTTTTTTTATATCCAGAAGGTTTTCACATCATACTGATTTATGGTTTCATCCTTCGTCACAAGTAAGCAATTTCTGTTTAACGCCTGTGCGATCAACAGACGGTCAAAGGGATCTTTATGCAGATCTGGAAGATTAACTGATTCAATCATTTCCCCGGCTCCGGGGTTCATCAATTTTATGTTGGAACAATCCATCACATTTGACTGCCATTTAGTGACATCTCCCAATTGAATACGACCTTTTTTGACAAGCAAAGCAATTTCCCAAAAAGAAATTGGCGAAACATAAAGATTTCCCATTTCATTTTGTTCATCAAGAAACGAGACGAATTGATTGGAAATATTTTCTTTGTTGACCCAAAAAATCAATGCATGGGTATCTAAAAGATAGCTGCCCACAAATCCCCTCTCCTCATTTTTACATTATGTACATGAATACATGATAATACGTACATGTGCATATGTCAATTATTAAACTAATGCTTCACGTACAGATCTGTGCGGGTGGTGCCGGGTAACCGGCATTCCTACCGCGATAGGTGGAACAGGGGTGTCCCGGGAAAAAACATACCTCCTTGACTGAACCACCCCTTAAGGTTAAAATTCCATCATGACAGACGAGAAAAATAACAGCAAGGTGGTCAACCCCCATGACAAGGTGTTCAGGGAGGTCTACAGCAATAAGGAAAATGCCCGCAGCCTTTTAGCGGACAAACTGCCGGACAACGTGCTGAAACTGGTAGACCTGAATACCCTGGAGATCAGCAAGGACAGCTTCATCGAAAAAGAGCTGGCGGATTATTATTCCGATATCCTGTACCGGATGGATTTGACAGACGGCAGCCAGGGACTCATTTATGTGCTGTTTGAGCACAAAAGCTATTATGACAAGTATGTGCATCTCCAGGTGCTGGAATATATGGTCAAGATCTGGCGTCTGTATATTAAGCAGCATAAAGAGTCGCCGGACTGTCTGCCCATTGTGATTCCGCTGCTGGTCTGCCATGTCGGAAAAGAGTGGCCGGAAAATACAGAGCGACTGTCATCCTTGCTGTCCGGCCCTGTGGAGGCGCTTGCCGGGTACATCCCGGATTTTGCGTTTGAATTGTACGACCTGCACCGGTACGCTGATGATCAGATAAAAGGCACCATCATGAGCCGGGTGATATTGCTGCTGTTCAAACACATCAGAGATCCGGATTTACGACAGAAGCTGCCGGGTATATTGGCACTGATGCGCAAATTGATGGAAAAAGACACCGGTCTGCAATATCTGGAGGTGGTGTTCAGGTACCTGGCATCGGCCCGGGAAAACAATGAATTATCATGGAAACAAATAAAGGATATCGCAGAGAAAGCGATTTCCGAAGAGGCAGGGAGGTATGTCATGACATTAGCAGAGAGAACTAAGAATGAAGGCAGGTTGGAAGGTCTCAAAGAAGGCATCGAACTGGGTATCACCCTTAAATTTCCCGGAGATATTGACACCGTAATGGCCAAGGTGAACAAAATTGATGACCTGGGTACACTGAAAGAAATCAAAGAAACCATAAAAGCCGCCCAAGACATCTCGGAGATCATGGCCCTGCTGAAATAAAATGGAAATGGGGGGCAGACTTGACATTTTATAAAAGAAGGAGACGCCAATGTCGGATACAGCTTTGAAAGAAAGAGTCACAGGACTTGAGCAGTTTATGATGGAACTTGCCTATGAGACAACAAAGACTACTATGGCCGTAAGGCAGCTCTCAGAGGAAATGAAGGACTTCAAGGAAGAAATGAAGGACTTCAAAGACGAGATGAAGGACTTCAAAAACGAAATCCGTAATGATACAAAGGCCTTCAAAGAGGATATACGTAATGACACAAAGGCGTTCAAAGAAGAAATGCGGATGTTTAAAACGGAACTCCGTAGCGATACGGAAAAACTCAAAAAAGAGATGAACAAAAAATGGGGTGAACTGGCCAATAAGATGGGTACTATTGTTGAAGATATTGTTGCACCGGGGTTAACGAGGGTTGCCGCAGAATATTTCGGAATCAGTGAATTCGATTTTTTTGCCCCCCGATTACGACTGAAAAGCGCTGATCGGTCAATGACCCGTGAATTTGACGTCATTGCCGAAAGTAATGATTATTTTTT
>NZ_JACADJ010000114.1 GCF_013389365.1 Desulfobacter latus
TGTTCAATTCTAAAGTACACTAAAGGAACGTGCTGTTCACAGTATTTTTTTTAAAAAATAATTTTCAGCATCTCAAAAACACATTTTGATTTTACGAAGTGTCAAACGGAAAATGAAGGATGCCCAAATTTCAAATTATTTCCTTTTTAACAGTCGCTTAAGAAAACTTGGATGTAATTTTCATCGTAAAATTTTTGTCATAGGATAGCCGGGAGCAATCTCTTTCAATTCATCCTCTGTTTGCGGAGAGGATCGTCCGGACGATTTTTTATGTCTAATCACTTTTTATATCACACCGTATCAAAACTTTTAAACTGCATGGTAAAGGTCCCCCGGCCCTGGGTGGCGGAACGAAGGGCCGTGGAGTAACCAAACATCCTTGACAAGGGCACCACGGCTTTAACGACCTGGATATCGGATTTCGGGGTGATGGATTCCACCCTGCCCCCCCTGGCATTGAGATCTGCAATGGCATCCCCCATGTTGGCATCCGGTACAAACACCTCCACATCCATGATGGGTTCAAGCAGGGCCATTTTTGCATTTTTCAGGGCCTCTTTTACGGCCATGGACGCACAGACCCCAAACCCCAGTTCTGATGTTTTTCCTTCCTCGCTGAATCCGTCAACCAGCACAATCTCAACGTCTACGATGGGATATCCTTTGAGGAACCCGCCATCCAGGCTTCCCCTGATTCCGGTCTCAATATTTTGAATATATTGGGGGGCAATTTTTTCCTCGGGCGCAAGAGACTTAAAGGTAACCCCCTGGCCCCGCACCATGGGATTGAGCGCCACCGTGACATTGGCATAATGGGATTTGCCCTGGATTTCCTGCTCAAATACGGCCTGTCCCCTTGCCGGTGCTGTAATGATTTCCCGGTAAACCACCTGGGGTTTACCCACATTCACACTGGTGTTAAATTCCTTGATCATCCTTGAAATAATGATTTCAAGATGAAGTTCCCCCATGCCCGACAAAATGGTCTGGCCGGTCTCCTCCTCCTTGCTCACTTTAAGGGTGGGGTCCTCAATCATGAATTTTTCCAGCACATCATCAAGCTTTTCCTGGTCTGCATGGGTTTTGGGCTCAATGGCAATGGAGATAACCGGCTGTGCATATTCCATTTTTTCCAGAAATACCGGATGGTCCGGATTGCACAGGGTATCGCCGGTAACGGAATTTTTAAGCCCCACAATACCGACAATATCACCGGCTGAGGCCTCATCCAGGCGCTCGCGCTTGTTGGCGTGCATTCTTAAAATTCTGGACAGTTTCTCCTTGCGTTTCAGGGCCGGGTTAAACACATCCCCGCCCGAAGCAATTTTTCCTGAATAAATCCGGGCAAAGGAGAGCTTGCGGCCTTCGATCATGGATACCTTAAAAATCAGGGCAGCCAGCGGACCGTTTTTCTCCGGCTTGAACTCAAGGATGTCTCCGGTGTCAGGATGCTCGCCCTTAACCGGGGGAACGTCCTTGGGGCTTGGCAGGTAATACTCAATGGCGTCCAGAAGCGGCTGAATCCCTTTGTTCTTCAGGGCAGATCCGCAAAGCACAGGCACCATATCCCGGCGAATAGTCGCAGCCCGGATGGCGGCTCGGAGCTCATCCACTGAAATATCTTCTTCGCCCAGGTATTTTTCCATAATGTCATCATCAAGTTCAGACACGGCTTCAAGCAGCTTGTCCCGATATTCTTCGGCCAGTTCCCGGAACGCATTGTCAATCGGCCCGGCGGTGTATTCGGCGCCCAATGTTTCATCGTTCCAAGCGATCTGCTCCATGGTCAAAAGATCAATAACGCCCTGGAAACGGTCCTCGGCCCCGATGGGCACCTGGATCATCACAGGATTGGCAGACAGCTTTTCTCGGATGGAATCACAGGCGGCAAAAAAATCAGCACCGGTGCGGTCCATTTTATTGATAAAGGCCATTCTCGGGACCTTGTACCGGTCTGCCTGGCGCCAGACTGTTTCGGACTGGGGTTCCACCCCGCCCACGGCGCAAAATACACCAATGGCCCCGTCCAGGACCCGCAAAGCCCGTTCCACCTCCACGGTGAAATCCACATGGCCCGGGGTGTCGATGATCTGAATGCTGGCCGTTTTCCACTGGCAGTAGGTTACGGCAGAGGTAATGGTAATCCCCCGGTCCTGCTCATCCTGCATCCAGTCCATGGTGGCTTCGCCGTCATGGACTTCACCGATTTTATGGGACCTTCCCGTGTAATAGAGAATGCGCTCCGTCACCGTGGTCTTGCCCGCGTCAATGTGGGCCATGATCCCGATATTTCTGATTTTTGATATATTTTTTGGTTTGCTCATAGGTTTATATCTAATTATAATTAACTTAATATTCAGCATAGAGGTGATACAATATTGTCCTTTAGGTGTCAAGAAAATAGCTTGCAAAACACAGCCTGATTTAATAGAATTTATGTTCTTTATGTTGGCCTGTATGGCCTGCATTACGCAGCAACCAATCCACCGGAGGCGTCCATAATATTATGCAGATGACCCATGTACGAGAACTTATGGACCAGGCCGGGCAGACATCCGCGGATCAGGCAAAGCTGCACAAAAAACTAAATTACCTGATGGCCAAGCTTGATGCGGTCCGCTCAACCGGACCCGGCAACACCCTGGCCCGGGACCAGTACAGAACTTCATTATTGAGAAAAATAAAATGAGTATACGTAAAAAAGACAAAGACGGAGTATTTAAAAACATTTTTGTTGCCTATTTTATACTGCTGCTCCATGTGTTTCTTCTGGCCGGCATCGGCGTTACCGCGGTGTTGTTCAAAGGCATCTATCACTATCTTCCATGGATCATGGGCGGCATTGCCATTCTGGTGCTTGCCATTGCCTGGATCGTTTACCACAGAATGAGAGAAACCTCTTCCTCCCTAAGCGAGGTGCTGGGCATGCCGGAATTCCAGGACAGGGCTGTTGAGATACGACTGCTTGGCGGCCTTGCGTCCTTTGAAATTAAAGCCAAAGAGCATCCCTTGCTGCCGGACGCCACCAGCCTTTCCCCCTATACCGATGACCGGCTTTCGGATTCGGATGACCAGCTTATCGAAAGCGCTGGTGACAGGGCCGAACGAAAAATGCTGGAACTCAACGGACTTTATGAAAAGGATCTGATCTCCAGAAAAGAGTTCGAAAAAGCGCGGCAGAAAATCATCCAGGGCTGATCATCCAGTAGGAACCAAAGGAAAGCGGTATGAAAAAAATCAGCCTGGCTCTGTTATCCGGTGGGATGTCCACGGAACGGGACGTATCCTTAAACAGTGGGAATCAGGTATTTGAGGCCCTTGATAAAGAAAAATACGACATTAGACGGTATGATCCCCAATTTGATCTGAAAAAATTGGTATCAGATGCACCGGATATTGATGCGGCCCTTGTGATTCTCCATGGTCCCTTTGGTGAAGACGGTACGGTTCAGGGGCTTCTGGATCTTTTAAACATTCCTTATCAGGGGGCGGGTGTTCTGGGATCAGCTGTTGCCATGAACAAACTGATCGCCAAAACACTTTACCGCCAGGCAGGCATCCCGACCCCTGACTATCTATCCATTTTTACCCATGCGCCGGTTCCGGATCCCGACAAATTAAAAGACCTTGGACTTCCCATTGTGGTCAAACCGGCCTGCGCCGGTTCTTCGATGGGCATGAGCATTATCTCGGATGAAAAAGATCTGCCCCAAGCCATTGAAAAAGGGTTTCAAAACGATGACACCTTGATCCTTGAGCAATATATCAAGGGCACGGAACTGACCTGCGGGGTTCTGGGCAACCAGGACCTTGAGGCCCTGCCCGTCATTGAAATAGTCCCCGGCAAGGGCCATGATTTTTTTGATTACCAGGCCAAATATGTGGCAGGAGAGACCAACGAAATTTGCCCGGCCCGCATTGATGAACAGACCACCCGGCGGGTACAGGAGTTAGCGGTTGAAGCCCACAGGACCCTGTTTCTTAAAGGCTACTCCAGAACAGACATGCTGCTTTTGGACGGTGAACTGCATGTCCTTGAAACCAACACCATCCCCGGCATGACAGCCACAAGTCTTTACCCCCAGTCCGCAGCCAAAGCGGGCTATGAATTCGGCGTCCTCTTGGACAAACTCATTGAACTTGCCATAGAAGAAAACAAAAGAAAGAATTTAAGGAGAGCCCGATGAAAATCCTTGTAGTCGGCAGCGGTGGCCGGGAACATACCCTGGTCTGGAAAATTGCCCAAAGTCCGTTTGTAGATAAAATATACTGTGCTCCGGGAAATGCAGGCACTGCAACCCTGGCTGAAAATGTGAGTATCGGTGCTGAAGATATTGACGCCCTGGCGGCATTTGCCGAAGAAAATCAGATTGACCTGACGGTTGTGGGTCCCGAAGGGCCGCTGGTGGCCGGCATTGCAGATCGTTTTGAAGAAAAGGGCCTGGCCGTGTTCGGTCCGTCCGGCGCCGCAGCACAGCTTGAAGGCTCCAAGGTATTTTCCAAAAATCATATGCTCAAGTACGGGATACCCTGTGCTGCGGGCAAAGCCTTTACCGATCCAGGGCGGGCCAAGCTTTATGCAAAAGCCCTGGGCGCACCCTGCGTGGTCAAGGCGGACGGGTTGGCCGCCGGCAAGGGCGTCATTGTCTGTACAAGTCTTGAAGAGGCAAATACCGCCATTGATGATATGCTGGACGGCAACAAATTTGGTGATGCCGGCGCCGTAGTGGTGGTGGAGGAGTGTCTTAAAGGCGAGGAAGCCTCCTTTATTGTTTTCACAGACGGCAACACAGTGCTTGCCCTGCCCGAATCCCAGGACCACAAACGGATATTTGATGATGACCAAGGCCCCAATACCGGCGGCATGGGCGCATACTCTCCGGCACCTGTGCTGGATCACCTGTTGCGCACAAAAGCCATGGAAGAGGTGATGATCCCGGCCGTAAAAGGCATGGCCCAGGAAGGTACACCCTTTAGAGGGGTACTCTATGCCGGATTAATGGTGGACAAAGATAACATCAAAGTGTTGGAGTTCAACACCCGTCTTGGTGATCCTGAAACCCAGCCCATCCTCATGCGGTTGAAAAACGACATCGTGCCTTTGATGGAAGCCTGCTGCAACGGCACCCTGCACAACCATACAATCAAAATTGATCCACGGGCAGCCATGTGTGTGGTCATTGCTGCCGGCGGATACCCGGGATCTTACGAAAAAGGCCATGAGATCACAGGGCTGGATCAAGCCAATGGGGTTAAGGATACCGTGGTATTCCATGCCGGTACGGCCATGGATAACGGTAAAGTCGTGGCATCCGGCGGCCGGGTACTTGGGGTGACATCCTTGGGCGATACGGTTGAAGATGCCATTAATACGGCCTATGACGCCTGTGACAAAATTAATTTTAAAGACTGCTTTAAAAGAACGGATATTGGGGCCAAAGCATTGAAACGCATGGCCATCCCGCCCCAGGTCGGTGTGATCATGGGATCCGACTCCGATTTTTCGGTAATGAAAAGCGCCCTGGTCATGCTCAAAAAATTCGACATCCCTTACTATGTCACTGTGGCATCCGCCCACAGGACCCCTGAAAAGGCCGTGCAGCTGGCGAACCGGGCCCGGGAACAGGGGCTCAAAGTACTCATTTGCGGGGCAGGACATGCGGCACATCTGGCCGGTGTCATTGCCGCCCACACCACCCTGCCTGTGTTGGGTGTTCCCATTGATTCCAGTGCCCTTCAAGGCATGGACGCGCTTTTAGCAACGGTGCAGATGCCCCCCGGTATTCCGGTTTCCACCATGGCCATTGGTAAATCCGGGGCCCATAATGCCGGCATCACCGCGGCCCAGATCATCGGGGTGTCTGATCCGGTGGTGGCGGAGAAACTGGCGGCATTTAAAAAGGACATGGCAGATAAGGTGGCACAAAAAGCGGCATCTTTTGCCTGATTATAATTTAAGATTTCTTAAAAAAATGGTCCGGAATAAAATCATCCGGGTGGACAAAGACCACCCGGACCCTGCTGTCATAAACCAGGCCGCCGGCATTCTTAAAACCGGCGGCCTGGTTATTTTTCCGGCGGCCTGCCTTTACGGGGTGGCGGCCAACGCCCTGTCCGCCGATGCCGTTGAAACGGTGTTCCAGCTCAAACAGCGCCCCCGCAACAATCCGATTCTGGTATTAATAAAAAATACGGACCAGCTTGACGGCCTTGTGACTAGGGTTCCGGACAAAGCCCGGAGACTCATGGACCAATTCTGGCCCGGCGGCCTGACCCTGGTTTTTGATGCGGCAGATAATATTAACCTCAAACTTACCGCAGGAAGCAAAAAACTGGGCATTCGCCTGCCCGGACACCCGATAGCCAGGGCGTTGGTCAACAGTGTTGATTTTCCGGTCACCGGCACCAGCGCTAACCTGTCCGGCCGGCCCGGATGCAACCGAACAGATATGCTATGTCCTGAAATTATGAAAAAAGTAGACTTAATTCTGGACGCAGGTCCGGTTAAAGGCGGTGCCGGTTCAACAATTGTTGATGTCACCTGCACACCGCCCGGAATCCTGCGCCGGGGAGCGATCCCAGCCACAGACATTTATGCCTGCCTGAAAGATTGACCGTCAACCGGTGCAACTTCAAGTACAAGGATAAGTGGTGGGTGATTAATATTGAATGAAAAAAAACACTAACAAAACCGAAAAAAAATCGGCATCCTTCATTTTCCGTTTGACACTTCGTAAAATCAAAATGTGTTTTTGAGATGCTGAAAATTATTTTTTAAAAAAAATACTGTGAACAGCACGTTCCTTTAGTGTACTTTAGAATTGAACAA
>NZ_JACADJ010000115.1 GCF_013389365.1 Desulfobacter latus
TGTTGAGATAATCACAATTCATATTTGAGTATAATAAACACGGTATTTTGCTGTGACAAAATAGTTGCGATCAAAATTCTGATAATAAAAACTGTAAAGTACTTTTGAACTTATATGAAGGATGCCAAAAAATGATAGGCGATAATCCAGTTTTTAAAGAAAAATGCCGGGGGGGGGCGTTGAAAGATTTTAATACACTGCTTGAAGGATCGGCACAGGCACACGGTCATCTGTGCGCCGGTCAGGTGATCGGGGTACGCATGGCCATGCTCGGATGCCGGCTCATTGGCCTGGATGAACCGTCAACACTGCCCCAGATCAAAAAACTCATTGTCTATGTGGAGATGGACCGCTGTGCCACGGACGCCATTTCCTATGTCACAGGCGTAAAGCTTGGCCGAAGGTCCTTAAAATTCATTGACAACGGTATCATGGCTGCCACCTTTGTGAACCTTGAAATAGGGAAGGCGTTCAGGATCGTTTCCACGGAAACAGCCCGGGACCTTGCGCCGAAACTGATGCCCCACATTGAAGATCCAACGCTGGCTCAGCTTGAAGCCTACAAAATCATGGATGATTCGGATTTGTTCACGGTGTCCCGGGTAAAAGTCAATGTCCCGGCATCGGACATGCCCGGTCCCACACGCTTCAAGGCGGTATGTGACCGGTGCGGCATTGTGGTCAGGGATAAAAAAGAAGTTTTTAAAAACAACCGGATCTTGTGCCGGCCCTGTGCCCTGGGCACCTATTATGAGCCTGTGGATCCCAATGAAAGTGACCCAAAAGGATAGGATACCGTTTAAAGACACGCCCATGCAGACCATTGTCCAGATCATCGGCCGGCCCGGTTCCGGTAAAACCACCCTGGTGGCGGCGCTGGTGCGCCATTTCACTGGAAACGGCCTGTGTGTCGGCACATTGAAACACTCCAGCCATGCTTATGAATTGGACAAGCCGGGCAAGGATTCCCATGTACACAGGCAAGCCGGCGCCTGTCCCGCCGCCATGGTCAACGCTAAAATGGCCGCCTTATATTTTCCGGCTTGTGATCTCACCCGGCCCGAAAAATTGATTCAAACCTATTACGGCCAAGCTGATCTTGTTCTTATTGAAGGATGGCTTTCAGGACCCTATCCCAAAATCGAAATCTGGCGGCAATGTGTGGGTAAAACGCCATTGTTTGCGCATGTGGAAACGGTCTGTGCCGTGGTGTGCGACAGGGTGCCGGGGAACACGGAAAAACCATGTCCCCC
This sequence comes from Desulfobacter latus, assembly GCF_013389365.1. Lineage (GTDB taxonomy): Bacteria > Desulfobacterota > Desulfobacteria > Desulfobacterales > Desulfobacteraceae > Desulfobacter > Desulfobacter latus. The sequence continues at coordinate 1,254 of NZ_JACADJ010000115.1, forward strand.
GGTTTTTGCCCTGGATGATATCCCGGGCCTTGCCGGTTTTATATATCCAAAGGACGTTGGATCAAATAAGAGCTGTTGATAAATTAAGATTAGTCAAAAAGTTGGGAGTTATTTCAAAAAATACCCAAATTAAAGTTTGTAATTGTTTACAGGAACTGTTTGCATACTGATGAGGCGAAAAAAGGCATATAATCAGGGCGTCGCATGAAGATACTCACCAAGCACGTCCTATGGAGATACGTTCTTCCATGTTGTTCCAGATCATTAATGAAGTAAAACTGTTTTAAAAATGAGGCGTAAGGCCCATGATCGGAATAAAATCTTCGGGATTGGTCATAACATCGGCCACAGCGTAGGTTGGGTTGAACGAAGTGAAACCCAACAACTTATCGGCGTTGGGTTTCGTTCCTCAACCCAACCTACCGGAAATCCGTATGGCCTAAAATATGACCAAGGCCAAATCTTCCAAAATATGGTTTAGAATTTTCATTCGTCAAAGCGTGGCAATGGGAGCATATTGAAATATGTACTCATTATCAGCTTGCTAAAGCATTGGGTGTGAGTTTTTCCACCATTTCGAGGTGGGAGACAGGTCAATCGACGCCAAATGATACACAGATGGAGCAGCTTGAAGCGCTTCAGGACTTGCTGCAACAAAGCGACGTGGATAAAGAAAAACTGAGAAAAACCATATTGACCATCGGGTTGACCGGGGCGATTTTCGCAGCAGTGGCCGTGGGTATCCAATTATCAGGTTCTTTGGGCGGGATTTTTTCCGGATTTCTCTCCAAAACAACCGGCGCAAAGTTCGGGGAGCCTGTAACCGGAGAGGGTCTTTCCAAATTATTTAAAAAAAACGGGGGGTAGACCCTGATCTTCAGAGCCTGCCGCCCCCAAACTACCAATGCAAATTAAATTAAGATCAGATCCATTTTTCCCGATTCGCCTTCATCTTATGCCATTCCTCGGATTTTACGGTCCGCTTTCCCCGGGGGCAGTGAGGGCATTTGACCTCAACAGCAATATTTTGGGTGCCGGGATCTTCAAGGGCACGCTCAACAAGATCGTCGGGAATCATTTTTCCACAGGTCACTTTGCCCTCTTCGCAATAATAGTGGGTGAACCGTTCCAGAATCTTTCCTTTCTTGGCGGTAAACCAGCCCAACTCTCCCACGGCAACCGCTACGCCGGCCCAGCCGGCAAACCGGAGCAGGGTCTTGCCTCCGGCCACTCTTAATCCCTTTAAAACCATACTTGCCGGATTCGGCATACGTCCTCCTTGTGATTGATCTGGTTATGGCTCCAGGTGCTGACGACAGTCTACACCAAATTCCCGGTTTATGTTCAGAAAAAATTGTAAAATGGCAATATGGGGAATGGCAATATGCACTAACAATACCCAATATGGGGTCGGGCCACACTAACCAATATTTGAAATTTTCCTTAATATAAAACAAATAAGTATTGACATTTTCCTTAAAAAAAGGAAAATAAGTCCATGAAGCAAATATTAAAAACAATTATTAAGGATTTTCATTCGAGACCGCTACCATCGTTTAAGCCACGACATTTGGTCGTCCCCCTTGATCTGGGCAAAATTATTACAATCATAGGTCCACGTAGAGCTGGAAAAACATGGTATCTTTTCCAACTCATAGGAAGTTTGGAAAAGGTTGGGGTTAAAAGAGAGCAAATTTTTTATCTTAATTTTGAAGATGAACGCCTTGATTTTGATGCTGGTTATGACCAGCTTCTTGATGCCTACCTTGAACTTTATCCTGATCAGAAATTGGATGACGTCTATATCTTTTTTGATGAAATTCAGGAAATACCGGAATGGGAAAAATACGTTCGTCGCCTGTATGACACTGTAAGCAAGAAAATATTCCTTACTGGCTCAAATGCAAAAATGCTATCAAAAGAGATTGGCACCTCACTAAGGGGACGAAGTCTTTCTTTTGAAATCATGCCATTATCATTTCCGGAATTTTTATCTTTCAGGAGCATTGATTCCAAAGATATATATTCTACAAAAAATCGCGCGAAAATTCAGAGCAGCTTTGATGAATACCTTACCTGGGGAGGATATCCCGAGCTGGTTGATATGGAAAGTCGTTTTAAGGCAAACATTTTACAGGAATATTTTAATGTCATGCTCTATCGGGACTTAATGGATAGATATGAGATTCGGGACGCATCAATCGTCAAATACCTTATTAAACGCCTCATCGGTTCATTTACAAAAGAATTTTCTGTTAATAAACTTTTCAATGATTTGAAATCCAGGGGAATCAAAATTGGTAAAAATTCCATTTACCGGCTTATGGACCAAATTTTTTCTATCTACATGGTTACATGTGTGGAAAAATATGATCCGGCAGTAGTGAAAAGAGAGATGAGTAATAAAAAAATTTACCTTTATGATAACGGTATTGCCTCCGGTATCCGGTATACTTTTTCAGAAGATCGGGGCAAATTACTTGAAAATCTCGTTTTTACCGGTATCCGCAATAGTACAGAAGCCATTTTCTTTTTAAAGAATGGCTATGAATGTGATTTTGTAGTTTCCCCTGAAACTGAGAATCCAATCCTTATTCAGGTCACAGAGACTTTAAATAAAGATAATTTCAGCCGGGAAATAAACGGATTGGAAAAAGCCAGAAAGAGGATTAAAAATAGCAAAAGCTTATTGATAACCGGGGACATGGCAATACCTATAAATATGTTACCAGAATGGGTTGAGGTCATGACAGCATATGAGTGGCTGCTAAAGCAGAAGTATTCGTTGTAATTCGACACGGAAAGCCCATTGCAGAGGTCTCACCAGTTTCAAGCACTAAAAAATCACCAGCTTGGAAACAACCAGCGTTACGACTTTTATCTAAGGGGGCTGGGCTATCATCTGCAATTATTGAAGAACGAGAAGAGGAGCCCTCCCACATCACCTTTTTTGAAATCTACATTATTGAATTGCCTCCCTCCTATGGAAGTTAGTTCCGACATATTCAGGCATATAATCCACTATTCGTTTCATCTGTTGGTACCATTTTTATTCGCTAAACTGCTCTGGAAGAAAAATTGGTGGAAAGCAGCGCTGATTATGGTGGCAACAATGCTCATGGATTTGGACCATCTCCAGGCCGATCCAATTTTTGATCCCAATCGTTGCAGCATCGGTTTCCACCCTCTCCACACTTTGTGGGCGGGGATATTTTATTGCGGTCTTCTGGCAGTTCCTTCATGGAAGTGGCGTGCCGTATCGGTGGGATGCTTGTGGCATTTATGTACCGATTTCATTGACTGTTTGCTTGGCGGATTATGGCCATAGTTATTTCCGCTTTTCTTGTTTCCAGTTTCTATTTTCTGCGGCTCAGCCGCCTTAGGTTTCAGATTTTGCACAACACCAATTAAGCCCTCACAAAAAAAACACAAATTGCTAACTATTTTTGGATACTATTTGTCGTTAATTAAAATACGGCAGGCAGTGGTTATGCCAAGGTGAAGGCATTCAACGAGGGGGTCAAGCAGAGACGAAAGAAGGGCGCTCCTTTGATAAAATCCTTGCTGAATGCAGATTTTAACAGCGGCCCTAATCATTAATGATGCTGGCTCTTCATAAGGAATATCTATGACTGACTCCAAATCATCCTTTCGTATGAAGGATATGAGTATTTCGGTAAAAACATCGCTCGTCAGCGGAACGGTTGTCCTGGCTCTCCTGATTTCCATCGCGGTGATCATTTTGTCCATGGAAACCAAAATGATCGCGTACATCATTGACAGCCTGGTAGAAAAAGAAATGATAACCTCCCGGAAGCTGGAGGATATCAACACCAAGGTAAATAAGGATCTGACCGTCAAGATCATCGCCTTTGCCATAGTTCTGGCGGCCTTGGTCGCCACCATCTTTTTCACCTTGAGAGCCATTGCCGTCAAACCGCTGCAAAAGGTAACGGCCGGCCTTAAGGACATTGCAGAGGGCGAGGGAGATTTGACTAAACGCCTTAAAATTACAAGCAAAGACGAGGTGGGGGAACTGGGGCATTGGTTTAATACCTTTATCGGTAAAATCCATGAAATTATCCAGGACCTTGCCGAGAGTGAAGGAAGGCTGAACGCGTCTTCAGACAAGCTTATACACTTGTCCGGCAAGATGACGGTGAATGCGGATCAGACTTCGGAAAAGACCAAAATCGTATCAACCCGTTCCTCATCCGTTTCCGACGCCATGAATACCGTTGCAAATGCCATGGAAGAAGCGGCATCCAACATTAATATGGTGGCTGCCGCCGCCGAGGAAATGACATCCACCATCGGAGAGATCTCAAACAATACGGAGCGGGCCAATACGGTCACCCAGGATGCGGTGGAACATGTGACCACCGCCTCGGATCAGGTTGGCGAACTGGGCTCCGCGGCCCAGGAAATCGGCAAGGTGGTGGAAACCATTACTGATATTTCCGAACAGGTCAATCTCCTGTCCTTGAACGCGACCATTGAAGCGGCCCGGGCCGGGGAGGCCGGAAAGGGTTTTGCCGTGGTTGCAGGAGAAATTAAGGCCCTGGCCGGCCAGACAGCTGCGGCCACCAATGAAATCAAATCCAGGGTTGAAAGCATCCAGAGTGCCACAGGCCTTACCGTGGAAAAGATTAAATCCATCTCTTCTGTTGTTAACGACGTCAACCAGATCGTGTCCACCATTGCTTCGGCAGTGGAAGAACAATCGGCAACCACCCAGGAAATTGCCAGAAATGTGGGCCAGGTGTCCGATGGTATCAACCAAATTAATGACAGTGTCAACAGCAGCAGTGACGCGATTACAGATATGTCTGCTGAAATTGCCCTGGTGACTGAGGCTTCTGACGATATTTCCGCCAAAAGCAGTGAGGTCAATCAGAGCGCCGAAGAACTGGCAGTATTATCCCAAAATCAGAATGAGGTGGTCAGCCGGTTTAAAATATCGTTGAACAGCACCTTATAATCAGTTCCCTGAAAAATTTCATGGTAAACCAGATCTGCACTTGTATCCATGCCATTGACCTTCTTCCTGAAATATTTAAAAATATTGTGATCCGAGATTATGGCATCTGTTCTGCTATTTCATAAAAATAGAACGTTAGGTTATAAAATCTAATTAAATAGTAATCAAAAGTATTTAATTTACGATACAAATAGACTTTTTTATTAAAATGCAAGCACTTTAAATGGCTGAAACCCACAGCCTCTATTCCTTATCCTTATAAGTTCATTAAGGGATTCAGGAACTTCTTTTCGAATGATGTTTAATGCACCGTT
>NZ_JACADJ010000006.1 GCF_013389365.1 Desulfobacter latus
TTATGCGTTCATTGAAACCATTATCGAATCTGCAAAAACAAATTATCCAAAAATTGGGATTCGACTCTTCTATTTATACGCAACTTGAAATTTAAAAATACTTTATATCAAATGAGCGAATGGGGAGTTAAACAAATGCTTTAATTTTTATTTTTTTGCAAGTTAATAGCCATAGATACGACTTGAACAAGGGCTTTGTTTGAACAATTTATATATCGTTTTAGACCATCCCAATTTTTTAGATATCGAAGTTGATCCCCATCAAAGTGTTGAGCGAGAAGAATCGCAAGTTGTTTCTTTGGTTCTTGATATTCTTTTCCCGCCTCAACCCGGGCATCTATTATATTTTTCAGCTTTTCATTTTTCTTGATTTGATTTATTTTTTTGGGAAAATCCTGTCTAAATCTGTTTATTTTTTTTACTTCATTTTCCTGCGCTTTACGTTCAAAATTTTCAAGACCAAATATTAAAGCGTCTGTGCCTGTAACTTTCATAGGCCCGTAATTTTCTTCCAGCAAAAAATGATCTGTATCGATTGAAAAATTAGGACAAATCGGCCCGTGAAAATCATTAAGCAGTATAGACTTTGCCTCAAGATTGCATTTTTGTCTGTCAGTATCGATAAAATAGTCTAAAAAAGCACTTAACAATTTGTTCCAAAAGAAAGAAGCACTAATAATCTCATAATTAATATATTCTTGTTCCTGGTGGAAATCATTTAATTCTAAAAATTGATCTTTCTTTAAGGGATAGACACATAGATAGTTACTCCCGCTATAACTATAAATTTCCAGTGAAAACAAACACATCCTGCAGGTCGGCAAGATTATTTCATCGTCACCTTCTATATCAATATAGGTAGAAACAGTAATCGTTTTATGAGGATTACTTAAATCCGGCCCTTTAATATTAGGGAAATTAATATTTTTTAAATATTTTTCAAAGGTATAAAAATCAAAGCAATTAAGATCAATATCCTCATCTTTACAAAACAACAAATCAAAATTTACAAGTGCATTGTAAAACCCTTTAATCCCATAATTATTAATTTTTTCTATAATTAAATTTGATAAATTTGTAATTATAGAACCAAGGATTGCACCACACGTACATCCTAAGAGGCCCCAATTATCTCGTTTCAGTAAATCAATTGATTGATTGCAATTAGGGCATTTTGCTTGATTTGCTGCTGCAATATCTCTTTTAGCCAAAGCTAAAATATCTTTTGCCTTTGCTTCACTCAGATAGCCCCCAATGGGGGTTCGTATTTTAAAGGCAATATAGTTATTATCAAGTTCATGTAATTCACAAACTTCTATTTCTTTTAAATTTTCCAACTCGTTCCATAATTTTGTAATTTTGTCTGTTTTTTTTGCTTTGACTGAATTCATCAGCTCACTTGGGATTTCAACCTGTGCCCCTGCTATTTGTTGAGCCCTCAATATACTTACCTGAAATTCAGGATCATTTTCGGCATCCTTCAAAAGTACTTTACACTTTTTTTGATCATTCCCCTTTGTAGAGGCTTTCCCCAAAAGACTGTAAAGTACTTTTGAGGTCATATGAAGGATGCCTCATTTTCCTCATTTTTTAAAAACTGAATCAATTCATCAAGAAAATCCTTTTTGTTAAGTTCCGTAACAGCTAAAGGAATCTCTTCTAAAGAATATTTTTTGGGTTTTGAATATTTTTTCTTTTTAAATCGTTGATTTAATACTTGAAGGGCCTTGTGGCCAGAATCGCATATGATTACATTTGTTTCTTTTAATGCTTTTTTTTCAATTTCTTGACACTTTGACCACAAATATTTTCTATTGATTGTGTTTTCTTCCTTCATTTTATTCCCTTCACTCATACCCAATCCTCATAACCATGGACATCTGCGGCTTGTCCGGCAGCATGTCTGTTGTTGGGGATAATTTCGATTAAGGGTTAAACGTAGACTTGACTCGGTGCCCTTCCCCTATTTGCGCTATTTGCATGCGCGGCCTTTAATGGGCGCCCCCTTTTTTACATGATTATATCTATACACATTTAATCAGGGAAAGCGCAATTAGAAAGGTAAGAATTCCTAGTGGGTATTTTGTAAACACCATTGCTCCTGGATGTATCTTTTATACCCACCTTTCGTGCGGGTTCATGTGTAATTTGGAAATATATATGGTCCAAAAAACCTTATCAAGGAATGAAAGTTTTTTATATATTCAGATACTTATAGGACACTTCGAATCCCATCAGAAGGTTCTTGAGATTCAATTCCTATAAGTTCCTCTATGGGCATGTCCAATTCTTGGGAATAATCGTAATCGCCAACAACTTCATTCATGACTTTTTTTGTTACTTCTTTTTTGGTTGCCTTGGTCAATCTTTTCCAGTCTGGATAATTTTTTTTCAATTGCTTTGTGATGATCCGTCTGATATTTTTTATATGTTTTTTATTCATAAGACCTCTGTTTTTGTTGTTATTTTTTTTGATTTATCTCATCAAAAACCATACACTATAACCTGGAATCAAGACGAGCCATCAGAAGATCCCGGAGAAACCGGAAAACGCGATACCGGAAGCCGCGCTTTGATAACCGGACCAGGGCGGAAGGATGGCTGCCGCCTTCATTAAAAAGCTGGGTTTACAATATCGAAACCTGGGTCAACCGGTTGTGCCGGTTTTGCAATATTCAGGCAATTTCAATGGAGTTGGTTCGGTTTGACATGCAGAAAATACAGAATCCCGAAATATCCGGTGTCGCGTATCAGCAGGGGGAATTCATGGGTTATGAGGTACGGGAATACCTTTGAGAAAAAAGTCAAAGGATTTCAGACGGGCGACATCGTCAAGGCGGTTGTCACTTCCGGCAAAAAGGTTGGAACGTACACCGGGCGCGTCGCTGTCAGAAAAAGCGGTTCGTTTAACATTAAAACAGTGGACAAAACAGTACAGGGCATTAGCTGGAAATACTGCAGGCTGCTTCATGCATCTGACGGTTATTCCTACAATACGACGTGCTAAGGTCGGGTGCCTGGGCTAATATCTTAATTATAAAGAGGGCGGCATTCCTCCCCTGAGCTAAAGACTCAGGGGTTTCCTTGCCGCATTTTATGAAAGGAATATTCATGGCTCAGTGGATAAATTATCAAGACGCTTATGAGGTCAAAATTCATCGAAGCAATTTGAAAAACATTCAGGAAGTCGAAATCACCGATATTGGCATAATCATCGCGTATGGCGAACGTCCGAGCAAATTAGGGAGGCCTATATTATTATCGATCGCTTTTATGAAACCCCATTGGACAATTGAAGATGCAGACGTTTGGTTTAAAGACCATGAAATCCAGATCATTCCTCGAAAACATCTTGGGAAAAAAATTTCCATCATAGATTGGCTCATCGAAGATCATTCATATTTCATTTTAGCATGCTATAGGGGAAGTCCCAAGAAACCATTAAAACATCAATTATCGGGAGAATTTAAGGTCGTATCATAAATATTTTGATTTACTATTGACCAGGCCCGGGATGTCAAAAAAAGGCCATTTTGTCACGGATCATGGCTGGGCGGTTGTGATCTTTCTCAACTCCCGGATCTTGTCCCGATATTGTGCGGCCTGCTCGAATGCCAGGGTTTCTGCCGCTTCATTCATTTTTGCCTCAAGGTCCCGGATCACATCTTCCAGATTCAGTACATCTGCATCATAGGCTTTAAGCTCCTCATTCACGGCCGCTTCCACGGAATTGGCATTCATGTCGGCCATCGTATAATCAAAGGTGTTGATCTTTTTGCTGATGGTGGCCGGTGTAATGCCGTGGGCCTGGTTATATGCCTCCTGGATCTTCCGGCGGCGGCGGGTTTCAGCCAGGGCCTTCTTCATGGAGCCGGTCTCTTTTTCCGCGTACATGATGGCCTGGCCATAGACATTACGGGCAGCCCGGCCGAACATCTGAATAAAGGAACGAAAGGCGCGCAAAAACCCCTCCTTATCCGCATCAAGAATGGCCACCAGGGACACTTCCGGGATATCCAGGCCTTCGCGCAACAGGTTGATACCGATGAGTACATCAAACAGGCCTCTTCGCAAATCCTGGATAATATCAATACGCTCCACCGTGCCGATGTCCGAATGCAGGTATTTTACCTTGAGTCCCAGGTCTGAATAGTAATCGGTCAGATCCTCGGCCATGCGTTTGGTCAGGGTTGTCACCAGTACCCGCTCCTGGGCCGCCACCCGTTTGAGGATCTCCTGGTACAGATCATCAACCTGTGTTTTGGCATCCCGGATCTCCACCTCGGGATCAAGCAGCCCCGTGGGCCTGACAATCTGCTCGGCCACCCGGACACCTGCCTTTTCCATCTCATAATCCCCGGGAGTGGCCGACACAAAGATGGTCCGGGGCACCAGAGCCTTGAACTCCTCGAATTTCAACGGCCGGTTGTCCACGGCAGACGGCAGACGGAACCCATGCTTGACCAGGGTCTCTTTCCTGGACCGGTCCGCCTTGTACATGGCCCCAAGCTGGCTGACCGAGATATGGCTTTCATCAAAAAAGAGCAGAAAATCCGAATCCATATAATCCAGAAGCGTGGGGGGTGGCTGGCCCGGCGCACGACCGGTCAGGTGCCGGGAATAATTTTCAATGCCGTTGCAATAACCGATCTCCTCCAGCATCTCAAGATCATACCGGGTACGCTCCGCCAGGCGCTGGGCCTCTAGCAGCATATTCTGGTCATTCAAAAAGGCCAGGCGTTCCTTGAGTTCGGCCACAATACGTTCCACGGCCTGTTTCCGGGTCTTTTTATTGGTGACGTAATGGGAGGCCGGATAGATGGCCACCTGGTCAAATCGTTTGATCACCGTACTTTTCAGGGCATCAATTTCACTGATCTCTTCAATGGTATCTCCGAAAAAATCAATGCGGACAGCCTTGTCCTCCTCATAAGCCGGAAAAATTTCCAGCCGGTCCCCCCGGACCCGAAAGGTGCCCCGATGGAAATCCACGTCATTACGGGTGTACTGAATATCCACAAATTTGCGGATTACATCCTCCCGTGAAATCTCCATATCCCTGTCCAAAATCACCCGCAGATCCAGATACTCCTCGGGCGCCCCCAGACCGTAAATACAGGAGACCGATGCCACCACAATTACATCCTTTCGGGCCAGAACGCTGCGGGTAGCCGAATGCCGCATTTTGTCGATCAGTTCATTGATGGAAGAATCTTTCTGGATATAGGTATCCGAGGCAGGGATATAGGCTTCGGGCTGGTAATAATCATAATAGGAGACAAAATACTCCACGCAATTGTCCGGGAACAGCATCTTGAATTCATTATACAGCTGGGCTGCCAGGGTTTTGTTGGGTGCAATGATCAGGCTTGGCTTTTCCACCCGGCTGATGATGTTGGCCATGGTAAAGGTCTTGCCCGACCCGGTCACCCCCAAAAGCACCTGGTATTTTTTATCCGCCTTTACACCCCGGACCAGATAGTCAATGGCCTTTGGCTGATCCCCGGCCGGGCCAAAGGGAGACACCAGATTGAATAGTCCCATATTTTTTCCTGTACTTTCCTTTGTTCTGGACAGATACTATAATATATAAAAAATATACCATACCGGAGGTACAAAACCCATGGAAGAAAAAAAAGAAACTGTTGCCGTAGTCGGCGCAAGCCCCTTGAAGGACAGATATTCCAACCAGGCACAGGCGATGCTGGAAGAATACGGACACACCCCCGTACCCGTAGCCCCCAAGCACAAAATCATTGAAGGCAAAACCGTTTATCATTCACTTTCCGATATTCCCCGGTCCATCAATACGGTGACCATGTATATAGGCCCGACCCGCCAGGACAAGGTTATTGACCAGATTCTGGACATCAAGCCCCAGCGGGTGATCTTTAACCCCGGCACGGAAAACCCCCGGGCCTATGAAAAACTTAAACCCGCCGGAATAAAAGTCCAGGAAGCCTGCACCCTGGTTCTTTTGAAAACCGGCCAATATACAAAAACCTTTAACAACTCATGGAAAGAAGACTAAATGGAAACACAAATCGCCAAAGGGCATTTTATTGAAAACATTATCAAAGAAGATCTTGCCGAAAATAAAAACAATGGTCGCGTGGTCACACGTTTTCCGCCGGAGCCCAATGGCTTTCTGCACATCGGCCATGCCAAATCCATCTGCCTGAACTTTAACATGGCCCAGAAGTTTAACGGGAAATGCAACCTGCGGTTTGATGACTCCAACCCGGCCAAGGAAAAACAGATTTACATTGATTCCATCATGTCAACCGTCAAATGGCTGGGGTTTGACTACGATACCCCGTTACATGCATCAGACTATTTTGACGCCCTTCATGATTTTGCCGTTGAACTGATTAAAACGGGCAAAGCCTATGTATGCAGTCTGGCCGCAGATGAAATGAAAGAATACCGCGGCACCCTCACCGAACCGGGCAAAGAGTCTCCCTACAGGAACAGAAGTGTTGAGGAGAACCTGGATCTGTTCCGGCGAATGAGGGCTGGAGAATTTGATGAAGGCGAGCACACCCTGCGGGCCAAGATCGACATGCGTTCCCCCAACATCAACATGAGGGACCCGGTGATCTACCGGGTCAAAAAAGCACTCCATCCCCGCACCGGGGACAAGTGGTGCATTTACCCCATGTACGATTTTACCCACTGCATTTCCGATGCCCTGGAAGGCGTCACCCATTCCCTGTGCAGCCTGGAATTTGAGGATCACCGCCCGTTGTACGACTGGATTCTGGACAATATAACCATCCCCTGCCATCCCCAGCAGATTGAATTTGCCCGGATGAATATCAACTATACGGTGTTAAGCAAAAGAAAACTGCAGCGCCTGGTCAGCGAGGGCCTGGTCTCCGGATGGGACGACCCCAGACTGCCCACCCTGGAAGGTATGCGCCGCAGGGGGTATACCCCGGCGGCCATCCGTAATTTCTGCGATGTCATCGGGGTATCCAAAAAAGAGAGCCGCATTGACATGGGTCTGCTTGAATCCTGCCTCAGAGAAGACCTCAACGAAAATGCGCCCCGGGTCATGGGTGTTATCCGGCCTTTAAAAATCACGCTGGAAAATTATCCCGAGGGAGCGACCGAAACCCTGGCCGCCATGAATCACCCCCAAAAACCGGAAGCAGGCAAACGAGAGGTCAGTTTCTCCAAACATCTCTATGTTGAGCAAGATGATTTCATGGAAGATCCCCCCAAAAAATTCTTCCGCCTGGGACCGGGCCGCGAAGTGCGCCTGCGCGCGGCCTACCTGATCACCTGCAAAGAGATCATTAAAAATGAAGCTGGAGAAGTGGTTGAACTGATCTGTACCTATGATCCTGAAACCCGCGGCGGCAATGCCCCGGACGGCAGAAAGGTCAAGGGCACCATCCACTGGGTAAACGCCCAGGACTGCATAGATGCCCAGATCCGGCTTTATGACAGGCTTTTCAACGATGAAAACCCGGAAAAAGACGGCCAGGACTTTGTGGAAAACCTCAATCCCGATTCCCTTGAGATTCTGGAACATGCCAAACTGGAAAGACGTCTTGAAAAAGCCGAACCGGAGGTGGTTTACCAGTTTGAACGTCTGGGCTACTTCTGCCTGGACGCAAAGGAGAGTACACCGGAAAAACCGGTTTTCAATCGCACTGTTACGCTTAGGGACACTTGGGCGAAGCTGGAAACTAGAAACAAGAGACAAGCGACAAGATCGTGAAGCGCCTGCGGCGCTTATTTTAGGTCTGCATTTTGCTGCTTTTTAATTGTTGTGAGTTGAGCCTGGTCCATCAATAGTCAGGCTCAACCCATATGGCTGTTATTCAATGCGCCAGGTTGTGCCCTGGGGGCCGTCCTCCAGTACAATTTTCATTGCCAGAAGCTGGTCCCGGATCTCATCGGCCCGGGCAAAATCTTTAGACTTTCGGGCAGCTGTCCGCTCGGCGATGAGGGCGTCAATCATGGCAGGATCCACATCCTGGTCTACCATGGCCCTGTCCTTTTTGGCCGCAAAATAGTCAGACGCGGACATCATAAAAATGCCCAGGATTTTTGACGCGGACCTGATATCTGCATAAATACCGGCCAGCAGTCTTCTGTCACGCTCCCCGGGTGTATCATTGGCATCATCGAGCAGTTTATTGCCCTTTTTGACCGCGTCAAACACGTCGGCCATGGCCTTTGCGGAATTAAAATCATCGTTAAACGCCGCAACAATATCCGCCCATAACGGACCGTGTTCCCTTCCGGCGGTTTCCGGGGTAATGCCTGCCTTGTCCAGACGTTCCAGGAACGCATAAATACGATCAAGTCCCACGGACACCTCGCGCATACTGTTTTCGCTGTAATCAATGGGGGAACGGTAATGCTTGGACAAAAGGAACATGCGGATGACTTCGGGACTGTAGTCGGCCAGCACCTCCTTGATCATGGTGAAGTTACCCAGGGACTTGGACATCTTTTCATTGTTGATGTCCACAAATCCGTTGTGTATCCAGTATTTGACAAAGGGAACGCCAAAAGCGGCCTCGCTCTGGGCAATCTCATTTTCATGGTGGGGAAAAATCAGATCCTTGCCCCCGCCATGGATATCAAAGCTTTCCCCAAGGTATTTGTAACTCATGGCCGAACATTCAATGTGCCAGCCGGGCCGCCCTTTTCCCCAGGGGCTGTCCCAGGAAGGTTCTCCGGGTTTGGCCGGTTTCCACAGGGTAAAGTCCAGGGGACTTCTCTTTTTCTCATCCACCGCAATCCGCGCGCCGGCCTGCATATCATCAGGGTTGCGGTGGGACAGTTTTCCATATTCACTAAACGATGAAATGGAAAAATATACATCCCCGCCCGGCACATGGTAGGCCTTGCCCTGGTCGATCAGGCGCTGGACAAAACGGATAATATGATCAATGTGTTCGGTGGCTTTGGGCGCGATGGTGGGTCGAAGCACGTTAAGCGCATCCATTTCATGATGAAATTCATCAATATATTTGGTGGTGATGGCGGTGCAGGACTGGCCGGTTTCATTGGATTTTTTGATGATCTTATCATCCACATCCGTAAAGTTGCGCACATAGGTCACCTCATACCCAAGCTGCATCAGCCACCGGTACACCATGTCAAACACCACCACGGACCTGGCATGGCCGATATGGCTGGTGTCATATACAGTGGGACCGCATATGTACATACCGGCCTTATTGGCGTTAATCGGAACAAATTCTTCTTTTTTCCCGCTCAGGGTATTATAAATCCGTAAACTCATTGCTTTTTATCCCGTTCTTAACTTTTATGTTTATACAGCAGCACCGTGGCCTGGGCTGCAATGCCCTGTTTTCTGCCGATAAATCCCAGATGCTCGGTAGTGGTGGCCTTGATGTTCACACAATCCGGGGATAATTCCAGGACATCGGCAATACAGGCGGCCATAGCCTTTTTATGGGGACTCATCTTCGGGGCCTGGGCAAAGATGGTACAGTCCAGATTGGCGACCATAAACCCTTTTTCCTGAATCTTATCTTTACATATATACAGAAACCGGGTGGAGTCCATCCCTTTATATGCCGAATCCGTATCCGGAAAATGTTCCCCGATGTCACCCAGGCCCGCAGCCCCTAAGAGGGCGTCACAAACGGCATGAAGCAACACATCCGCGTCTGAATGTCCTTTCAAACCCATGGGATGGTCGATTTCGACCCCGCCGATGACCAGCCTGTGTCCGGCCACCAGTTCATGGACATCGGTTCCTGTACCCACCCTTATCTGCATCTGCAATTAAATCTCCTGTGTTCCCAAATTAGCCCATTAATATATGCATGCTGAATCCAAAAGTCCAATTTAAAAACCAAGAAACGGATTTTAAATAACTTATTCATTTTATTTTTTTGAAAACCGCTTGATAGATGCACCCTGCATGCCCACCAGCCGGGCAATGAGAACCGCCAGATAAATCTGACCGAATATGGCCTCAATGCCTGCCAGAGTCTGGGATTTATCGTTAACGGGGGATAAATCTCCATATCCCAATGTGGACAGGGTTACCATGGAAAAGTACCTTAAAAGCCCCGGTTTATCGCGAATGACTTCATGGGAAAGGGAAAACGATCCAGGATATGCCAATTCCAGTATCAGATACAATTTGGCAAAGAACATGGCTAAAAATAAATAAACCACCAGGGCTGCCGATACCAGGTCCCGGGTCACGACGGGTGCCCGGAAAATAAACAGGATAATAAGCAGAGACATATAGGCCAGAAAAATAGCCTGAACCACAGCGGAGGCCATGAGCATATGTTCTTCAATAATGTAAAAATATGCCTGCCAGACAAAAAACAAACAAGGTAGCATCAACGCAATGGAAGCGGCCTGGGACAATGTCTTGTCATCTATCACGGAAAGCACAGCCGTGAGTATAATCAATGAAAACGTCGTGTTAAAAAAAACGCCGGGGTGATCAGAATCTGAAAAAAACGGGGCGGAAATGACATTGAGAAGCACAATGCATAAAAGAATGGTGTATTTATTTTGTATGAAAACGCGCAGCATCTTTATTACGAGCCCGAAACTCAATAATCGAGTAATAAAAATGTCCGGAACCAACGTTCCGGATATTTTCAATGTAATGTTTTTTTTACTCAAAGGTGACCGGGGTATAATCCTTGGGCAGATGGGCTGTTCCCAGGGTACAGGGCAGACCCGAGGCCCGGGTGATGTTGGCCGCTATTTTTTCAATGTCCGGACAGAACCCGCCTTGGGCTTTATCCCAGCCATCTTGGGTTTTGGATGCAAATGTACAGGTACACAAATGAATCGCCTCTGCCCCTTTTGACTTAAGAATTTTTGCCATATCCGCCACATTATCCCCGGGACACCGACAGGTAAATACACCTGCCGACATGCAGGCATCATAACCGGCAAACGCCTGGGTGGTTTCAATCATTGTTTTAAAACAATTGGTCAAAGGACACCTGGTTTCATTTTTCTCGCACCGGATAATCCCTACTTTTATCATACACACCTCCTGTTATCCATAAACTCAATGATCAAGTTCAGGTGAATTTGCCCAACTTCGGCGTTGGAAAACAAATTTTAATCCTCAAAATATGTTATATATTCATCCCGTTAAAAATTGTTTCCGCCTTGAATTTGAACAAATGCCCTAAAAACTTGATCATCAAGATAAAAAAAGTTTAACTGATCTAAGGGCTATGGCCCTAAAGTCCTACCGCTGTCGGCCCATGCCGCCGCCGCCCATGCCTCTACCACCGCCGCCGCCCATGCCGCGACCACCGCCCATGCCTCTACCACCGCCGCCCATACCGCGGCCGCCGCCACCCATACCGCGGCCACCGCCCATACCGGGATTCCGGGAGTTTGGGTCCGCCATGGGTCTTTGAGGGGCAGTTCCTGGTTTCATGCCTGACTTTTCTTCTGCTGTGGCCTGGGTCTCATTTGTTAATTCATTGTTTTTCAGCCGGTTCACGGCCTGGGATACGGTACCTGTCTGCCCCGGATACACAGCCACACCGGCGGAATTAAAAACTTCCATGGCCTTGGGACCGCAACTGCCGGTTAAAACGGCCTGGGCACCTTTAGAGATCACAAAGGAGGCGGTTTGAACACCGGCGCCTCCGCTCAAATTGATGCTTTCATTGGAAAAACTCTCATATTTCATGGTATCTGTATCAACGATCAAAAGAAAATCACACCTGCCAAACCTGGGATTAATCTCAGCATCCAGGTCCTGGCCGTATGCACTGATTGCGACTTTCATAAATTTTCTCCTTAAGCGTAATAGGGTTGAAAAATTGCTCCACCAAAGAATATTAGCAAAACCCGTACCAATTTTTATATTGTTTATTCACAACATGTTATATTTTTATCCGTTCTCCAGACGCAATAAAACAAAAACCAAGGGTCGCATAATTGCAACCGGCCATTATTGTAATGGGTCACGGTCAAGACAAACGGACTATTCCAGCGTATTGCCTTATCTGTCAAATTAATTTATCCTTAACTTTCGTTTTTTTTATTTGCCCTCTATAATACCCTAATGACCAAAATACCAAATAGCAATGAAATACTTGTATTCACAGACCTTGACGGCACACTTCTGAATCATGACACCTATGATTTTGAACCGGCATTGCCGGCGCTGGCCATGCTTGCCCGAAAAAAGATCCCCCTTATCCTTAATTCCAGCAAAACCCTGGTTGAAATACTTAAGATTCGCAGCGCCCTTGGCAATTGCCACCCGTTTATTGCAGAAAACGGCTCTGTGGTGGCGGTGCCGGAACAGACATTTCCCGGCCTTGCCCGCAAAGATCCTTTATTTCAGGCCCAATCCGGACTTCTGGTCAAACGGCTTGGGGGCGACAGGAAATCAGTTTTAAATATATTAAACCAATTGCGGCGAACATACGGTTTTTCTTTTGAAGGTTTTGCAGATATGAATCCGGATCGGCTTTCCCGGGTAACAGGGCTGACGGAAAATCAGGCCATAGAGGCAGGGCAACGCCTGAGTACCGAACCCGTTCTCTGGCAGGACACCCCCGAACAGTGGGAGGCGTTTACCGGACATCTTGCAGACGCGGGCCTTGGCTGGGTCCAGGGGGGACGGTTTATCTCCATATCCCGACCCTTTGATAAAAAGGATGGGGTGGCATGTCTGCTGCATCTTTATACCGAGGTCATGGGCTCCGCCCCTTTCACCATTGGTCTTGGAGACAGCCCCAACGACCAGGCCATGCTGGATATGATGGATATTGCGGTTGTGATCTGTTCAGCCCGCTGTGATCAGATTAAACTGAACCGGCCCCAAACCATTATCCGCACAACAGCCAGGGGACCTGATGGGTGGCAGGAGGCATTCGAGTCCATTAACTTAACGTAATGAAGGAGACATTAATACATGGGCGATTTTCATCAAAACGGTATTATCACCATATTGCACAACCTCTCCCGACAGCCGGCGGAGGTTCTTGAATCCCAGCTCAATGAATTTTCAAAAAAACGGCCCCTGGGCCTGATACTGCCCTCTCTTTTTTCAGAACTTGAGGGGCCTGCCCTGACCCATATTGTGGAAGAAATTGCCAAGGTCACTTATCTGGATCAAATTGTTATCGGTCTGGACCGGGCCACCGAAGACCAGTACCGGCATGCGTTAAAATTTTTCTCCGGCCTCCCCCAGCACCACCGCGTCCTTTGGAACGACGGGCCGCGGTTACGGGCCATTGACAAAAAACTGGCACAGATGAATCTGGCACCCACGGAAGCAGGCAAGGGCAGAAACGTGTGGTACTGTTTTGGATATGTGCTGGCTTCCGGGCGGGTAGATGCTGTGGCATTGCATGACTGCGACATTTTAACCTATGAACGTTCCCTTCTGGCCCGTCTGATATATCCTGTGGCCCATCCCGACTTTACCTATAAATTCTGCAAAGGGTATTATGCGCGGTTCACCGAATCCAAGGTCAATGGCCGGGTGAGCCGGCTTCTGGTATCGCCCCTGTTATCCGCTTTGAAAAAAATCTGTTCATCATCCGAATCCCTGGATTATCTGGAAAGCTTCAGGTATCCTCTGGCCGGTGAATTTTCCATGGACACCGATGTGCTTAAAGACTTACGGATGCCCACGGACTGGGGGCTTGAGGTGGGCATTTTATATGAAATGAAACGAAATTACAGTCTTAACCGGATCTGCCAGGTGGACATTGCCGACACCTATGATCACAAGCACCAGCCATTAAGTCTTGGCGATGTGGATGCTGGACTCTCCAAAATGAGCATTGACATTGCCAAAGCCATCTTTAAAAAACTGGCCACGGAAGGCGAGGTGTTTACCGCTGAAACCTTCCGGACCATTAAGGCCACCTATTACCGCAAGGCCCTGGATTTTGTGGAAATATACCACAATGACGCATTAATGAACGGACTGAACCTGGACCGCCACAAGGAAGAACAGGCCGTGGAGCTGTTTGCTGAAAATATCCTGGCCGCCGGGAATAATTTCCTTGAAGGACCCCATACAACGCCGTTTATCCCGGCCTGGAACCGGGTCAAGTCCGCTTTTGCCGACATTATGGATGACTTAAAAGACGCGGTTGAGAAAGACTATGAACAATACCACCCTTAAGGCACCAGCCTGCCTGTTTGACAAAGTCAAGGCTCACCTTGAAATCATTTATCCCGGACTGGATGCAGACACCTTGGCCCGGAAAGCCATTACCGTTTTCAAACCTATGCATGATTCCGTGGATGACAGCAGCTGTGTTTCAGCCATCCCCCTGTGGTCTGAAAAGGAAATTGCCCTGATTACTTACGGCAATTCCCTTGTGGAAGAAGAGAAGCGGCCCTTAAGAACCCTTAACCGGTTTCTGGAAGAATTTACCCATGACCACTTCTCCATTGTCCATATCCTGCCCTTTTTTCCCTATTCTTCGGATGACGGGTTTGCGGTCATGGATTATTACACGGTGAACCCGAGCCTGGGAGACTGGGCGGATATCCGAAAAATTTCCGATCGTTGCCGGCTTATGGCCGATCTTGTGGTCAATCATACCTCATCCCGGACCAGGTGGTTTGAAAATTTTAAAAAAGGGCGCCACCCGGGAAAGGATTATTATGTGACCGTGGACCCGGAATGTGATCTGTCCCAGGTGATTCGCCCCCGGACAACGCCCTTGTTGCGGGAGGTGGCCACACCGGATGGACCCCGTTACGTCTGGTGCACCTTCAGCCATGATCAGGTGGACCTGGATTTTAAAAACCCGGAGGTCCTCATGGAATTTTTATCCATTATCCGCCATTACCTGGATAACGGGGTACAGGTATTCCGGCTGGATGCTGTGGCGTTTCTATGGAAGGAGGCCTGCACCACCTGTCTGCATCTGGGCCAGACCCATAAAATTATCAAACTCATGCGCACCCTGATCCAGGCCCACGACCCCAGGGCCATCATTATCACGGAAACCAATGTGCCGGCCCGGGAAAACCTGTCCTATTTCGGCATAGGCGACGAAGCCCAGATGATTTACAATTTTCCGTTACCGCCGTTTCTGCTCAACACCATGGTCACAGGCAACAGCAAAGGGATTACAGATTGGCTCAAAACCATGCCCGACACCATGGAAAGCACCACCTATCTGAACTTTATCGCTTCCCACGACGGCATTGGGTTGCGGCCGGTGGAAGACTATTTTTCCCGCCAGGAGATGACACAACTCATTGATCTGATGAAGGCCTTTGGCGGCAGGATCTCCA
The DNA here is from genome assembly GCF_013389365.1 of Desulfobacter latus. Classification (GTDB taxonomy): domain Bacteria; phylum Desulfobacterota; class Desulfobacteria; order Desulfobacterales; family Desulfobacteraceae; genus Desulfobacter; species Desulfobacter latus. The sequence goes on from NZ_JACADJ010000006.1 coordinate 15,265, forward strand.
CCCGGGCGCTCAATGACCACAAGGATAACCCCTACGAGATTAATATCAGTTTGTGGGATGCCATGAAAGGAACGATTCACGGCCGGGAGGATAATTTCCAGATCGAACGATTTCTCTGTGCCCACACCATTATGTTGGGTCTCAAGGGGATTCCGGCCATTTACATCCACAGCCTGCTGGGCACGGAGAATGATTATGAGCGCAGGGAAAACTTGCAGTCCAACCGGGCCGTCAACCGCCATATCTGGAACTATCCGGATCTGTGTAAAAAGCTGATCAACCCCGACGACCACCACCATCAGGTATTCTTTGCCCTTTGCGCCCTTTTGGACAAAAGAAAACAGCAACCGGCCTTTCATCCGGATGCCGGGCAGATCATCTTTAACATAAACCGGAAAATTGTGGCATTCCAGCGCAGGCCGAATAAAAAAAGCAACGCCCCTGTCCTGTTATGCATTCACAACATCACAGACCAGGCCGTCACCATTCCCCGAAAAGATCTGCCCGAACAGTGGCAACGGACAGGTGTGGATCTGATCCTGGAAAAGACCGTACAACTTGATACGGGATTAAATCTTGCCCCTTACCAGTGCATGTGGATCACAATGACAAAATAACCAAAACGCTGACAGGATCATTGAATGACGCCCAGTGACATCTCCAGTCTTTCAAGAGGCGCATCTGTGGCAGATTTAATTCTGACCATGGGCCTAAGCGGGAATCAGGGGAAGCAGCGGACGGGTTGCTGAATATACAAGTACACGTTTGATCATATCAGCCCCATAATATCTATCAGTCTTCTCTTTTTCCTCTTCCAGCGATAAGTCAATGGCGGTTGATCCTGACTCAAAAAAGAAGTGGTACAAATTTTTTTCTTTGGGCTTTTTGGCATAAACTTCTTTAAATCTTTGAGAAACCATTTTTAAGTCTATCCGAAGGGCCACGGCTGGATTATTGTTCACATAGGAATAAGACGAAATCTGTCCGATCTTCTCAAACAAAAGAATATCTTCGTATATTTTTAAATACTTCGGGTGAATCGTAATTAACAAATCATCCGCACGAACGGTGTTCATTGCATATGACACAAGCATACGATTTCCCAGCATGGGGATATTCTTGTTCCCTTTCCGGTGTAACGGATGTGATGCCAGGCACCCGGCTTCAACAAGGCGACGCCCCTGGTTTCTTAACACATCTACTTGCCGTTTAAATCCAATATCCATAGGCAGGCCGTGTTCATCATTATCCGGAAACAGGCTGGCCGTATATATGGGCGTATTGGCCCCCTGATTATCTTTCCGATACCCCATAAACACCCTGGATTCAGGATCGGAGTGGTGCGGGATAATTCTTAATGGCGGAGAGGAAGGCTGAATAAATCCAGCGTTTACATAAACATCATGCAGCAACCTGAAACAGGACATATAATCTTCGATACTAGATGCCTCACAGAAAGTGACATTGTCCAGGTTGGTTTTAAAATCAGGAAGGGCACGCCGGATGATTCTTTTTCTGCAGACCGTTGGCAGACAAGGCAAAAACGCATTTAATAGTACATTTGATATATTCATGGCTTTTTCTTTTTTTTAATATTGATTATAGTATCCTAACTTATAAACACATATACTAAACCCACAACAAAAATAAAAGTGATTTAAAACACATTGGAACTTTCATATTAAAATCCGTCATGAACGATATTACACGTTGCAGCTGGGTGACCAGTGATCCTTTATATATCCGTTATCATGATACGGAATGGGGGGTGCCGGTTCACGATGACCGAAAAATCTTTGAATTTCTCATCCTTGAAGGGGCCCAGGCAGGGTTGTCCTGGCTGACGATTCTCAAGCGCCGCCAGGGATATTGCAATGCATTTTGTGCGTTTGACCCTGAAAAGGTCGCGCGATTTACCGAAGCCGATATTCAAAAGCGGCTGCAAGATCCCGGCATCATCAGAAACAAGCTTAAAGTCCGGTCTGCGGTGACCAATGCCCAGGCGTTCTTAAAAATCCAGGAAGAATTCGGTAGTTTTGACGCCTATGCCTGGCGGTTTGTGGACGGCACGCCCATCATCAACCACTATACCAGCCAGGACCAGGTGCCGGCGACGAGCCGTCAGTCCGACGCATTCTCAAAAGACTTATGTAAGCGCGGGTTTAAATTTACCGGGCCCACTATCATCTATGCCCACATGCAGGCCACGGGCATGGTGAACGATCACCTGGTATCCTGCTTCAGATATAAAGAAGTAATGGCCTGAAAGAGGAACATAAATTATGATCATTGTGACCACCAGACAGATGCAGCAAATGGATAAAAACACCATTGAAAGCTTTGGCATTCCAGGCCGGGTACTCATGGAAAATGCAGGCCGGGGTGCCCTGGAGACGCTTTCCGATCACTTTGACCTTAAAGGGGCCAGGGTGGCTGTGGTAGCGGGCCGGGGCAACAACGGCGGAGATGGGTTTGTGATCGGACGTTACCTCATGGAGATGGGGGTAAGTGTCAGCTTTTTTCTTTTGTCCAACCCAAACCGCGTCCAGGGTGATGCGGGTGTAAATATGAACCTGGTAATGGATCTTCTGGCCGAACATTCCCAGTCACAATTTATTGAAATTACCGACAAAGAATCCTTGGAAGCGGCAGGCGAAATTCTTCAGGATCATGATCTGTTTGTGGACGCTATTTTCGGCACAGGACTAAATGCCGATGTCCGGGGCATTTACCGTGATGTGATTGAACTGATCAACGATTCGGGCAAAGCGGTTTTCAGCGTGGACATCCCTTCGGGAATCAATGCGGATACAGGCGCCGTATGCGGGGTAGCCATCCAGGCCGATGCCACCGCCACCTTTGCTTTTGCCAAGGCCGGACACATTCTATACCCGGGCAATTTTCACACAGGTGACCTGGAGGTGATTGACATCGGCATTCCCGGTCACATTGCAAAAGCACAATCTCCCGATATTTTTCTGCCTGAATCCCATGACATTGCAGACCTGATACCAGCCAGAAATTTCAATGCCCACAAGGGCAGTTTCGGTCATCTGCTGGTACTGGCCGGCTCGCCGGGCAAAACCGGGGCCGCGGCATTGTGCGCCAACGCGGCCATGCGAACCGGTGCCGGCCTTGTGACCTTAGGCGTTCCTGAAACGCTTATGCCCGTCATCGAACCCATGGTCATGGAACCCATGACAACTGCATTGGCCCAGACGCCATCCGGGGGCTTGAGTGCCACGGCCGTGGATGACATTACGGCACTGTTAGCAGACAAAGCCGCTTTGGCTTTAGGACCCGGTATCGGCACGGATCCCGGGACCCGGGAACTGATAAAAGGCATTATGGCCATTGCATCCGTACCCATGGTCATTGACGCTGACGGCCTGAACTGCATTGCTGAAAATCCTGACATTCTGGGCACGGTCAAGGCCCCGGTGATTCTTACCCCCCACCCAGGTGAGATGGCCCGCCTTACCGGTAAAACCACTGCAGATATTCAGCAGAACCGGATGGAAACCGCCCGGAACTTTGCAGAGAAATACAAGGTTATCCTGGTGCTCAAGGGTGCCCAGACCCTTGTGGCCTGCCCGGACGGGGCTGTCTCTATCTGTCCCACGGGCAATCCCGGTATGGCCTGCGGCGGCATGGGGGATGTACTCACCGGCATGATTGCGGCATTCCTGGCCCAAAATCTGCCCCCAGAATCTGCGGCCCTTGCAGGCGTTTATGTTCACGGATTGTGCGGGGATCTCCTGGCCCAGGATTACGCCTTTGGTTTTTCGGCATCAGATATGGTGGCGAACATTCCCCAGGCGTTAAAAACGCTTTTTTCATGAAAGAGATTATATCCCAGAGCCCGGAACAGACCCAGGAACCGGCCAGGCGCCTGGGTCATTATATCCGGGAACAGCACTTAAGTTGCGCCATGGCCCTGACCGGGGATCTTGGCTGTGGCAAGACCTGTTTTGTCCAGGGCCTTGCCGGAGGGCTGGAGATTGAGGAGGGTTACTATATCACCAGTCCCACCTTTACCATCATGAATGAATATCCGGCAGGAAAAATGCGTCTGTGCCACCTGGACCTGTACAGGCTTTCAGACCCGGACGAGCTGGAATATATCGGTATTGAGGACCAGATGGGACAGAACAGCGTCACCGTGGTGGAATGGCCTGATCTTCTCATTGAAACCGGATTTATATTTGATCTCTATATCCATTTTGAATTTGATGCCGACTTTAATAGAAAAATAACCTTTTCACCATCTGGACAAGCCGGAACAAATCTGCTAAGCAATCTATCCCTATAACTCGATCATCGAGAGTATAATAAGTAAAGTTATTAATAAAAGTTAAAATTTTGGGAGACACAATGGCGTTACGGGTGCAAAAATTTGGCGGCACATCTGTGGCAGATATCGAAAGGATCTCCAAAGTGGCCGACCGGGTACAAAAGGCCCATGAAAACGGAGACCGGATGGTGGTGGTGCTTTCGGCCATGGCAGGCGTGACAAATAATCTGATCAGCCTTGCCGGACAGGCATCTGACACCCCTGACAAACGGGAACTGGACGTGCTGTTGGCAACCGGGGAACAGACCACGGCGGCCTTAATGGCCATGATGCTTAAATCAAGGGGACTGAAAGCCAAGTCTTTCTTAGGTTTCCAGGCCGGTATCCATACCGACCATATGTCAGGCAAGGCCAGAATCCGGGAGATCGACAGCCATAATCTACGGGAGGCCCTGGATGAAGGACATATTGTCGTGGTGGCAGGGTTCCAGGGTGCGGATGACCACGGAGATATCACCACCCTGGGCCGGGGCGGATCCGACACCTCGGCCGTTGCCATTGCCGCATCGCTCAAAGCCGATGTCTGTGAAATCTTCACCGATGTGGACGGGGTGTACACAACCGACCCAAGGATCTGCCCCAAAGCCAGGAAAATCAGCAGAATTTCCTATGATGAAATGCTTGAAATGGCCATTCTGGGCGCAAAAGTTCTCCAGATCAGGTCTGTGGAATTTGCAAAAAAATACAATGTACCCGTGCATGTCCGGTCATCATTCAATGAGGAGGAAGGAACCATGGTTGTCAACGAAAGTAAAAATATGGAAAGCCCGGTGGTATCAGGCGTCACCTGTGACATGAATGAAGCTAGAATTACGTTCAAGCGCGTCCCTGACCAGCCCGGCATATCAGCCAAGGTTTTCGGGGCCCTTGCCGAGGCCGGGATCTCCGTGGACATGATCATCCAGAACTCCCGCACCGGCGGCGAAACAGACTTGACCTTTACCGTGACCATGGACGATTTTGAACGGGCAATGGAAATTTCCAAAAAAGTGGCGGATCAAATCCATGCCGGCGAAATAAGAACCGCCACTGAAATTGCCAAAATATCAGTCATCGGCCTGGGGATGAAAAGCCATTCCGGCGTGGCGGCAGTGATGTTCAAGGCGCTGGCTGAAGAAAACATTAACATCCGCATGATTTCAACTTCTGAAATCCGTATTTCATGCGTGATTCTGGCCAAATATGCGGAACTGGCGGTCAGAACCCTGCATGCCGCCTTTGGCCTGGACAAGGAATAACAATTAAAATTCGATGATCCGGTTTTTGTTAATTTGCCCAACTTCGACGATGGGCTTGGTCAGAACATGGGCCACAGCGTAGGTTGGGTTGAACGAAGTGAAACCCAACAACATTATCGGCGTTGGGTTTCGTTCCTCAACCCAACCTACCGGAAATTCGTGTGGCCGAAAATATGACCAAGGCCTCGGCGATCGAGTAAAAGCTGTTTTTTGCTGTTTTGCCAATGCCGGTTTGTCTGGCCGTCCTACACGGACGCGCCGGCCAGACCGGCTTCAATTTCTCGGGCCACTTTTTCAGCGGCCCGGGCCGGGTCGTCGGCATCCCGGATGGGCCGCCCAATGACAATATAGTCAGAACCAGCTTGCACAGCCTTAGCCGGCGTAACAATCCGCTTCTGGTCATCCCCGGGTGTCAAGTACCATTGGGGCCGGATCCCCGGCGTAACAGCCAGACACCTTTTACCGAATTGCGCTTTCAACATGGCGGTTTCCCGTCCTGAGCACACCACACCGGCACATCCGGCGTCCAGGGCCATCCGGGCCCGCAGCAGCACCAGCTTTTCCGGGGCATTGACATACTCATCCTTAAATCCCTGGGCACGGACCGTATCTGCGTCATTGTCCGTAAGCAGGGTCACGGCAAGCACATTGGTCTTTCCGGCATTGTCAACGGCTGCCCCAAGCATTTTTTGTGAAGACGCACCATGAACGGTTACCAGATCCACCCCGAGATCCGCCACCCGGGCCATGGCCCGGCCAACCGTGGCGGAAATATCATGCAGTTTTAAATCCAGAAAAATACCGGCACTGGACATCTTTTTGACCATCTCCACCACAGCCGGACCCTGGCGGATAAACAGTTCAAGACCGATTTTAAACATACCCACCCGGCCGTCAAGCTGACGGATATGCGACTGTGCCGCCGCCATGGAAGGAAAGTCCAGAGGGAAAATAATATATTCTTTTGCTGTTTTCTGCATAAGCGCCTTTTATAATCTTAGGGTTGATACAAATAAAAAATTGAGTGGATCTTACCACAAACGGCATTTTTTGCCTTTAAAAAAACACGGACAAAAGACTTGTAAACCATAATTCATGGCTGTATATAAGTATAAATAACGAAAGATAACGCAATGCTAAAAAATTTATATCCTGATTCCCTGGAAGCATCCGGAAGATATCTTCGAATAATCCTCAAAGAACTCTCCGAACTGAAACTTCCTTATACCCCAATTGCCTATTCCGTGTGGTATGAGTATGCCTCGGGCCGAAATCCTGAACTGCATAAGGAGATCGAGGCCGCCCGCAAGAAAAAAGACCTGATAAACTATCAGACGATCCTTGAATGGTTCAAGCATTACGTTTCCGACAGGCCATTGGTTGTGGCCAAAGAACAAACGAGAAAAGCAGAAAACCTTCTTAACGGAATGACCTCGTGCCTTAACGAGGCCGGAAACCGTATGGGTCGGCAGAGAGACAACCTCAAAGCCCGGATTGAAGATTTGAACAATGCGTCAAACCAATCGGATATCAAAAATATTTGCAGGGATATTATTTTGGAAACCCAGCGGATCATTGATGGCAACACCGAGGTTAAAAAAAATGTTCACAAGACCATCAGCGAACTTGATGCGCTGACACTGGAACTTAAAAAATTGAGGGAAGCGGCAAAAACGGATATGCTCACAGGGCTTCTCAACCGCCGTGGTTTTGAGGATGCCATGGTAAAACCCATAAAAGAGGCCCAGGCAAAGACCACCCCCTTAACACTGATCATTGCAGACCTCGACCGGTTTAAACGAATAAATGATAACTATGGCCATATCACCGGGGATAATGTACTCAAACTGCTGTCCAGGCTTTTACAGAAACATATCAAAGGCAAGGATATTGCCGGCAGATTCGGCGGCGAAGAATTTATCATGGCATTGCCCGAAACCAAAATGGACGGCGGTTTTGCCCTGGCCGAACAAATCCGCACCAGCCTTGAAAAAATGAAATGGCAATCCAAAAGTTCAGGTAAGGATATTGGTACGATCACCATCTCTTTAGGCGTGGCCCAGTTCATTCCGGATGAAAATTTGAACAGCCTGATTGCACGGGCTGACAAGGCCCTTTATTCAGCCAAGGAGAAGGGTCGAAACCGCACCGCCATCCATAATGGCAAAGAGGTTATTTTTCCTTAATTAAATTAGCGCCCTTTGGGCGGGCTGGTAGGTACTGGGTGCTGGGTGCTGGGTGCTGGGTGCTGGGAAATGGAAATTCCTATACTCTTAAATTAAGGTTGAAACCTTTAACACATTAGACATTATACCGATTTTAGCTAAGTGCTTGATTTTATTAGATTTGCAAAAATCAACTTCCCAATAAAATCAATAGGTTATGAAAAATAGGTATAATGTCTATTAATGATATTAAGGGATTTTAACAAAAATCAATATCTGTATTTAATGAACCATATACAAAACGAGTACATTCCCACAGGCCGCCTCAGGGTTGGAAAAAAATCACCTCGGAAATTCCAGGCGATCCTTGGAACCTGCCTGGGCCTGGCACTGTATGACCCAAAGCGCAAAGCCGGTGGACTGATCCATATCCTTTTGCCCTCCCCATTAGAAAATACGGATTTTCAATCCAGCACCCCGGAAAAATATGCGTCGACAGGTATCGTGAAGTTCCATATAAAATATAACATAAAATAGTTGACAATAGAGTAAAATACGCCTATTATACCGATAATGCGAATGTTAATGCTGGCAAAAACATAGCCAAACGTTTTGGAAATGTTGAGCTAAAGGACTTAACAGATTTTCGCAAAATGAAACCGTTTTTGTTTTAAGCGGTTTCCGGATGCTCGTAGTGCATCCGACAGGTTAGAACTGAGCTATACGCTTCGAGAGATAGGTGGTTCGCCGCTGACAGTCAATCAACCTGTTTAAGACCAATCTCTATATTTCTCTATGGAGTTGGTAACTATATTAAAAGAGCAAGGTATTGAAATCCTCAGCTCTGAGACCGGTGGTTTTTTCGCCTGCACCCTTGAGCTGGAGATGTTGACCGGTGAAACAAAAATTATACCGCTATGGGAGACAACCATTGTCCCGGGCGCCATGGCACCGATTTCAGGTTCTGAAGCCATCATGGACACCATTGACAATCTCCAGCCGATCCCCCAGACCGCACTGAAAATTTTTAGAATGTTCAACCAGAGCAGCTACAGTATTAATGATATTATACAGGAACTGTCCCAGGACCAAGTGCTGTCTGCCCGGACATTGCAAATGTGTAATTCCGTTCTTTTCTCGGGTACCATAAAAATTGACTCGCTCAAGGATGCGGTGCTGATACTTGGCAAGGAGAAACTGGTCAGAAGTGTAATAACAACGGCCATTGAAAGCTATTTCAAGCAGATCGGGCCATCAGGCTACTCCCTATGCAAAGGCGGGCTTTTTTCCCATACCGTGGGTGTGGCCTGCCTTGCAGAACGGCTGGCAAAGGAAACCGGGGTTGCACATCCCTGGTCAGCGTACACGGCAGGCCTGCTGCACGACATCGGCAAGGTCGTCCTGGATCAGCATATATCAGACTGTTTACCGTTTTTTTTTCGGACTTTGGGAAATGACAAGCAAAGTATCCTCCAATCCGAAGAAAAAGTATTGGGCTTCGACCACTGCCGGGCCGGCGTGATCCTGGCGGAAAAATGGGGCTTTTCAGACGCATTGACCGAAGTCATCCGCTGCCACCATACCCCTGAAGATGCCCAAGTCGACTCACAGCTGGTGGAAATTGTCTATCTGGCAGACCGGATCATGGAAAAATTTTTCGCAGGGTTTGATATTGATAACATAGATGCCCTGCACCTGGAACCCATCATCAAAAAAATGGATCTGGACGGTGCAGCCCTGGCCCGGTACATCGACGATCTGCCCCTGGATATACTGATACAGGATTCGCCCCATGGAACAACCAAGACCTGATACGCATTTACAATTAAAATCCCTGCCCGGTGTAGATCATATTTTGACCCTTACCGAAACAGATGACCGATTTACACGGATACCGCGCCGCCTCGTGCTTGAATCCGTACGAAGGGCCATTGACAATATCCGCAAACAAATCCTTGCAGACAAACCTGTAACAATCAGTGATGAAGCCATACTAAAGCAGGCGGCCTTGTTTGCCGGCCAAAAAATGAAAAACCGGCTTACCCCGTTGATCAACGCCACCGGCGTAGTCCTGCACACCAATCTTGGCAGGGCCTTGCTCTGCCGGGATGCCTTAGATAATATCATGGCGGTCTCATCCGCCTATTCCAACCTTGAGCTTGATCTTGCGACGGGCAAGCGCGGCATTCGCTACGCGGCAATTGAAGCGCTGATCTGCGAATTGACCGGCGCGCAAGCAGCCATGGCCGTAAACAACAATGCCGGTGCCGTTCTGCTGGCCTTAAATACCCTTGCCCAGGGACGCCAGGTCATTGTCTCCAGAGGAGAGCTTGTGGAGATCGGCGGCGCCTTCAGGGTACCGGACGTCATGATAAAAAGCGGGTGTATTTTAAAGGAAGTAGGCACCACCAACCGCACCCACCCCGATGATTACGTCAATGCCGTTACCGAAGAGACAGGGCTTTTACTCAAGGTGCATACCTCCAATTATAAAATTGAGGGCTTCACCGCATCGGTTTCGCTCAAGGAACTGGTGGATATTGGAAAAACCCACGGCATTCCGGTGATGGAAGACCTGGGATCGGGCACGCTGATTGATTTCAGTGCATTTGGATTGCCTTCCGAACCCCCGGTATTTAAACAGGTGGCTTCGGGTGCCGACGTGGTCACCTTCAGCGGAGACAAGCTTCTAGGCGGTCCCCAGGCCGGCATTATTGTCGGTACAAAACAGTGCCTGGACCAGATCAAGGCCAACCCCCTGACCCGGGCCCTGCGCATTGACAAGATGACCCTGGCCGGTTTGGAAGCAACACTCAAACTGTACCGGGACACCCGGATGGCTGTGGAAAAAATTCCCACACTAAGGATGTTGACGTTGTCCTATGAACAGATCAGCCGGGATGCAGACGTTCTGTTTTCACGGGTCACAGAAGCTGTGGGAAACCAGGCGGAACTTGCCCTGGCAGATATGACGTCCAGGCCGGGCGGCGGTTCCTATCCCGGACTGACCTTGCCCACCCGATGCTTGACCATACGGCCCAAAACCATGTCCGTAACAGCCCTGGACAAGAAACTGCGGGCCTTTGATCCGGCCGTGATGGGACGCATTGAGGATGATTGCTTCATCATTGACCCTAGAACACTTCAACCCGGACAGGATAAACTCCTTGCCAACATCTTAAAAAAACTGATAAATTCATTATGATGCTCAAATTCATTGCAAAAGAGATCCGGTTTCTAAAAAAAAACGGAGACGCCCCTGATCTCAGGCCCCCGGACGTTTATTATTCGGACCTGCTCACACAGCCGTCAAAGGAATTCAAAATTTTTTCCCGGCGTATCGCCGATACCTGCGCATCTCTGCAGACATTTACCACGGTGGCCATACAAATTGATCCGGCAGCGTCGGAAGAAACCATTGATAAAGCAAATGAGATTTTTCACGCCTGTTTTCATTCAGTCCTGGATGACGACAAAGGCATCTGGGAATGCTTAGACCCGTTCACTGCCATTTTTGTATTTTGGAATTATAAAACTGCTGACCAAGGTAAAAAACTGCTTGGTCTGCTCAATGACAAAATTTCCCAGGCCCTGAATGCCGAACTGATCATGGGGGCAATTGCTTTCCCTTTTCATAATTTCCCGGTTGAAGAGATGGCGGGATGTGCGCTCAAGGCCCTGGATCATGCCGCATTTTTCGGCCCCGGCCATACGGTTGAATTTGACGGCCTGTCCCTGAATATCAGTGGTGACAGGCTGTTCCAGCTCAACAATATTGACGCAGCCATCACTGAATACGAAAAAGGGCTTTCCATTGCCCCGGTCGATATCAACCTGCTCAATAGTCTGGGCGTCGCGTTTGGGGTGGATGCCTGCCTGGACAAAGCCATGGAATTCTTTGAAAAGGCCCGCAATATCAATCCCGAAGAGGTGATGGTCATTCACAACATCGGCCTGATCCACCGGATCAATGAAAGAAACGATTCCGCTTTAGCCTACCTTAGAAAAGCCCATGCGATCAATCCTGATGTATTTGAAATTGAGCTGCTGTTGGGTCATCTTCTCTTCAAAGAAAACGAATTTGACCTGGCCATGCCCCACCTGGATGCCGCCATCCGGCTTAAACCCGAATCCGGCACGGCTTTTAGAATCAAAGGCCAGCTCTTTCTGGCGAGAGAAGATTACGCAGGCGCCGCAGCCCAGTTTAACCAGGCCGTAAAACTAAACCCCAATGATCCCAAGGCGTTATCCGGCTATGCCCGGGCCATGGCGTTACAGAAAAAGAACCTGTCCATTGCGTTAAGCTTTGCCCAAAAAAGCTTGGACCTGGACCCTGAAAATAAACAATATAAACAGAATCTTGAAAAAATTCAAAATATCCAGGACCGGATTAAAGAAACAAATCAGGATCTTTCCATCAAATCCGCCTGATTCCCGATGTTATGAACGAAATCATTAAGTATTTTATTTTACCATAAAGGACATAAAGCGCATGAAAGCGTTGATCCGGCAAACTGTTCAGGATGCCATTGACACCAAGCAAAAATTTTTTGCAACCCATGGGGATCTTATTGAAACCTGTGCCCGGCAAATGGCAGGCACCTTTGATGCAGGCGGAAAACTCCTGCTTTTCGGCAATGGCGGGTCTGCAGCGGACTGCCAGCACATTGCTGCAGAATTTGTCAACCGGTTTCAGATGGAACGCAAACCATTACCCGCCATTGCCCTGACCTGCGACACCTCAATTATCACCAGTATCGGCAATGATTATACCTTTGATGAAATTTTTTCAAAACAGGTCCAGGCTTTAGGAGACAAAAAGGATATGGCCATTGGGATCTCAACGTCGGGCAATTCCGCCAATGTGATCCGGGCGGCAGCCGTGGCAAAGGATCAGGGACTGACCCTGGTAGGATTCTCCGGGGCCGGGGGAAAGCTGAAAGAGATCAGTGATATGGCCTTTTGTGTGGACAGTCCCGTAACCGCCCGTATCCAGGAGGTTCATATCACCCTGGCTCATATTCTTTGCGATCTTGCCGAAAGGATGCTGTTCCGTGACCAATAAGAAAGGGACCGGGCAGCCCCCCCTGTATTGCTCAGAACCGGACCACCTAAAACTGGACTACTCAAAGCTCTCCACCTATTCCATCAAGGACAGAAAAAGCCTGGTGTCCCGGGATGATTTTGCCGAACCCTGGACAAAGGGCGCAGACCTCGGGACTTTTTTTGACCGGCTGCCCGCCATTCTTGCGGGCAAAGATATCCGCCATGTGATTGACGCCATTGCGGTTGCCGCCCAGAAAAATCGCCACGTCTGCTTCGGTATGGGCGGGCATGTGGTCAAAACCGGCATGGCACCCATCCTGATTGATCTCATGGAAAACGGCGTGATTACCCATCTGGCCATGAACGGCTCCTGCATCATCCATGATTTTGAAGTGGCATTCACCGGCCGCACCAGTGAAGATGTGGCCGAAAGTCTGACCTGCGGGAGCTTCGGCATGGCCAAAGAGACATCGGAATTCCTCAATGAGGCCATTTCCAGGGCCCATGAGCAAAAAACAGGGCTGGGACGGGCTGTGGGCCGGCTTATCGAAGACCTGGACTTGCCGTTTAAGGATTCAAGCCTGATTGCTGCCGGCACACGCCTGGATTTGCCCGTAACTGTTCATGTGGCCATTGGTACGGACATCATTCATATGCACCCGGGCTTTGACGGCGCAGCCTGCGGTGCGGCAAGCCTTCATGATTTCAAGACCTTTGCATCAACCCTGGCAGACCTTGAACAGGGCGTGTTCATCAATGCCGGATCCGCCGTCATTCTTCCTGAAGTATTCTTAAAAGCCCTGACCCTGGTCAGGAACCTGGGCCATAAAGTGGATGATTTCACCACGGTAAATCTGGATTTTATCCGGCATTACCGCCCCATGACCAATGTGGTCAACCGCCCCACCCAGGGCCGGGGCAAAGGGTATGCCATTGTCGGGCATCACGAAATACTGATCCCCTTGATTGCTGCCGGTGTGATTGAGGCACTACAGGATCCATCACAAATGAGACGTTAGAACCAATCCCCCTTTTCCTAAAATGACATAAGCGAAATTTCAGAATACAAGGGATTCAGGAACGCATATTCTTTTTGCCGGAGCACTTTGTCTTCTTTGATGTTCAGGGCCAAAATATTTTCTGTCTTGAAGGTCTTCCGGAAAAGGGGGGCAACCCGGTTAAAATGGAGTTTTCCCGGAGGAATCCTTTCTCCTGCCTTTGCCTCTATCAAATATAAGGTGCCCTTTTGTTCCACAACAAAATCAATTTCCACCCCGTTCTGGTCCCTGTAAAAAAACAGATTGGTTCCCGGTATTAAGCCATGGGTCTTGACCAGTTCCATCATGACCATGTTTTCCCACAAACTGCCCTTAAGGGGATGAGAAAACCAGTCGGATTCGCTTTCAATGCCTAAAAGGTAGCAGAGCAGCCCGTGGTCGGCAAAATAAATCTTCGGGGACTTGATCAGCCGTTTTCCTATATTTGCATAGTATGGCGGCAAAAGGTATATGAGTCCGCTGATTTCCAGAGCATGGACCCATTTCCTGATGGTCACATCGGACACCCCCACATCGGCTGACAGTCCTTTATAATTCAGCAACTGTCCTGAACGGGTTGCGACAATCCGGATGAATCTTCTGAAATCGTTCAATCTTTTTACATCAATGATGGTTTTCAGGTCCCTTTCAACATACGTTCGGATGTAACTTTCAAAAAAATCGCTTACATTAAGGTGTGGATTGGACCAAAGCTCCGGATATCCGCCTTTCCAAAGAAAATCAATGAGATTCAAATTCCCTTTGTTCCTGACCTCTTCGGCGCTTAAAGTTTCGAGGTGAAATAGAATGATCCGCCCGGCCAGGCTCTCACTGATTTTTTCCATCAAAATAAACTGCTGACTGCCTGTCATAATCCATCTGCCGTAACCGGACCGGTCTTGGTCAATCACGATCTTCAATTCCCGGAACAATTCAGGCACATATTGTATTTCATCCAGAATGACTTGGTTTTTGAACTGACTGAGAAAATATTCCGGAGACTCTTTTGCCGTTTCGACATGCCTGAGATAATCAAAGGTAACATACTCAATTTCCGGAAACAGCTTTTGTAAAAGAGAACTTTTCCCGGTCTGCCTTGCCCCGGTTAAAAGCAATGCCGGCCTTGATTTAACAGCAGCGGTTAATTTGCTTGCCATGCGTCTGTTTATCCACATCTCGATCTCCTTATTTAAGTAATTTCGAATTATAACTTAGAGATTACTTTTATTCAAGGAAGGGATATTTAAAACCACAAATATACCTCTTATTATTGAAAGTGCAGTACAGCGTTTTGTTTTCCGGGATACCACAATGTTTTAAAGCAAATTATTGAATCATGGCCTTGAAAAACAAGCCCTATACCCTTATATTGGTTTGTTATTTTTAACTTATAAACCAATATAAAGGGGCGGAAGAATGCCGATTTATGAATATACCTGCAAGGCCTGCGGTAGAAATTTTGAAACCCTGGTGTTGGGTAGTGATACACCGACATGCCCGGCATGCAGCAGCGAAGACCTGGCGCGAATGATGTCAAAATGCGGGTTTGTGTCCAAATCCACAGGCCCGGGCGGCCAGATTCAGACAACCACATCAGCCGGCAGCTCCGCCTGTAGCGGCTGCACTTCAACAAATTGCAGCTCCTGCAGCAGTAACAGCAGCAGCCTGACGATCGGGTAAACATGAAATCAAATATCTGCATCGGCACCCGGGGAAGCACATTAGCCCTGTGGCAGGCCAACCATGTAAAAAAGAGCATTGAAACAGCATTCCCGGACATCCGGGTTGATATAAAAATCATCAAAACCACGGGGGACCGGATAACGGACCGCCCCCTTGCCATGGTAGGAGGTAAAGGGCTTTTCGTTAAAGAGATCGAAGCAGCGCTTTTAGACGGCGGTATTGACCTGGCCGTTCACTCCATGAAGGATATGCCGGGCGAACTGCCCGACGGACTGGCAATCGGGGCCATACCGGAACGGGCCAATCCCTTTGATGTACTCATATCTGCCCAGGGAACACTTTTCAAGGAATACCCCCAAGGCGCAGTCATCGGCACGTCCAGCCTTCGCCGGGGCTCTCAACTTAAACACCTGCGCCCGGATCTTGAAATCAAATCCATACGGGGCAATCTGGATACCCGGCTAAAAAAACTCAAATCCGGTGAATATGCGGCAATTGTTCTGGCGGCTGCCGGGCTTGAACGTTTGGGCCAGGGCGGTGAGATCACCGAGTACCTTACGGAAACCGAGATGGTACCGGCAGTTGGCCAGGGCGCGCTTTGTATTGAAACCCGGGAAAATGATCCGGATATGAAAGACATCTTATCCGTCCTTGACCATGATCCTACACGGGTCTGCGTGACCGGGGAACGGGCATTTCTTAAAGAGATCGAAGGCAGTTGCCATATTCCTGTGGCCTGTTTCGGCAAAATCCGGGACAGCCAAATAATTTTTACCGCAGTGGTGGCATCAGAAGACGGCGCATCCTTTATTAAAGAAACCATTGAATCAACCCCGGAACAAATCACTGAAAAGGGCCGAGAACTGGCAAAACTTGTTCTTGATAAAGGCGGACAACGCATATTGGAGGCACTTGATATCCCATGACACAACCCAGGGGAACGGTTTATCTGATTGGCGCAGGCCCGGGAGACCCGGGACTTATCACCGTAAAGGCAAAAGCGTGTATTCAATCTGCGGATGTGGTGGTTTATGATTACCTGGCACCCCCCGTTTTGCTTGATTATGCGGGAAAAAACGCTGAAATTATCTATGTGGGGAAAAAAGGCGGGGACCACACCCTGACCCAGGACAAAATCAACCGGCTCCTGGTGGACAAGGCCAGGGAAGGCAAAAACGTGGCCCGCCTCAAGGGAGGCGATCCCTTTGTTTTCGGCCGCGGCGGGGAAGAGGCCCAGGAGTTGCTGTCCTACGGCATCAGCTATGAGGTGATCCCCGGTGTCACGTCTGCCGTGGCAGCCCCGGCCTATGCCGGTATCCCGGTGACCCACAGGGACCACACCTCGTTTGTCTCCTTTATTACCGGTCACGAACGGCCCGATAAAAAAGAGTCCCGGATGCAGTGGGACATATTTGCAAAATCCGATGCCACCCTTGTTTTTCTGATGGGGGTCAAAAATCTGTCCAACATCGTGACAAAACTGATGGAACACGGCAAACCGTCGGACACCCCTGTGGCCCTGGTGCGCTGGGGCACCACCACCCGCCAGCAGACTGTAACCGGCACCCTTGCCACCATTGTTGATGTGGTTGAAAAAGCCGGGCTGACATCCCCGGCCATCATTGTGGTGGGACATGTGGTCTCTTTACGGGATGAGTTGACATGGTTTGACAAAAAACCGTTATTCGGAAAAAAAATTGTGATTACCCGGGCCCGGGCCCAGGCCTCCGGCCTTGTGGCCGAGCTTACCCGTTTAGGAGCCCAGTGCATTGAGATACCCACCATTAAAATCGCCCCGCCTGAAGATAAAAATCCGTTGGAAGCGGCCATTGATCACCTGAACCGGTATGACTGGCTGGTACTCACTTCGGTGAACGGGGTAAAATTTTTCTTTGACACCCTTTTTGAAAAGGGAAAGGATGCCCGTGCCCTGGGACATCTTAAATTTGCCTGCATCGGCCCTGTGACCAAAGAACGCCTGGCGGATTACGGCATTATTTCCGATATTCTGCCCGAAACATATCGGGCGGAATCTGTTATTGATGCGTTTTCAAGCCTTGATATGACCGGCAAAAAAGTATTGCTGCCCCGGGCAAAAAAGGCGCGCACCATCCTGCCGGAACAGCTGACACGCATGGGCGCCCTGGTGGATGAGGTCACCGCATATGAAACCCGGCTGGCAGATGAGGGAAAAGAGCGGCTCATTGATATGCTTAAAGCCGGTGATATTGACGCGGTGACGTTTACCTCATCCTCCACGGTTACCAATTTTTTGACCCTGCTTGACGGCCAAAACGCCCCTGCCCTGCTTAAAGGGGTGATCCTTGCCAGCATCGGCCCCATCACCTCGGATACCATCCGGGAAAAAGGGCTTTCCCCAAATATTGAGGCGGATTCATTTACGATTGACGGTCTGATTGAAGCACTGCTCAAACATTATGAAAACGCGTTGCCCGGTGTTTCAGAAAATTAAAGCGCACCATGATTGCCGGAACCAGAACCATCAACTATTTGAGAATCTCCGTCACGGACCGGTGCAATTTCAGGTGTATATATTGTATTCCTGCAGCACCGTTCAAGGTCATTGCGCATGACAGCATTGCCCGGTATGAAGAGATATTAAGAATTGTCCGCATCGGCTGTGACATGGGCATCTCCAAAGTCAGGGTCACCGGCGGAGAGCCGTTTGTCAGAAAAGGTATTTTCTCCTTTATCCGCCGATTATGCCGTATTCCCCAGTTAAAAGATATCTCCATTACCACCAACGGATCTCGTCTGAACCGGGATAAAATAAAAGCGTTGATGGATATGGGTATCCAAAGGCTCAACTTCAGCCTGGATACCCTGGTGCCGGAGACATTTATCCGGATTACCCGGCGGGACCGGTTCCAAAGGGTATGGGACAATATCATGGCTGCATACGATCTGGGCATGTCCCCCATAAAAATCAACACCGTGGCGTTGAAAGGATTCAACGATAATGAAATTCAAGCCATTGCCGGACTGACCTGGAAATACCCCTTCCATGTCCGGTTCATTGAATACATGCCCATGGGACATACAGATGTGGGTGAAGCGCAACAAATCCTGACCCGGGATATTAAACATATCATCATTGCCGCCCATGGGCCTTTGACCGCAGTCCCTAAAGGCGTAAATGACGGTCCGGCAAAAACCTACAGACTGATCGGTGCACCGGGGATTTTAGGGTTCATCACCCCGGTCAGTTCTCATTTCTGCAGTGAATGCAACAGATTGCGCTTAACTGCCCGGGGAACCCTTCGACCGTGCCTGCTGAGAAATAATGAAACCGATATTCTCACCCCCCTGCGCAACGGCGCCGATGATGAGGCGTTAAAACAAATTATGATAACAGCCTTGAAAGACAAACCGTTAGACCATAGTTTAGAAAAGAGAACAGCCCGGGATATACCATTGAATCATATGACATCCATTGGGGGATAAAAACAGGATCAGGGCTATTCATGCAAATACCGCAATACTTGTTGGAACGACTCAAAAGAAACGAGGAAATAGCCGGAAAGTTCAACGAGATTGAAATGAGCATTCTCAGTATCCTGAACTTTGATGATTTTTTTAAGCGACTCTTGTTCCAGATTGCAGACAAGTTCAGCATACCGCATATCTGGTTTTCTATTATCCGGGAAAGCACTATTGGTAAGCAGCTCAAGGGTAACAGTGATTCCGAAGGCCTGAAATCAACGATTGCGTTTGTGTCCCATGAACGTTTTATTTCCATTATCAACAACCAAAAACCTGTGCTTGCCAATAGAAATTTAACATATTTCCATGACCTGATGCCCGTCACCTTAACTGAGCCCATAGGCTCCCTTGCCATCGCCCCAATAACGCTGGATGGGAAACTTGTGGGCAGTATTAACCTGGCAGATATTGATGCCCACCGTTTTGAGCCCGGCATTGACACCTCTTTGTTGGAACAACTGGCCCGGAAAGTATCCCTGTGTTTGTCCAATGTCACGGCCTATGAGCAGTTAAAATTTATGGCCTATCATGACCCGTTGACGGGGCTGTTTAACCGGCGGGTCTTTGAACGCATTCTTGACCGGGAATTTTCAAGGGCAAAACGATACAACAGCGAACTGTCACTTATTTTTATTGATTTCGATGATTTTAAAACAATAAACGATACCGCCGGGCACCGCATCGGCGATAAAGTCCTGTGCTTTTTTGCGGATGCCTTGGGCAGCCTGAAACGGGAACAGGATATTGTGGCCCGACTTGCCGGCGATGAATTTGTCGTAATTTTACCATCCACGGGGAAAAAATGTGCCGCGCAATTTATCAAACGGGTTACCGCGTATTTTGAGACCAATCCTATGGTTTCCGGTGAATATGTGTTTAATATCCGGATAAGCCATGGCATCTCATGCCTGTCCGATGAAGGCGTATATAATCCATCGGAACTGCTTAAAACGGCAGATTCAGAAATGTACCGACACAAAGCCGAAAAAAAGAAACCGTAAACTCAACAGCAATTATTATGGCTTTTTTTTGTGGTTTATATTAGACTTTTTTCATAAAAAAATAATTCAGCTTAAGGGATTATCAACGACCATTGATCATATTATCCAAAATTCGGAATCTTACATTCAGGAACAAACTTTTATTTTCCTTTTTCATCGTTTTTGTTCCATTAATGCTTATAGTCAAAACACTTCTCTTTGTTCAAATTCAGAAGATGGACGAAATCTTGACGCCCTCAGGCACATTGTACACATTAGTCACTCTGGATATTTTATTTTTCCTTCCGGCGTTTATAGGCTTGGCCTGTCTATTGTCACGCGCCGTCACCAAACCCTTAAAAAATTTCACACAAATCCTGGACAATCATGAAGATGGTGACTACAGCATTCGCCTGAACGATAATGCCAAAGATGAAATCGGCAACCTTGCCCGGCACTTCAATACGTTCATGACCCGTATAGAAAAATATCATGATCAGATAAATGATCAGTGTCCGGAAGACATTGAGGTTCAGGATGCCCTTAAAGCCTCAGAGAAAGAACGTCGCAACCTCCTGATCCAATTACAAAAGGCGCAGAAAATGGAAGCAGTCGGCACCTTGGCCGGCGGCATTGCCCATGATTTTAATAATATTTTGTCGAGCATTTTCGGTTATGCCCAACTGGCGCAAATGAGTAGAGATAATCAGGAAAAAGTCAACAATCATATGAACCAAATTCTTAAAGGGGCCCAGCGTGCAGCTGACCTTGTTGAACAGCTTCTGACCTTCAGCCGTCAGAAGGAAAATGAAAAAAAACCTTTAAAACTGCACCTTGTGGTTAAAGAAGCGCTTAAGCTTCTCAGGTCTTCCATACCGACTACAATTAAAATGGCAATCCGGGTGGAGACGAAAGATATGGTTAATGCAGATCCCACCCAGATGCATCAAATGATCATAAGCCTGTGTACAAACGCCTATCAGACCATGAAGACATCCGGTGGGACGTTGACGGTAAGCCTGACCACCGTGGACCATATCCAGCCTGAACATCAGCGCAAAACTTATTTTCGGCCGGGACCATTTTTAAAACTGATGGTTGAAGATACCGGCCACGGGATAAATCAAGAAACCATTGAAAAGGCCTTTGATTCCTCTTTTACTACCCAAGAGATGGGCCGGGGTAGAGGAGGGCTGGGGCTGACCCTTGTCAGAGCCATTATAGAAGATCATAAAGGCCTTTCTTATATTAAAAATATTACAGGAGGTGGAACCGCATTCTTTGTTTATTTGCCGATCGTAACAAAAAGCACTCCGTCGGCAGACAGTTCTACAAAAAACGATTTATCCCTGAAATCAGGCAAAGAAGTCATCATGATCGTAGATGACGAGCCTGCTATCCTGAATTTAATTGAAGAACTGCTTAACAAATTTGATTATTCGCCCCACCTGTTTAATAATGGAGAAAGTGCCCTGAATGCCTATCAGGAAGGCAAAATCAACTTTGATATGGTAATTACCGATATGACCATGCCCCGTATGACCGGTATTGCCCTGGCTGAAGCCATACTATCTGAAGATAAAAATATGCCTATAATCTTATGCTCCGGCTATAATGAAATCATTACCCGGTCCAAGATTAAAGCGATGGGGATTCAGGCCTTTCTTGAAAAACCTTTGGATACATACCAACTGCTCAGCACCATGAGAACATTGCTTGATAAAAAAAAACCTGACAGCGCGTAACGAAAATCAAAAAGGGCATGGTTTAAACCTAAACCATGCCCTTTCTACGATCTAATTAACTAATCGGTGATCAACTCAATCTGAACCATGGGAGCAACGTCCCCCTTTCTTGGTCCTAACTTGGTAATTCTAGTATATCCACCCTGCCTTGAGTTAAACTTCTCTGTTACCTCTTCAAAAAGGGCATGCACAACATCTTTCTCACGGATTACCGCCATGGCCTGGCGCCTGGCATGAAGATCCCCGCGCTTGGCCAAGGTAATCATTTTATCGGCAATTTTACGAAGGCCTTTGGCTTTAGCCTCAGTGGTTTTGATGCTGCTGTGTTTGAACAGAGAAGTTACCATGTTCCTAAACATCGCCTTTCTATGGGCGCTAGTTCTATTCAGCTTTAATACGGATTTTCTATGCTTCATGGTATTTATTCTCCTTCCTGAGTATTGACATCTTCCGGCGGTTCGATCCCTTCAAGGTCCATCCCCAAAGACAAATCCATGGAATTGAGCACTTCTTTAATTTCATTGAGCGATTTTCGGCCGAAATTTTTTGTCTTGAGCATTTCGCTGTCGGTTTTCTGAACCAGCTGGTAAATGGTATGGATTCTTGCATTTTTCAGACAGTTTGAGCTGCGAACAGAGAGCTCGAGTTCATCCACGGAACGATAAATATTCTCATTGAATCCCTTTTCACCGTCATCGGTTTTATATTCCGATTCATCAGGTTCAAGTTCCTCATCAAAATTGATAAATGGATTCATCTGTTCTTTAAGTATCTTTGCGCCGTAGGCAACAGCATCATCAGGTGTAACACTACCGTCTGTCCAGACCTCAAAGGTCAGTTTGTCATAGTCGGTTTTCTGACCGATACGAGATGTGCCCACCACATATTTTACTCGCTTAATGGGGGAAAACGCTGCATCAATGGGGATTGTACCGATGGGGGCATCGTCGTCCTTATTCGCTGAAGAGAGCGCATACCCCTTACCTGTTTTCACAACCATGACAATATTAAGTTTTCCATTTTTATTTACCGTGGCAATATGCTGCTCCGGATTAAGAATCTTCACCCCACCTTCAGGACTGACGATGTCCGCACCTGTAACCTCTGCCTCGCCGGTAACATTAAGGGTCAATATTTTTTCTTCTGGATCGTCCACTTTGAGCTTTAGTTCTTTCAGATTTAGAATAATCTCGGAAACATCTTCTCTAATATCTGATATAACGCTGTATTCGTGAAGTGCATCATCGAATTTCACGGAGACTATGGCGGCGCCATAAATGGATGATAAAATAATTCGCCGAAGCGAGTTACCAATGGTGATGCCGTATCCCCTTTCAAGGGGTTCACACACAAACTTACCATAGGTGGAAGTTGTGGTAACATCAAGCTTTTCCGGCTTGATCATCTCTCGCCAGTTAACATATGCAAGATTTTCAGATGACATTTAAATCTCCTGAATAGATAATTTGGTAGATCATGTATATGATAAACCTATTTTGAATAAAGCTCGACGATCAACTGTTCCTGGATCGGCAGAGAAATATCTTCCCTACCAGGTAACCCTTTTATTTCACCCTTAAAACTCTCTTTATTAATTTCAAGCCATTGAGGGATACCACGCCTTACAATGGCGTCCAGGGAATCGATAATGGCTTGGATAGTTCTACTTTTTTCACAAAGTTCGATAACATCCCCTTTTTTTACCTGGTAAGATGGGACATTAACCTTTTTGCCATTGACAGTAAAATGATTATGGCGAACAAAATGACGACCCTGATTTCTGGAATTTACAAATCCAAGTCTAAACACGGTATTGTCTAACCGGGTCTCAAGTAATGTCAACAAATTAATACCTGTAATGCCTTTTTGACGATCTGCCCTTTTGAATGTATTTCTGAACTGTTTTTCAGATACACCATAGATACGTTTAACTTTCTGTTTTTCCCGAAGCTGTATGCCGTAATCTGATTGTTTGACTCTTTTCTGACCGTGTTCACCCGGGGGGAACCCTCTTCTGTCAAAACTGCATTTATCAGAAAAACAACGGTCCCCTTTTAAAAAAAGCTTCATATTCTCACGTCTGCACTGTCTGCAGACAGAACCTCTATATCTTGCCAAGTTTCCTCCTTTATCCTTTTAGATAAAGTTTACACGTTTAAAATTTTGTTTATACACGTCTTCTTTTTGGGGGACGGCATCCGTTATGTGGTACCGGCGTCACATCCTTGATCATGGAAATATTGAACCCAAGGGCATGCAATGCCCGAAGCGCAGATTCTCTTCCAGGACCCGGGCCTTTAACATATACCCCAATGTTTTTCATACCATGTTCCATTGCTTTCGCCCCCGCATCTTCTGCAACCAGTTTAGCTGCAAAGGGGGTGGATTTCCTAGACCCTTTGAACCCCTGCATCCCGGCGGATGACCAGGAGATGGTATTACCGTTTTCATCTGCAATGGTAACAATGGTGTTATTAAAGGTAGACTGAATATGCACTATGCCGGTTGATATATTTTTTTTAACCCGCTTTTTGGCAACGACCTTTTTAGACTTTTTCGCCATAATTGTTATTTATCCCTATTTAATTAAGTCCTACTTTTTCTTCTTCACTGCCGCGCGTTTGGGACCTTTTCTGGTTCTGGCGTTGGTACTAGTCCGCTGCCCGTGACAGGGCAGGCCTTTACGATGACGCAGTCCCCTGTAACATCCGAGATCCATCAAGCGTTTAATATTCATGGACACTTCAGAACGCAATTCACCTTCAACCTTGAATTCAGCATCAATGACTTTTCTGATTTCATTGATTTGTTCTTCGGTCAGATCGTTGGCTTTGATTGTGGGCTCAATGCCCGTTTTTTCAAGTATATGCATAGACCTGCTATTCCCGATACCATAGATATAGGTTAAAGCGATCCACGCATGTTTATCTCTTGGTAAGTCAACTCCAGCTATACGTGCCAAATTTTTCTATCCTCCTATCCCTGACGCTGTTTATGGCGCTTGTTGACACAAATGACTCTGATGACACCGCGCCTTTTAATAACTTTGCAGTTTCTACAGATTTTTTTTACGGATGCTCTGACTTTCATCTAACTGCTCCTCATCTCATTATTCCAATAATTTTTTATTTATAGCGGTAAGTAATTCTGCCACGACTCAGGTCATAGGGAGAAATTTCCACAGTCACCCTGTCGCCGGGAAGTATTTTTATAAAATGCATTCTCATTTTCCCGGAAATATGTGCCAACAGAACATGCTTATTTTCCAGTTCAACTTTGAACATGGCATTGGGAAGTGTTTCGAGGACCTTACCGTCTACTTTAATGGGCTCTTCTTTAGCCATACTAAATTCTTCTCCTTTATGATGCTATATCAGATCAGGACCGGCTTTTGATCCGTTTATTTCCCGAGCGTCCCATAAAACCGTCATAATTGCTGGTAATCAAATGGGACTCAATCTGAGAAATGGTATCAATAGCAACACCAACAACAATCAACAGCGCTGTCCCGCCGAAATAAAAAGGTACGTTAAACTTATTCATCAATACAGTAGGCAGCACACAGACCACTGAGACATAAGCTGCACCACCCACAGTAATCCTTGTAAGCACTTTATCAATATACTCAGCTGTCCGTTTTCCCGGACGAATGCCCGGGATGTACCCGCCGTTCTTTTTCATATTTTCGGCTACATCTTCAGGGTTGAACTGAACTGCTGTATAAAAAAAACAGAAGAAGACGATAAAACCAACATATAACAAATAATACCAAATAGTTCCCGGACTGAACATGCCGGCCACGGTCTGCATGACGGGCAGATTGATAAACTGGGCCAGCGTGGTGGGAAACATGATGATGGAAGATGCAAAAATAGGCGGAATTACCCCCGATGTATTAATTTTAAGCGGAAGATGCGAGGTCTGTCCGCCATACATCTTTCTGCCGACCACACGTTTGGCATAATGAACCGGAATTCTGCGCTGGGCCAATTCCATGAAAATAATGGCAGCAACCACGGCAACCATCAATACAATCAGAATGAGGGTAGAAAACAACCCCATCTCACCCGTACTCAAAAGCCGTCCCATCTTAATACCTGCAGACGGCATATTGGCGACAATACCGGCAAAAATAATTAAAGAAATACCATTACCGATCCCCCTTTCGGTAATCTGCTCACCAAGCCACATGATAAATGCAGTTCCTGCAGTCAGGGTGATAATGGTAATCAGTCTAAATCCCCAGCCGGCATAAGGTACAATGGGAATACCGGCAGGTGATGTCATAGATTCAAGACCCACAGCAATCCCAAAACCTTGTATAGCGCTTAAAACAACCGTACCATACCGGGTTAACTGGGTTTTCTTTTTACGGCCGGCATCCCCTTCTTTTTTGAGCTGTTCAAGATAGGGAACAACCACGGTCATCAATTCCAGAATAATGGACGCACTAATATAAGGCATAATCCCTAATGCAAAAATGGAAAGCCGCTCCAGCGCTCCACCAGAGAACATATTAAACATCGAAAACAACGTGCCTGACGCCGATGCAAAAAATGATTCCAGTGCTGCCCCGTCAATACCGGGTGTCGGGACATGCACCCCGACCCTGTAAACAAAAAGCAAGGCAAGCGTTATCAATATTTTACGTTTCAGCTCCGGCAGTTTGAGCATATTCTGGTAGCTATTGTGGATCATTGGAACTTTTCCTTATACCGTTATGCTTATTCTATGCTGCCGCCGGCAGCTTCAATTTTTTCTTTGGCACTCTGGGAAACCAAAATATTTTGCAAGATAAACTTCTTGGTTACCTCACCATTTCCAAGCAGTTTAATACCATTCGCAGATCCTTTAACAAGACCGGCTTCTCTGAGAACGGCCTCAGTAATTTGCGCACCATCATCAAACCGATCAAGATCTTTGACATTGAGAACTGCATTATGGGTTTTAAACATATAATTTTTAAAACCACGTTTTGGCAGCCGCCTGTAAATAGGCATTTGACCACCTTCAAAACCGGGACGAACAGATCCCCCGGAACGCGCCTTAAGGCCTTTATGGCCTCTGGTAGATGTTTTACCCATACCAGAACCGGGCCCACGCCCGACTCTTTTTCTATTTTTTCTGCTGCCGGGCGCAGGAGCCAGATCATGTAACTGCATCCTAAACCTCCTCTACTTTCACCAGGTGTGACACCTTTTTCACCTGCCCCATAATCACAGGGGTATTATCGTGCTCCACAGTGTGATGCATCCGTTTAATGCCCAAGGAGCGTATAATCCGTCCATGCTTTGCAGGACGACCGATGGCGCTTCTTATTTGCGTAATCTTAATTTTATCAGCCATTGTTCGCCTCTTTATATTTCTTCAGGGTTAAGCCCGCGTCTTTTGGCAACGTCCTCCTTGGTACACAAAGACTGGAGGCCGGCCATGGTGGCTCTTACAATGTTCTGGGTGTTGTGTGAACCAATACACTTGGTTAAAATATCGGTTACACCGGCTGCTTCAAGGACCGCACGAATACCACCGCCGGCAATCAGCCCTGTACCGGGAGAAGCCGGTTTGAGAAGGACCCGGCCGGATCCGGCGTGCCCCAAAACTTCAAAGGGCACCGTGCCGTTCAGGATTGAAACTTTTTTCATATTTCGTTTGGCTTTTTCCATTCCCTTTCTAATGGCTTCAGGGACTTCTTTAGCCTTTCCCAGTCCGTATCCCACGCTGCCTTCGCCATCACCGACGACCACCAAGGCAGTAAAGGTAAAATTCCGGCCACCTTTAACGACCTTCGCAACACGGTTAATTCTGACGACCTTATCGATCAGCCCTGTATCTTCCATCTGCTGTTGTTGTCTTGCCAAGGATGTTCCTCCTTAATTTAGAATTCAAGTCCGGCTTCCCGGGCCCCGTCTGAAAGTGCTTTTACGCGTCCGTGAAAAAGAAACCCATTCCGGTCAAAAACAACCTTTGTAATTCCTTTATCCATTGCCCTTTTGCCGATAAGGTTACCCACAGCCTTTGCAACATCCTGTTTTTTCCCCTCAACAGGCGCATCTTTGTATTCTTTGTCAAGGGTTGATGCGGCAACCAGTGTCATGCCTTTAGTGTCGTCTATAATCTGGGCGTAAATATGTTTGGCGGTTCTGAAAACGCTAAGTCGAGGACGTTCCTGATTACCAAATATATTTTTTCTAATCCGTTTTTTTCTTTTAAGCCGTGCAACCAGCCTTGGTGATGTATTTGCCATAGTCGATATTCCCTACCTTTTAATCTTTGCCAGCAGTCTTACCTGCTTTTCTGATAATTCTTTCGTCAGCATACATAATGCCTTTGCCTTTATAAGGCTCGGGAGGTCTAACAGCTCGAATATTTGCTGCAGCCTGCCCCAGAAGCTCTTTATCAATACAGCTAAGGGTAACTTCGACGTTTTTATCCACCGCAGCAGTTACACCATCAGGAAGGGCAAAGTCCACAGGATTGGAATACCCGACAGACAGCACCAAATTTTTTCCTTTCGTCTCAGCCCGGTAACCAATGCCGGAAAGTATCAGTTTTTTTTCATAACCTTGGGTGACACCATGTACCATATTAAAAATAAGAGACCTGAAAAGACCCTGTAGCGCCACTTTCTTTTTATCAGAGGTGTCGGTGGTTACATTCAACACCTGGTTATCAATTTCAATATTGACTGCCGGATGCAGCTTACGGTCAAGACTGCCTTTAGGCCCTTTGACATTGATGGTATCCCCATCAAGGGTAATCTGAACCTTATCTGGAAGCTGAACCGGCTTTTTTCCTATTCTGGACATCTTATCGCTCCTGTCTTACCAAACGTTACAAAGAATTTCACCGCCGACCTTTGCTTCTTTTGCCTGTATGTCGGTCATCAACCCCTTAGAAGTGGAAATGATGGAAATACCTAAGCCATTTAACACCGGCTTGATATCTTTTGATTTAGCGTAGACCCTGCAAGAGGGTTTGCTGACACGTTGTATACCAAAAATAGTCGGTTCGCCTTCTGAAACATATTTCAAGGCCACCCGGATAACCCCCTGGGTCTCATCTTCGAGAAATTTGTAATCTTTGATATACCCTTGTTCCTTCAGCACCCGCACCATTTCACGTTTAATTTTTGATCCGGGGATATCCACTTTGGTCAAACCTGCTTTACCACCATTTCTGATTATGGTCAGCATGTCTGCAATGGGATCACTAATTGCCATTTGAAAATCTCCTTAAATAAGCTGATATTTAAACAATCGTTAGAATCTGAATCCGCTACCAAGAAGACTTGGTGACACCCGGCAATTTACCTTGTGACGCAAGCGTTCTGAAACAGATTCTGCAAATACCAACTTTTCTAATAAATGCACGTGATCTACCGCATAAGGGGCACCTGTTATAAGCCCGTACACCAAATTTGGGTTTTCTTTGTGCCTTTGCAATTAAAGCTTTTTTAGCCAAACGATCTTCCTCCTTAGGTCCTTAATTTTTAAAGGGCATTCCCATTAATTTAAGAAATGATTTCCCTTCTTCATCGGTTTGGGCTGTGGTGACAACCGTTACATTGAGGCCCTTGATAACGTCAGTTTTATCATAATCAATTTCAGGAAAAATGATATGCTCAGTAATCCCCAAGCTGTAATTACCACGGCCATCAAATGCTTTTCCTGAAATTCCTTTAAAATCCCTTACACGGGGCAGTGCGATGTTGACTAATCTATCAAAAAAATCATACATTTTTTCCCGCCTAAGTGTCACTTTGCACCCGATGGGAAGATCCGCACGCAATTTAAAATTTGCAATGGGTTTCTTTGCGCGGGTAATTACGGCCTTTTGTCCTGCAATCAATCCAAGTTCCTGGGCTGCGGTTTCAACGATCTTCGGGTTTCTGACCGCCTCGCCAAGCCCCATATTCAGTACAATTTTATCCAACTTTGGTACTTGGCACTGATTGGTGTAGTTAAACTCATTCGTCAATGCGGGGACCACTTCATTGGTATACTTTTCCTTAAGCGTAGTCATTTATTTTCTCCGGCTTTAGGTGTTATGAGTCTATCTGCTGATTGCATTTTTTACAGACTCTTACCCGTTTTCCATCTTCAAGCTGCTTGATTCCGATACGGGTCGGCTTTACACAGGAATTACACATCAGCATAAGATTGGATACGTCCATGGGCATAGGTTTTTTAACGATGCCCCCCTGGGGGTTTTCCTGGGAAGGACGCTGATGAACTTTGACCATGTTGATATTTTCAACAACAATCCGGTTCGTCTTTTTGGCAACTTTCAGAACCTTGCCGATCTTTCCTTTGTCCTTGCCGGTCAATACTTTAACTTTATCATCTTTTTTTATTCTTATTTTCATGACTTCTTTTTGTTCTCCCTGGCCTTGGATCAAAGTACGTCAGGCGCAAGAGAAATAATCTTCATAAAACGCCTTGCGCGAAGTTCTCTTGCCACTGGTCCGAAAATACGGGTTCCCACCGGCTCGTTATTTTTGTTAATCACGACAGCGGAATTATCATCAAAACGGATGGATGATCCGTCGGGCCGGGAGATCTCTTTTTTGGTTCTGACAATAACTGCCTGAACTACGTCTCCCTTGCTGACCTTTGAATTGGGAATAGCCTCTTTTACGGAAACAACGATAACATCTCCGATGGTGGCGTATCTTCTTTTAGACCCGCCAAGAACTTTTATGCAGTACAGTTCTTTGGCGCCTGAATTGTCAGCGACTGTCAGTCTGGTTTCACTTTGAATCATTATTCAACTCCTTAGACACTAGACCGCTTTTTTAACAATTTCAGTAATCCGAAACCGTTTTAATTTACTCAGCGGCCTGGTTTCGATAATTTTGACTTCGTCACCAATTTTGCATTCATTTTGTTCATCATGGGCATGATATTTTTTGTAACGTTTGATGTATTTTTTATACACCTTATGCTGTACAATTCTTTCAACCCTGACCACCACGGACTTATCCATTTTGTCGGACACGATCAGACCAATCAGCTCTTTTTTATTTTTTTTTGTAGTTTCCATATCAATACTCGTTAGTTAGCTAATTTTGATATTCATTTCTTTGGAAATCGTGTAAAGTCTGGCGATGTCTTTTCTTACACTGGACAGATTGGCTGTATTCGCGAGCTGACCCACATTATTCTGAAAACGAAGGTTAAACAGTTGTTTTTTAAGCTCAACGATTTTGTCTTTAATCTGACCTGCATCCATGTCCCTGATTTCACTGGCCTTTAACATCATTTATTCCTTTCCACAAAACGGGTTTTCACGGAAAGTTTTCTGGCCGCTAGCCTTAAGGCCTCTTTGGCCAATTCCCTGTCAACGCCTTCCATTTCATAAAGAATCTTGCCGGGTTTTACCCTTGCCACCCAAGAATCCGTTGCCCCTTTACCTTTACCCATCCTGACTTCAGCCGGTTTTTTGGTAATGGGATGATCCGGAAAAAAACGAATCCAGCTTTTGCCCTGTCTTTTTGCCTTTCTGGTCATCGCGACCCTGGCAGCCTCAATCTGTCTTGCATTTATATACCCGCATTCCACAGCCTGGAGTCCATAATCTCCAAAACTCAATGTATTTCCTCGAGTCGGTGTTCCTTTAGTTCTACCACGAAACTGTTTGCGGTATTTGATATTTCTGGGACTCAGCATTTGCTAATTTCTCCTTATTGCCTTTAATTAGTTGCCAGAGTCTGTTCACCAGGGTTTATAACTTCCCCTTTGAATATGAACACCTTAATCCCAATGGTCCCATAGGTGGTCTTGGCTTCAATAAATCCGTAATCCACATCAGCTCTAAGCGTATGCAACGGGATTCTACCCTCCTTGTACCATTCGGTTCTGGCCATTTCCGCACCCCCCAGGCGACCGGAGCAAATAATTTTAATACCTTTTGCTCCAAATCTCATGGCAGAGGAAACGCTTCTTTTCATTGCTCTTCTGAAGGCAATGCGTTTTTCAAGCTGGCTTGCAATATTTTCCGCTACCAATTGTGCATCAGTTTCAGGTCTTCTGACCTCTTTAATATCAATCAACACTTCAGGATTAAGCATTTTTTCAAGCTCGTTTTTCAACAAGGCGATCTCTGAACCCTTTTTGCCGATAATGATGCCTGGCCTGGCTGCAAAAACTCTGAGCCTGATCTGTTTTGAAAACCGCTCAATCTCAATTTTTGAGATACCGGCGTGGTATAGTTTCTTTTTCAAAAATTTTCTTACTTTAAAATCTTCTTCGACAAAGTTTGCATACTCTTTGTCAGCGTACCACCTGGAATCCCAAGTCCTGATGATGCCTAATCTTAATCCGGTAGGATTTACTTTTTGGCCCAAGCCTTTCCCTCCTTATTTAGACGGTTTCTTCTACAACCACTGTTAAATGACTGGTTCTTTTTAGAATACGGGCAGCGCGTCCTCTTGCCCGCGGCCTGAACCGTTTCATGGATGGTCCATGATCAACAATCACATTTTTCACTACCAGCTTGTCAACATCTATCTCATTGTTATGCTCGGCATTGGCAATGGCAGACGATAGGGTTTTATACATAATCCCCGCTGCCTTTAACGGCATGAACTTTAATAAGGTCAGCGCCTGTTCGGCATTTTTGCCTTTGATCTCGCTGATGGGCAGCCGAAGCTTAAACGGTGAGATTCTTGCGTATCTTGTAGTCGCTTTAACTTCCATATCTTAAATTTCCTCTAAATCATAGCAGATTACCGTTTGGATTTTTTATCTGCGGCATGACCCCAATAAGTTCTTGTGGGTGAAAATTCACCAAGTTTATGCCCCACCATATTTTCCGTTACAAATACCGGAATAAATTTTTTTCCGTTATGCACAGCAAAGGTATTGCCGACCATTTCAGGTAAAATAGTGGAACGGCGCGACCAGGTTTTGATTACTTTATTACTGCTGGACTTCTGGGCTTCAAGAACTTTTTTAAGAAGCTCAGGCGCGATATAGGGTCCTTTTTTTAACGATCTTGGCATAATTTATCACCTATTTCCTTTTAGCCCTTCTTTTGACAATATACTTATCTGTTCTGACACTTTTACGGGTTCTTTTACCCTTGGCAGGCACACCCCAGGGGGAACATGGCTGTCGACCACCAGAAGAACGGCCTTCACCGCCCCCCATGGGATGATCCACAGGGTTCATTGCCACACCACGAACAGAGGGCCGTTTTCCCATCCATCTCGTACGCCCTGCTTTACCGATGCTGACATCACTGTGTTTTTCGTTCCCAACACGTCCGACAGTGGCTTTGCATTTAAGGTGAATCATACGAACTTCACCGGAAGGAAGCAGGATTTGGGCATAAGCGCCTTCTTTAGCCATTAACCGTGCGTATCCGCCGGCACTCCTGACAATCTGTCCACCTTTGTTCTGCTTAAGCTCAATATTATGAATTCTCGTACCGGTGGGGATATTTTCCAACGGCAAACAGTTTCCTGGTTTAATATCCGCATCAGGACCGGTCTCAAGAATGTCACCGACCTTGATATCAAGAGGCGCCAAGATATATCTCTTTTCACCGTCAGCATAGGTTAACAGGGCGATTCTGGCTGACCTGTTCGGATCATATTCGATGGCAGAAACCTTGGCTGGAATTCCGTCTTTGTCTCTTTTAAAATCAATAATACGGTATTTTTTCTTAGCCCCGCCACCTCTATGCTTGGCGGTAATTCTTCCATAAGAATTTCGGCCGGACCGCTTATTG
The DNA here is from genome assembly GCF_013389365.1 of Desulfobacter latus. Taxonomy (GTDB): domain Bacteria; phylum Desulfobacterota; class Desulfobacteria; order Desulfobacterales; family Desulfobacteraceae; genus Desulfobacter; species Desulfobacter latus. Next base: position 48,750 of record NZ_JACADJ010000006.1, read on the forward strand.
ATATTTTTTGTCAGCCTTCGTTCAGGACTTTCTTTTGTAATTTCTTCAAAAGAAAGATACTCCTGGGCGCGTCTTCCCGGAGATGTCGGCTTGGTCTTAACTATTGTTGACATATTAATACCTCTTTACACACCTTCAAAAAAATCAATTCGTTGTCCAGGCATCAGCGTAACAACGGCTTTTTTCCAGTCCTTTTTCTTGCCGATAATTCTGCCACGCTGTTTTATTTTTCCTTTAACCTGTACGGTTCTGACCTGCTTGACCTGTGCATTGAACGCTTTTTCAACAGCATTTTTAATTTCAACCCTGTTGGCATCCTTGGCTACTTTTAAAGTCACTTGGTTGAACAACTCTCTTTGAAGGGTGGATTTTTCGGTAACGACAGGTCCACGGAGGATGTCATATTCAATCATCTTAACTCAGCCTCCCTTTGATGTTCTCAATACTGGATTCAAGCAGCAGAAGGTTCTTAAACTTTAAAATGTCATAAACATTGAGACCTTCAGTTTTAATCACTTTGACATCCGGAATATTTCTGGAGGACAGCACAAGCTTTGCATCGTCGGCATCTGAAACAATGAGAAGATCATCAAGCTTCAATGTGGAAAGCACATGGGTCAATGCTTTTGTTTTGATTTCTTCAAGTTCAAGCGCATCAATAACAAAAAGCCGGCTGTCGGAAACTTTCGCACTTAAAGCCATTTTAAGGGCAAGTTTTCTTACTTTCTTAGGTACTTTTATTTCATAAGATCTGGGGCTGGGACCAAAGATAACGCCCCCACCTTTACGTAATGGGGATTTTATACTACCAGCCCGTGCATTCCCGGTCCCTTTCTGCCTGAATAATTTTTTCGTGGAACCTGAAATCATACCCCTGGTTTTAGACGCAGCAGTCCCCTCCCGTTTTGAAACGAGCTGGGACCGCACGACCTCGTGAAGAACACTTGTTTTAACCGGTATGCTGAAAATTTCGTCAGGCAGCTCAACTTCAGACACTTTAGCACCTGTACTGTTTAATACCTCTACAGCAGCCATTATTCTTCCTCTTCAATTTTGATCGACTATGCATCACTGCGAAATAATTGCAATACCCATAGCCGCTATTCGTCTATTTAATCGAACTGATGTCCTGCCGCGTTCTCTAATTTTCATAAAAAACACGGCGTCAAAAACTGTTTTATTTATTTACATCAGTTTTACGCACTTCGACAACGCCAGTGTTAAAACCTGGAACAGCACCTTTTACGAGGATGAGGTTATCGTCATGCTTAATATCTACAATGGTTAAATTTTTTACCGTAACTCTGTCAACCCCTTTGTGGCCAGGCATTCTCTTTCCCTTGATGACCTTTGCAGGCCAAGCAGAGTTACCGATGGAGCCTGGTTTTCTGTGGTTCCGGTTACCGTGGGTTTCAGGTCCTCTGGAAAAACCATGTCGTTTAATGGTTCCCTGAAAACCACGACCCTTTGAAATACCGGTCACGGTTACTTTATCACCAACTGAAAACATATCAGCACCAATGGTTGCACCGGTTTCTATATCTTCAATTGAATCTTCTCTAAATTCTCTTAAAACGCGAAAGCCTTTATCCGATGCTTTTTTTAAATGTCCTGCAATGGGTTTATTCAAGCGCTCAACCGGCTTTTCATCAAACCCGAGCTGCAAGGCTGCATACCCGTCCGTCTCTTCCGTTTTTATCTGGGTTACGACACAGGGTCCAACCTGCAGCACTGTAACAGGAACGAGCTGTCCATCGGAGGCAAACACATTGGTCATCCCGATTTTTTTTCCAAGCAATCCACTCATCATAACAAATATGTCCCTGTTAATGCACTATAATTTAATTTCAACATCGACACCGGGGGAGAGGTCAAGTTTCATTAACGCATCCACGGTCTGCTGTGTCGGCTCAAGAATATCCATCATTCTCTTATGCGTCCTGATTTCAAACTGCTCACGAGATTTCTTATCCACATGAGGGGAACGCAACACAGTAAACTTGTTGATCCGGGTAGGTAAGGGAACCGGTCCCACAATTCTGGCACCGGTTTTCCTTGCCGTATCAACAATGTCTACTGAAGACTGATCAAGCAGCTTATGATCATAAGCTTTGAGCCTAATTCTTATCTTAGTCTTCAACATTGTTATTGTTCTTTCTTAATCTACTATTCTATGATTTCACCAACAACACCAGCACCAACTGTACGGCCACCTTCACGAATAGCGAAACGAAGTTCCTTTTCCATGGCGATAGGGTTGATCAATTCGACGTTAATGGTAGCATTATCACCAGGCATAATCATTTCAACACCCTCTTCCAGAGTCAAAACGCCGGTGATATCAGTGGTCCTAAAGAAGAATTGGGGTCTGTACCCGGTAAAAAACGGTGTATGGCGCCCACCCTCTTCTTTACTCAGGGCATACATTTCAGCTTTAAACTTGGTATGTGGCTCAATTGAGCCGGGCTTACATACAACCTGACCACGCTCAACCTGATCACGTTTTGTACCGCGCAGCAGCAATCCGACATTATCACCGGCCTGGCCCTCATCCAGAAGCTTTCTGAACATCTCGACACCGGTACATACAGTTTTAGCCGTATCCCTGATACCCACGATTTCAATTTCTTCGCCGGTTTTAATCACACCACGCTCAATACGTCCCGTAACAACCGTACCACGACCGGAAATTGAAAAAACATCCTCAATCGGCATCAGGAAAGGCTTATCGGTATCTCTTTCAGGCTCAGGAACATAGGAGTCAAGCGTATCAAGAAGCTCAAAAATAGGCTTGGCGTCTTCAGCATCCACGTCGTCGCACTCCAGGGCCTTAAGCGCAGATCCCCGGATAATCGGCGTCTCATCACCTGGGAAATCGTAGGAATCAAGAAGCTCCTGAAGTTCCATTTCAACCAGTTCAATCAACTCTTCATCATCAACCATATCGCATTTATTTAGAAAAACAACGATCTTAGGCACACCAACCTGACGGGCAAGCAGAATGTGCTCACGGGTCTGGGGCATAGGGCCGTCATCGGCGGACACAACAAGAATAGCACCATCCATCTGAGCGGCGCCGGTGATCATATTTTTAATATAGTCAGCATGGCCCGGACAATCGACATGCGCGTAATGACGGTTTTCGGTCTCATATTCAACATGGGCGGTGGCGATGGTGATACCACGTTCTCTTTCTTCCGGGGCCTTATCAATTTCATCAAAGGGAACAAACTCCCCATGACCTTTCAGACCGGCAAGCTTGGTAATCGCGGCGGTCAGAGTGGTTTTCCCGTGATCGATATGCCCGATTGTCCCGATGTTCACATGCGGTTTGTTCCGCTCAAATTTCTCCTTAGCCATCTTCTGTATTCCTCCTGTGGAATGTTTACAAAGATATTTTTAAATTTCTACCACCTAAAATGTGCGAATGCCTTATTAGCTTCAGCCATTCTATGTGTATCTTCTCTTTTCTTGATTGCCCCGCCACGCTCGTTATAAGCGTCCATCAACTCAGCAGCAAGCTTATTCGCAAAGCCTTTTTCAGAACGACTTCTGCTGAAATTGATAAGCCACCTGAAGGCCAGAGCAGTCTGGCGACCGGGTTTTATATCAGTGGGCACCTGATAGGTAGACCCGCCGATCCTTCTTGATTTCACTTCAACAGAAGGCCTAATATTATCAATCGCTTTTTTAAACACTGCCAGAGCAGGTTCGCCAATTTTATCTTCAGCAATCATCAACGCATTCGCCACAATTTTTCGGGCAGCATTCTTTTTGCCGTCTCTCATGACACAATTGACAAACTTGGCTGCAAGCTTTTCCTCATGCGTGGCATCCTGCATGAAACCTTCTTTAAATACTAATTTTTCTGCCATCTTAAAAAGTCCACCAAATTTATATTTTATTAATATGAATGCTTAAGCCCTTCATGACTATTTGGGCCATCATGATTACTTGGGACGCTTGGCACCATATTTTGAACGCCCCTGGCGACGATCATCCACACCCAGCGTATCAAGGGCACCCCTGACAATATGATAGCGCACACCTGGAAGGTCTTTTACCCTTCCGCCCCTGACCAGGACAACAGAGTGTTCCTGGAGATTATGCCCCATACCCGGGATATAAGCCGCAACTTCCATACCGGTTGTCAAACGAACCCTTGCAACTTTCCTTAAAGCCGAGTTCGGTTTTTTAGGAGTAGAAGTATACACCCTGGTGCAAACCCCGCGTTTTTGAGGCCCACCCTTCAACGCCGGCGTACTAACTTTTTTTTCAGTTCTCTTTCTACCTTTTCTTACCAATTGATTTATGGTCGGCATAACTCCACATGCTCCTTCATCAAACTTAATAAGTCGCCATACACGACAAAATATTTAATTCTACTTACACTTTTCCCAAATGTCAATAATATTTATTTTTTTCTATACTTCAGCGAATTCACCATATCCCACCTCCAGATTGCGATAGCCGGGAAAACCCGTGCCGGCCGGGATAAGTCGCCCCATAACAACGTTTTCTTTCAATCCCTTGAGGCTGTCATATTTACCTTCAATAGCTGCAAGGGTCAGCACCTTGGTCGTTTCCTGAAACGATGCTGCAGACAAAAAACTGTCTGTGGACAAAGAGGCTTTGGTAATACCAAGAATCAGGGGCTCACCCTTGGCCGGCTCACCGCCCTCCATGGCAACTTTGCGATTGGTTTCCTCAAAAATAATACGATCAACCTGTTCATCGGGGATAAAATTGGTATCTCCAGTGGAAATCACTTTAACCCGGCGCATCATCTGACGGATAACAACTTCGATGTGCTTGTCATTGATTCGTACGCCCTGAAGCCTGTAAACTTCCTGAACCTCGTCAACCAGGTATTTAGCCAGTGCCACTTCCCCTTTAATGTTCATGATATCCTGGGGGTTGGCAGAACCTGCGATCAGCGGATCCCCCGATTTTACATAATCGCCGTCATAAACGGACACATGCTGACCTTTTGGAATGGCGTATTCTTTTGCCTCGCCAACATCGCCAGGCTTAATCGTAACCTTCTGACGGCCTTTGGTGCCCTTTGAAACAGTAACATAGCCATCAATCTCAGTCAGCACTGCCGGGTCTTTTGGCTTTCTGACCTCAAAAAGCTCGGCAACCCTGGGCAGGCCACCGGTAATATCTTTTGTTTTTGTGGTGGCACGCGGCAACTTGGCAATTACATCACCGGCGGTGATGTTGTCATCCTCTTCAACAGTGAGAATGGCATTTACCGGCAGGTAATATCTGGCCGGCGTCTTAGAATTGGGCAGCTTAACCGCTTTACCCTCTTTATCCTTAATCGTTATTCTGGGTCGAACCTCAATATCCTTGCTTTCAATTATCGTTCTTGACACCTTGCCGGTAACCGGGTCAATTTGTTCCTGAACCGTATTGCCCACAATAATGTCAGCAAATCTAATCCGACCGGATACTTCAGTGATGATCGGCGTAGTAAAGGGATCCCAGGAGGCTATAACATCACCTGGTTCAATTTGCTGACCATTTTTGGCTTGAAGGGTGGCACCATAAATGACATTATCCTTGGCACGTTCACGTCCATCCTCGCCGACAACGGTCACCCCGCCACCTTTACGATTCATGACGATGATATCGCCCTGGGCCGAAGTTACGGTTTGAATATCGTCATTAAACTTTAAAATGCCACCAACACGGGCTTTGACTTCAGCAACCTCAACTTTTCTGGACGCTGTACCGCCGATGTGAAAGGTCCGCATGGTCAACTGGGTTCCGGGTTCGCCAATGGATTGAGCGGCCACAATACCAATGGCCTGTCCAATTTCTACGGTGGCACCATGGGCAAGATCACGGCCGTAACATCTTGAACAGACGCCATGTTTTGAATTGCATGTTAATACGGATCTGATTTTGACCCGTTGAACACCTGCGGCTTCAATTTTAGCCACATGGGCTTCATTAAGTTCTGTATCAGATGCCACGATGAATTCATTGGAATAAGGATCGCGGATATCCTCCTGGGTGACACGCCCAAGAATTCTTTCCCCAAGGGTCTGAATAATTTCTCCACCCTCATACAGCGCTTCAACTTCAATGCCGTTGATGGTACCACAATCAGGCTCCACGATGGTACAGTCCTGGCCAACATCAGCCAGACGACGGGTCAGGTAACCGGAGTTGGCTGTTTTCAGTGCCGTATCCGCCAATCCCTTACGGGCACCATGGGTGGAGATAAAATACTGAAGTACGGACAACCCCTCACGGAAACATGCAGTGATAGGATTTTCAATAATCTCACCGGAAGGTTTGGCCATCAATCCGCGCATACCAGCTAACTGGCGCATCTGATCTTTGGAGCCACGGGCGCCGGAATCCGCCATGACATAGACGGCATTGAGTTCCTCGGAACTGTCTGTGCCCTCTTTTTTGGGTGGATTTTTCATAACTTCCATCATAGCGTTGGCAATCTCGTCTGTGGCCTGGGCCCAGATATCAACCACCTTGTTATACCTTTCACCCCGGGTAATCAGACCTTCGGAATACTGATTTTTGATATCTTCAATATTTTTTTCGGCCTTACCAATCAACTCCCACTTATTCGCCGGGATAATCATGTCATCAATGCAGATGGACAGACCGCCAAGCGTTGAATTTTTGTATCCAATATTTTTCAGGCGATCGGAAAGAATAACGGTTTCTTTTAAGCCGATATTTCTGTAGGCATAGTCAATGAGCTTTACAATGGATTTTTTATCCATCAGCTTGTTCACCAGACTGAACGGCAACGTAGACGTTCTTTCATCCACCTTGAAAATAGTGTACTTGTCGCCCACCATCCGGACATCGGTAAACTGTCCTTGTTTCAGTCCGTAAAGCTGCTCCACCACCACGTCGGAAACCTGAAAAATATTTTTAAATTCTTTACGCGTTAAAACACCGGTTGTCCCCCGGGTCTTTTTAATTTCCTCATCCCCGTACTTGTTAAGTATCGCATCAAAATCTTCACCGGCCTTTAGTTCAGCAAGCGCAGCCTCGGCATCCTCAAGGTTTTCGGTGCGGATACGGCTCATGTTCAACAGTACGTCACCTGGAATGGTTTCCCATAGAAGCACACGGCCTGTCGTGGTCTCATAAATCACATCATCAATACGAACCTTGATTTTGGCATGAATATTCAGCGCTCCGGCATCAAAAGCAAAACGCACCTCATCTATACTTGAAAAAGTGACCCCTTCGCCCTGCCGGCCTGACATTGCCCGGGTCATATAATAAATGCCCAATACAATGTCCTGGGTGGGAACAATAATGGGCTGCCCGTTTGCCGGAGACAAAATGTTGTTGGTGGACAGCATCATGACCCTGGCTTCAAGCTGGGATTCCAGGGACAACGGCACATGGACGGCCATCTGGTCACCGTCAAAGTCAGCATTGAATGCCGGGCACACCAGGGGGTGAAGCTGAATGGCCTTGCCTTCGATCAATACCGGCTCAAACGCCTGAAACCCGAGACGATGCAAGGTAGGCGCACGGTTAAGCATCACCGGGTATTCCTTTACCACGGCTTCAAGGGCATCCCATACTTCGGTCTCCTCGCGCTCAACCATTTTTTTAGCGCTTTTAACCGTGGAGACCAGGTTTTTCTGCTCAAGATAATTGTAAATAAATGGTTTGAACAGCTCCAAAGCCATTTTTTTGGGAATGCCGCACTGGTGGAGGCGCAGTTCAGACCCCACGGTGATTACGGTACGGCCGGAATAATCCACACGTTTACCTAAAAGATTCTGTCGAAAACGCCCCTGTTTGCCTTTAAGTGTATCAGACAAAGATTTCAACGGACGTTTGTTGGTACCTGTGACCACCCGGCCATGACGTCCATTGTCAAAAAGCACATCTACAGCTTCCTGAAGCATCCGTTTTTCGTTTCGAACAATAATATCCGGTGCATTGAGCTCAACCAGCCGTTTAAGTCGGTTATTGCGGTTGAGTACCCGACGATACAGATCATTAAGATCCGAGGTGGCAAACCTGCCCCCTTCAAGGGGTACAAGAGGGCGCAGATCCGGCGGCAGAATGGGGCAGGCCGTCAGGATCATCCGGGAAGGTTCTATGCCTGATGTCAAAAAGGCATCAATGACCTTCATGCGCTTGGCCATTTTTTGCTGCTTGGCCATGGATTTGGTCAGACCGATCTCTTCGATAAGCTCATCATGAACCGCCTGAAGATCAATCTCATTCAGCAACGTTAAGATCGCCTCAGCACCAAGCCCGGCAACAAAACCCTCCTCACCGAATGCTTCTATGGCTTCATAATACTGGTCATCGGAAAGCAGCTGTAATTTTTTCAGCTCGGTATCCTTGGGATCAATAACAATATACGAATCAAAGTAGAGTACTTTTTCCAGATTCTTCAATGTCATATCCAGGACATTACCGATCTTGGAAGGCAGACTTTTTAAAAACCAGATATGGGATACCGGCGCAGCAAGCTCAATATGTGCCATACGGTCGCGCCTGACCTTGGACTGAATAACTTCAACCCCGCATTTTTCACAAACCACGCCCCGGTGTTTCATGCGTTTGTATTTACCGCAATTGCACTCGTAATCCTTGGTCGGTCCAAACACCTTGGCACAGAAAAGACCATCACGTTCGGGTTTAAACGTTCTGTAGTTAATGGTCTCGGGTTTTTTTATTTCGCCGTAGGACCATTCCCGAATCTGATCAGATGATGCAAGGCTAATCTGAACGCCCTGGTAACTTTGAGGATCCTTGGGTTTTGCGAAGAAATCATAAATATTATCCAATGTCTTCTCCTTATTTGCTACCTTCTATAAGATTCATATCCAGCCCCAGAGCATTGAGCTCTTTTATCAGAACCCTGAAGGATTCAGGCATTCCAGGTTCCAGGACATTTTGGCCTTTAACAATTTTTTCATACATACGGGTCCGACCGGTCATGTCATCGGATTTCACCGTAAGAAATTCCTGGAGCGCATGGGCAGCACCATATGCTTCCATGGCCCAGACCTCCATTTCCCCAAGACGCTGGCCGCCGAACTGCGCCTTACCACCAAGCGGTTGCTGGGTTACAAGGGAGTACGGCCCAATAGATCGTGCATGCAGTTTGTCATCAACCAGGTGGTGAAGCTTAAGCATATACATGGTTCCCACAGTAACCGGTTTGTCAAAAGGCCTGCCGGTTCGACCATCATAAAGGATGGATTGACCTGAGGGGTCACTGTCGGACATAGCAATTAATTCCTTGATCTCTTCCTCTGTGGCACCATCAAATACCGGCGTGGCAGTATGAACCCCATTTTTATAAAGGGAGATGAAATCCAAAAAACGCTCATCATCCATCGCATCAATATCCCGGACAATGACATCATCGGCCTGCCCATCCCTTTGTTTCCGGGTCAAAGAAAACATTTGTTTGGCTTTATCCCGCAACGCATCCAGTCGTTTTTCCTCCAGCATTTCGTCAATTTGCTGCCCCAGGGCATAGGCAGCCCGGCCCAGATGGATCTCAAGAATCTGACCCACATTCATACGGGACGGCACGCCCAGGGGATTAAGCACCATATCAACAGGCCGGCCGTCTTCAAAATAAGGCAGGTCCTCGACCCGAAGAATTCTTGATACAACACCCTTGTTCCCGTGGCGGCCTGCCATTTTGTCCCCCACGGAGAGTACCCGTAACATGGCAACAGAAATTTTAATGAGCTTGAGAACCCCCGGCGGGAGGTCGTCACCCTTTTCAAATCTTGATACCTGACGGTTGAAATGCTCCCGGGCCTGTTTTATCTGCTCCTGGGCCTGCTCAAGGATGACCTGAACCTTTTCGGTCAATACGGCATCTTCAACCGTAACATTTACCAGTATGGAGACAGGTACTTTTTCAAAAATACCGGGAGCCACTTTGGTTCCGGCCTTAACCAGCACTTTGCCGTTTCGTTCCAGATCATTGAACAATACGTGCCCGTCAAGTACGGATTCAACTTTCTGTCGACCGACATCGGAAATAATTTTTATCTCATCATCACGGTCTTTTTCAAAACGCTCGATCTCTTCATCTTCGATCTGGCGTGTTCTGTCATCCTTTGGCAGACCACGGCGTGAAAAGACCTTGGCATCAATCACCTTTCCATGAACACCCGGGGGGACACAAAGTGACGTATCCTTTACGTCACCGGCTTTTTCACCAAAAATGGCCCGCAACAATTTTTCTTCAGGAGAGAGTTGCGTTTCGCCTTTGGGCGTAATTTTCCCCACCAAAATATCACCCGGTTTGACCTCAGCACCCAGACGGATAATGCCGCTGTCATCCAAATTTCTCAAAGCATCTTCACCCACATTAGGAATGTCCCTGGTGATCTCTTCCTTGCCAAGCTTGGTATCCCTGGCCAGAACTTCAAATTCCTCGACATGAACGGACGTGTACACACCATCCCTGACCAGGCGCTCGGATACCAATATAGAATCCTCATAATTATACCCGTCCCAGGGCATGAAGGCCACGGTCACATTTTTTCCAAGCGCCAGTTCCCCCAGTTCCGTGGAGGGCCCGTCAGCAATGACCTGCCCTTTTTTAACCCGCTCATTTTTCTCGACAATAGGTCTATGATTAAAGCAGGTGTTCTGGTTGGAACGAACAAACTTGATACAGTTATAAATGGAAACAGCCTTATTAAATTTAGGATCGTTATTGTCATCATTTTTAACAACAATACGCTTTGAATCGACATCCACCACCACCCCGTCGCACTCAGCAACAATGGTCACCCCGGAGTCCCTGGCAACAACGGCTTCCATACCGGTACCCACTAAAGGGGCTTCACTGCGTATCAACGGCACAGCCTGTCGCTGCATGTTAGACCCCATCAGCGCCCTGTTGGCGTCATCATTTTCAAGAAAAGGGATCAGGGATGCGGAGACGGATACCAGCTGGTTCGGCGAGACATCCATAAATTTTATATCTTCGGGGGTCACCATCTCAAATTCCCCGGCCACGCGGGCAGATATCGTAGAATCGACAAAATTTCCATCAGCATCCAAAACAGCATTGGCCTGGGCAATGGGATGTTCCTTTTCTTCAAATGCACTTAAATGCTGAATTGTTTTGCTGGCATTCCCTTCATTTACGATCCTGAATGGGGTTTCAATAAATCCAAAATCATTTACCCGGGCATAGGTACACAGGGAAACAATTAAACCGATGTTGGGGCCCTCAGGGGTCTCGATGGGACAAATACGACCATAATGAGACGGATGAACATCACGCACCTCAAACCCTGCACGCTCACGGGTCAACCCACCTGGCCCCAAAGCTGAAAGACGCCGCTTATGGGTGGTTTCAGACAACGGATTGGTCTGGTCCATAAACTGGGATAGCTGTGAGGTGCCGAAAAATTCACGAACAACCGCAGAGACAGGCTTGGGGTTAATAAGGTCGTGGGGCATCATGGCGTCCACTTCCTGCATGCTCATCTTTTCCTTAATGGCCCGCTCCATACGGACAAGACCGATGCGATAATGGTTTTCCAGGAGTTCACCCACAGCCCTGACCCGCCGATTACCCAAGTGGTCAATATCATCCACTTGTCCCTGGCTGTCTTTGAGCTCGATCAACGTAGCTGCGGTAAGCAGCACATCTTCTTTTCTCAGGGTTTTTACATCAATTTTCGTATTCACCCCGAGGCGATGATTCATTTTAAGGCGTCCCACCTTGGACAAATCGTAATATGCCTGGCGGAAAAACAGATGATCAATAAAATCCTGGGCCACCTCAATGGTCGCCGGATTGCCGGGACGAAGCCTGCGGTAAATATCCATCAGAGCCTCTTCCTTGGATTCAATTTTGTCTGAAATCAGGGTCTTACGCATGCAATCTGAACTGCGGGGATTTACATAGAGAATTTCAAAGCTGTCAATATCCTTTTCCTCAAGCAGTTCAAACGTGTCCTCTGCAATGGTATTACCGGCTCTGAACAACGGGGCTTGATCACTGCTTTCCAAAAAAAAGTTACCAGCAAACGCTTTGCCTATGAGTTCCTCTTCAGAAATAGGAATAAAATCCAAATGTTCATCGGCAAGTTGTTTTAAGGCTCGCTTGGTAAAAATTCGACCCGCCTTGACCACAACCTCACCGGTTTCAGGAGATTTTATATCATAGACGGCCCGTTGCCGGACTAAATTTTCAGGAATAAATTCTCTGAAATAAGAGCCGTTCTTACGTAGAATTTTTTCCTTGGTGTAAAAGAAATCAAGAATATCTTCCCCTGTGTATCCAAATGCCTTGAAAAGAATGGAAACAGGAAATTTACGCCGGCGGTCAATACGGATATAGACAATATCCTTGGCATCAATTTCCATGTCAATCCAGGAACCACGCACAGGAATAATACGGGCATTATAAATAATCTTGCCCGAGGAATAATTTTTGCCTTTGTCATGATCAAAAAACACACCGGACGACCGGTGAAGCTGAGAGACAACTGCACGCTCAGTACCGTTGATGACAAAAGTGCCCCTGGGTGTCATCAAAGGAATAGTGCCAAAATATATTTCCTGTTCCTTTATATCACGGATGGTTGACACATCCGTGTCTTTGTCATGGTCATAGACGACAAGCCGAACCCTTATGTTGACCGGGATGTCATAGGTCATCCCGCGACTGATACACTCCTGCATGGAGTGTTTGGTCTCCCCAAAGGAATAAGAGACATATTCTAGGGAAGATGTATCGGTAAAATCCTTGATGGGAAATACGGACTTAAAAACCGAATGCAGGCCCTTTTCCTCCCTGTCCTGGGGTGGAACATCCCTTTGAAGAAACCCTTCAAAGGAATCTCTTTGCATCCCTATAAGATCAGGGATGTCTATAATTTTACGTTTACCGCCAAACTCTTTTCTAACTCGCTTGTTCGTCAAAAGACTTCCGGCCATGATATCTCCCGATGTGAGTTTTTCCAACCGTAAAAGCGGAGACACGACCCACTGGCCTTGCCCCCGCGTATAGTTTATGCACAAACTATTTGTGCTTATCAGCTATGCTAAACTACTTTACAGACACCTGGGCGCCGGCCCCCTCAAGCTGCTCTTTAACTTTGTCTGCCTCTTCCTTGGCAATACCTTCTTTTACAGCTTTGGGCGCCTCTTCAACAAGTGCCTTGGCTTCTTTCAGTCCGAGCCCGGTGATCGCACGAACTTCTTTAATCACATTAATCTTTTTGTCACCGACAGCTTCAAGGATAACGTCAAATTCGGTTTTTTCTTCTTCCGCAGCCCCACCGGCATCTCCGCCGCCAGGCATGGCACCTGCAGCAACGGCAACCGGTGCAGCTGCAGATACACCAAATTTATCTTCAAGCTCCTTAATCAGTTCGGAAAGCTCCAGAACGCTCATATTTGAAATAAATTCAATTACATCATCTTTTGTAATATCAGCCATTTTAATCTCCTGAAAAATATACGAATATCTGAATCGTACTTATAAATTTAAAGTTTTGGTTTATTTTAAGTTACGCTGCATCTTTCTGATCTTTAACCGCATTAAGCACATTGAGAAAAGACCTGGGAACCCCGGCCAGTACATTGACAAGATTTGTGGGAACGGCATTGAGTGTGTATACCAATTTGGCCAACAACTCTTCTCTGGAAGGCATCTTAGCAAGCTGCTTGACATCTTCTTCGCTTAAAAATTTTCCATCAAGTGACGCGCCCTTAAGCTGTATTTTCTCATTGGTTTTCAGAAATTCCGAGATGACCTTGGCCGGTGCCACAGGATCATCCTTGGAAATGATGATCGCATTCGGTCCTTTAAAAAGATCAGTTAATACCTCCGAGCCGGTCCCTTTCACCGCCAGTCTCATCAAGGTATTTTTTACAACCGCCATTTGAGCACCGGTCTCCCGAAGTTTTGCGCGAAGTTCCGTCACCTGGGATACAGTCAATCCCTTGTAGTCGATCAAAAAAGAAATCTCTGCTTCGCCGAGATTCTTTGCGAGCTTTTCGACCAGTTCTTTTTTCTGGGAAATATTCAGCATTTTTCTACACCTCCTTCCATAAATAAATTTGTGTCGAAGGTGCCAACGAAACCAAAACAAAATTTATTTTCTGTCTCGGCAGGCCGGCAGATCCGATTATGCATTTACTATGCACCTACTGTCTATGACAGGCTAAAACGTATTTCGTTTAATGCGAACGAAATACGTCTATTATTTATTTGATCAACATGAAATCTAGATTAATAAAGGATCCACTTTGATACCAGGACCCATTGTTGAAGATACGCTGATGGATTTCAGATAGGTTCCTTTGCTTGATGCAGGTTTGAGAGAGACAATTTTATCGAGAAAAACAGTTACATTTTCCAACAGCTTTTCAGCACCAAAAGATATTTTACCGACAGGAACATGCACAATACCGGCTTTCTCAACCCTGAAATCGATTTTACCGGATTTTGCTTCGTCGATGGCCTTGGCAAGTTCAAATGTTACAGTACCGGTTTTTGCATTGGGCATAAGTCCTCTTGGGCCAAGGATACGTCCGAGTTTACCAACGGTACCCATCATGTCCGGTGTCGCAATGGCCTTATCAAATCCGAACCAGCCACCCTTGATCTTCTCAACGATTTCTTCTGTGGCAATAAAGTCTGCACCTGCATCAAGGGCTTCTTGTTCTTTTTCACCTTTGGCAAATACCAGGACCTTTACCTCTTTACCAAGTCCATTGGGCAGAACGACGGTCCCACGCACCATTTGATCTGCATGCCGCGGGTCAACCCCCAGCCTTACGGCGACATCAACCGTTTCGTCAAATTTTGCATAACTGGAAGATACAGCAATTTCCAGGGCATCTTTGGGTCCATACTGAACCATTCTGTCCACGTTGCTCAGTGCTTCGTTATGTTTTTTACTCCGCTTAGGCATTTTAATCACTCTTATACTTGAAAGTTAAACGACTTCTATTCCCATACTCCTGGCAGTGCCTTCAATAATTCTAACGGCAGCATCAATATCCGAGGCGTTTAAATCCGGTTTTTTAGTTTCTGCAATCGCAACAACCTGATCTCTTGTCACCTTGCCGACCTTATCACGATTCGGCTCCCCTGATCCCTTCGCAAGCTTGGCCGCAGCCAAAAGCAGTCTTGAAGCAGGCGGCGTTTTGGTTATGAAGCTGAAAGACCTATCTTGATACACAGTGATAACGACAGGAATAATCTGCCCCGCATCATTAGCAGTTTTAGCGTTAAACGCTTTACAGAAATCCATGATGTTGACACCGTGCTGCCCCAGAGCCGGACCAATGGGGGGGGACGGATTTGCCTTGCCGGCTTCAACCTGAAGCTTAATTTGTGTCATTACTTTTTTTGCCATTTTACAACTCCTGAAACTCTTAAATTTATAACCCGGCTATATCTTGGTTACCTGTATAAAATTTAATTCGACCGGCGTGGCGCGCCCGAAAATGCTAACCAGCACTTTAACCTTTTCCTTATCCGGAGACACTTCTTCAATAGTCCCATTAAAATTGGAAAAAGGTCCGTCAACAACCCGCACATCATCTCCCGGCTCAAAATAATACTTAGGCTGAGGCCTTTCCTTACCCTGCTCCATTTTTTCAATAATGCTTTGGGCCTCCCTGTCGCTTATGGGGGCAGGCTTATTTTTTCCACCAAGAAAACCGGTAACCTTAGCAGTGGAACTTACAATATGCCACGTCTCGTTATCCAGATGCATACGCACAAGGATATATCCAGGATAAAACTTCCTGGAAGACTGACGCTTCTTTCCATCCACCAGTTCTACAACATTTTCGGAGGGAATCAGGATGTCCCCGAATTTTTCCGGATGCTTTAATCCCCGTATCTTTTCTTCCAGAGCAAGCTTCACTTTTTGCTCATGGCCGGAATAAACGTGGACGACATACCATTTTAAAGACATCTTAATTTCCCTTGATCTAAGTCTTGATCTAAGTCAGGACAACTTGGACAATTTTAGACAGACTATAATCAAAAATCCCCAGAAAAACGGCAACAATAAACACAAAAACAACGACCACAACCGTCGTTCCGGTTGTTTGTTTTCGGGTTGGCCAGACAACTTTTTTCAACTCTACCTTCACTTCCCGAAAAAACTCTGCTGTCCTTGCAAAAAAATTACCTGCCATAGGCTGCCCGGATTTTTCAGTTCCAGCATCAGATAACGACCGCACCGGTTTCTTTTCCACAGTCGATTTTACAGCAACTCCCGATTTATCATCAGCAGTTTCAATAACACGCTTTCGTTTCTCACTCTGAGGTTTTTTTTTCTGTAATTTCGACATATCCCACCGATAAATCACCTTCTGACCAACATCAAATATCGGCAGAAGGTGATGAAAATATGGCAGGTCAGGAGGGAGTCGAACCCCCAACAGCCGGATTTGGAGTCCGGAGCTCTACCAATTGGAGCTACTGACCTGCATAGCAATGCAATTTATTTTATTTTAGTCTCTTTGTGGACAAGATGTTTATTGCAGAATTTACAATATTTTTTAAATTCAATCTTGTCCGGAGTCTTGCGTTTATTTTTGGTCGTCGTATAATTTTTCCTCTTGCATTCATTACAAGCAAGAGCGATAAGCACTCTGTCCACTTTCAACCCCTTGACTTGACGTCTATTGACGTCTATTTTTTTTCAGCACAATTTGGAGCCCATGACCAGAATCGAACTGGTGAACCTCTTCCTTACCAAGGAAGCGCTCTACCGACTGAGCTACATGGGCTAACGCACCATATAATCTAAATAATCTAAACCTGTGTACAATAAAAGATCGTAAGTGGAGCGGGAGACGAGGCTCGAACTCGCGACATTCAGCTTGGAAGGCTGAAGCTCTACCAACTGAGCTACTCCCGCTTATGATAAGACTAAATGTAAGTCAATCAACCAAACCGACTATGTAGTCCCAGCAATCCATTAACAGATCTCCTACATTTGCTTTGGTGGTGGGGGGAGGATTTGAACCTCCGAAGGCTGAGCCGTCAGATTTACAGTCTGATCCCTTTGACCACTCGGGAACCCCACCTAAGCTATTTTGGAGCCGATACCCCGAATCGAACGGAGGACATTCTCATTACAAGTGAGATGCTCTACCATCTGAGCTATATCGGCTTACTTTAAGCTACACAATCTCCGTAGCGAAAAGACCGAGCAAATGTATCAGAACATTTTTAACATAGCAACCCCTTTTTTTAAAAAAATGCATATTTTTTTCCATCCCACGATCAACAGTTAAATTTATAATAGTTACAGAGACAAGCAAAATATCGGACAAGATTCCGATAAAACGCTTTAATATCCTTTTAAATACAATGATTGTATGGTATTTTTTCATTGACATCCAACACTATCTTCATTACACCAATAAATATTCTAATAACAGCCATAGACTAAGCGCCATGGCCCTAAAACGCCTATTAAAAACATAGGCGCCAATCGCAAAAAATACTATATTGACGTGATTTTACAACTTAACTTAATCATATACATAGACAGCTATCGGTAAGGAGACCAAGTGAACACTTACAAACCGGCCGCATTAATTTTTGCTTTATCCCTATTCTTGATTACCGGTTGCCAACAGTCCCATTTGCCAGCCAATAAACCGTTAACAGACCAGACCCTCAAACCTGCTGAGCCCATAGAACCTTTAAACCAAAACACCCTTCAACACGAGACAAGCAAACAAAAAAAAGACGAGAATCAAATTCCGGATTTTAATCAAACCAAGATAGACCAGGCCCTTGAACTTTGCAGTGTAGCACAAAATTGCTGGGAACAGGGAAATCTTGATGAGGCTTTGTCAACCCTTGATGCGGCCTACGCCCTAATGCTTGAAATAGATACCGATCACAACCCCGAATTCAATCAGCAAAAAGAGGACATTCGTTATCTTATCTCCAAAAGAGTTCTTGAAATCTATGCGTCTCGGCATATTGTTGTAACCGGTCATCATGACGCCATTCCCATTACTTTAAACGACCATGTGAATGCTGAGATAAAACGCTTAACCGGCCCCGAACGCAATTTTTTTATCCGTTCACTCAACCGCTCCTGCCGTTACCGGCCGTTTATCGTCCAGGCGCTTAAAAAATCCGGACTGCCGGAAGAGATATCTTGGCTCCCCTTGATTGAAAGCGGTTTTAAGAATAGGGCCTTATCCCCTGCAAGAGCGCTTGGTATGTGGCAGTTCATACCGTCAACCGGCAATAAATTCGGATTAAACCGCAATCACTATATTGATGAACGCATGGACCCTGAAAAAGCCACCAGAGCCGCCATTGATTATCTCAAGGAACTGCACAATATGTTCGGAGACTGGACCACTGCTATTGCCGCTTACAATTGTGGTGAATACCGTGTACTGAAGACAATTCGCAGACAGAAACTGAACTATCTGGATAATTTCTGGGATCTATATCAGAACCTGCCTAGAGAAACAGCAAGATATGTACCAAGATTCCTAGCCACCGTTCATATTGTCAAAAATTTGGAAAAATATAATATTACGATAGACAACCCACTAAAACCGCTTGAATACAAACCCTTTAACATAAAAAAGCAGGTCCATTTAAACGAAATTGCAAAGGCAATTAATGTCGATACAGATATACTTGTTTCTCTCAACCCGGAACTGCGTTATAAAACTCTGCCCCCCGAGCCCTATACGATAAAAATACCTGTAGATCACGCAGGCGGGTTTATGGCCAAGCTAAATACCATTAAAACCAATGATCACCAGAACCTGCAGTATACTTATTACCGCATACGAAAGGGAGATACCTTATCAGGCATTGCCGGAAAATTTAAAACATCTGTAAATGCCATTGCCGGATGCAATAAAATTTCAAAAAAAAGCTGTATTATTATTGGCAAGGTATTGAAAATTCCAGGCACACACCATAAGGCAAGTATAAAAAATAATTTAATCACCGCTAAAACATCAAAAAAAATCACCTATACCGTGCGTGCTGGAGATAATCTGTGGCTGATTGCCAGAAAGTTTTCTACGACCACAAAACGGATTAAATCAATTAACAAATTATCAGGAACCAGACTAAACATTGGGCAACACCTGACCATTATCACTAACGATAAAACAGACAGCAAAAAATTATCGAGATATAAAGTTAAATCCGGAGATAATCCTCTCCGTATTGCAAAAAGACATAATATGAGCCTTAACCGTTTGCTGTCATTAAACCATTTAAGCAAAAGAAGCAAAATTTATCCCGGCCAGAGCCTACTCGTGGAATAGTTCGGGTCATGCAAAGCAATAAAATCCACCACATGCTTTTCTGATTACATTGGGGCAGTTAGGGCAGGCACGGGGGCCTGCCCTAACTGCGTATTTTAGTGATTACACGCCAAGCCCAGACACCCCCCGGCAATTAAGCCACCCCTTCAGACAACAGGCTGCTTTCCATCAGCATATCCAATTCATCCTGGTAAAAAAAATGACTCTGATCAAAGGCGGGCCGCAATTCATCAAGCCATATCGCCTGGTCATCAAAGGAAGCGAAGAAAGGTTGTAGTACCCACTCCGGATTTCTGCCCTGAATCATTTGCAGAACAAACACCTTATTGCCTTTAATTTGAGCTGTTCCCAGAACCTGTACCTTGCCGGGCAACGCTGACATGCATGGCCCTCGAACGGTCCTTGCTATTCCGCTCACCCGACTGTAAGCTGCACGGAATATTTTCCAGGCCCGGGCAAGGGAAACGCTGAAATAATGCCTGTTACCTGTATTGCGGACAACAAACATATAGTAAGGGATACAACCGAGTTTAACTTGTTGCTCCCACAACGCGATCCAGCTTTCCGGTTGATCGTTAATATGCCGAAGTAAAGGCGATTGCGTGCGAATCTGCGCACCGGTTGATCGGATACGGCAGATTGCATGGCGCACCGCATCCGTCGCAAGCTCTTCTACAGAATTAAAGTGGGCCATTATCGCCAAATGTTTTCCCGCTGCAATCACTTCGTCAAACAAATGAAGCAAATCATCCGCATCCGCATCATCAATAAAACGATACGGCCAGTAAGAAAGCGCCTTTGTCCCAATCCGAATTGTTTTCAGATGAGGAAGATCGGCATGAATCAGTTTGCGCAAATAACGAGCAAATATTTTAGTTCTCATGATAAGCGGGTCGCCGCCGGTAAAGAGGACATCCGTTACCTCTGTATGGACCTTCAAATATTTAACCAATTCTTCTGCGTCGTGCATGGAGAACCGAAACTTTTCTACCCCGATAAACTGAGGCCAACGGAAACAAAAGGTACAGTAAGCATGACAGGTTTGCCCCTGGCTTGGGAAGCAGAGGAGTGTTTCTCCATATTTATGCTGCAGTCCAGAAAGAATCTTGCCATCCAAACATGCTTGATTAAGTTCCATCTGACCGGCAGGGTGCGGATTAAGCGCCATACGGATCTGATTGGCGCAATTCGTAATTTCTTTTTTGGATGCGCCGCGTTTCAGCAATTTGGCCATCTTATCAAAATCATGTGGATGAAGCATCTCCCGTTGAGGGAAGTTCAGTATAAATATCGGATCATTGGGTAAATTATCCCAATCAATCAATTCATTAACCACGTAATTATTGGTTTTGAACGGCAAAACCCTGGCGACCACATCAATGTCAAATTTCTGCTCCTCGCTAAGACGATCAATCTGCCTGATGTTGCGATAATTACTCAGGGTATAAGATTTATACTTTTCTGTACTTCCTGCTGATACAATTTTTCGGGATTGACATAAACACATCATACACCTCCGCTTCTTTCGCATTTACAACTGCGATGAACTCCGGCTGTAAATACTGAGAAGACAGGTTGAAAAGACAGCCGGAAAATTTTTCATTATATCGAACCATTGACAATCTCGTAAAAAGTCCGATTTGGCTATTTTTATAATGCAACCTGTTTATATGATATATAGTGATTTTGCCATTCTTGAATTTTTACGAACCGATCAACCTACCTACTTTAACAAACGTATTTACTTAAAGCAATGCAATTTTCTCTCCATCCAATTTGAAATTTGGCATTACATCGTTTCAGATAATAGTCATGGTACATTTTTTTTTAGATTGCCCATGCCGCAACAAGACGCATATAAAAAAGCGCATGCCCCTCAAGCACATGCGCCATATAAATTTAGAGTATAGGAAATTCCAGCACCCAGCACCCAGCACCTAACAGCCCGCCCAAAGGGCGCTAATTTATATATCACTCCCGATCATCGAGTCAATAATTCAACGCAAGCGAATACCCCGCGTGTACGGCCGTAAAAATATCTTGGACCTCCCTGGCGTCTCCTATAATCTCGATCCTGGATACGTCTCTTTTTATTTCTTCACCAGGGCCTGCCGCAGGGCGCATACCGGAGGCCAGAATAACGGTCTGGAAGGGTTCGAGAGCTAACGTCTTCCCATCCTGTTCGATTTGAACGCCGTCATCTGTGAAATCCTTAACCGTTGTATGCGGCATAAGTTTAACGTTTTCCATCTGTTCGAGCCTCATCAGGGTCAATTTTTTCGTAATCATTTCCATCATACTTCCTATGGGATCGGTCCGCTTTGTGGCAACGACTTCATAACCGGCCTTACCCAGTTTTTCGGCGATTTCCACACCGGCCCTTCCGGCACCGATAACAAGGACCCTTGGCCCTTTGAGCTCTTTTTCGCCCTGAAAATATTCTATAGATGTCATAACATGCTGTGCATCAAGACCATGGATGTCTGGAATATTCTGAATGGCCCCGATTGCCCAAACGAGAAGATCAGGCCGGACCGCCTTGACCAAATCGGCATCGACGGATCTGTTCATGACAATGGCATCGATGTTTCTTTTCACATTCTGTTCGATAGAATCGAGGCCCTGCTTCATTTTTTCCTTTCCCGGGGCCTGCCAGGTAATGGCGAATTGGCCGCCCAAATGATCTGTCTTTTCAGCCAAGGTAATCTGATGACCGCGTTTTGCCAGGTACAAGGCCGCACTCATACCGGCCGGACCTCCCCCGGCAATCAGGACGTTCAAGGGGTTTTGGGTTTTTTCCAGGGCCGGTTTGCCGATTTCCGGATTCAAATTACACCCTAAAGATACGCCGCTTTTCATACGATGGAGACACCCCTGGAGACAGTAGCCACAATAGTTAATCCGGTCATCCAATCCGTTGTGCCATTTCTCTACCAGATCGTTATCCGCAAGAAGCGGCCGCCCAAGGGCCACAAGATCCGTTAATCCGTCATCCAGGAACTGGACGACCTTATCCTTTCTTCCCATTCTGCCGGCGGCGATCAGGGGAAGCGACGTGTGTTCACGAACCCAGGCTAAAGCATCTACCTGGGGCTTGTCCGGGAGACTGGCATGGTGAAAATACCATGCAGGGCTGAAACAGGCGTTTCCCATACCCACGTGTATGGCATGGATTCCCTTATCTTCTGCGAATTGAAGTAATGGAAGAAGGTCTTCCCCGCTGACGCCGAACTCAGGTGACATCTCATTTCCGGAAATCCTCAGGATAAGAGGTATATCGGGCGAACCGGCGTTGACTTTTGAAATAGCCTCTCGCGCAAAGAGTAACCTATCCTGTCCGTATGCATCTTGTCTCTTATTAATTTTACTGTTCAAGAATTGGGAAATAAGATAGCCATGCCCGCCCTGGATTTCTATGACATCAAAGCCGGCCTCCTGTGCTTTTTGGGCCGAGGATTCATACCCATCCAGAATCTCTTCTATGTCTTGTTCTGAAAGCGCCTCTGAAACATTTCCGTTTCTGGCAACGCATGTCATTACGGAAGGCGCCTTTGGCCGGCCGCCGATTATTTTGGGAAGGGCGGCGGCACCCGCATGATTCAGGTGAAGACAGGCAAGGCGATTCTCCTCATGTATGACATCTGCAATCTTTCGCAGTTCCGAAACACTTTGCGGTAAATGGACAAAGGGCTGTTTGGGATGCTCCCTGCCGTTGGCAGTGACCGAAACAGGCTCAATGATAACAATTGCAGGACCACTTCGTGCGATCTGCCGATAGAAAATCAATTGCTGATCTGTTACGGCACCATCGGGATTGCCGGCCCCGATCTTGATGGGGGGGAATACGAATCTGTTCAATAGCGCCAGATTGCCTAAGTTAAATGTACTAAACATTCTTTCCATTTTAAATATCCTTATTGTTTCCTATTTAGCTCCAGTTTTGCATAGCTAACAATATAATTATAAAATATCCTTGTTTAGCTTAAACTTGCAAGGAAAAAATATGATGAATGGTAAATTAAATTAGCGCCCTTTGGGCGGGCTGTTAGGTACTGGGTGCTGGGTGCTGGGAAATGGAAATTCCTATACTCTTAAAATAAAAAAATCACATCCGGATTAATTTATGACTTGCTTTCATGATAAATTTTGAATATATCCGAATTTCCCATTATTTAGCGGCTTGAGTATTGTCTAAAAGGCCGGTTTATGATACTTATAGCTCGAACTAATAAATATGTGCCCCCGTAGCTCAGTGGATAGAGCATAGGATTCCTAATCCTTGAGCGCAGGTTCGATTCCTGCCGGGGGCACCATTAATTTAACGGGCCTTGGCTGTGCAGGCATCTTTGCCGCAACTGGGATACAATGCCGGATGTTTTAAAAAAACCTGAGTTACTTGCGCCGGCGGGTAACTTTGAAAAACTTGAAATTGCAGTCCATTACGGGGCAGACGCTGTCTATTTGGGTGGCAAAGATTTCAGCCTGAGGAATTTTTCGGGCAATTTTACCGACAGCGAACTTGAAGATGCGATAAAATTTGCCGAAAAGCACCACGTCAAAGTATATCTTACCTGCAACATATACTCCCGCAACCACGAGCAGGACAGTATCGAAGCCTTCCTGGAAAGAATAGGCAATATCGGACCCCATGCCATTATCATTTCAGACCCGGGCATTATTCTAAAGGCCAGAGAAATTGTCCCTCATATTGACATCCATTTAAGCACCCAGGCCAATACCACAAATTTTAATGCAGTTATTTTCTGGGAACAGCAAGGCGTTAAACGAATAAACCTGGCAAGGGAATTATCCATTGAAGAGATAAAAACCATTATATCACGCACAACAATCCAGACCGAAACCTTTGTCCACGGCGCCATGTGCATGTCTTATTCGGGCAGGTGTCTTTTGAGCAATTTTTTAAGCGGGCGGGACAGCAACAGAGGCCTGTGCAGCCATCCCTGCCGCTGGAATTACGCGGTCATGGAAGAACTCCGGCCCAATGAATACTACCCTGTCCAGGAAGACAGCCGCGGCACCTACATCTTTAACTCCAAGGATATGTGCCTGATAGATCACATTCCCGAATTAATCCATGCCGGAATTTCCGCCTTTAAAATAGAGGGCAGGATGAAAGGAATAAATTACCTGGGTTCTGTGGTAAAAACATATCGCAACGCCATTGACGCATATATCACAGAACCGGATTTGTATTCCGTGCGTCCGGAATGGCATTCAGAGCTATACCAGGTCTATCACCGGGCTTATTGCACCGGGTTCTATTTCGGTCATCCGGATAATGAATCAAAAAACACCTTGAATCCCGGCAACATGCACAAAGGAAAGATTCACAGTTTCATAGGTAAAATCATTGAACGTCGTGGAGAAGATTTATATTTGTTCAATGTTAGAAACAAGCTGGTTCCTGGTGACAACATAGAGGTCCTCAGTCCCCAGGGGCCTGCACGGCAAACCAAAGTATTAGCACTGATGAATGAAAAAGGCGAACCCGTGGATAATGCCAAACCCAATAGCCGCCTGCTGATCCGAATATCTTTAAAGGCCTATCACAACGATATCATTCGCAAAATATGAATCGATCATCGACTATGAGATTCTTGTTAATAACAGCCAGGCGCTGATCCGGATATATAAACCGTCAGGCGCACCCGAAACAATATATACAATCAATTCAAAAACTTATATTGACTTTTATATAAAACCGCAATAACATCTTAAATTTGACTTTTCATCATATATTCTGTAGATATATTTTCATATTAAATGTTTGAAATCATTTCCATGACATTCTTTCAGGAGTTTTATTTAATATGTTTGAAGACGACGAAACCCTACAGATGTATATTGAAGAGTCGCTGGATCACCTGGCAGACATTGAAAGCGATTTGCTGACAATTGAAGAAGGCGGCGCAAATATTGATATAGATCTGGTCAACAATGTTTTCAGGGCAGCCCATTCCGTCAAAGGCGGTGCTGGATTCATGGGGCTGACAACCATTAAAAACCTTGCACACCATCTTGAAAATGTATTAGGGATGATTCGAAACAGAGAACTGATCCCTGATTCTAAAAAAATCAGCATATTGCTCAAAGGCTTTGACGAACTTGAAAGTTTATTGAACAATATTCAAACTAGCAATGACATTGATATTTCCGCCCATATCCAGGCCTTGGAAAATATAACCAGTGCGTCCGCACCTGAACCTGCCCAGCAGGAAACAATACAACAAGAGGAACAGGAAGCGGGACAGATAGAAGCGCTTGCAGATATTGCACTCCAGGACGGTAGAAAATTTCAGCAGGTGGCGCTTAAAGGAATTGAAACCAGCAAAGCTGAAGGCAAAAATATATTCCTTGTTGAATATGACCTGATTGGCGATTTTCAACAGCAATCCAAAAATCCCATGGCGGTTTTAAACAATCTGTGTAAAACCGGTACCCTTATTGAAACCAGGATTGATATTACTGGTGCCGGTACCCTCAGCGACCCAGGTATGCCCGGAAAAATTCCTTTCCAGATACTGCTTGCCTCTATTATTGAATATGATATGGCTGAGACACTATTTGGTGTCGCAAATCAATGTATCCACATCATTACAGATGATATGATCAGCGCCATAGCAGGCCGCGCCGATGAAATCCCGCCACCGTTGCCACAACCTATTGAAACCGTAGAAGCAACGCCCCAACCGGCAGTGGCAGTCCACCCCGTTCCTGTAAACACACCCGCACCTGCAAGTGAAAAACAGCCGGACAAACCGGCAATCATGGAAACACCTGTGGCCAAAGCCCAGGAAAAAGATGGCACCACAGGCGGTAAAACCCAGAGCTCTTTGCGTGTTAATGTGGGGTTGTTAGACACATTGATGAACCTTGCCGGAGAACTTGTACTCAGCAGAAACCAGCTTCTTCAGGGGGTCAACTCGTCTAACGTAAAGGCAACAGAGTTGTCCAGCCAGCGAATTGACATGATTACATCAGAACTCCAGGAAGCAATCATGCGTACGCGGATGCAACCCATTGCCAATATTCTGAACAAATTTACCCGGGTGGTCAGGGATTTGTCCCACCAGTTAGGAAAATCCATAGAGCTGGAAATCGAAGGCAAGGATGTTGAATTGGACAAAACCATCCTGGAATCCATCAATGATCCGTTGACCCACCTTGTAAGAAACTCTGTCGACCATGGTATTGAGACACCCATGGAACGAGAACAGATGGGCAAAAAGGGCACGGGAAAAATTATTTTAAAGGCATTCCACGATGCAGGTCAGGTGAATATTGTCATCTCAGACGATGGCCGGGGACTGGATCCTGATAAAATATCTTCATCTGCCATTGCAAAAGGCCTGATATCCGAATCTCGGGTTGAGGAAATGTCGGACAAACAAAAAACAGAACTGATTTTTCTACCGGGATTTTCAACTGCCAAAGAAGTCACGGATGTGTCCGGCCGGGGCGTAGGCATGGATGTAGTGGTCACAAACATTGAGGCGTTAGGCGGAATCATAGAACTTGACTCAACCCCCGGACAGGGAACGGATATTCAAATCAAGCTGCCTTTAACCCTGGCCATTATTCCCAGTCAGATCACCTCTGTGGGCAATGAACGCTATGCTGTTCCCCAGGTCAACCTTAACGAACTGCTTAGAATTCCGGCAAGTCAGATCAAGGAAAAAATCGAAAAAGTTGGGGATGCGGATGTTGTCCGGCTCAGAGGAGAACTGCTTCCCCTTTTGAACCTGGCGGACATGCTCGGCATACAGCGTACATTTGTTGATCCGGAAACCGGTGAAGAACGCGAAGAACGTAGAGCCAGGATCTCTGACCGCAGATCAAAGGTTCACATCCCCGGAGAAAGTTCTAATCTTAAAGAGCAAGCCAAAGAGGAAACTAAAAGAGCCAAAAGCGATCGTCGTTATCATGCCTCATCTGCGATCAATATTGCGGTTGTATCTGCCGGGGCATTCAAATACGGCCTTGTGGTGGATCAACTCCATGATTCCGAGGAAATCGTTGTTAAACCTGTGGGGCGGCATTTAAAGAAATGCACAGCCTATGCCGGTGCCACGATTATGGGTGACGGTAAGGTTGCGTTAATCCTTGACATCTCCAATCTTGCCCAAATGGCGGAACTTTCCGCCGTTGCAGAAGCCGGCCGGAATGCAGCCAAAACCGCAGAGGAAGAAGCGGCGGCCAGAGCAGATAAAGTCGCGCTACTGACATTCAAAAACAATGAAAAAGAACATTTTGCCGCGCCGTTAAGCATTGTGGAACGTATTGAACGTATCAAGACATCCGATATTGAACAAATCGGCGACCTCAAGGTTGTCCAGTACCGCGGTGGCTCCCTGCCCCTATATGAACTATCCCAGGTGGCAAACGTGGAACAACTGCCGGAAAGGGACCAGCGGGAAGTTATTGTCTTCAAGGTTAAAGACCGGGAAATAGGCCTTATGGTTACCCCGCCGGTGGATGCCCAGGAAGTTGTGCTGAACGTTGACAGCGCCACCCTGAAGCAACCAGCTGTCAGCGGCTCCATGATTATCAACAATCACACCACATTACTGGTGGATATTTTTGAACTGGTTAAAACGTTGAACCCGGAATGGTTTGATGCCGAGGCCCAAGCTGCCGCAACCATGGCCGAAGACGGGGAAAAAATTCTTCTGTTTGCTGAAGACTCAGCCTTTTTTAGAAATCAGGTCAAACAGTTCATGGTCGAGGATGGCTTCAAGGTTATTGAAGCGGAAGACGGGCTGATTGCCTGGGAGCTGTTAAAAGAACGTGTCGAAGAAATTGACCTGGTTGTAACGGATCTGGAAATGCCCAATATGGACGGATTTGAATTGACCAAGCGGATTAAAAGTGACCCCAGCTACTCTCATCTCGGGGTTATTGCCTTGACATCCCTTGCCAGTGAAGCACATATTGAAAAGGGCAAATCTGTGGGAATTGACGAATATGAGATTAAACTTGACAGGGAAAAATTGATGGCTGTTATCAGACAACATACGAATTTATAAAACGTCCATAAAGTACAACCCGTTAAGGAGAGATTCACATGGAAAAAACGACCAAAGAGACCACATCCAATGACATAGAGTTTTCCACATTCTATGTTGGCGGGGCTATTTGTGGTATCGACATATTAAATATCCAGGAAATCAATAAACATTTTGAAATTACACAGGTCCCCCAGTCCGCTGAATACGTCAAAGGCATATTGAATCTTAGGGGCAGAATTGTAACCATTATTGATCTTGGCAAAAAACTGGGGCTGGCCCCGGTCGCCCCAAGCAAAGACAACCGTAACATCATTGTCAATTCCGACGATGAGCATATCGGCCTACTGGTGGATGCCATTTCCGATGTGGTCATCACCCAGAAAGAGAATATAGAGTCGGCCCCTTCAAATATCGGTAATATCAAAGGCAAATATTTCCAGGGCGTTTTAAAAACAAAAGATCAGTTGATCGGCATTCTCGATATTGATGAGGTGCTCAAAGAATAATGAACACCATCAAAGCGCTTGTTGTTGATGATACGATTGTTTACCGAAAAATTGTTGGCGACGCCCTCAAGCAGATGCCCGGCATTGAAGTGGTAGGTACTGCCAATAACGGAAAAATTGCCCTTTCAAAAATTAAAACCCTTAAACCGGATCTGATGACCCTGGATATTGAAATGCCTGAAATGAACGGCATTGAGCTTCTCCAGGCACTTCAAAATATGGATAATCCGCCCTTGGTGATCATGGTCTCCACCCTGACTCACCAGGGCGGTGAGCTGACGCTGCAGGCTCTGGAACTTGGTGCATTTGACGTTCTGCCAAAACCTGAAGACGGCAAAATGGCAGAGAATATGCGCAAGGTCCAAAAAACCCTTGAGCCGATCGTACGCCATGTTAAACGCCATAAACTTGGAAGAATTGATCGCACAATTAGACCCAAACCTCCGGCGTCGGCAAAAGATAGGGATCGGCAGATTATCCATCGGCCGGCACAGGTCAGTCGACCAGGCATCAGGTCAAAATCTGAAATCATAGGCATCGGCATATCAACCGGCGGGCCAAATGCATTGACAAAAATGATACCCATGCTGCCCAAGGATCTCAAGGTACCGATTCTCATTGTGCAGCATATGCCCCCGGTATTTACGGCATCCCTTGCCGACAGCCTGAATAAAAAATCAGCCCTTGACGTTGTAGAGGCCACGGATGGAGATACAATTAAATCCGGAAAAATCTTTATTGCGCCCGGGGGCAAACAGATGAAGATTGTTGCAGGGGCAGATGGTTTGACCCGAAAAATAAAAATCACGGATGATCCACCTGAAAACTCGTGCAAACCCTCGGCAGATTACCTGTTTCGCTCCATTGCTCAGCATTATATTGGAAGAGCCACAGGCGTCATCATGACCGGCATGGGCTCTGACGGCTTCAAAGGGCTTGTTCAAATGAAAAATAACGGCAGTGTTATTATTGCCCAGGATAAAAACACATGCACCGTTTACGGTATGCCCAAAGAACCCACAGAATCCGGGATCGTCGATGTCATTGCACCATTGGAAAAAATTGCAGCTGAAATCGTAAAAACCGTTTAACCGGCAACCCAGACGGTACCGACACCATACTTATGAGAAAAATCAAAGTAACTCCGGAAGAATTTAAAGCCTTTGCCAAATATATCCTGGATATATCAGGAATTTTTCTGGATGTAGGAAAAGAATACCTTCTGGAAACCAGACTTAATCCACTGCTTTCCAAATACCAATGTACCTCATATTCGGATTTGATGAAAAAATCCAAACACGATTTTAACAAAACACTTGAAGATGAAATTATTGATGCCATTTCCACGAATGAAACCTATTTTTTCAGGGATAAAACGCCCTTTAAACTTCTCCAACATAAAATACTGCCGGACCTGATTGATAAACGATCGAAAAAAAACTTCGGCAAACCGACCATACGGATATGGAGTGCGGCCAATTCAACGGGACAGGAAATATATAGTCTTGCCATGACCATGATTGAAATGGGCGTAACCCTTGATAAGTACAATATCAAACTGCTTGGTACGGATATCTCCGATGCAGCCATTGCCAAGGCAAGTTACGGGGTTTATAATAAATTTGAAGTAGCGCGCGGACTTGAGCCTGGACGGCTTAACAGGTTCTTTCAACCGATGGCCGATAAATATAAGGTTAAAGACGAGCTTCGGGCCATGGTTCAGTTCAAAAAGATGAACCTGATGAAACCGTTTATCGGTATTGGAAAATATGATATCGTTCTTTGCCGGAATGTGATGATCTATTTCACCACTGAGGATCGCCGAAAAATTTATTCTAATATTTCAAAAGTCATGGAACCGGACGGGTACCTTTTGATCGGTTCCACAGAATCCCTGATCAATGATACAGACCTTTTTTCATCTTTCAGATATTTAAACTCGGTATTTTACCGCTTTAAGCGTTAACGGAGCCAAATATTTATGGGTAGGATTAATTCACAAGACTTCATTAATGAACTGATTTTCTGTCTCAACGCAAAAGATACGGTTAAAGCCAAGGCCCTGCTTCAATTCGCATCAGACGCCAACGTTGATGTCCAGGTGCAGAAACAGGCCCTTGCCGAACTGGCAAAAGGCCCTGAAAACGTTGTTTTTCCTCTGCTTGAATACCTCACCAAAATAGAAATTTCGAACACGGCGGTCCAGGAAAACCTGTATGATTTAATTTTGGACAAAGCATACGGCAATACCAATCTGGTCACAGAATATATAACCAGCAACGAAAAAAAAACCCGGATTCAATTTATCCGGGCGGCCGGCGATCTGTTCCTTGAAGAAACCATCCCGGTTCTGATCCAGGTGGTACAGAGCGAAACAGATCCGGAAATCATTACACCTGCCATTAATTCACTTGCCGCATTCCGTAAACCCGAACATCTTGAACTTTTTTCTTCGTTTACCACACATTCAAACCCCGACATCATCAGAGCAGCCATTTTCGCCATTGGCGCCCTATCTAATCCTCAAGCAGCAGATACCCTGATAAGCTTTTTATGCGAAGATGAAACCGTAAACAAACTTGTTGTCCAGGCCCTGGCAGAAAAGCAGGATCTCTATGATCTGGAAAAAATAACGCATCTGTTATCGTCCCCTGTCACCATTATCAGGGACACGGCCATTGATGAGCTTATAAACATGGGGAAAAAGGCCACACCGCTTCTTACCAAGGCTTTCCAAAATGCAGAAGCCGACTATATGGTACACCTGATCACCACCCTTGGTTATATAAAGGATCAGGCTGCCATTCCCGCAATCATGAACATCATTAATACCCAACCCAAGGATGCCAACATCCGCCAGGCCGCTTACGAAG
The DNA here is from genome assembly GCF_013389365.1 of Desulfobacter latus. Classification (GTDB taxonomy): domain Bacteria; phylum Desulfobacterota; class Desulfobacteria; order Desulfobacterales; family Desulfobacteraceae; genus Desulfobacter; species Desulfobacter latus. The sequence continues at coordinate 80,460 of NZ_JACADJ010000006.1, forward strand.
CCATGGAACGTATTCCTTCACCGCGTACAGCCATCTGCCTGGTTCAGGGCCTTCAGGATCCGGAAGAATCCGTACGCATGAGTGCTGCCCGGGCCGTTGATAAAAATCTGTCAAAACCATTGGTCGCTGGATTAAAAAATATTATCCGGGAAAAATCCCCCGAAGCGATGTCAACTGTGGAGACACTCATAGATACAAATGCAACCAATATTTTCAATTTCCTAGTGGATGAAGAATCCTTCAGGGAACTTGCCGAAACACATATTGCCGAAAAAGCATCGCCTTCCACCCGCAAGGCCTTCATAAAAAACATGGCCGCCATTGGTCAGGTTGAATTTGCCAAAACAGTTGCCGCCAACATCACCGGAACGAATCAGGCAGAATCGTCGTCTTCAATGAAAATTGTGGTGGTGGATGATTCAAAAATGATGCTCAAGCTCTACCAAAACAAATTGTCACTTTTAGGACTTGCCTGTGAAATCTTTCACCGCCCGGAAGATGCATTGAAGCGGATACGCTCCCAAAAAACAGACCTCGTTATTACGGATTTGAACATGCCCAATATCAGTGGGCTGGAACTCACCACGGAAATAAGGCGTAAATTTACCCGAACGGATCTGCCCATTCTGATGATCACCACCCAAAGTGATTTTGTAGAAGAAAAACAAGGGGATGTAGATGTCAACGAGTCCCTTTTGAAAAAGTCCGGCATCAATAAAATCCTTCACAAACCCTTTAATGACACTGAGTTTAAAGAATCCGTATTTAAACTGCTATCCACCGGATCTAATGAAAAAGAATCCCATAAAACGGGAGTTTAGCCCATGATAAGAAAAGCACTCATTGATGATGTTGCCCCAATCCATGCCCTGCTTAAATTTTACGCCGATAAAGGAGAACTTTTAGCTCGCTCTTTAAGCAATCTTTACGACCATTTACGCGATTTCTGGGTATATGAGGATGAAGATACCGGCATAATAACAGGATGTGCCGCTTTGGCCTTTTGCTGGGAAGATATCGCGGAAATCCGCTCCGTTGCCGTAAAACAAGAATACAATGGCCGGGGGATCGGATCGGCCCTTACAGAACGCTGTATCCAGGAAGCATTCTATTTTAAATTAAAAACCTTGTTTGCGCTGACCTACCGCCCGGAGTTTTTTGCCCGTTTCGGATTTGAAATAACGGATAAAACCAATCTGCCCATGGTCAAAATATGGGCAGGTTGCCTGGACTGTGTTAAATTTCCGGATTGTGATGAAATCGCCATGACAAAAAAATTGTAGCCGATTCATGAACTTAGCGCCCTTCGGGCGGGTTGTTAGGTGCTGGGTGCTGGGTACTGGGAAATGGAAATTCCGATACTCTCAAGTTTTAAACAAGCCCACGCCCAAGTTCAAGTATACACCATCTTGCAGGGAATGGGCGCATATTTTGAAACGGAGGGCTTGGGAAGAATATGCTCTTCGGCCACGGTGAGCCAGTTATTATCCGGATTCAGCTCCCGAAGGCGCCCGCCTTCGGATGGCAGGGCATGGCTGGTGTAATCATACCAGACATTGAAAATGCAGATATAAAATTTGCCCTGGCGGGCCACCACATAATTATTGGTAAACGTACTCTGGGGAATACCTATCTGCTGGGACAACTCCTTGACTTGGTCAACCACAAGCTTTACCAGGACAGACTTTGATACGCCTTTTTCATCTAAGCGCAGCAGGCTTCGTGATTCGCTGGAGGCAACATACACCGTTGTAATCGAGTCAAGCTGCCGAAAATACTGGGCAGCGACAATGGCAGCCGTCCTTCGGCCACCGGCCAACACAGGTATCCCATAATATTCAAACAATTTTTTTTGCATATTCTCAGCGTAACAATCCCCCTTCTCGTACAGATCTTTGGAGATATAACGTAAAAATTTGGCAAGATCTTCCGATGCATCAGCAATGGGCCAATCCACCCTGACGTGAAAATGGGTCAAGGCGTACTGGGGCTTGAGTCGCTGGTTGGGCTGGATTAAAATGGCATAATCAACCGGGAGCAGATTTTTAAGAAGAGAAAAAAAACCGTCGGACTCAAAACATTTTATGTTCCGGTTGTAATTTTCAAGATCAGGAAAATCTTTAAGCCCGAGCAGATTGGTTTTCGTAGTTTTATTGACGTCAAAAAATCGGATATACTTTTTGTGGATTTTATCAATATAATCTTCACAGAAAATGATCAGAAAGGAATTTTGTGCTTCAAATTCCACGGAAGGAATGCGTGCCCGGGGTTTGAGTTCCCTTAACTCAACAAAGGGATAAGGGGTCCGCAGTTTTAAAAAATTATTGTAGGACCCCACAAGGCTGTAGTCCAGGACAAACTGATCCAGGTCATCTCTTAATACCTGGTAATAGGATCGACGCAGCCGGTCCTCCTTGCTCAGCGCATGCCGTAATTTGCAAAATTTCACCCCACGTTAATCCTTTCTGGTTTGACTCGATCATCACGTTTGAACTATTCCAGGGCAGCCACGCCGGGCAGCACTTTCCCTTCCATCATGTGCAGAAAAGCCCCCCCCCCTGTAGATATATAGCTGACCTTTTGCGTAATCCCGCATTGCTTGGCGGCAAGGCCCGTATCACCACCGCCCACAACAGAAAAAGCGGAAGACAGGGCAATGGCATCGGCCAGGGTCCGGGTACCTGCAGCAAACCGATCCATTTCAAACACGCCCATAGGGCCGTTCCACACAATGGTACCGGCACCGGCAATGGCATTGGCAAAATTTTTTGCACTTTCAGGACCAATATCCAGGGCCATCCAGCCATCCGGAATCTCATCCGGAAAAACGGTGCGTGATTCGGCATCTTTATCAAAACGATCCGCAACAACCAGGTCTACGGGTAAACGCAGGTCAATGCCGTTTTCCTTTGCATGGGCCATGATATCCGAAGCAGTCTTGATTAAATCCGTTTCAATCATAGATCCTTTGGTATCCACGCCATTTGCCGCAAGAAAGGTATTGGCCATGGCACCACCGATAATCATACAATCCACAAACTTGAGCATATTTTCAAGGGCAGCCAGTTTGCTGGAAACTTTTGCGCCGCCAATGACAACGACCAGCGGCCTTTTCGGATTTTCTACGGAATCGTAATATGAACGTACCTCTTTTTCAAGCAGAAAACCGGCTGCCGACAATTTCGCATACATGGTAATACCGGTAACTGATGCCTGGTCCCGATGGGATACGGCAAAGGCATTGTTCACATAAACATCACAAAGATCGGCAAGGGCTTTTGCAAATTCAGGATCGTTTTTCTTTTCCTCATCATAAAATCTTAAATTTTCAAGCATAAGGATCTGACCGGGTTCAAGGGCTTCCACCTGCGTTTTCACCGCATCCCCAATGCAATCATCGGCAAATGCCACAGGCATATTTAAAAGCTCCGAAAGTCTTACCGCTGCCGGCTTAAGGCTGAATTTTTCGTCCCGGCCACCTTTGGGACGGCCCAGGTGGGAGGCCAGGACCAGTTTGGCCTTTTTTTCAATTAAATAGCGAATCAGTTCCAGGGTGGCCCGGATCCGGTTGTCATCAGTAATATTCCCCTGATCATCCATGGGCAGATTATAGTCCACCCGGATAAAAAGGGTTTTACCCGTTACGTCTATGTCTCGAACCGATTTCATGCCTCCTCCTATTTTTTCATTTTAAGGCCACGCCGGTGTGCCTGTTTTTTTCTGGACCAGCGTTCAAAAAAAGAGATGCCCCCGGCTTTTGTGGAACGTTCAAGGACCTCTTCTTCAATCTGAATTCCATCCTTTGTGGCCAGGGCCTGTTGAAGGCACTTTGTTTTCACAGGACAATGGTAAAAACAGTGTTCCGGGGTTTCACGCAACCCATTGGGTCCCATGGGAAACACTTTTTCAAGATCCCCAAAGCAGTCGGGAAAATCGTCTTTGTCTGTCATTAAATCTGTTCAAACTCCTTTTGAAACTGCGCCATTACCCCCTGGGCGGCAAAACTGTAATACCCCTGGCTGCCTGTGACAAGATGGTCGTGGATTTGAATACCCGCAAATGCCAGAGCAAAAAACAGGGTCCGGGTAATACGGACATCCTGGGCTGAGGGGGTAATATCCCCGGACGGGTGATTGTGCGCTAAAACCACTGAAGCCGCATTGTGTGCCAGACTGCGTGCAATCACTTCCCGCGGATAGACAGCCGAGGCTGAAAGGGTCCCGGTAAAAAGGACCTCGGATGCGATAACCCTGTTCTTGGCATCCAGAAATATCCCTAAAAAATGCTCTTTGTTTTTGTAACCAATGATCTGGTTTAAATATGCAATCAGACTTTCGGGATTACTCACCACATCCATCTTAATTATCCGGGTTTCAAGATACCGGTCTGCCACAGCCTTAATCAGATGAATTCCGAAGCTGTTGGCAGGCCCGACCCCCTTAACCTGACAAAGGGCCTGAGTATCCGCCTCCAGCACCCGGGGCAGGGTTTTAAACTCAGCTAAAAGATCTTTGGCTGCCTGCTTGGTATCCTTTCGCGGGGTATTCAGGGCCAAAAGCAGTTCCAGAACCTCATAGTCATGAAACCCTGACAAGCCGGCCCGAAGAAAGCGTTCCCTCAGGCGTTGGCGATGTCCGGCACCCTTATGCGTCGTCTCCCGGGCCATCTATCGGGTCTTCCGTATCAAGTTCTTCGGGATTCATATCCATTTCCCGGTCATCTATCGTGTCGGCATCATTACCATCCGGATGAAAACATGTGTTCTCATCATCAGGGTGATGTTCCTCTTTAGGCAGTCGTGCAATGCCGATAAGCTTTTCCCCATTGGCCAAGTTAATGAGTTTGACCCCCTGGGTATTTCTGGAAATCACTTTGATCCCGCAGATATCGGTACGGATCAGTTTTCCCTTATCCGTAATCATCATCAACTCATCATTATCCCCCACCAGGGAAAGGGCCATCATTTTACCATTGCGCTCGGACGTTTTAATGGAAAAGACCCCTTTGCCGCCCCGGGTCTGGGTTCTGTAATCCTCAATGTAAGAACGCTTACCATAACCGTTTTCCGTAACCGTTAAAAGCGTATCCTCATCTCCAAGCACTTCCATACCTACCAACCGGCCCCCCTCTTCCAAACGCATACCCCGCACGCCCATGGAACCGCGCCCCACATCACGGACATCTTCTTCATTAAACCGGATCACCTTCCCGCCTTCGGATCCCAAAAAAATCTCCTGGGTGCCATCGGTGATGCGTGCGGCAATGAGTTCATCATCGTCAGCCAGCTTCACCCCGATAAGGCCCCCTGACCGAGGACGTGAATACGCCATCAACTCGGTCTTTTTCACCCGGCCGTTTTTGGTGGCCATGACCACATATCGATTCTCTGAAAATTCATCCACGGTGAGTACGGTGGCAAGTTTTTCACCTTCATCAAAATTAAGCAGGTTCACAATGGCTTTACCAAGGGAGGAGCGGCCTGCCATGGGCAGTTCATACACTTTAGCCTGATACACCTTGCCGAAATTGGTAATAAACAAAAACGTGGCATGGGTGGAGGCCACAAAAAGATGTTCCACAAAATCGTCGGTTTTGGTTCCCATGGCGGTTTTGCCTTTACCCCCCCGGTGCTGGCTGGTATAAAGGGTCACGGGATTACGCTTAATATATCCGCTGCGGGTCACCGTGACCACCATGTCTTCTTCGGCAATCAGATCTTCAATGGAAATTTCAGCCGTACTCTCCAGGATACGGGTGCGGCGTGCATCCCCGAACTCATCATTGAGTTCGGTCAATTCATCCTTAATCAGTCCCCGGACCACGGTTTCCGAGCCAAGGATCTCCTTGAACCAGGCAATATCCTTGAGCAGGGCCTGGTATTCGGTTTCGATTTTTTCCCGCTCCAGTCCGGTGAGTCGCTGCAGTCGCATATCCAGAATGGCCTGAGCCTGAATTTGTGTCAGGTCAAACCGGGTTATTAAACCGGTTCGGGCCTCTTCGGGTGACTGGGAGGCCCGGATCAGGGCAACGACTTCATCCAAATTATCTAAAGCAATCTTTAACCCTTGCAGAATATGGGCCCGTTCTTCTGCTTTACGTAAATCATAACGGGTGCGCCGGATAATAACGTTGGCCCTGTGGGAAATAAAGTGATTTAAAATTTCTTTAAGAGAAAGCAGCACGGGCCGGTTATTGACCACTGCCAATAAAATGATACCAAAACTGGTCTGCATATTGGTGTGCTTATAAAGCTGATTAATCACCACCTCAGCGATCTGGTCCCGTTTAAGCCCAATGGCCATACGCATACCCTGGCGGTCGGATTCATCCCGAACATAGGAGACGCCGGTAATCACCTTGTCCCGGACCAGCTCGGCGATCTTTTCCACCACCTTGGCTTTATTCACCTGGTAGGGCAGTTCCGTGACCACAATGGTTTCCTGGCCGTTTTTCTTGTTCTCTTCGACTTCGACTTTGGCCCGCAGGGTGATAATGCCCCGGCCGGTGTCATAGGCTTCAAAAATCCCCTTGGTGCCGTAAATATGACCATAGGTGGGAAAATCCGGTCCCGGGATATGGGCCATCAACGCCCTTGTGTCCATATCCGGGGTGTCAATGAGCGCCTTCAACCCCTCAATGACTTCACTGATATTGTGAGGCGGTACATTTGTGGTCATGCCCACGGCGATGCCCGAGGACCCGTTGACCAGCAATGCCGGAAATTTAGTGGGGAGTACCGTAGGTTCTTCTATGGTTTCATCATAATTGGGGATGAATTCCACGGTTTCTTTTTCAAGATCAGCCAGCATCTGGTGGGAGAGCTTGCGCATGCGGATTTCCGTATAACGCATGGCAGCCGGAGAGTCGCCGTCCACCGAGCCGAAATTTCCCTGGCCGTCCACCAGGGTATAGCGCAGGGAGAAGTCCTGGGCCATACGGACAATGGTGTCATACACGGCAGAATCACCGTGGGGATGATATTTACCAATAACATCACCCACGATACGGGCAGATTTTTTATAGGGTTTATTCCAGTCATTGTGAAGCTGCTGCATGGCATATAACACACGACGGTGAACCGGTTTCAACCCATCCCGGACATCAGGCAACGCCCGCCCGATAATGACACTCATGGCATACTCGAGATAGGACTGCTTCATCTCTTTCTCGATACTGGTGCTTTCGTTTTGAATCATCCTAATATTAAATGCTCCCGATTAAATTGATTTCATTTTTTGTTGTGCGTTGAACCTGGGTGTTGATATATCAGATCAGCCCATGGCTGTTACCCGATGATCAAATTTTTGTTAATTTGCCCAAATTCGGTACCGGTTAAAAATTGTTTCCGCCTTAAATTTGAACACCTTCCCCTGCCAGGTTTTAAAGCCCCAGGGCTTCCCTGGAAAGAACACCCACAAAAAATACAACCGGAATAAAGACAACAAAAAAACGGCCGGACAGGTGAGAACCGAAGTTATCCGTGCAGGCATGAATTTAGCCGGCATCCTGAAAACAGGCTGAAAAATACCGGTAATGACGAGACCCAAAAGCAAGCTTGCAAAAAACGGCAAAAAACAGGGCTATCACTTTTCCCACAAGGAAAATGGATGAGCAAAACAAAGTCAGAAAAAAAAAGAACACCGCCCGCTGAAAAAAAATTATGCTTCCAATATTACCTGCCTGGTGATTGAAAAACGAGGTAAGGGCCATGGAAACAATAAAATTTACCACATGGCTTGTCTTTTGAGATTGGTTCCAACGTCGGCCGCTGTAGGTGAGATCCCCGTGCCTGCCCTAACGCAGGCAATCACAGAGGATTGCCCCTACAAACAATGGCCGACAATCAAACCCTGCCTTTTTATCCGTGCGCGTTATGCGCGCGTTGTCCCGCCTTGAATACGAATAAAAATTCGGCGCGCTGCCTAACTGCTGATAAATCCCAGGGCAGCCAGCAGCAGCAATACTTCCCAGATAATAACCTGGGTAAAACTTCCAAAGAAATGGTATACAATGCCGCCGCCTACGATGGCAGGAACGGCCGTGTATATCAATATCCCAAGTTTGCGTGGAATATCCATGTTTTTACACCTCTTTTTTCAATTCAATTCCAATCAGTTATCGACAATATCAATTTATTCGTTTACCATTTTAGGGGGGGTAAGTAAAGGATAAAGAACACCGTCAGTTGTCCACGGCAGCCTTTTTATTTCAACAATGCGTTTTTTTGATCCCGTTCGCGTTTCTTACGGCTTTGTTCTTTGCGCTGCTTACCCCGCTTTGTCATGACCTTCTTTTTCTTTTCCTGGATTCGCCTGAACGCCTTGGTATTGCCGGAAAATTCAATTTTACCGGTTTTTTCCCTGAAATACAGTTTAACAGGGGTCAACGTCAAAGGGATCATCTGGCGCAGCTGGTTGACCAGATAGCGCTTGTAAGAAAAGTGTACGGCGTCGGGGTAGTTGACAAAACAGACAAAGGTTGGTGGTTTCACCGCCACCTGGGACGCATAAAAAAACTTGATGCGGCGCCCTTTGTGAAGGGATGGCTCATCTCGGTACACGGCGTCTTCAATGATCCGGTTGACCATACCGGTATTGGTTCTATGGCAGTATTGCTTATAAACTTTTTCCACTTCATCAAAAATCCTGTGGCAGCGCTGGCCGGTTTTGGCTGAAATGGTGATGGCCGGGGCAAAGGCCAGGAATCTTGCCTCCTGGCGCAACTCTTTGATAAACGCCTGCTGCCCTTTTTCGGACTTGTCCACAAGGTCCCATTTATTGAGCAGGAAAATGGCCCCGCAGCCTCTTTTTTCCGCATAGCCGGCAATGGTGATGTCCTGGTCTGTGATGCCTTCGGAACAGTCGATGAGAATCAACGCGACATCACAGTCTTCCATACTGTCCAGGGCTTTAAGAATGGAAAATTTTTCAAGTTTATCCGAAACCTTGCCCTTGCGGCGGATACCTGCGGTATCTTTAAGGATGAATTCCCGGCCTTTCCGGTTCACGGACAATTCAATGGCATCCCGGGTGGTGCCGGCCTTATCGTTGACCACCACACGCTTTTCTCCGAAAAGCCGGTTGGCAAGGGAGGATTTCCCCACATTGGGACGCCCGATAATGGCAATGCGGATGGGACCATTGTCATCTTCTTCCGGCTCATCCGATTCCAACGGCACCGGGACATCGGGCAGCAGGGCCACCAGGTCTGAAAGGAAATCCCCTACCCCCAGGCCGTGTTCGGCGGATACCTTGTAAAACCGGTCCACCCCCAGGGTATAGAACTCCCCAAGCCCGTCTTCCTGTCGGTGCAGGCTTTCAACTTTATTAATCAGGTAAAAAACAGGCTTTTCCGTGCGGCGTAAAAGATCGGCAAGATCCCGGTCATAGGGGGAAAGCCCTGCCCGGCCATCCATAATAAACACCAGGACATCGGCCTGATCCACGGCCCGCAACAGCTGTTCCTTGATCTGGGAAGCAAAATAGTCATCATCCGCACTTAAAAAACCACCGGTATCAACCAGGGTAAAGGCTTTATCCTCCCACTGCGCATCGGCATACTGCCGGTCCCGGGTGACACCGGGCATATCATCCACCAGGGCCTGGCGGGATTTTGTAATTCTGTTAAACAATGTGGATTTTCCAACATTGGGGCGGCCCACAAGGGCCACAACCGGTTTCATATTTGTTTCTCCCGGATAAAAAAGGGGTTAAAAAAAAATCAAATCTTTCAAACACACCAGAATTACAGAGAAATCTTGTGAAGGAATTGGGGTCAGAGTAAAATTAAATTAGGGGAAATAGGGAACAGACCACGTTTTTAACACAAAATTTCGGTATTCAAAAGCCATACACTTTTCATTTAATCTTTCTGACAATTCCGGCAAAACAAGCTGCTTTTCCAACTTATTTGGCAGAACTACCTTCCATTTGCATTAGTTTATAGATAGTATTTGGATCGAGCAACTAAAACTTTGAAATTATTGTCCTCAATCGGATCACATCTGCTTGCCAAGACTTTGATTCCGTCCCCCTTCTTTTGCCTCATACAGGGCCTGGTCTGCCATATCAACAAGGGTGTGGGCGGAACAGTGTTCATGGGGAGTGACGGTGGCACCCCCGAGACTTAAGGTCACATGGGGGGCAATCCTGGAGCCCTCATGCGGAACTTCAAGGTTTTCTACTGCTGTTCGGACCCGCTCTGCCACCTCTTTCGCACCTTTCAGATTTGTGTTCGGCAGAATAAGAACAAATTCTTCCCCGCCATATCTTGCTGTAAAATCTTCGGGGCGCAGGACGGATGCCTGGATGGTGCGGGCAACTTTCTTAAGGCATTCATCTCCAGCTTGATGACCATAGGTGTCATTATAAGGTTTAAAAAAATCAATATCGCAGAGGATAACCGACAGCTCTTCTTCTTTTCTTAAATGGCGCTTCCATTCTTTTTCAAGGGTCTCATCAAAGTGCCGTCGGTTGGGGATCTGGGTGAGTCCGTCTATGATGGAAATGATTTTCAGTTTTTGATTTGCCTCCTCCAACGCCTTTTCGGTCCTTACCACCGCACTGATGTTAATGGAAAATCCGTTAAATCCGTTTACCCGGCCTGATTCGTTTCTGGTTACCTTTGCATAGCAGAGGGCCCAAATAAATGAATTGTCTTTACGTTTCAATCGACTTCTGAAGCTGACAATCTGATCTGATTCAAGAATATTAAACATGAATTCTTCAGCTTTTTTCTCATCAAAAAACACCTGCCGGGCAAAATCATGGATCTGGCTTATCGCCGCTTCAGGGGATTCATACCCGAGCATCCAGGCATATTCTGAATTGGCCACGTTAAGTTTGCCGTCCAGACTGACATGGTATATCCCAATGGGCGCACTGTTGCAAAGCTCCTGAATTTCCTGCTCGGATAATGCTTTTAATCCCGGATGTATTTCAGGAGGACTTGACATTTTCTCAACCGTCAGGGCAACGCCCAGTCTTTCTGCCTTCAGACTCTTGATGGGCGTACAGGTAATCTGATAATCGCAGTTTTCACCTGCTTTATCCTGGATTTGAATGGATTGCCTCTCTGTGCGGGTACAATTGAGCAGGGTCTCTTTATCCACAGGAATCAAATTACTTAAATACCGACCCAGGGCCTGATCTTCCGAATAATGAAACAGCCTTTGTGCCGCTGAATTCCAGGATATAATACGAAGGGAAATATCTGTTTCAATATAGGCTATATCGGAGAATTCCAGCAGGTTGCCAAGAGCAAGCACGCGTTCAATGAGTTTCATAATGTTTTCATGCTTATTTTATTCTGCACGTTTATTCCGTACGTATTGATTGTATTGATCGGTCTTTCAATCTAAAAACTGAGTCTATACTACAGGTAAGTCCTCGTGTTAACATGTTGTTTTGATGACATGTTTGCATATTAATCTTCCAATAACGAATCAAATAGTTCCCCGGCCTTGTATGAACTTCTCACAAAGGGACCGGCAGCCACCTGTTCAAATCCGATGTCCCGGGCCATGCGGTCAAGCTGTTCAAATTCTTCCGGACTATAAAATTTTTCCACGGGAAGGTGATCCCTTGTGGGCTGAAGATACTGGCCCACGGTGAGGATATTGCAGCCGTGATCGTACAGATCCTGGAAAGTGGTCCTGATTTCCTCCAGTGTTTCGCCTAAGCCCACCATGATGCCGGATTTGGCCGGCAGGCCGGGAAAACGTTTTTTAACATTTCGAATCAGGTCAAGAGAGCGCTGGTACCGGGCCTGGGGACGCACCCTGGCGTAAAGGCCCTTAACAGTCTCGATATTGTGGTTGATCACGTCCGGTTCTGCTTTGCCTACGGTTTCAAGGGCGTTAACATCTCCCTGGAAATCCGGGATCAGAACCTCCACACGCATGCCGGGGCCGGCCTTTTTAATGGCCTGGATTACATGTGCAAAGTGGGATGCCCCCCCGTCGGGAAGATCGTCTCTTGTTACGGAAGTGACAACCACATAGGTCAATTCCAGTTTGAGTACGGTGTCGGCCACCTTTTGGGGTTCATCGGGATCAACCGGCGTCGGCGTATTTGATGTCACATTGCAGAACCGGCAGTTCCGGGTGCAGTTGGCTCCCAGGATCATAAACGTGGCAGTGTGCTTTGAAAAACATTCAAACATGTTGGGACAGGCCGCTTCCTGGCAGACGGTATGAAGGCCGGCTTCGGATAAAAGCCGGGTAACCCGCTGGTACTCGCCGCCTTTGGGCATGCTTTTTCTCAGCCACCTGGGCTTGCCTTTCCGGATGGCATCGGAAGAACGATTTTCTGTATGGCTGTTGCAAATGGAATTCATTGATTTGGCCTATGTGTGTTAAAATTGAAAATTTCGCAAAAAAATTTGAAAAGCAACTCTTTGACCCGTTCCATGGAAGTGTTCGGGTCAAAGGAAATGTTATGATTTTCCTGTTCAAGAGACGTCATGGATAAGTTTTGGAGACCGCATGGATTGATCCAGGTAAAAGGGGTCAGGTCCGGACAGACATTCAGTGCCAGGCCATGGATGGATATTCCTTTTTTAATAGATATACCCACACTGCCGATTTTCTTCGTCCCTACCCAGAGGCCATGGTTCTGTGGATCTCTTCGGGCCTCTACACCAAAGTGCCGGGCCGTTCTCATCATGATCTCCTCAAGTCCGTGGACAAAGTCGGGCACCCCGATCCTGGATCGCTCCAAGTTAATGATGGGATAGAGTACAGCCTGGCCCGGCCCATGAAAAGTAATGTTTCCGCCCCTCGCGGTCTGGACGATCTCAATCCCTTTTTCGGCCAGAAACCGTTCCGACACCACAAGATTTTCCCGCCCTCCTCTTTTGCCTAAGGTGTAAACCGCCGGATGTTGGACAAAAAGAACCCGGTCGCCAAGGACCGGGTTCTGGATCATCGCTTCCCGGGCAGTGGTCTGAAGATCAAGAACCGAAACATAATCCCGGATACCAAGGTCCTCAAATGCAGCACATCTGTTATCCGCTGAAAGGGCGTGTCCGGTCATGATTTGATCCTTATTTTATATGAAAAAATTTAACCACGGAAATCACAGAAGACACTGAAGATAAAATTCTGTGTGTTCTGTGGTTAAAATATTTTTCATCGTTTGTTGTGTCCGTCAGGACATGGCCATTATATAAAATATACGTTCCGGTTACCACTAATTGCCGGGCAAATCAAGAAATACCTGGTTTGAACCAGCAATTCCAAATATGAAACGTTTCGTTGAAAAACGCGCACAAAAACATCAAGCGCTTATTTGGTTTTTTGATTCTTGGTGCCTTTGAGGCTTTGTGCGAGAATAGGCGTTACTTGATTGTTGAAAAGGATTAGAATGTTTGATACAGCTTTAACAAAAATTAAACGAAAGAATCATCAAATGAATCATCAAATTATAAAAATGAAGCCCATTGATCTCATCGAACATCCGGAAGGCGGCAGGTATCGTGAAGTTTTTAGATCCGCCCACACAGTATCCAAATATGACGGAACCGGCAGACCAGCCGTAACCCATATCTATTTTTCATTAAACCCCGGAGAGATCAGCCGATTTCATAAAGTGACCTCAGATGAAATCTGGCATCTTTATCAGGGAGAAGGTGTCCATTTATTTCTGTGGGCTGAAACAGACTCACCGCCTCAATGTGTGACCTTATCAGCCCGGGAAAACTGTTTTTGCCATGTTGTTCCTGCAGGTACCTGGCAGGCGGCTGCGCCCATTTCAGAAACGGTGCTGGCCGGCTGTTCCGTCGCGCCAGGGTTTGAATTTTCAGATTTTACGCTTATGGCGTACCACTCTCCAGCGGCAGAAAAACTTGTTTCATTGGCCCCGGAACTGGCCGGATATATCGGCATGTAACCATGAAAAAACAGCTGCACCCACAACACCCACTCTTTAAAACCGTGCCTGTCCAGGACGCCTGCGGCATGACCCTTGCCCATGACATGACCGAAATCGTTCCCGACAAATTCAAGGGACCGGCCTTTAAACGGGGAGACCGGGTCCAGGCCGGAGACATCTGCCGGCTCATGCGCATGGGGAAAAAGCACCTCTATGTGCTGGATCTCGATGAGACCCAGGTACATGAAGATGAGGCGGTGTTTGAACTTGCATCGGCCCTGGCCGGACCGGGGGTTGAATTTTCCGCCACCCCCAGCGAAGGCAAGCTGGAGTTATATGCGGGATATCCAGGGCTGTTCCGGGTGAATGTGGACGCACTGACGGAATTCAACATGCTGGACGATGTCATGTGCGCCGGCATCCATACCAATACCGCCGTGAACAAAGGCGACAGCCTGGCCGCCACCCGGGCCATCCCCCTGGTCATAGACCGGGCAAAACTCGACCAGGCCACAGCCCTTGCAAAATCCGCCTATCCCGTTTTTTCCGTTTCAATGTTCAACCCGTTGAAAATCCGCCTGGCCATCATCGGCAATGAGGTGTATGACGGCCTGATCCAGGACCGGTTCCAGGCCATTGTGGAAAAAAAAACCGCCCGGCTTGGGGCCGATGTGCTTGAGGTGACTATTTTGCCTGATGACCGGGAGCGCATCACTGCTCAAATCCGGGATTACATGGCCAAGGAGACCGATCTGATCATCACCACCGGCGGCATGTCCGTGGACCCCGATGATGTCACCCGGGAATCTATTGAGGCCGCCGGGTTTGATGACGTCCATTATTCATCGGCTGTGCTGCCCGGGGCCATGTTTCTTTTGGGCTATAGCTCTGAGACCACGATCATGGGAGTGCCGGCCTGCGGGTTGTATCACCGCACCACCATATTTGACCTGATACTTCCCCGGGTCATGGCCGGAGAACGTCCTGGGAAACGCGAACTGGCACGCCTTTGTCACGGCGGGTTGTGCCGGAACTGCCCCACCTGCCGGTTTCCCAACTGCGCTTTTGGAAAGAGTATCTGAGTATCAGTCAGGCAGCAATATTTTCGGCAGGCTGAACCTTGCCAGGTGCGGCAAAGCAAACGGTTTGTTTTCTACAATGGCATCTGCCGCACGGATACCGCTTAAAACAGCGCCATGGATACCCTCTCCCATATCCAGGGTGGAAAGTCCTGCCGCGTCTCCAATGATGAAGGCATTGTCCTGTCGGTAATTTTTCGGACCATGCTGGAAATAGTAGCTGTGACCTTTGGGGCCGGGTGGTTTTTCTCCTATGAACCCCTTTTTTTGAAGGGCCTTTGTAAAATGATGCCACTGTTCCATGATATTCTGTTCCCGTTGTTTCAACCTGTGGAATTTTCCGCCAATGCCGATGTTTAACCAGCTATTCCCCTTGGGAACATACCAGGCATAGCCGGGCAGTCCATGATCAAAAAACCACAAATGGCATTGATCATGAGAAATATCATATGGATATTCCTTTTCAACGGCAACAATGAGAGACTTGGTGGGACGAGAACGCTTTTCACTGAAAAACGTCTTGTAAACCGGGCAGTGGGTACCGCCGGCACCGATGAGATACCGGCATCGATACTGGTCATCAATGATATAAAAGCCGTTCTCCCGAATGATATTTCTTACGCAATGGGTGTGAACCGGAACACGGGCGCGGGAGATCATCCAGGCATCAAATTCATATCGCCTGACGGCATATTGACGGGTGGGCACAGGAATTTTTATACCAAACAGATGAAAATAAATTCGGTCAAATTGACTGAAGGTGTAGGGATAATCACCCCCTTGAAATTCGAGAAGCCTGAATACGTCAGGGGTTACCCATCCGGCACAAACCTTGGGACGGGGAAAAGAATCTTTATCCAGCACCAGGGGCGTGATGCCCCTTTGCTTCAACTTCCAGGCACAGGCGGCACCGGCAGGACCGCCTCCGACGATAATGATCTCCTTCTCAATCATACCACTCCCAACCTATTGTCGAAGACTGTTTAAATCGAGCGCCACAGGCGCTTCACCTTCTTGTCTCTTGTTTCTTGTCTCTTGTCTCTTGTCTCTTACATAACGCGGCAGCAGGGCGCCGGCGTCCCCTGTTTAGTCATCACAATCTGCCATAGCTGCATGGTTCGTGACCTGAATCCGCCGGCACTGCTTAATAAATAGAACTCCCACATGCGATAAAACCGATCGCTGTATCTATCTTTAAGCTTGGGCCACACCTGTTTAAAATTTTCATGCCAGGCCATTAGCGTTTTATCGTAGTCTTCTCCAAAGTTATGCCAGTCCTCCATGACAAACTGGTTTTCCATGGCTTTTCCCAACTGGGCAATGGAGGGAAGCATGCCATTGGGAAAAATATATTTTGCAGTCCACGGGTTGCAGGCAGAACAACTGGTATTGCTACCAATGGTATGAACAAAGGCCATGCCGTCATCCCTCAGCAACCGGTTGGCCAGTTTCATGTAAGTCCCATAATTTTTATACCCCACATGCTCCATTAAACCGATAGAGATCACCCGATCATATTCTCCGGTGGCGGTTCTGTAATCTGCCAGCCGGATGTCAACGGGAAGCCCCCGGCACAGCTCTTTTCCAAATTTAGCCTGCTCTTTGGAAACGGTGTATCCGGTCACGTCAACGCCGTAATTTGTTGCGGCATAGTGGGCAAACCCGCCAAAACCGCATCCCAGCTCAAGTACTTTCATACCGGGCGCCAGTTTTAACTTCCGGCAAACCAGCTCGAGTTTCGCCGCCTGGGCCTGATCAAGGGTGGCGGCATCTTTCCAGTATCCGCAGGTATACTGCATGTGTTTGTCCAGCATGCCCTGATAAAGCTCATTGCCGATATCATAATGGGTTTTACCCACCATGAACGCCCGCCTGGAAGACTGTTGATTAAAAAGCTTTGACTTTAAGAGATCCCATTTGATCTGCCATTCTTTTCTCAATAGTTCCGCAAGATTTGCGCACATCACTTTTGCCATGAACTGATCCAGGGCGCGGCATTCCCACCAGCCATCCATATAGGCTTCACCAAGACCCAGCGCAGGTTCATGGATTACCCGCCGGTAAAGCCGGTCATTTTTAATCTGAATGTCGTAGGGATTATTTCCGTTAACGGTGATGCCGGCAAATTTCAATAATTTGTGGATGGATTTCTTGATATTCTGATTTTTCATATTTTTCACTCTTTTTAGAAATAATGAAGTCATAAATATTAAAGATCTATTCTCCCATGCTACGAGTGATGCTGTTAATATAATCAATATCGCATACGTTTGTCCAGTCAGTTATCTAAAATATGATAACATTGTATTTGACTGTATTTGTGTTATAATCAAGACTATCTAAAATTTTCTAAACGGGAAAAATCAATGAAGATAAAAGAATCGACTCGTCAGGAAACGCTGTTTAAACAAATGTGGAATCCGGAATTTTATCCCCACCCCGTCCACAGCGTAACGGTCTGTGAAACCCATATTTCCATGGTCTTTCTGGCAGGTGACGTTGTTTATAAAATAAAAAAATCCGTGGACCTGAACTTCCTTGATTTCACCACCCTTGAAAAACGCAGACATTTTTGCACCCGTGAGGTGGCATTGAATCGCCGGCTGACAAATGACGTTTACCTGGGTGTGACGAAAATCACACAAAAAGGGGACCGGTTTTATATAGACGGCGACGGAGCCGTTGTTGAATATGCCGTAAAGATGCGAAAACTGTCTGAGACCGATTCCATGAAACAGTTGCTTCGATCCGGAAAGATCGGTCATCAGGATATGGATCGCCTGGCAATGAAGCTGTGCGATTTTTACGATTCCGATACCGCCGACAAGCCGCCCGATATGGAAGCGGCCTTTGAAACAATCCGGCAAAACTGCGATGAAAACTTTAAACAAACCCAGCCGTTGCTCGGATCGCAGTTTGACGGCGATTGTTTTCAGTCGGTATGGTCAAAAACAATCGCTTTTTTAGACCGGCAAAAACCTTTATTTTTTCGCCGCATGGAACATAAATGGTTCCGGGATTGCCATGGGGATTTAAGAACCGGGCATATTTATTTTACAGATACCGGGATTCAGATCATTGATTGTATTGAATTCAATGACCGGTTCCGGTATCTGGACGTGGGTGCGGACCTGGCTTTTCTGACCATGGATATGGAATTTCTGGGGTTTTCAGATTTAGCTGAAACGCTTCTTTCAGCCTATGCAGGCTATCGTTATGATCCGGAAGTATATGTATTGATAAATTTTTATAAATGCTACCGCGCCATGGTACGCTTTAAGGTTAATTGCATCCGCCTGCAGGCGCATGATGTCTGCAAACAGGAACGCAAGAAACTTTTGGAACAGACAAAAAAATACCTTGCCCTTTCAGACCGTTATGCAGAGCGCTTCTCCAGGCCCGGGATCTGGGTAGTCTGCGGCATGCCGGCATCGGGAAAGAGTACCTTGGCACAAGCCCTTTCCCTGGCGCTGAATATCCGGTCCATCAATTCGGATGTGGTCCGGAAAGAAATATTTCCAGCCGCGCCGACCGATCCCGAGAACATGCCTTTTGAAAAAGGAATGTACTCCGAAACCGCCACCAGACAAACCTATGACACGCTTTTATCGCTGGCGGAAAAAGAGATTTCAAAAGGCAATTCCGTGGCGTTGGATGCCACCTTCGGCCGGGAAAAATATCGAAAACAAGTAATTTCCCTGGCTGCGAAATCAGGCGCCGGCATCGTGTTTGCCGAATGTACGGTACCGGATGCTGTTCTGCAGGAAAGATTGATCATGAGAAATGGCCGGAACACAACATCCGATGCGCGGATTTCCCATTTTCAATCATTTAAAAATCGGTTTGAACCCATTCAAAAAATAGAGACGGACCGTCATTTAAAAGTAAATACCGAAGCATCCATGGATGCATGTCTTTTAAAAATTTTGCCCCTTATGCTCTGAAAAATTAAAGCACACAAGCAACAGGCACAGGGCCTGATGCACAAATAAATCAATCAATAAAAAAGGAGGACTATGTTTAAGCATATTTTAGCAGCGACAGATCTTGTGGGCGTCGAGGACCCGGTGGTGACAGGCGCTGCAGCAATCGCCGAAACCCATCAAGCCAGGCTCAACATTCTCCATGTAGCGGAATCCTCCCATGAAAACAACCGGCACCTGATTAAGGATTTTAAAACAGACGAGGAGATCAATTTTTCGCCGGCGTATCAGGAACTTGTTGAAAAAGAACTCTTCGATTCTGGGGTCCCACACAAAAAAAGAGGGCGCAAAATGGTATGCCGGCAGTGCCGTGGAACGGACCGCCTTCCGTGCCGGATGCCCGGTGATCGTGGTAACGGACCCGGAAGCCCTGATTGCCTGGGATGAAAACGCCCCGAATGATCCGGCAATCGGTAAAGAGAAAGACCGGTCGATCCATGTGTTTACCGGCAAGCGCCATGAATAAGGAAATCGGCAATTAAAGATTCCTCTAATATACAAAACCATAAAATAAAGGAGATCAAACATGAAACATCCGAAACGTATTCTCGTTGTATCCATGGGAACGAAACAGGCCCTTGAAGCCGTTCAGTGGGGCATTTCTTTCGCCCGCAATTACGGGGCGGAACTTTTTGTCACCCATATCGTACACAACCCCTTTGGGCTTGAAGGCTGGAGTCTGCCCATATCCTCAGCCAAGGTTATAAAGGACGAGTTCACAAAAATACTTGAGGATGCCCGCAAGGACCTTCAGGATTATATCAAGGCGGAAGATACCGAAGGATTGGCCATCCAGGAAAGCATCATGCAGGGGGAACCTGTGCAGGAAATCACAAAATTCATTTCAGAAAAAAATATTGACTTAATGGTCATGACAGCCCATGAGCAGGGTTATCTTGAACATCTGCTGATGGGTCAAGACATTCGGGAACTGATTCGAAAAATGCCCTGTTCCATATTCCTGGTCAAAAGGGATCTGGAATATAAGCGCTATGAATAAATCAATACCCCTGCCCGGCGTCCGGCGGCGCCGCAGCGGTAGATAATCTTACCACAGCGGTAAAGGATTGTTTTCATACAAATGAAAATTGGCCGGTCCACTCTGACAGGTGAATCGCTGCCGATGAAGAAGCAGATGGGCTTGGGTGTTGATTAAAGGAACTCAGCCCATCGCTGTTATATATTGACGAACCGAAAAACGATTATTGACAATTATCGTCACTTGTTAATAAGCACCAAAGGTTTCGTAAAATAATGCCCTCCGGTACGTCCTGATATGTCCATAGCGGACAATTAACCCTTACGGTCCAATCGGCTTAACCCACGGCTGATGGCAGGTTCAAGCCGCTGGATATCCTTTTGGGGAACGTCATATTCTTCAAATATATCTTGCCAACGAGACACGGATTGATAAATTTCGCCGATGATTCGGCCCGGATTTGACACTTTATATACATTGCCGATTCTTTCCAGAATTTTTCTGTCCGGAGGCAATCTCCCAGCCCCCTGGGGAAAAGATAAACAATGCTCCCTGTTATGATAAATATCCGGGACCAAGTCATAGGCCGGGGAGAGACAATATCCGGATTCGGTATGAAGCATGGCAAAATTTTTAAGGTGGTCATCTGTGTTGCTAATCGCGGCATTAAATACCATTTGCCGGAACAGCGCATCTGTATCTTTCCGGGGCTTGCTACTGAATTTATTGATAATCACAAACATATCCGAATAAGACAAGTTGTAATATCCGTCAGCGTCCAGTAAGGTCTGCATGCTGATCATGTGGTTGCGACCGCAGGACGGTGTCATATCAAACCGTTCCACAAGCAGGACGCCTCGATTGCCGGCTTTTCGGATTAAAAAATTGGGCACATTCAGGCCGGCATTGTCTGCCAAGCAAAGGGTTGCTGCTTCAATTGCTTCAACATGATAGTGGTCATTGAGTTTAGGAAATTTTGCGATCCACTGCCTACCGTCATTGCTTCTAATCAGCGCTTTAGTGCCTAAAGGCAAGTGTACCGGATCAAGGGGAACGCATCCGCATTTGACAGGTACTCTTTTGTATACCGGAAGGATCCCTGAATCCGCCCCCGGGCATCAGGTGTGGTAGTAAAAATTTCACCGCAAAACAACTGCCGACCGTCATGAAGGGTTATCATAACATTGAGCTTCAGCATTACCTGCTCCGTTTGACGCGTTGTCGGCCTGCATACTTTTGTTGAATTTCAAACCGTTCTGCCAACGATTCTTTAGGTGCAATCAGCTTATCCATGTCAGAAATGCAACCAAGAATATCCAACGCGTTTACCCAGGTGCCGATGGACACCTGGGGACTGCCTGTCTCCATTTTGCGCAGCGTAGGAATAGAAACGCCGATTCTGAATGCAAAATCCGCCTGGGTGTCTTCCCGCACCAACCTGGCCTGCCTCAGACGCTGCCCAAGCTGATTTAGTACATTATTACAAAACGAATCGTTCATAAGCAACACCCATATATAACACAAATATTTATTTGTGTTATATAGTATATATTCCTATTAATGAAAATAATTATTTTCATTATACTATAAAAATTTCCGCATCCCTTAGCCCATGGCGTTTATAATAGCGGCCACATCCACATGTTTCTCAAAATGCCTGGCTAACATATCATACTGCCTGTCCCGGCCCTGCAGGCCGCAGGATTCCGGGGGGTCAAGTTCGCTTAAGCCCAAAAGAGAAAGCCATTTTTTCAAAATGGGTGCCGAATCAAAAAAACCGTGCATGTAGGTACCCATGACCCGGCCCGAGTCGGCCATGGTCCCGTCAAAATCGATGCAAGCCTGTTGATTTCTTTTTTTTACGTCTAACAGGCCGTCGTTTGCGGCCTTGTCCGAAGCTGTCCGGCCCATGTGAATTTCATAACCAAGACCCGGAGCGCCATCCCATTCAAACCGGGAGATGGTCGTGGTTTTCGGGGCTTTGAGAACCGTTTCAAGGGGGAGAAGCCCCAATCCGTCGGTGTCGCCCGGCATGCCTTCAAGACCCTGGGGATCATGGACTTTTGTGCCCAGCATCTGATAACCGCCGCATATGCCCAGGACATGGCCGCCGTTCTTAACGTAAGCCTGAATTTTGGGGGTCCATCCGGTTTTGGCAAGCCAGTTCAGGTCGCTGCGAGTACTCTTGGAACCAGGCAGGATTACGGCTTTATAAGCGGACAGGTCCCTTGGATGTTCAACAAAATCCACACCCAATCCTTCCACTTGGGACAGGACATCAAAATCGGTAAAATTGGCGATATGAGGGGTACGCACCACCAGCACTGTAGGGGTTTGGGCAGGATCAGTTTTTGCCACGGGATGTTCGATCGCCACAGAGTCTTCATTGGGGATATGATGCTTCATCCAAGGCAATACGCCGAAAACCGGTTTGCCGGTCTTTTTTTCAATCCAGTCCACACCATCTTTAAACAGAGCAATATCGCCCCGGAACCGATTGATGATAAAGCCTGCGATGAAATCCTGTTCAGCCTTATTCAAACACGCCAGGGTCCCCACGATCTGGGCAAACACCCCGCCCCGGTCAATGTCAGCGGTGAGAATCACAGGCGCCTTGGCATAGGCGGCCATTTTCAGATTTACGATATCCCGTGCCATGAGATTGACTTCAGCACAGGAACCGGCCCCTTCCAGCATCACCACATCATAGGCGGCGCGCAGGCGGTCCAGGGCACCGCAGGCCGTATCCCAGAGCTTTGCCTTTTCCCGGTGATATTCAGCAGCGGACAGATCTTTATGCACCTTTCCCAGCAACACCACCTGGGAGCCGACCTGGGTCACGGGCTTAAGCAGCACCGGGTTCATGTCCACATGGGGCGCAATGCGGGCGGCTTCGGCCTGGACAATCTGGGCCCGACCCATTTCAAGGCCTTCCGGGGTAACCCCGGAGTTATTGGACATATTCTGGGCCTTGTAAGGCGCCACCTTATACCCTTGGTCGGAAAAAATCCGACAAAGGGCTGTGGCCACCACGCTTTTGCCCACATCAGACCCTGTGCCCAGGGCAGCGATACATTTTGCCTGTTTCATCCAATCCTCACTTCTTCCCAGGTTATAAAACAAAATCAAGAAATAACAAAAAATAGTAAAATTAAGACTCTTTTACCAGTATCATCATCTTTACTTTACACTTTTTGGGGGAATGATTGATAAAAAATAGGGTGCTTGCTCCAAAAAGTGTAAACTGGTAAATGAAGGATGCCGAAAATCATAGTATCGTGAAGTTCCATATAAAATATAACATAAAATAGTTGACAATAGAGCAAAATACGCCTATTACATCGATAATGCGAATGTTAATGCTGGCAAAAACATAGCCAAACGTTTTGGAGATGTTGAGCTAAAGGACTTAACAGATTTTCGCAAAATGAAACCGTTTTTGTTTTAAGCGGTTTCCGGATGCTCGTAGTGCATCCGACAGGTTAGAACTGAGCTATACGCTTCGAGAGATAGGTGGTTCGCCGCTGACAGTCAATCAACCTGTTTAAGACCAATCTCTATATTTCTCTATGGAGTTGGTAACTATATAGCCCAGTATTTTTACACGATTTGACAAAAAGCTGGATCCTCAAGTGATACTGAACAAAATTATGGCATGTTATTTGCTTTATTTCTCATTCCAAAGAAAAGTTACAAATGCATTTGGAAACAGACAATCTTAAATCGTTACCGTTCAATTTTTCCAAATTTTCTAAGAACAGGCTTTCAAATTTGTGTGAGGACGCTAAGTAGTTAATGCTCTCTGAAATTAATCCACGTTTTGGCTCTCAGGGTCAGAACATTTACTGAAAGGGAAAAAAATGCAAAAAAAAGTTTTATTACTTGTCATTCTGGGGTTGTTTGTTTTTCAAACAAATAGCGTATTGTCTTTTGATTCTTCTTATGATTATTTTATACAGCTACCGAAGATACCGAAGATACCAAAAAGTCCAGATAGCGAATCGGCTTTTAATATCTCAAACGAAGCATTGAATATGGTTATAAAAGAAAATGCACCGATCGTATATTTGCACTCTGATGATCATTACCGGCCTGGTAATGTTGATGATTATTTAGAAGCAACCGATTTATATCATGGCAAAAGCAGATTAGGTAAAGCAAGCGAACAGAATTTAAAAAATCTTGATAAAAATCACCATTTA
The DNA here is from genome assembly GCF_013389365.1 of Desulfobacter latus. Lineage (GTDB taxonomy): Bacteria > Desulfobacterota > Desulfobacteria > Desulfobacterales > Desulfobacteraceae > Desulfobacter > Desulfobacter latus. The sequence goes on from NZ_JACADJ010000006.1 coordinate 104,574, forward strand.
AAAATCACAGACACTCATATTATCCGGGGAAATATTGAAAAATCAAAAACATATGTAAGGGTTAAGCATAAAGATAACTCACTATATATACAATATTTTTTCTTTTATCCGTATAATGGCGCGGGCAGTCTTAATATTCATACGTCTCTAAAAAATTTCCGCAGACAAAGTTTAGCCCCTTTTGGAGAACATCAGGGGGACTGGGAACATATCATAGTAAAATTAAATGATGATAATTTTAATATCCAAGAAATATGTATATATCAGCATGGTGACGCAGAAATTTTGACAAAAACGGAAATGAAGGACCACATGACTTTTGATAAAGGTCATCCTGTTGTCTATTCCTCCAGAAATGGCCATGCTACTTACTATAAACCTGGCTCAAATTTAACTTCATCTTTTGTTACACATTTCGAAGCATGTATTAATATTCTAGTCAAAAAAGTATGTAAAAGTGTCTTCACTGTAAGAGGCGGATTAAGAAATGATTGTGATGAAAATGGAATAAGGTACGATACATCTCAGCGCATTTCTTTGATTGCAGTTGAAAATATTTCAGGAATAGAAGTCTCCACACCCGATTGGTACTATTATAAAGGGCAGTGGGGGCCAAGCAATCAAACCCGGTGTGATAAGGTGGTCCATAAAGTAGTATCTCGCACTATTCCTCGGAAAAGTTGTGTTGCAGGAAAATGGTGTGTTGATCCACGAGGTAGAGTGGAAAAATTGATAGTATCTAAAATTCCGTCAAAAGCATATGGGAATGGTCCAACTGGCCCTGAAGACAAAAGTTGGTGGGACTAAAATATTAGAGTGTAACCTAAATGCGTAGAAGTTTGAAAATTTACAGCATTTTTAGGCCTTGATCATTGTTTCGGCCAATGCGTGGAAGGTAGGTTGGGTTGAGGAACGAAACCCAACAAATACAAAATGTTGGGTTTCACTTCGTTCAACCCATTCAACCCAACCTACACGGTGGTCCAAATGATGATCAAGGCCCATTTTTATGATAAAAGAGAGTCAATATCCCGTCTCTTTCAGACCAAAAACGGCTGTGGTTGAGTGATAATATTTTAAATTATTAACATATTGTTTTTAAAATATTAAAAACTCAATTTCAGCATCAAGGCATATGATATGATCGGATCGGCTATATAAATGAAAAAAAACAACCTAAAACGCCTGCGCGTTGTGAACAAGAATGATACAATAAATAAAGTATTTTTGTTTTTGTTTATTGTGTTAAGTATTTTGATTTTTAATGGATGCTCATCAATGGAATATCCTAAACCTCATCATGTTCAAATTGATAAGAATGCGCATTCTTTATCTTACACTGCTGATCTGAGGGCAGTTCATTTATTAAAACATGGCGACAGGTACTGGGTTCTTTCGGAGGCTGCCCCTGATGCGGCCTTTTCCTATGATGATGATGCAAATATAGCGTTAACATTTTTGAACGTTGGAGGAAGCCAAAAAGAGACAGACTCAATCAGTGAAGGTTCCGAGGACTTGCCTTTAACTGGAAGAGTCTCATATGTGCTTCTCGCAAGGGAGTTGTTATACCGGTTAAATGAAATGGCCTACAATACTCAAGCCGATTCGGGTCAAATTATGACAATTTATGCGAAAATACTGGATGTCATCAAGGATGTGGCAAAAACAGAAGCTTCAAATATTTCATATGACACCAAGGTCAATATGAACGCTGGTGTATCTTCATCAATCAGTCGGCAAGACGATCAAAGTAGCAAAATCATCAGTCGGCAAGACAATCAAAATAGCAAAATCATATCCAACAAAAAAGATGCGACTATAACAGATACAGATGACACAGATATTAATTACACAGACACAGATGACACAGATGACACAGATGACACAGATATCGGTCAACCACCCCTCGGCTAAAGACCGAGGGGCTTGAAAAAGCCCCAAAGTTGACCAGTCTAAGTGCTTCGAGCACTACGTTAGATCGGAAACAGGTACCCTGGGGTGCTCGCCAGCTCCAGGTTCTACGGCAAG
>NZ_JACADJ010000116.1 GCF_013389365.1 Desulfobacter latus
TGTTGAGATAATCACAATTCATATTTGAGTATAATAAACACGGTATTTTGCTGTGACAAGATAGTTGCGATCAAAATTCTGATGATAAAAACTGTAAAGTACTTTTGAACTTATATGAAGGATGCCACCAAGTAATGTAAAAATAATAGATGAAACAGCGCCAGGGTGGCTTTTAATCCGTCACCCTGGTCTTCCATATGTCATTATTTCCTTTTTTTTTAAACCTTTATCAATAGCCTTGAACCTGGTATCGTAAAGATTGGTTTTCGTTACAGCGCTAACACAATTTTAGTAATTTACTGCTATACATACAACACGATTTTGACTCAACAGGCTGTCAAAGCATAAATGGGATGATATATCATTGTTAAAGGAGTAAAGGAGCACCGGAATACAAATGCAAACAGATACCGATGTAAAGGAAACCAATTTAGAAAAGACCATTGATTTGACCATGCCCAATCGCTATATCAACAGGGAACTTTCCTGGCTCCAATTCAACCGCAGGGTCCTTGAAGAAGCCCTGAATCCCAACCATCCCCTGATGGAACGTGTGCGTTTTCTGTCGATTTCCGCCTCCAATCTGGATGAATTCTTCATGGTCCGGGTGGCGGGTCTCAAGGCCCAGGTAAACAAAGGTGCAACAAGTGCAAGCCCGGACAATATGACCCCGTCGCAACAACTTAAAGCCATAGAAGAAGCCGTCACCGACCTCAACGATATCACCCGGGACTGCGTCAGGGGGCTGACCAGCGACTTGGAGGCGGCCGATATTTTTGTTGTCAAGCCCGACCAGCTTACCATGGAAGACCGGGAAAACCTGCTCCTAGAATTTCAGACAAAACTGTTCCCCGTACTCAGCCCCCTTGCTGTGGATCCTGCACATCCATTTCCCTTTATTCCCAACCTGGGACACGGCATGATCATGGATCTTGTAGATGAAGAGAGCGGAGATGCCATGTTTGCCCTTGTAATCCTTCCGTCTCAACTCAAACGTTATATAAGGATACCCGGCAAGACCATTCGCTTTATCCGTCTGGTATCGGTAATTAATATGTTCTATGATCACCTGTTCCCCGGATACCGGTTGACGGGATCAGGGGCTTTTCAGTTAATCCGCGACTCAGAACTTGAAATTGATGAGGCGGCTGAAGACCTTGTACGTACCTTCCAATCCGCCTTGAACCGTCGCCGCCGGGGCAATGTAATAAGACTTCGAGTGGATACCGGCATGCCGGACAATTTAACTAGCTTTATCACGGATCAGTTTGAGATGAACCCTGAAGATGTGTTCAAGTCAGAATATGTGGCACTGTCCGCCATCAAGGAACTGATCTGCGACGACCGCCCGGATCTGGTGTTTAAAAAATATCATGCCAGGTTCCCGGAGCGCATCCGGGATTTTGGCGGGGACTGTTTTGAAGCCATCTTAAAAAAGGATATTGTTGTTCACCATCCCTATGAAAGCTTTGATGTGGTGGTCCAGTTCATCCGTCAGGCCAGCCAGGACAACAACGTGGTCTCCATCAAGCAGACGCTTTACCGTACCAGCAAGGACTCTCCCATTGTCCAGGCCCTGGTGGAAGCGGCAGAGGCGGGGATAAACGTTACCGCCATGATTGAACTCAAGGCGCGGTTTGATGAAGAGGCCAACATTGAACTGGCAAGAAAGCTGGAACTTGCCGGGGCCCAGGTGGTTTACGGCATCATTGACCTTAAGACCCACGCCAAGCTCTCCCTGGTGGTGCGCTGGGAAGACGGCAAATTTTCATCCTATGCCCACCTTGGCACGGGCAACTATCATCCCATCACAGCCAAAATTTACACAGATCTCTCCTTTTTCACCCATGATCCGAAAATCTGCGCCGAAGTCATGCAAATTTTCAACTATATGACCGGATATGCAAAGCCGGCCAACCTTGAAATCCTGGATATTGCGCCCCTGACCCTGCGTAAACGCATCATTGAAAATATTCAAAAAGAAATCGAATTTGCCGAACAAGGGAAACCGGCCCATATCTGGGCAAAAATGAACTCCCTGGTGGATCCGGTGATCATTGACGCCTTTTACCAGGCATCCCAGGCAGGGGTCAGTGTAGACCTTGTAATCCGGGGTATCTGCTGCCTGCGACCGGGCATCCCCGGACTCAGCGAAAACATACGCGTAAAATCCATTGTGGGGCGATTTCTGGAACACTCCAGGATAGCCTGCTTCGGCAACGGTCATGAACTGCCGTCCCCCCATGCCAAGGTGTATATATCCTCAGCAGACTGGATGCCCAGAAACCTTGACCGGCGCATTGAAACCCTGGTACCCATCCTCACTCCCACAGTCCACCAACAGATCCTGGACCAGATTATGGTGGCCAATTTAAGGGATAATGAACAAAGCTGGACCCTGAATAGTGACGGCTCTTACACCCGGATCACACCGGAAAAAGAGGCCTTCAATGCCCATAATTTTTTCATGACCAACCCCAGCCTGTCCGGTCGTGGATCAGCCCTGCGCCCGGAATTGTTAAAAACCCGGCAGAAACGGTTTCACAAGGCCGGGAAAATTGCAGAGAAAACGTGATTCAGGAGCGATGATGAAAAACATTTTGATAAAAAATACATGTATAAAAAGTTACCGGACGCTTCGTATCCTGCTGACGATTTCAATGATATCCTGTGCATGGATTCTTTGTAGTGACGTACTTGTCCAGGGAGAAGACAATATTTCCGCTCATACGGAACCCAAAACGATTTTTCCAAGAGATGTCATCAATTTTGGTGTGGAATATCTGGAGTCCGAGGCTGTTATGAACCAGGCCTTTGTCCCCCTTTTAAACTATATTGGTGAAAAACTTGGTAAGCAGTTTGTAATCAACTATTTCCTTGAAGACAAAGATATTTTACCCCACCTTGTCAATGGACGCATCCAGGTGGCGCATTTTTCCTCCCAATCCTATGCCGGGGCCCTAATGAACCATGAACCCGATATTCACTATATTGCAACTGTAAGCAATTCCGGAGACACCCCTTCTGATTTCTATCACGGGTATATTTTTACGAGGACGGATAACCCGGCCCAAATCCTCAAGGATCTCGAAGGCTGCAGTTTCGGCTTTGTCAACCAGACATCGGGCAGTGGATATCACTATCCGCTGATGCTTTTTTTAAAGAAAGGGATTGATCCCAAAACATTTTTTTCCAGAACCCTTTTCATCGGGGAGCATCCTGATGTTGCCCAATGGGTGATTAACAAAAAAGTCGATGCCGGGGCAACCTATGATGGAAATTTCCGAAACGCCACACAGCAGTGCGGCAACTGTCTAAGAATTATTGAAACAACACCACCTATCCCCAATGAGCCCTGGGTGGCCGGAAAAGGCGTGTCCCGGGAAATGATAGAACAGATGCGACAGATTCTTTTGTCGATCTCTCCAGATAGCTGTGCTGCTGATGGAAGGTCTGCCATTAGCCCTGCGCTGCGGCAGCAGCTTGAGATTGATTCGTTTACTGTTCATGATCCGTCATTTTATCAGGTGGTTGTAGATATGCGTCGTTACACGAAAAACATATCACGGAAAAACTAAGGCTCATAGTCGATTTTGTTTAAGCACACCACACTGAAAAAAAAGGCTGTTTTTTTCCTTTTATCCATACTGCTGCCCTTCTGCCTGACTTTAGTCATCACGCTTACCGTGCTTTGGCACCGCACTGATGCATTTTTTCAATCCCATTTGACGGAGGCTGAAAAACGGATTCAGCTCAGTCTTTGTCTGCGCCAGAAAAATACCCAGACCTATGCACGTCTTTTTTCTGATAACAGACAGATCCGGCAGAGTGCCTATCTCAATGATGTGGGAACGATAAAAAGTACTCTTCCCGATAATATCGTTTCAGAATTAGACGTCAATCATATTGCTTTATTTGACCGTACAGGCCGTCTGCTTCACCAGGTGGCAACCTGTGCACCTGTCATGGATTTATCCCGGTCAAAAATGCTGCAGGATGTTTTACACGGCAGCGATGTAACAATGGCCCATAAAAACGGCAACAGCTTCTTGATTGAAACATTTCATCGTATTTTTCACGCAAACCAAAAAGATATGGTAGTTGGTGCAGTTTGCGTGGGTTACTGGATCAATAATGACTTTGCCCGGTCTATTAAAAATATGTGCGGTGTGGATATTGCTGTTTTCGATGCCGACCGGCCGGTTGCATCTTCTTTTACCCAAGTACAGACCCTTAAATCAGTTTCTTCCGGTATCAGGATACCCACAAAAAATCTATCACACGGCCGGGGAACCCTTTTTTGGGAGGACAATTATACCTTTGATTCTGTCCAGGTGGACTTTTCACAAAACGGATTTAACAAAATTCAAATCTACGCCGTTCTGGATCATTCTCCCCTTAAAATTGCATTGAAAAAAACCACCGTCACAATTCTGATTGCCTTTGGCCTGCTGGTTTCATTGGGCGCCGTCATTGCCATGCTCATTGGATCAGGAGTCGTTCAATCCATGAATAAGATCATCGGATTTGCCAGGAGTCTATCTGTTAGACAATTTGATCAAACCTTAGAAATAAACAGCGCAGATGAATTTGCAGAAGTTGCCTCGGCCTTTAACCTTATGTCCCGCCGGCTGAAAAAAAGCTTTGCGCAGATAGAAAATCAGACCAATGAAATAGAAAAAGCCAAAACCTACCTGAATAATATCATCAATGCCATGCCCCTGATGCTTATTGGGGTGAACCGTAATGGGAATATCATATTTTTGAACCATGAGGCAGAGTCTTTTTTTTGTGACCCCCTTGATGAAAAAAAAGCTTTTTGTGCAGAGTCATACCGGGATCTGCTTCAACACTGTGATACAAAAAGCCTGGACGCCATAGAGCGATCCGTGACAAAGATTACGTCACTGCGGATAGAGTCGGTTACCTGCCGGAAAGACACCAAAACCCTTTTTCACCGGATAACTGTTTTTCCCGTGACGGCAAGTGATGACAGCTTTGTCATGATCTGCCTTGAAAATACCACCGGACAGCACCTCATGGAGACCCGGCTGCGCCAGGCCGAAAAAATGGAATCCATTGGACGTCTTGCAGGCGGCATTGCCCATGATTTCAATAATATTTTATCCGGCATCTTTGGATATACAAGACTGGCACAAATGGATGCCCAGGATCAGAAAAATATTATGGTCAGCTTGGACAATATTTTTAAGGCCGGGCAACGGGCTGCAGATCTGGTTCAGCAAATATTGACCTTCAGCAGGCAGAGTCATCCCCGGAAAAGCCATATCAAAATGATGATCGCAGTAAAAGAGGCGTTAAAACTGTTGAAATCTACGTTGCCCGCTGACATAGAAATTCAGGCAAAGATTGAATCCCACTCGACTATTCTGGCGGATGCCACCCAGATGCATCAGATTGTGATGAACCTTTGTACCAACGCCTATGCCGCCATGGCAGAAACCCGGGGGACCCTTACGATAACCCTGACGGATATTACCTTTCCCGATGCGGATATTCAATCCGGCATCTCCTGCCGGATTCCCGATGGCGCTTATATCCGGCTCCAAGTGATTGATACCGGCCATGGTATGGATGAAGCGACACTTAAAAAAGCATTTGAACCCTACTTTACCACCAGAGAACTCGGTAAGGGAACTGGGCTGGGGCTGACACTTGTGCACTCCATCGTGGAAGAGCACCAGGGGTACCTTGATGTGACCAGCACGCCGGGAAAAGGCACCCGGTTTCAACTCTTTTTTCCAATTAAAATTAAACCGCTTCCAGCCAAAGTTGTCCCCCTGGCGCAAGAAGTCCCACTTAAAGGTACGGAAAGTGTGCTGTTTGTCGAGGATGAGGAAGATGTACGAAAGCCCACAACAGAACTCCTCCGGCATTACGGTTACCGGGTTCAGGCGTGTGAGAACGGGGAACAGGCGTTAAAATTATTCTGTATGACCCCTGCTGATTACGATCTTGTGATTACTGACATGAATATGCCGAAAATGAGGGGGGATGCCCTGGTAAAAGAGATCCTTACCATCCGTCCGGATATGGCTATTATCCTTTTGACCGGATACAGCCGGTCTTTCTCCAGGGAAAGAGCCGAAGCCATGGGAATCAAGGCATATCTGGAAAAACCGGTTACGGCGGAATTTCTGATAAAAACCATTCGTCAGAATTGTTTGAATTTGAGTCCCAACGTTGAAATGAAATAAAGCAGCTGGGGCCTTGGTCATATTTTAGGCCATACGGATTTCCGGTAGGTTGGGTTAACGAAACCCAACACCGATAAGTTGTTGGGTTTCACTTCGTTCAACCCAACCTACGCTGTGGCCGATGTTATGACCAAACCCGCAGCTGGGAAATTTGACAGTGTGGTCTTTGACGTAAAAACACTTGATCATTTGTGTTCAAACAAAAAAAGCCCTGACCATTTGCAATAAATGATCAGGGCTTTTTAAAAAAGAACCGGCGGCGTTCTACTCTCCCACACAGTCTCCCATGCAGTACCATCGACGCTAAAGAGCTTAACTTCCGTG
>NZ_JACADJ010000117.1 GCF_013389365.1 Desulfobacter latus
CAATTCTAAAGTACACTAAAGGAACGTGCTGTTCACAGTATTTTTTTTAAAAAATAATTTTCAGCATCTCAAAAACACATTTTGATTTTACGAAGTGTCAAACGGAAAATGAAGGATGCCCAAATTTTTTTATTTTAAAATTGGCATACTTCATTTCCCGCCTTACACTTTATAGGTGCCGACTCCCATTTTTCGGGAACCTCCATTCAAAAAGTTCCGGGTAGAGGGATGTTTTAATTTGCGCAGACTAAGCATTAACTGAAGTAGTCAACAATCCTTTCAATAAAGGCTTTTGCCCACAATCATAGACAAAGTCCTCGCCGTAAGATTCCTAAAATTCTGTTCTAAAATTTTCAGCAATTCAAATGGTTTTTTTGACAGTTTTGGCCTAAAAAATTTATTACTCGGATAAATGTTTGTAACTTCAGAATGACCGCGCAATGCTTTTGTCATTCATTGATCAATTCATGACTTTTTTTAAACTTTCCCCCTATTCTCCTCCGTTAAATTCATGCACTTAGTCATAAGGGATGAAAAATGCAAGCGCCCAAATCCCCTGATGGGGGGGCGCTTGATTATAGATTAGGTGCCTTTTAGACTAATCTCCCCAAAAAGGCACTATAACACGCAGGGGCATTGCAAACCCTACTTTATAGGATTAAATCATCCATGTTTAACTTGGACATACACACCTTGGGCAATCACACATCAACATCAGTTTCCGTGCATCCAAAACGGTAATTGTTCCATCACCGTCGATATCAGCATCCGGGAATGCGCTGGCTGGTTGATTTCGATAGGTATTGATCATATTTACATCAGCTCGATCAACAACACCGTCACCGTTTAGGTCACCTGGTTTTACTTCACAGACATCCCCAATACCATTTTCATTAGTGTCAATTTGATCGGGATTATAAGAATTAGGGCAATTATCGCACACATCGCCGATACCGTCCTCATCAAAATCAACTTGTTCTTGATTGGGTATCAAGGGACAGTTATCAAGCCCATCAACAACTCCATCTTCGTCAGAATCAATTGATGAGACTATTTTAGCAAATATAATATCATCAATGTTAACCGTACCTTCAAAATCATCATTGGAATTGCTTAGCCTAAAAGTTAAATTTATCTCTTCCCCAGCTTTACCACTTACTGGAACCCAAGAAGAATATTGCCAGCCTTTTGATACAAAATTATCTGCGAATATAGTTGAAACAGCATACCCATCTATAAAAACTTCTAAAATACAACCAGGATCGACCAACGGAAACTCGAAACTAAAGCGAAAAGCATTAGCGTTTTTAGGGACAATCATCTTTTTTGATATAATGGCATCTGAATTGAGAATAAGTCGAAGAAATCCATTTTTATGGTTATCGGCAGTAGTAATTACAACCCAGACAGCATGATTAAGTTTATCTGTTACATAATCTTTTGCATCATCAACCGCATCCAATGTTTCAACAGCTATGATTTCAACAGTTTTTTTAGTCTTTTGTGCAAATTCTTTGAGCTCTTCTTTCACTTCATCTTTTATCTTTTCGGCTGTTTCTCCCACATATATAACAGTACTAACTACCTGTTTTTCAGTCCAATCTAAGGCAGATTTAATTTTTTCTTCACAATAATCAAATATGCCAGGCCTTATATCCCATTTTGGAGCCCATAAATCATGTGTATAAAATGCATATTGATTATCATATTTTCCTGTCAAATCATTAGCCCAATAAAATCCATAATCTATGTCTTTATTTGGTATGCTGGAATCTTCCAATATGTCTTTATCCAAAAAATTTGTAACTGAGCTTCTATACCATTCGTGGGAAAGGCTATGTGCTGCTCCTAGTCCTTTTATAATATCTTTGATTACATCAAGGGTCATTACAGATGAATCAATAATTGTCCCAACTTGTCCCAAATACCAAAATGAATTATCATATTCTATTGTGAGATCACTAAAAACTTTTAAGTTCAGTAGATTTACATTAACATCAGCTTCCGCATAACCTTTCCAATCATTACTTAATTTAGTTACTGGATTTATATGACTCCATAAGATTTTTTCATTACTAACTTTTCCAAGAGCTGACCAGTAATTTTCAAAAAATATATTATCTTTATTATCTGACAAGTAATTGGTGTTACCAGGTTTGTCAATATACCAAGGAGAATCCAAGAAAACTATATGTTTTATGTTTTTTAATATTTTATCTTGGAACACTTTTTCTTTTTTTATTTGTTCTGCAGCATGGGTTATTACACCCGTTCCTAAGCTATGGCCTATTAGGTGGATATCTTTACTGTAGCCTGTTGGGATAGCAGCTTCTAAATGTTTAGCAAGATGTTTGCCAGACTCTTCTACTTTATCAAAGGGGGCTCCAATTAATTGTTTTGGGAAGCTATGAAGTTCAATATTGGTTTTGGCTTTTTCCTGCCAATTCCATAAAAATACATTCACATTGCCTTCGGCTTCAGTAAAAATATCATCACCTGTAAGAATCTGCCATGTTGGAGTTGATATAATATCCTCTTGATTCCATCCATGAGAAATAATATAGGTTTCACCTTCTAAGTTGAAATTGTCATGCAACGCCTCTAATGTACCAAATTCAGTTATTGAGTATGGTTCGGGAATTGTGCAAATCGGTCCAACTGGTTGAAGAGTTGAGATAATTTGTGGCACAACTTCAATAACAAATTCACGAGTGGTTGGTTGGTAATTACTACTTTCTAAAGTAGTTTGGTTAATAATTTTAGTACCAGGTTCCCCTATAACTTCAACAGTCAGGTTTGTAGACCAATATTCCCCTGGATTAACACTGCCATAATCCCAAGTTACAACGTCATTGAAATTTAGCGTATAATTTCCTTCAGCAGAATCAAAAGTAGCTCCTTCAGGGATAGGGTTTTTGATTACAACATTATTGATTACACTATCAGTAGGATTCTTAAAACTTATATGATAAGTTATTAACTGCCCTTGAAAGGCATTTTTTCCTGTCGTAACTTGAACCGTATTTGATAGAGGATTATATGTAACATCATATTTTCCAGGAACACAAATTCCAGTTGCATCTCCGATTCTATTTGATGCCCAAAGTTGATTTAGAGAAGTGTCAAATACTCGAAGATTATCACTACTATATCCGGTTGTAGTATAGACCATACTAGAATCTTGATTAACAGCCAATCCCATGACACCAGCAGGATAAAGGCTTTTACTGGTCAATGTTCTATTTTGTAAATCAAATTTACACAATCTATAATCTCTGGCCCAGCCTGCACCAGTGTAAACTAACTTATTTTTAACATCAATGGCAATTCCAATAGGAGAGTGTGCTACAGTAAAACTATCAACTACGTTCCAAGAATCAGTATTGAAAACTTTTATTGATCCGCCATAATAATCAGCTACATATAATTTTTCATCAAGTTCATCTAATGCTATACCAAATGCGCCAGAGATGCCTGAAAGTCTAATAGGAGATCCGGGATCTAAAGTGAGTTTATTAATCCAAGAATTCCATGTATATACATATAAATTATTAGTGCCTCTATCAACTGTATAAACTTTGCTTTTGCCTTGATCAACCACAATACCTGCCAGATTCGACGCACCAGGAGCAACAGTTGTACCTAATGCCGACATATTTTCAGCATTAATCAATTGGATAGTTCCAGAAAATTCATATGTTACGAAAAGCGTAGATGACTCTGTATCTATCGTTATTCCGACAGCACCACCTCCTAATCTTGGTATGTTATTGGTCGCTTGATAAGCAAGATTTTGGTTTTGAATATCATAAGATAGTATTGGTGTCGGACTGGCGTTTATATTACCTATAACATATAAAGATTTTGCATAAGAAAATTCAATTAGCGTCAAAAAAGTTAAAAGAGTACATATACTGAGCCCCCATAGTTTTCTTGTCAATGGCCATTCTGATTTCATTACGTCCCCTTAATTTGTCATATTTTTTAAATGAAATTAACTAGTTTTACGTCTTCCGATACCGCTAAAACCAAGAAGTCCAATACCAAATAAAATCATGGTAGAAGGTTCTGGAGCCGGAGAACTGACTTCGATAGAGCCAGTTCCTAAATCAGTAGACGTAATGGAAATAGAAGCGCCATTTTCATCCCCGAGAATAACATCCGAAATAGATAGGGAGCTATTGCCAGCAGCAAGTCCTGTAAAAGTAAGTGTGGCAAGAGTCAATGAAGAGGCTTGATCACTGAAAAAAGCATCTCCGTATACTGTATCACCAATAGGCCAAATCCAACTTTCAACTGCAAGGTTTATAGTGCCTGGGGCGGTAACCCCATCACTCTCATCTGAAGCTTCAAAAAAATCAAATAATCCCAAACCTTCACCTAATTCACAACCAGTATTGGGAGCATAAGATAGGATTGTTGGATCAAAGTTGACATTTAGATCAAAAACAGCAAGATTTTCAGGATCTAATCCTGAAATTACAATATCAACGTCAATTGATTCTCCAGCTAAAATTGATGATGAACTAGGATCAAAGCTTAAAGTTGTTGCCCAACTCTGACTTATCCCTAAAAAAGAAATACAATTAATACAACATAAAATTTGAATCCACTTTACAATTTTCTGCACACCACATTCTCCTTTGCCGAAAGTAACTATAAGTACTTAAAACTATGAAAAAAACAAATTATAGGCTACCGACATAACGCGGGATAGTTTCACCCGGTGATGAGAGTTTTGAAGTACCTAAGTCTCATGAACCGGGGATTCCGGCTTAAATCGGTAGCCAAATTGTATGATTTACAAGCATAAATTATACCACAACCTTCAGTGATGTGTAGCTGAAATAGGCTTCGACGATTAGTTCATCAATCGTCCTAAACGAAAAAGCTATAGAATATTAATTGAGTTATAATTATATTACGAATTAAATATCATTGATATTAACTTAATGGTCCTAAAGAATTCTCTTAAGAACTTAATTTTATCATTTGGAAAAAAAAATATATAAATTATGTAAAATTTGAAATACCACTACGTAGCAATACCCTTCAATCAAAGAAAGTGTCCCCTCTCTAAAGGTAAAAAGGAGAGCTATTATTCCTATGACGAAATTGCTGACCGATACGGACTTATACTCGATCATCAAGTTTTTAGGGAATTTGTTCACATTCAAGGCGTAAACAATTTTTAACCGGAGGTTAATATACGACATCTTTTGAGGATTAAAAATTTTTTCCAACGCCGAAGTCGGGCAAATTAACAAAAACTTGATCATCGAGTTATAGTACTCCAACTTTGGTTCTCCCTGGTATGCATTTTTGCTTTGGTCGACATCGGCCTTATGGTCAAAATATTATTCCCCAAAAAAAACCTAAGTTTGAGAATCAATACCTTCGCCATTAAACAGCACTTTCGAGTTCGTTAACTCGCCCAAGTGCGACTACCTTGTCGGTAATGAACTTAATATGGGGTGTCTAAATGCCCTGGTTCAGCTTGCTCATGATTTGGCTCCTTAACCCTCTAAAATACTATCTTACTTTTCTCTCAATATGGCACATATATCAAGAGATAATTTGCTATATCAATTATGCCAAGTAATTACGCCTTGATTCAGGATCAAGACGCAGCTTGAAAATCTAATTTATCTGTTTCTTTTGGGTTTTTATATTCAGAAGATAAAGAACCACTCTTTTTTTCACAACACATTGTAATATTTAGACTATCTTTCGCTTTTCTCCAGCTTTTGGCATCGGCAAAAGTGATAAATACTGATTGCTTTCACTGGTAAAAAGATCTGTTATTGTGCCAGGATTCGGGCTACCGACATAATACGGGACAGTTTGACCCGGTGATGAGATTTTTGCAGTATCTAAGCCTCATGAACCGGGGGGTTCGGAGAAGTCTTGTTCTAAAGGGTGTCCCGGCTTAAATCGGTAGCCAGGATTCGGTAACACCTTCCGACGCTGGCGAGTTAAAAAGGATGTTGAAATCGAGGTCTCATTTTGATTATTATTCCATGTAAAATAAACACGTTATCCAAAAACAACAGCTTTAAAGCTAACTTACTGAGGGCGCATTCCCATTTTCCCGGTTACCGTAGGCAGATTATTCGTAAATGCTGAAAACATTGCAATTCTTTAATAATACATATAAAAACAATTAGTTGTATCAAAAAATAGACCCTGTAATCCCATT
>NZ_JACADJ010000118.1 GCF_013389365.1 Desulfobacter latus
ATGCTCGTAGTGCATCCGACAGGTTAGAACTGAGCTATACGCTTCGAGAGATAAGTGGTTCGCCGCTGACAGTCAATCAACCTGTTTAAGATCAATCTCTATATTTCTCTATGGAGTTGGTAACTATCATTATAATATACGTCTTATTAATCCGAACTTTTGGACTTGGTCATACATAACATCGGCCACAGCGTAGGTTGGGTTGAACGAAGTGAAACCCAACAACTTATCGGCGTTGGGTTTCGTTCCTCAACCCAACCTACCGGAAATCCGTATGGCCTAAAATATGATCAAGGCCGAACTTTTCAAAGGACAAAAAATGGAAAAGAATTGGATCGAAAAAAATATATCTGATCTTAAAGTTACCCCGAATCTGATCGACTACGAAAAAGAAAAAAAATCTTTTGAATGGGAAAAAATAGGCGAACAATTTGAAGGACTGCCCTGCGGAGGGCTCAATATCGCCCATGAAGCGATAGACCGCCATGCCAACTCAAAAGCGGCAAATAAAACCGCTTTGGTCTGGCTTGGCCAAGACAGCCAAAAGCAAGTGTTCACCTTTGCGAAAATGAAAAAAGAGACGGCTAAATTCGCCAATGTTCTAAGATCTCTCGGACTTGCAAAGGGCGAAAGGATATTTACCCTTTCGCCAAGAGTACCCGAACTCTACATTGCAGCCATCGGAATCTTAAAAAACCGGAATGTGATCTGCCCTCTTTTTTCGCAATTCGGACCCGGGCCTATTTTACAGCGGATGCGCGGCGGTGATGCGAAAGCACTTCTGACCACAAAGAAGCTCTTTGAAAAAAAGATACGTTCTGTTATGGAGCAGATTCCCGATCTTCAATATATATTATTAATCGATGAGCCATATGACCAAAGTGAAAAAATTCTTTCACTGCCCCGCCTTTTAAAAGAGGCTTCCGATGCGTTTGAGATTGAGCCCACCGATCCCGAGGATATGTCCATACTTCATTTTACCAGCGGAACCACAGGAATGCCAAAAGGCGTGGTTCATGTTCACAAGGCGCTTTATACGCACTGGATGACCGGAAAATATGTATTGGACCTGCATTCAGATGATGTTTTCTGGTGCACGGCCGATCCGGGCTGGGTAACCGGAACGTCATACGGCATCATTGCCCCGTGGCTGCATGGGGTAACGAATATTGTCGATGAAGCAGAGTTCAATGCCAAAAGATGGTATCGCATTTTACAGGATGAAAACGTTACCGTATGGTACACGGCGCCGACTGCGATCAGGCGTCTGATGCGGATCGAATCCGAACCGACACGTGAATACGATCTTTCAAAGCTGCGCCTGATTCAAAGCGTAGGCGAACCGTTAAATCCGGAAGCCTTACTGTGGGGTGTGGAAAAACTTAAAATGCCGATTCATGATAACTGGTGGCAGACCGAAACCGGCGGTATCATGATCTCCAACCTGATATCACAAACAGTTAAACCGGGATCAATGGGCAGGCCGCTTCCGGGCATTGACGCGTCGATCATAAAAGTTGAAGATGACGGCAGTGTAACGGAAATAACGGAACCCGGTGCCGAGGGAGACCTGGCCTTAAAACCGGGATGGCCCTCAATGTTCAGGGCATACCTTCATAATGAAGAAAAATATAACAAATGCTTTAAAGGCGGCCGGTATATTTCCGGCGACCTGGCCTATAAAGATGAGGATGGCTACTTCTGGTTTGTCGGACGTGCCGATGATATCATAAAAACGTCAGGGCATATGGTAGGCCCTTTTGAAGTAGAAAGCGCATTGATGGAACACCCCGCAGTTGCGGAAGCCGGCGTTATCGGAAAACCCGACCCCATAATCGGCCAGCTGGTTAAGGCGTTTGTTTCTTTAAAAGCCGGTGTTGAAGCAACCGAAGATCTCAAACGCGAATTGATAGGCTTTGGGCGTAAAAAACTTGGCGCTGCCGTTGCCCCCAAAGAGATCGAGTTCAAGGAAAATCTGCCCAAAACACGCAGTGGCAAAATCATGCGCAGGTTGCTGAAGGCAAGAGAGCTTGGATTGGCCGAGGGGGACACCTCGACCTTAGAACAATAGAACAATAACCCTCATTTGCAGGAGATTGTCATGGATATAGAATCAGCCAGAAAATTTTATTCTCAAATGCTTTTGATAAGACGCTTTGAAGAAAAATGTATCGAGCTCTACAGCAGCCGGAAGATCAGGGGCTTTTTGCATCTATATATCGGCGAAGAAGCGATTGCCGTCGGCGTCATGCATGCGTTGTCCGCCGAAGATGCCGTGATCTCCACGTACAGGGAACACGGGCATGCATTGGCACGGGGAATATCAGCTAAAAGCATCATGGCTGAAATGTACGGAAAAGTAGAGGGCTGTGCCGGAGGGCGCGGCGGCTCCATGCATCTTTTTGATGCAAAACGCAGATTTTACGGCGGCAATGCCATTGTCGGCGGCGGCCTGCCGTTAGCCGTTGGTATGGCGCTTGCGGATAAAATGATGAAACGCGACCGGGTAACGGTCTGCCTCTTTGGAGACGGTGCCGTAGCAGAGGGTGAATTCCACGAATCTCTTAATCTGGCATCATTGTGGCAGTTACCGGTTCTTTTCATATGCGAAAACAACTATTATGCGATGGGTACCGCTTTGGAATTCTCCGAGTCGGAAGTCAATCTTTCCAAAAAAGCGGCCGGCTACCGTATAAATTCTTTTCAGGTTGACGGGATGGATGTGACACAGGTTGCCGAGTCTGCAAAAAATGCCGTTGAAGATATCAGATCAGGCAAAGGTCCCGTGTTTCTTGAATGCCTGACATACCGTTTTAGACCGCATTCAATGTTTGATGCAGAACTTTACCGTAAAAAAACGGAAGTCAACGCGTGGAAAGATAAAGGGCCGCTGGTAACTTTCAAGAAAACCCTTGAAGATAAAGGGCTATGGTCAAAGATCAAGGCGCAAGAGATAGAAGATGAGATCACAAAGACCATTGATGACGCCGTGACGTTTGCGGAAAACGGCACACTGGAGCCAATCAGCGATCTTGAAAAATTTGTCTATTCACCGGAGGAAGCACAATGAAAGAGGATAAACAGACCACTTACCGGGAAGCGGTACGCGAAGGCATCAGAAATGCGATGCAAAAAGATGATAGGGTCTTTCTAATGGGAGAATATGTCGGCCGTTACGGTGGATGTTTTGCCGTAAGCAAAGGGCTTTTGGAAGCGTTCGGCAACGCGCGGATCATTGATACACCCCTGTGCGAATCGGCATATACAGGCGCGGGTATCGGTGCGGCATTGAACGGGATGAGACCGATCGTAGAGATTATGACGGTAAATTTCAGCCTGTTGGCCCTGGATCAAATCATGAACAACGCCGCAACACTGCTGCATATGTCAGGCGGGCAGTTCAACGTTCCTTTGGTTATCCGTATGTCAACAGGCGGCGGAAAGCAGCTTGCAGCCCAGCACTCCCACTCTTTGGAAGGCTGGTATGCGCATATCCCGGGACTTAAAGTCCTGACGCCTGCAACGGTACAAGATGCCTACAGTATGATAGAATCGGCACTTAACGATCCTGACCCGGTACTTATCTTTGAGAACTCCCTGCTTTATAACTCCCAGGGAACGCTTGATACAAATGCCAAGCCTCTGCCCATCAAAAAAGCAGTTGTCAAACGCCCGGGCAACGATCTGACGATCCTTGCATACGGGATCAATCTTTTCAAAGCATTGGATGCCGCAGAAATATTGGAAAAAGAAGCGATCGATGCCGAAGTGATAGACCTTCGCGCGTTGCGCCCCCTTGATGATGAAACGATCATGAATTCCGTAAAAAAAACACACCGGGTAATGATAGTCGATGAAGGATGGAGATCCGGCAGCATTTCTGCCGAGATCATGGCGCGTATCAACGAGCAGGCTTTTTTTGAACTTGATGCAGCGATGGGACGGGTCTGCAGCGCTGAAGTGCCACTTCCTTATGCCAAACATTTAGAAGATGCCGCACTGCCCCAGCCTGTAAAAATAGCTGCCATGGCAAGGCAGATCATGGAGGACGCATGAGCGAATTTCTAATGCCCAGCCTTGGCGCAGATATGGAATCTGCCGTATTAATGCAGTGGAAGGTCAAGGTCGGCGATAAAGTGACAAAAGGCCAGGTGATCGCCGAAATAGAGACAAGCAAAGGTGTCATTGAGATCGAGGTTTTCGAAGACGGTATCATTGAAAAGATTTTGGTTGAACCTGAAACCGAATGCAGCGTAGGTACGCCTCTTGCGATAATACGCTCAGACGAAGAAAATATACCCGTCTCGTCAGCAACGGCCGCGCAAGCGCAGACCGAAGAAGCGCCTTTAGAAAAAGCCAAACCGGACCGATCTAAAGACACGACACAGCCTCAGCGTGTCAAAGCCTCACCTGCGGCACGTAAAAAAGCACGTGAGCTTGGTCTTGATCTGGCGGATCTTGCCCAAACAAGTGACGGAGAAATACACTTAAGCCGGATAGAATCAGCTGCCGAAACCGAATTTAAAACGCCCTCAGCAGATAAAATGCGCCAGGCGATAGCATCTGCGATGAGCCTCGCCAATGCCGAGATTCCACACTATTACCTTTCTGCGTCAATCAATATGAGTCCTGCCCTGTCCTGGCTGGAAGAGATAAATAAAAATGTTACTATCAAGGCGCGTATTTTACCTGCCGCCATGATTATCCGTGCCGTCGTGCTGGCACTTGAAAAGGTACCTGAACTGAACGGGTACTGGCAGGCGGGTCATCATCACGTTTGCAAGGAAATTCACCCCGGTATTGCCATTGCACTTCGTAAAGCCGGCGTGATCACGCCGGCTTTACTCGGGGCAAAAGATATGAATTTGAGCCGGACCATGCAGGCACTGGATGATCTGATCATGCGTGCAAGAGCCGGCAAATTACGCGGCGCAGAACTGACACAGCAGAGCATTACGATCACAAATCTGGGGGATCTTGGTGTGGAAAATGTCTATGGCGTCATCTATCCGCCTCAGGTTGCGCTTATCGGCCTGGGTAAAATTATCGATACGCCCTGGGCCCAGGAAAACAACGTTACAGTACAAAAGGTCATGAAGGCTACGTTAGCCGGTGACCATAGAGCGACGGACGGTCGTACCGGGGCACTTTTCCTTGATAAATTCAACCGCATTTTACAAAATCCCAAGGAGCTGCTATGAACAAAGAACAGATCAAAACAGCCATCATCGAACAGATACGAATAATCGCTCCCGATCTTGAATATGATGATATCCCATCGGATGAAAATCTGCAAAACGCTTTAGAGATCGACTCGTTTGATTTTTTACACCTGCTTAATGCTTTATATGAACAGCTTGGGGTACAGGTTCCCGAAGCGGACTATGGCGAGGTTGATACACTAAACCGTATGGCAGCGTACTTTGCCGAGCGGATAAAAGGAACTTAGCGCCCTTTGGGTGGGGTGTTAGGTTCTGGGTTCTGGGTTCTGGGTACTGGGTGCTGGGAATTTCTATATTATTGAATTAATCAACGTAACATATGAAGGGTATGGTTTGAAAAGATGGCGCTTAATTGAAACAGGTATCGCAGAAGGTGGCTGGAATATGGCTGTTGATGAGGCGCTGCTGTATAGTTTCAAGCAAAACGACATGCCCATATTAAGGCTTTACAGATGGCACAAAGCGCTTAGTCTGGGACGATTCAGCGAGCCGCATAAAAGCCTTGATATGGAGATGCTGCAGAAACAGAAAATTCCTTTTGTGCGCAGAATGACGGGCGGCGGTGTGTTTGTACACGGAAATGAACTTTCTTATTCGCTGGGCGCATTCCCATTTTCCCGGTTACCGTAGGCAGATTATTCGTAAATGCTGAAAACATTGCAATTCTTTAATAATACATATAAAAACAATTAGTTGTATCAAAAAATAGACCCTGTAATCCCATTT
>NZ_JACADJ010000119.1 GCF_013389365.1 Desulfobacter latus
TTACCAGGGTGCCTATATATTCCTTTAGAACGAAAGCCCGAAGGCTCTCAAGGCTAATCAACAGGACTTGCAACCGAAGTCACAAGCCCACCGATCACCAAAGGTGTCGGTGGGTAGTTGACGTTCACAGCATTCCTTTGATTGTATTTTCCAGTTTATCAATATCTATCACCGGCTTTCCAAAAATTTGATTTGCAACATTGGGGAGTTGAAGAATATCTTCCGATGTTTGATATTCAGGTGAGCCTGTACAAATGACAAAACCCATAACAGGATATTTTTTTGATGCGTTTTTGATAAATGTTTCCCCATCCATTCCCGTCATACGAATATCTACAATGGCAGCTGAACAGGCCTGATTTTTAAGCAGTTCAAGTGCGGACTCCCCACTTTTCGTATCAAAAACCAGCCAATGCCGGTCTTCAAAATAGTCAATAAAACTTTGACGGATATAGTCTTCATCATCAATGATTAATATGCTTTTTTTAGTTTCTTCCATGGTCTTTTCCGAGCCGGCTTAATTCTTCACGAATGGCCAATGTTAAGGTTTGTATGGGAATCGGTTTTTTGAGAATTTATTACCCATAAGGTTTTACATGCCATGGTTTTTAGGCATAACCCGATACCTTATCAAAGAACTGTCTCTCAAGATGATGGGAAAACCGGTTTTTGTCAATCAAAAACAAGAATGAGTTGAAAGACAGCACTCCTCAAAGGATTTCGTCGGGTCTGCACTCTTTTTGCCGACAGAGACCAATATCTCCTGGCAAACAGGGCCCGGCGTCTCAGCCCATCAGCACTATCCCGGCACAAAAGATAAATGTCAGACCCACGACCCAACCCTCTTTCCCATTGGAGAAAAACCGTGCATCTGTCCGGTTTTCACTGTAACACCGGGCCTGCATGGCAAGGCTCAGGTCATCTGCGGATTGAAATGTTTTTTTCAGCAGGGGCCAGGCCAGGTTGACGAGTCGGCGTACAGGATTTTTCCTTAAATTGCCGCACCGGGCATTAACCGCATGGGTCACCTCCCTGGCATTATCAAGGATCAGGGGCATGAATTTAAGGGCCAAGCCCACCATCACGGCCACCCGTTTTTCAGGAATAAACGGAACGGGTTTGAAAAACCACTGGACAGCCGCCTTGATTTCCATGGACCGGGTGGTGACCGTCAAGATGAGCCCCAGCAGCATGACGACCAGAAACCGTAACGAAACCAGGCCAGCGGAAGCAAAACCCTGGCGGGTCAGGCTGAATCCGTGCAGGGTCACCATGGGATGGCCGGGGGTGACTGCCCAGCGACAGAAAAATATCAGTGTTAAAAGCAAAAGAAAGCATTTCAACTGCGTCACAAGCTTTACCGGTCCCACCCCCAACATTTTCAGTATACCCATTAGAACGCACAGGCAGATAATATTCCCGGGTAATCCCGTCTTTAGCACAGCCAGGCTCAACAGGCACATCAGCAGGCATTTGCAGCGGACATCCAGGGTATGCCATAAGGTGTCACCGGGATGATAGGAAAAAAGTGTCATAGTGCCCACGCCTGTGCCATGGGGGTGAACGGATTTTTCACGCCATATGATTCAAGGCAGGGGGCAAGCGAGATCGGGTCGCCTTGTTCCTTGATCCGGCCTTTGTCCATGACCACCATTTTGGTGGCAAGCATGATCACCGGTGCCACATCATGGGTAGTCATGACAATGGCATGTCCGGACCGGTGCAGCGTTCGACACACTCTGACCAGGGATACAATGGATGGATAATCCAGATTGGCAAAGGGTTCGTCAAAAATAATAAGGTCCGGTGCCATGACCAGGATACCGGCAATGGCCAGCCGGCGTTTTTCCCCGCCGGAAAGGGTGGCGGGATTTCTGTCCCGTAAATGGTACAGGCCGAGCAATTTAAGGGCGTTAATTACGCCGGCATTAATCGCTTCCCGGCCCATGTTTAAATTTTCCGGGCCAAAGGCGGTTTCATCAAATACGGTATCTGCGATAATCTGGGTATCCGGGTCCTGGAACACCATACCGACCTTTTTGCGGGCAACGGTCAAATTTTTTTGAATATCCTGACCGTCGAGCAGAACCCGGCCCCTATCCGGCATCAACAGGCCGTTGAAGTGACGGATCAAGGTGGTTTTCCCGCATCCGTTTTTTCCGGCAAGCACAATAAAATCATCCCGGGCAATGGTCAGACAAATGTCAAATATACCTGACTGCTCCGAACCAAAGGCATGGGTCAGATGGTCTGTTTTCAGTAACACCGTATCCATTACGCGTTTAAAACCGGATCAGGGGACGCAGTTTTCGGGCGATGATTACCGCTGCAATTATTTTAAGCACAGCACCGGGAACAAAGGGATACATGCCAGCAGCCAGGGCCTTGCCCCAGGATACAGCCAGCACCCATTTCAGCCAGGGGACCCCGAACATATACATCACCGCCATTCCCGCAATGGCGGCCCCGCAATCCCGGACCAGACTCTTTGCAGCGCGGCCGGATATGACAGCGGTGAGGAACGCGGCCGGCAGATAAGACAGAAGATACCCGCCGGTGGGTCCGAAAACTTTTCCAATACCCGAGGTGCCGCCGGCAAATACCGGCAGTCCGGCAAAGCCCATGAGCAGATAGACGGCCACGCACCCGGCAGCCCAGGCCGGCGGCAGGATCAAGCCTGCCAGAAGCACAAACATGTTTTGGAGTACAATGGGGACAGGGCCCACAGGTACGGCAATCATTGCCCCAATGCTGATCAGAGCGATAAAAAGGGCTGAATATATAATCGGTTTTATAGAAACATCCATGGGGGTACCATTCATTTCAAGGCTTTCTTTTAACAGTGAAAACAATCGCCATAAATAATTTTTCGGGTGACGCCGTCCCGGCCTTCAACAATGAGAGCGCCGGTGTCATCCACATCCAGGGCCTTGCCTTCATACACCCGATCATGGGTTTGAACCCTGACGTCGGCGCCGATGGTGGCGGTCCGAGCCTTCCACCGGCTGATAATCCGGGGCGGATCAACGGCAGCAATCCGGGATTCAAACAGATCCAGGAACCGGGTGAGAATCTGTTTTCTGGAAACAGATTTTCCCAGGGCTGTTTTCAGGGAAATGGCCTGGTATTGATCTGATGCCGGGTCATTGTTTACATTAAGGCCGATACCCAGAAACAGGAAATTCACCATATCAGCCCGGGTTTCCATTTCCGACAGCATCCCGGACAGCTTGCGGCCTTTAAGAAGCAGGTCATTGGGCCATTTGACCCGGACATCCAGGTCAAATAAATCGGTCAGCACTTCGGACATGCAGGCAGATGCGGCAAAATTCACGGTCCAGGCCAGGGGCGGGGGCAAATCCGGTTTAAGGATCAGCGTAAACCAGAGCCCGCCCCGCTCAGAGTCCCACTGCCGGTTCAGCCGGCCCCTGGCGGCAGTCTGGACGTCGGCAATGACGCAACTCGCCTGCCGGACGCCTTGCCGGGCCATTTCACGGGCCTGGTCCATGGTCGAATCAAGTTCCGGAAAGTGGAAAATTCTGTCCTGAAGGTGCGTTGGAAAACAAAAGGGATAGAGCAGGTTGCCGGCGTCCTGAAGTTTATACCCCGTTGGCAGGGCCTTAATATTGACGCCGGCCTGTTTCAGGGCTTTCATGTGTTTCCAGACCGCCACCCGGGAAATTTCGGCAGTTTCACTGATTTTGACCCCGGAAACAGGTTCACCACCCGACTGGTACAAAATCTTAAGAATCATTTGCCTTTTATCCGGCAATATTTGGTTAACCCTCATAACGCATATTGGTTAACAAAATTCTCAAGCCCGGGTCAAGCAAAATTTTTTTCCAAACACCAGCAATGTTAAAAATGACTCTTTTGTGAAATAGCGCGCTGGGAAAAATTTTTCATAAATTTCCCATTTAAATTTAACTTTTATATGCTGAACTGTTATATTATGATTCAGTCAACGCCACAACTAAACTTTATTATTAACTCCCCCTCCCCTGAATCTATTGATTCAGAAGGGGGGCTTTTATAAGCCCGGATTGAAACTCGGTCATCAATTTTTTTTAGGGAATTTGTTCAAATTAACAAAAATTTGATCATCGGGTGAAAGCATTCAATGAGACAATGGCCCCGACTTACAGCGCTTAATGTTGGTTTATTCGTTATTTGCGCAATTGAACTTCTCAGTGTCGTGAATTTTTTTGTCCTTCCCAATGGGGCAATGTATGACACTTTTTGCAAACTACCGCCCAAGAGTACCCAGGGTTCTAAAAAAGTAATAATAGTGCCCATTAACCCGGAACAACTCTACAGCGATGACGAGACCTGGATTCCGTTTTTGAATAACCTCCACGATGTGAATGCAAAACAGATTCTTTTTTCATTTTTTCCACCGCGTGCATCGGAACAATTTTATGCCCGTGCATCTGAATTCAAAAACGTCATCTTCGGAAGGCAAAAGCAGTTACCGATTACCTCATTAAACGTCCAAACTGCCCATCAACCCTGTAACGGTGCGTCGGCCTTTGTTCCAGTTCCAGACGTTGTAGATAAATACACATTAAAAATAGCGCCTTATGATCTGCCGGTCAATCAATACGGCATTCATCGCTTTGAACATGCGCTTTTCCCGTGTAATGAGGCCAAAAAACAGATTAAACCCAATTTTATTTTGGCTGCCGCGCAAATGCGGAACGAGGCGCCTCAGACAATAGATTCACAATTTGCCATCAATTTTATGGCTATAAATAGAGTGCTTCCCAATATCTCATTTGAGAGTATCCGTTCCGGCAATATCGTTCCAGAATTATTTCAAGACAGAACCGTCTTGGTGGGATTGGGAAAATCTTCAGACTCCCCCGGATTTCAGACGCCGGTGCATACAGGCAGCCGATCGTTGTCCCTGGTTGAATACAATGGATTTGCCCTGGATACCCTGATTGAAAACCGTATTATTCAATGGCCGGGCCGATACGCGATTTTGCTGATTGTGTCCGGTATTGTTATTGTCGGTCTTTTTGTTTTTCCACTGTTCAGCGATACGCTTTTTTTTATTGGCGCCGGACTGTTTTATCCGCTTACCGTTATCGGCTCTTTTTTGTTGCTCAGGTATGCATTTGTCTGGCTTCCGGTAATGCAGATAATGGCGGCTGCAACCGCAGTTTTCATGTTTATTTTCGGCAGGAAATACATGTCCAAGAATCAATTTGCCAGGGAGGTGATACTCAATAAATCTGAGCAGTTGAAAGACCGGTTTTTTCCGGATGGATTCTACGCGTCCCAGGCATATTGGGCTAAGGTGGTCAATATGGTCAACCAGACCCTTAACCTTGAACGGGTCATTTTTTTGGAAAAAGTACCGGACGATCACAGAGTCAGGGAAATTATCGCGCTGAACACCTCCATTGAAAATATTCAGGAACGACGCAGAGATTACGAACGAACGCCATATTCCACCGCCATTATGGAAAACCGCCCGATTGAGGTGACCTCTTTTTTTAAACGTGTCAAAGAGGAAGACGTCCAATACCTGGTTCCGCTTTCATATGCCGGACAGGTTCAAGGATTCTGGGCATTTGTGATTTCATCCCGTAACATGCGCGAAATAAACTATATACTCTCCATTATTCGAAATTTTGCCGTGGAAATTGGTGAACTGCTATACAAACGCGCGCAGTGGCTTGCGGAAAAGAAAAAAAATCAAAATTTATTTCGTAAACTTTTAGCGGTTGAAACCAGGGATGATCTTTACCATGAGGTAAAGGGCGCATTCCCATTTTCCCGGTTTTAAAAAAGCCTATCTTTTTATGAAAAAAGCATGATATGAACTCTCAAAACAATACTATCTGAGGAGCAAATATAATGGAAATGAAGAAAGCCGAAGACTGTG
>NZ_JACADJ010000120.1 GCF_013389365.1 Desulfobacter latus
TTTATACAATTAACGGATACGCCTTCCAGTTTTTCATTTCAACAATGAAAGGAGCAACATTCAGACATTTTTTCCATCCATTAACCCATCTGTCTATCTTACTCAAAAATTCCCCAGCGGTAACAGCAGCGCCGGCAGATTCTGATATATAACCAAAACCTGTTGAACTTTTAAGCGAAATTTTAAAAAATTTTCGTGCAATCTGAAATTCTTCCCATTTCCAGCTTTTACGACTGACTGAAGATGTCTCTTTCAGAACTTTAATTTTGCCTGTCAGATAACGCTTTTTCTTAAATTCCGATGTGCCCTCTATTTTGATGAACTGTCCGTCATCCGGGGCCATGGTTATAAATTCCCCAACGCGAAGTTTGGGCACCAGTTCATGATAGGATGCAGGCAATCTATTGTGTTTATCAATAAATTTTTGAATCTGACGGCGAATATTATTTACATAATTGTATTTTGAAGCTAAATCGTGCTTTTTAAGGAAATCATAAGTCCACTCGTCAGGGTTCGAGGTTAACCCACAAAGATTATTATATAAAGCGCTGCGGTCAAGCTGAGACTTTAATATTCTTCCCATTGTCTCAAGCATACATCGCTTCACCCTTGAAGGCAGGTATGTATTAAAATCCACAATGGGTTCCAGTATTTTGTAAACCTTTAATCCTCTTCGACCTGAACTCAGCTCCTCGAGCACGCTTTCATCGTTCCACAGATGATTGATCTTTTCACACATCACAGGTGAAAGGCTTTTTAAGGTATGCCTGAAACTATCTATAAATTTGAGCGGATATGACAGCGTTGTGGTACTCATGGGTTCCTTTATCGCCTTTAGAACCGGTTAAAAATAGGGTATTATATCAGAATTAACATGATACATGTGAATTTTTTTAAGTTTTGGTATAAAATAATGATAAAAATTTGCGAAATTTGTCATATTAAGACGATATTTGACTATATTTTTGCTAACAGTTAAAAACCCTGGCTCTTGATCCAATTAAGGGCTCAAGATCTTTTCGTGATAGCCCCTCCCTGGCTTTCCATTTGGTGTATAATTGCCTCTACCGGGTCAGGGGGGGCTGCTGTTCTGCATCGGAGTGGATTTCCCAAAATTCTTTTATCATTTTCCTGGATATCACTCGCATAGAATCAAGATAGGCTGTTTCCTTTTTGGGAGCAAATTTTTTTTTTGAAGAGTTAACGTTTAAATTCACCTTCGGAGATCACGACCTCCGGTGAAACGACTTGTTGACGAAGCCGCTTTGATCACGTTGAATATGTCAGAAGCTTTTCCATCCGACATAAAAATCAAAAAGGCTTTTCAAAATTTTCTGAAAAGCCTTTATTTTTAAGTGGCGTCCCCAAGGTTACTCTCATTTGATCTCAATCACACAATTGAGGTGCGCATTCCCATTTTTCCGGTTAAAAAAAAGCCTATCTTTTGGTGAAAAAAGCATGATATGAACTCTCGAAACGATACTATCTGAGGAGCGAATATTATGGAGATGAAAGAAGCCGAAGACTGTGAAACAGTTGAAGCCTATCTGAAGGAAGTCACTGGATGAAGATAATCGGGTAATTCCAACTTCGGAAGAGCTGAAAAGGATAGAAAATGAAAGATGCTCAGAAACCAGACCATGTAAGCCTGAATGTCCTTCTTGGAAGGCTCAAAGAGGGGCGATTTGTTATTCCCGACTTCCAAAGAGAATTTGAATGGAGGCCATGGGACATCAGAGACCTGATGAGATCGATCTTCTTAGACTATTACATAGGAAGCCTTTTGCTTTGGAAAGGGACAAAGGAGAATTATGAGGCACTTTCCTGCGAGATTATCTACGGATTTGAAAATAACGTCGGACAGAAGTCTTGGGATTACGAGAAAGGCAACCCAGACTGCATTGTACTGGATGGCCAACAACGCTTAACCGCACTTTACTATGCATTTATCGCTCCCAATGTCCCTCTGCCGAATAGAGCCAGCCGAGCAGTCTACTTTGTTCATGCGGATAAATTTATGAACGAGCAGTATGACGAAGCATTTCAATACGACTGGTTATCTAAACGGTTTAACAAGATTTTGGAAAATCCGGAAGCGCAATTCGAAGAACATATTTTCCCTCTTTCTGTGGTAGGTACCGGCGGATGGGATCTGCCCAATTGGGTACAAGGGTATGTGAAATATTGGGGAAATAAATCACAAGAAGCTAAAGATGCCGGTGACGTTGCTATGGCAGAGTCAGCAGAACGACATGCAATGAATGCGGAAGAATTCGGAAAACATTTAAGAGGAATCACAGAAGAATATCAAATCGCCTATATTGAGCTTGATAAAGACCTGGCTGTGGATAAAGTTTGTGATATATTTACTCAGATCAACAGCCGGGGCGTTCGTCTTGACGTATTCGATCTTATAAATGCGCTTCTCAAGCCAAAAGGATTGCAGCTTAAACATATGTGGAGGAAGGCTGCGCCAATGCTTGAGTTTGTCGAAACAGAAAAAATGAATGTTTATATCCTTCAAGTCATGTCGATTCTACGGCAGTCCTATTGTTCTCCAAAATATCTTTATTATCTCCTTCCCGGACAGTACAAACAAATTCGTGATCCGGACGGCAGTCGCAAAAAAGAGATACTCATATCGGATATTGAAGATTTTAAGGAACGATGGGATGCTGCTGTCATTGCGATAGAAAAGGCAATTAAACTTTTACAGCATCCGCAGGAATTTGGTGTTGTCGCATCCCAATATCTGCCATATGTATCAATACTCCCGGTGTTCTCAGCACTTCAGGAACAAAGCAATGCGCTTCCGGCACATAAAAAACTAGGTGCTCAGCGTAAAATCCGCCATTGGTACTGGGCTTCTGTTTTTACAAATCGCTATTCCGGTTCCGTTGAATCCACCAGTGCCAGGGACTTTCTTGATGTTAAGGCGTGGTTTGAGGAAGATGCTCCCGCACCGCCATTGATTCAGGAATTCAAAGTACGGTTTAAAAATTTGGAACTTCGCAAGGAAGTTAAAAGAGGGACATCTGTATACAATGGCGTCTTCAACCTGCTGGTGCTTCAAGGTGCCCGGGACTGGATGACCGGAAATATCCCTCTGCATGGTGATCTTGATGATCACCATATCGTTCCGGCGTCATGGGGCAAGTCGATGAATGGTAAACGTATCAATACCATTTTAAATCGCACCCCGCTGTCATCTCAAACAAATCGACATGTTATCAATGACAGGTTGCCAAACAAGTACCTGCCCGAGCTTATATCAACGAATGAAGAATCAGAAGTTAAGGCGATCCTGGAGTCCCACTTTATTTCACCGATTGCTCTTGAAATTCTTTTGCGAGATCCGTTTACGCCCGAGGATTTTGAAGATTTTATTTCGGAACGGCAGCATACAATCCAAGGGGCGATAGAAAATCTATTGATTAAAGAACGACTCGATTTAGCCCCACCCGTCCGGGAACTGGATGAAAAGATTGAAAAGGTGGAATTATGCTTGAGAAAAATCATCGCAGAGACTTTAGAAGAAGATATCGCCCAGCTTCCGCCACATATAAAGAATAAAGCCGAAGATAGAGTGTCCAGGGCCGCAAAAAAGAACGCGGCCCTAGACACTGATCAGTTCAAGGTTCTAAGTGGCCTTCTCGAGTATACGGATCTGCGTGAACTTCAGGACGTGATCCTTGCTAAAAGCACATGGTCAAATTTTGCCCTGAGGTTCAATAACAAAGAATCCCTGAGTGCAAAATTCAATCAACTTGCTGAATTGCGTAATGGAATACGGCACAGCAGAACCGTTGATGACGTGGCCCGCATGGAAGGTGAGGCAGCGATTCTATGGTTTCAAAAGGTGCTGGAAAAATAACACACTTTCTCCAATCGGAATTAGAATCCTACCTATAGGGCGCGGCCACCTTGCTGCGCGGCTACATCGACGCCAAGGCGTGGTGTTACCTGATTCCATCACCTTTTTTTTATTTCATGGATCAGCACTGATTGACAGTCTTTCCTTGACACCATCCTTTGAATCCGGATAATGTAAATCATTCCTGCAAAATCAGGGATACCGGTTTGGAAGCCGGGAACATAGGACGCAAAGAGGTGTCTGCATTATTATGTGAACATTTTTTTTATATTCCATGTCTACGCTATTTTGGGCAGCATGGGGGAGCCTTCGGGCTGCCGGTTTCCTATGACCGGTCTTCCAATCCCTATGCTGCCCTTTTTGTTTTTGGAAGGACAAAAGGGCTTAATCGCAAATCATAGGAGGCCCTATCATGGAGTTTTTCTTAGTCGATGTTAAAACCATCACCCCGTCTTTATCTTCCGAACAAACTGACAAAACACAAATTACACAACCGGCAGAGTCTATTCTGGAATGCAATAGGCTGCTGAAGCCTTTAGTTTTAAAGCAGGCAGGAGCAGAGACCTATACTGTCATCAGTGGGTATACAGCATACGATGCAGCATTGAAAGCCCAAGAAATAAATCCGCGCAAAGGCGAAAAGGTCAATGCCTTTGTTATCCCTCCGAACGCTGAAGAATCAGTGAAAAATCAGTCACCAGGCAATTAAAAGTTCTGGAACCGTGCAGGTAAAAGGATCTGTAAGTAACCATGCTGATCCGTATGGTTACCTATGCATTTGACCTTCTTCCCGGCGTTACAAATCACGGAGGGCACAATGAATATCATCATCCCGGCAAATATCTTCACCAATCCCTTTGCTGAAATTCTGAACGGCATCCACGGCATTCTGACAAAGACAGAGCGTAAGTTGCTCATACTCTTTGAGAGATACTGCTACAAGGACGGACAGATTTTCCCCAAGATCAAAACCCTGGCCAGGAAGCTGGGAATATCCACCCGGCAGGTTCAACGGCTGATCGCCTCATTGGTCGAAAAGGGGTTTCTCAAGGTGGTACCTGCATCATTAATTGACCGGCACCTGTACGGCAAGGGAAACCATTATCACCTTCTGGATCATCCAGCATATCATCAAGATGAAAAAATATCCTCCGAAATGTCGCCTGAAATGTCGTCTGAAACTGTGAATCATACCATTTATAATAATAAAGAAATAAAAACTAAGAGCGGTTTTGACGTATTTGAATGGCTTGAGAAGAACAAGAAGAAACATGCCCAAGCCATCATTGACGCCTTGAATGCTTTAACTGCCAGGTGGCCGGCAATAAAGAAACCCTTTGAATACGCACAAAAGATTGTGGATGTTCAATCCGGCAATTATAACGCGGCGGACCATGAGGCCCAGGCAAAGCAGGAAGCCGCCGAAATCAACGCAGGGTATGAGAAAATATCCGAACACTTGGGGTTAGGATTGAACCTGTCTGGAAAAAGGCATATCAAAGAAGAAACCTATATGGAAATAGACGCACGAAGAAAGGAGCAACTGAACAGGCTTTTTGATATGTTTCCTCAAAAACAAGGGGTTCGATTATTTTAGGTTCTAAACCCTCAAATTTCATTTTAAATTTTATTTGTTACTTAATTTTCTAACAATCTTCAATTATATCTCTCTCTGTTCGATAGTTTTAAAAAGTAAAAACA
>NZ_JACADJ010000121.1 GCF_013389365.1 Desulfobacter latus
AAGTTTGAAGCATGAATTATTTATATTCAAAAGGAAAGGAGGTGGAACAGAAATTTGGTTTTTGGAATACTGTTTTGCATAATATATTTAACTTTAAGGAGTATAAAAATGAAAAAAATTATTTTACAGTTATTATTATCGAGTTTTTTAATTCTGGGGATAGCCGGGACATCATCGGCTCTACAATTTTGGCATATAGACACAACGGGAACTGGACAAACCAATGCTAGTTTAAACACTTCAATAGCTGTTCAAGACCTCTTCAACATTTCTGGTATTGGGTATTCAGAAATTTACGATGTCAATCCTATCATTGGAGACATTGACGGAACTTTCAAAAACTGGGGTGTTTGGGTGGCAACAAGTTCTGATATGGATCCTAGTTATCAAGTTGATTCAATGTATCAGCTTACTGGAATTTATGAGTTTGGAGGCGATGTAACGCTTGGTGGGCCCTTGGATTTTAATAGCGGTTCTCTTGATATTTACCTTTCAAAAATTGGTACAGATGTTAATTATGGAACGGTAAATAATGGTGATTCCACAACTTATGGTGCAGACGATGGGATACTCATTGGATCGTTTGATCTTATTGATGGTTCAGCAGTTGTTTCCGCAGACGGAACAATTACCGATAATGATGATAACGTAAATATAGAATATTTGGCCACTTTTTTAGAAGATGATTATTGGTTTGATTCA
This sequence comes from Desulfobacter latus, assembly GCF_013389365.1. Taxonomy (GTDB): domain Bacteria; phylum Desulfobacterota; class Desulfobacteria; order Desulfobacterales; family Desulfobacteraceae; genus Desulfobacter; species Desulfobacter latus. Next base: position 703 of record NZ_JACADJ010000121.1, read on the forward strand.
ACAACTGGAGATGACTTGTCTGATATAGATCCAATTTCATTTTTGCTTGGTTTTTCTAACACCACCGCCGTTACCGGAGCGCTGCCTGATGGAGCAGAGGATGAGCTCTATGCTTATGCTTCTGCCAATGGTGCTAACCAAGGACAAGCGCATAATCCGCCTGGCGCCATATATATAACCAACAATGGCGAATTTAAATTAGCGGTTGTGCCTGAACCCACTACCATGCTGCTTTTCGGTGTTGGACTTCTTGGTTTGGCAGGTGTCTCCAGAAGAAAAAATGCTTAAATAGCTAAAAAATTGACAAACGCCTGAGTTTTATCAAACTTTATAAGGGCAACACACAAATGTGTGTTGCCCTTTTTATTTAATTTAATTATGGTATGAAAAAATTATCTACCAAAGGATACCATAATGAGCCGTGAACAGAATAAAAATTTACAACTTCTGGGTGATATTGTAGGTGAGAGATTCGTATCTGATAACGACCAGATTCTTTATCAGTATTCCAGAACAACCTTGGCATCAAATATCAAACCCCATGCTGTTGTGTGGCCCCAAAACAGCAGTGAAATCAAAAAAATCGTACAAACTGCCAATCTGATCAACCTTACACTTTATCCTATCAGCAGGGGAAGGAACTGGGGCTATGGTTCCGCATGCGCCCCCCGGGAAGGTCAAATCATTTTGGATCTTTCACGCATGAACAAGATCCTGGAAGTAAATGAACCGTTAGCTTATGCAGTTATTGAACCAGGGGTGACCCAGATCCAGATGTACGAATATTTAAAAGAAAAGAAATTGCCATTATGGCTGGACTGCACCGGTTCCGGACCGGATGCCAGCATTGTCGGCAACACCCTTGAACGCGGTTTTGGTCACACTCCATATGGTGACCATTTCATGCACTCCTGCAGCATGGAGATAATTCTTGGAGACGGAAGAGAGCTTAAAACCGGATTCGGGCATTATAAAGGTGCAAAAACAGCTCATGTTTTTAAATACGGCATCGGTCCTTACCTGGATGGCCTGTTTACACAGTCCAATTATGGCATTATCACAAAACTCGGTATCTGGTTGATGCCGGAACCTGAATGCTGCAGTATGTTTTATTGTGCTGTCCCCAAAAAAGAAGATATTTCTTCTGTCATTGAAACATTGCGGCCCCTTAAGTTGAATGGACAGATCAAAAGCCTGATACATATTGGAAACGATCTGCGGGTTTTCTCCTCTTTTAACCAATATCCCTGGAAAAAGGCAAATCACCAGACACCATTGTCAGATAATCTGAGTGAATATTTCCGCAAACAGGGAAAATTTGGTGCATGGAATATCAGTGGTGCAGTTTACGGCTCTACAAAACAGGTTAAAAACAATAAGGCGGAATTAAGAAAAGCGTTGCGCGGGCTTGGCAAAATACAGTTTGCAGGAGATAAAACCATTGCTTGTTTGCATTGGTTATCAAAAATCTTTTCAAGATTTCAAGTATTTACAGAACTGCAAACCAAATTCAAATCCGTTGAAAAGGTGTATGGATTGCTCAAAGGAACCCCTACGGATGCATTTTTGTTTGGCACCTTGTGGCGTGTCAAAAAGGATATTACGACAGAAACAATTGATCCGCTGGATTACAATGCCGGCATGATGTGGATTTCCCCTATTCTTCCGATGACAGGGCTGGCGGCCAACCATCTTATTAAAATCGTGAATCCCATTTTTAAGCAATACGGTTTTGAGCCTTTGATTACTGTGTCATTGATCACCGAACGGGCCATGGTCAGTGTCATCACCATTTCTTATGACAGGGATAATTGTGCTGAAACCCAGCAAGCCCAAGCCTGTTATGATGCACTGTTTGAAAAAATCATGGCAGCAGGATACCCGCCTTACCGGACCAATATCTTCACCATGAAAAAACTGGCACAGGGGTCCGAGGGGTTCTGGGAAGTAACCAAAACGATCAAAGATGCCCTTGACCCAAACAATATTATAGCGCCAGGCCGGTATCAACCCTTCGACCTTGAAGATTAGAAATCTCCTATAATTTATGAAATTTCACTCCCCAACGAGTCAAGTACAAGGCTGCGGAAGGAAGAATCAGGATATCTCCGATAACTGCGGTGATCATGATCACAGCACTTAAGGCCCCGAAATTGATTGTCGGCACAAAACGGCTGAAAGCCATGACGCCGAATCCAATACACAAGATCAGAGACGAAAGCACAATGGCTTTGCCTTTGGTTAAAATGGCCCCGGCAACAGCAGCCTTGATATCCTGATGCGCCATCAGGTTTGATTTCACCTGGGAAAGAAAATGAATGGTATCATCCACGGCAATGCCGATGGCCACAGCAGCGATCAGGGCAGTTGCAGTATTCAACGATACACTGAGGGCGCCCATGATCCCGAAGTTAAGAATAATGGGAAACAGGTTGGGTATAATGCTGAGAAACCCTAAAGAGACAGACCTGAGCACAAAAAACATAATGACAATGATGATGCAGGCTGCTGTGGCAAGGCTGTAAATCTGGCCTTTAACCAGGGAATCAATGGTATTGACATCCTGCAGTGCCCTGCCTGTGATCCTGATTTCCAAATCGTCTGTATTCAGACCGTCGATAAATTGCCGGAGAGATTGGATCATTTTTTCTTGGTCCCTGGTGGAATGATGTGAGAGCCGCAATGAAATCCTGGCATGATCAAAGGACTCATTTATAAAATCATCAATATCATCGGAATCATACAAGAGCAAATACTGGGGAATCAGGGCTTTGGAATCGGGAATTTTTAGTTTTTCGGGATCTTCATTATGAAAAGACTGATTCATATCTTTGATAAAATCAACAAAGGACATGACTTTATCCACGCCTTCCAGCCCACTGCTGTATTCTTGTATCGTTTCAATTATTTTTAAATTTTCTGGCGATTTGAATCCGTCCTGTGTTTTTGAAACAAGGGAAATGTCAAGGGTACCAATGCCGGCTAAATTGGTTTCCACAAAACCAATGGACTGTCTAACCTTGTCCGTTCGCTTAAAATAATCAAGTAGATTGGTTTCTACCCTGATCATGGAAGATAGCCATAAAGAGGCGATAATTAACGCCAGTCCGGCTATACATATGGGTTTATAATATTCAAATACAAATCCGGATGTTTTTTTAAGCCTGCTGTGTAACGTTCCTTTATCTTTCTTTTTATGGAAAATCTTGTTTTCATTAAACAAGAGAAGAAACGGCGGCATAAAAACAAACGAGAAGAAAAACTCAAAAATCATACCGCAGGAGGCTACAACGGCAAAATCCTTTATGGGTGGGATGTCACTTAAATATAAGGAGATAAATCCGACAGCCGTGGTCAGTGTGGTCAGAAAACAGGGCAGAAAGACTTTTTTCAACGTGTTGGCAATTGCTTTTTCCATGGTGCCGGATTCAACCAGAACCTGTCTGTCAAGGTGAGAGAATATATGTACGATATCGCAAAGGGCCAGAGCCATAACAAGGGGAGGAACAATCGTAGTTACATTATTCAGGGTGATCCCAAATATGGGAAACAGCCCCATGGTTGATCCCATACAAATTGAGATATTTAAAACAGCCACACCGGTCAGATAGATATTCCGGAAAAAAAAGAATACAGCCAAAGTGATAAGTATATATGTAATGGGAATAAATGTGGCAATATCCTGCTTCATATACTGGCTGAGATAGAGGTTTGTTGTGGTCCATCCGGCTTTGAAAACCTTTCCGGTCCTGTCCTTATATTTTTCTAAAACAGCATCGCATTCCTTGAGCAGTTTTTTTCTGAATCCCGGGTCTTCAGGTTTTTCATAAACGGAAACAACGATGGCAGCTGTTTTTCCGTCAGTTGAAATAAAATTTTTTAAATAAAGGGGGTTATCTAATGCGCTCTGCTTTAGTTTATTGAGATCATCGGGTTCCTCCGGAATATCTTCAAGAAACGGCCTGACCATGAAAAAATCATCCTCGCCGATGGTATCATTGACATTGGCCAGGCTTTTAACTTTACGGACACCGTTGATCTGTTCTATGTCATTGGTAATTTGTTTCAGAAGTTCAAGGTTCTCCCGGGTAAACAGAGGATCTTTTTTTATTGCAATGACAAAAAACTCATCGTTTCCAAATATTTGTTTAAACTTTTCGTAAAAAAGGACGTCCGGGTGATTTTCAAGTGTAAAATAATCCACATTATCCACGGTTTTTACCTTGGGCAGGTGGATTAAAAAAGGTAACGCAACCAGGATGGATAAAAATAGAAACAAATATTTATGCCGGGTGATTATGTTCATCCTTAGGAATTACCGTCCTCCTTATAATTAAGATAGTAGCCATGCACCGGACCTTAGCACTTAGCACGTCGTATTGTAGGAATAACCGTCAGATGCATGAAGCAGCCTGCAATATTTCCAGCTAATGCCCTGTACTGTTTTGTCCACTGTTTTAATGTTAAATGATCCGCTTTTTCTGACAGCGAC
>NZ_JACADJ010000122.1 GCF_013389365.1 Desulfobacter latus
TTAAGCATTATGATAGTTTAATATAACTATCCATCTTTATTAGAATAAATTTCATATATACTTAGCCAAAGCAATAAATATACCTTAATCTATTATTTTGTCAAAATATTTTTCGAAAACTCAAGTAGATATTAAAACGGCTGCCCAAAGTGCTGTTTCTGCCTGCGGCCTTATAAAACCAGACATAATTCCAGGATTATCATTCGAAGAAATTTTCGAATTTTCACCATATCAGATTCAGAAACAGTTGGGTGCCGGTATCATGGATTACGGAAAACCCGTTGTATTTGTTCTGGAAGCACCCATGGGAATGGGAAAAACAGAAGCAGCACTTTATGCTGCATATCTTCTCATGGCAAGCGGGCAGAACAGTGGATTTTTCTTTGGGCTACCGACCCGGCTCACCAGTGATCGAATTCATGAACGCATTGATCCGTTCCTTAAAAAAATATGTGAGGACAAAACTGTCGCAAAGCTGGCACACGGCACAGCCTGGCTCAAGGCATTCTGGCATCCGTCATTTGAAAAAGGAGGTGAGGCCTTCAAGCCTGGGAATCCTTGGTTTAACCCCAGAAAACGCGCCCTTTTACATCCATTTGTAGTGGGAACCGTAGATCAGGCACTGATGAGTACCCTTCGAGTTAAACACCATTTTGTCCGCACGTTTGGGCTTGCAGGAAAAGTCGTTATCCTTGATGAAGTACACAGTTACGACGGCTATACCGGCACTTTGATCGAAACCATGGCATCCCAACTGACTCAGATCGGCTGTTCTGTCATCATTCTTTCGGCAACCCTCACTGGAAAAAGACGTTCGGCATTTTTCAAAAATAACCAGCGGGTCAAAGAGAGACAAAAAGAAGCCTGTCAACTAGCCGATGAATCTTGCGACAAAACAAGTTCAGCTTCCTATCCATTAATCAGTGGGCCGGGATTTGCTCTCACATCACCGCCGCCAAAGGGGCAGGCATACAAGATTCATCTTGGGGAAATGTCATATTTTGAAATGGCAAGTCATGCTGTTGGCAAAGCGCTTCAAAGCCATTGCGTTCTTTGCATTGCCAACACCGTTGCAACAGCCCAGGCCTGGTATGACGCCCTATCAGCTGAAATGCCCGCAGATGCCTTTCCCATTGGATTGCTTCACTCTAAATTTCCCGGATTCCAGCGGGCTGCCATTGAAGAATTATGGATGACACGACTTGGAAAAAACAAAACAAATGGACCTGAAGATATGCGTCCTAATGGATGTATTCTGGTCGCCACCCAGGTAGTCGAACAAAGTGTTGATATAGATGCGGACTATCTTATTACTGAACTTGCTCCCACCGACATGCTGCTTCAGCGCATGGGGCGCCAGTTCCGGCATGCCAGAAAGAACCGCCCTTGCTCAACACCAGAAACACTGATTCTATGCGGAAATCCGGATCAATCCGACAGTCTGGACGAAGTTTTAGATGCGTTTGGCCGGAGCAACTGCCATGTTTATGCGCCCTGGGTTTTGTGGCGGACACGGGATGTATGGAAAAAACGCAGGATGGTCACCATTCCCGATGATATTCGAACACTCCTGGAAACCACCTATGAAGAACCGGCCAGTCAATGCGCCCCAAAAGCGCATTTGATGGAAGAACTGCATGCCCAATTTCTTCAACATAAAAATGCCTTGGCTGATAAGGCGATAGGTAACCTTTCTACGGTAACAGCCATGCCCGTTGGCGATGACAATGAAACATGCGCCACACGCTACAGCGATCTTCCCAGCACGCAAGTTCTTTTGGTCAAGGATATCAACAGCACTGGAAATGAGGCCCAGTTAACCCTGCTTAATGAAACCCGTGTTATAGTCAATGCAGTTCGTCCCGATCCGGCAGTAACGGCACAGCTTTATCTAAATCTTGTTACGATTCCTTCCTGGCTTCTGCTGAGGTATGGTCTCATTGAGACTCCAGCTTTTTTGAAAAAGCATTTTTTTGAAACAACGCCAATCCTGCTATGGGATAATAATAGTGGGGAGATCATATTAAACAGCCGGTTAACCGACTTTCAATACACCCCCTTGAAAGGGCTTTTCAGAACATCGATTCCGGAATTGTCCAGTTCAAATCACTCCAACGAAAAAAAGAGTTCTGAAGACTCAGCAATATATTTAACTGATTTTGAATCAATGGACCCCTTCGACAAATCTAAATTTGACTGGTAACCCATTGCTATAAAAAGGGAGATTAACCCATAAACCTGACAGACGAACCATGGATACCCATTATAAGAGATGACGGCACCCGGGAACGGGTCAGCCTGATCGCATTGTTTAAAGAAGGTGAGACCATTCGAGATCTTGCTGTTAACCCGCCCCAGCGCGTTGCACTGATGCGTCTTTTGATCTGCATTACCCAGGCTGCACTTGACGGACCACAGGATGAAAAAGACTGGTTTCAATCCCAAAAAAATCTTGCTCAAAATGTAATCGTTTATCTTGAAAAATGGGGACATGCTTTTGAACTTTATGGATCAACCCCATTTATGCAGGCAAAAGATATTGAACCCCTTGATAATGCGACGCTGGACAAACTCAATTTTAACCTTTCCGCTGGAAATAATTCCGTACTGTTCGATCATCAAGCCTCTCCATCAGGTAGGGTTCACGGCCCTGAATGGTGTGCATTAATGCTTTTAACCTTTCAGTGTTTCTCGCCGGGCGGTCTGATTGGTACAACACAATGGGGGGAAAACAAAACAACGAAAACCAGTGAACATGCCCCTGCAATAGAAGGCTCCATGATCCATACATATATCCGTGGTGAAAATCTACTCATAACGACATGGATGAACCTTCTTACCAAAAAAATGATAGCTGAATTTCCCGGAATGAATTTTGGAAGGCCCATTTGGGAAGACGACAATATTCTTAAAGGAGATCCGGAAGCTGCCCGTATATCAACTGCGTCCTATTTAGGCCGCTTGGTTCCTCTATCACGGGCTATCTTTTTAAACAAAAACAAAAATTTTACCCTTGCAAACGGCCTTTCCTATCCCAAATTGCCTGCCCAGCGGGAACCTTGTGCTACGGTGGTCAGGCGGGGTAAGGGGAAAAATGAAAAAGATATATATATTGCAGTTAACCTTTCACGACACCCATGGAGGGAACTATCGTCTGTACTTTCATTGAGCAAAACATCCATTGCAGGCGGCGCTGCCTGTTTACGGCATTTAATATACATAAAATCCGATCGTGTAGACATCTGGACCGGCGGAATGGCAGCAGACAAGGGCAAAATACTGGATGTGGCCGAGTGGAATTTCTCGCTTCCCATTGAAATGCTGAATAAAACCGAGCTTTTAGTCTATGAAAAGGGAGTGGAACTGGCACGAAAAGGAGAATACTCGCTTAGGGAGGCTGTTAAAGCCTGGTACCAAGAGATGGCCGTCGATTCAAAAAGTATTTCCTATGAAAAGGCATTAATGAGTTACTGGGCTCTGCTTGATAAACAATATCTTGTCTTAATCCGCTGTATAAGCAGTTCAGAACCATTGGGACAAGCGTGGTTTCCCATTATCTGTCGGGCCATGAATACCGGATTTTCCAATAGCTGCCCCCATACAACACCTCGTCAAATTCAGGCATTTGCCATAGCCGGACAAAAGCTTCGACTCAAAAAACCGGAGGACTGATTACTATTTAGGATTAAATAACAAATAGTTACAAATTGACTATGAACTCAATTTCAAAAGAACAACTCTGAACTATATTATGATAGGAGAATAATAAGATGACAAAAAAGACCCACCACCCTGTCCAGGTCTTTCTCAAATGGGCAAAAGGCAGGGTTGAAGCAAAAGACCGTGGCGTCCTTGCTGACCTGCGCAGGGGATTCAGTCCAGGGACAGAACATCGATGCTGGCCCTATATTGCCGTTTATTGCGATCTTTCAAAAAAACGTGAACGTATCATTTGGCAAACAGTTGCCGCAGGATTTGCAACATTTGAACAGACAGCCGACTCCGGCAATCTGGGTGCAGTTATGCGACGCCTTGCCCTTGACGGGGTGTCTGGTTCCCCTGAAGATGCATTGCGATCCTTTGATGCAAGGTTCAGGCGCCTGCTTACATGTGACAGTGCCGTAGACGTCTGTGAAAGGCTTCCCGGTATTATCAAAGCAGCGAAAAGCAAAAACATTATTCCCATAGATTTTGAGGTACTCTACAAAGACCTTTTTTACTGGGGAGAACGGGTAAAGCTCAGGTGGGCGACATCATACTGGGGTGGGCAAAAAGATGAGGAAGATGAAGCCGATATAACAACGTCATTGCAGGAGCCCTCACAGCCTTCCAATGAACAGGAGGGCCTTCAAACATGACCTTTTTATCCCAGCTTTTTATCAATAAGACAGATGCAGCACGAAGACGGATAAGTGATTCCTATGCCTGGCACCAAGTTATCTGGAAAAGCTTTATGAACTGTGATGGGAAACCGCGCTCTTTTTTATTCCGCATTGATGATGCAGGAACCCGGTTCAGACTCTTACTGCTTTCAAAAACCAAACCTTCAAGTGATAATTTTGGCAATTGGCAAATTAAAACCGTCTCCCCTGATTTTCTGGGTCACCAATGCTATCGATTCCAGATCAAGGCAAACCCAACCATGCGCCGTGCGTCTGATCGTAGACGCATCGGTATTTATTCAGAAAACAAGCTGCGTGAATGGATAGAAAAAAAAGCAGAAAAAAATGGATTTAAAATTGAACCCAACTCTTTGATTATCGGTACTCCTATGGATGAGGTGTTTGTCCGGAACCGGACCCGTGGCAAGCATGTCAGCGTAGATTTCCAGGGGGCCTTAAATGTCTTTGACCTTGAAGTTTTTCGCACTGCTTTTGAGAAAGGGATTGGTTCAGCCAAATCGTTCGGGTACGGAATGCTGATGCTCCAGCCAACTAACACAGAGCATTAAAAAAGATTGGCATCCTTCATTTTCCGTTTGACACTTCGTAAAATCAAAATGTGTTTTTGAGATGCTGAAAATTATTTTTTAAAAAAAATACTGTGAACAGCACGTTCCTTTAGTGTACTTTAGAATTGAACAA
>NZ_JACADJ010000123.1 GCF_013389365.1 Desulfobacter latus
ACTCAAATTCCGTATAACGATTATTTTGAGGCCCAAAAGGGCGATATAGGCATTGAAAACGCCTATTTTTGAAATATAAATCTATAAAATACAATGATTTGGCTTGGTCCGACCCCAACCGACTATTTTTTAAAAACGGTTTCAAAAAAAACAAAATCATATTATGATTCAAATAAATAGGATTTTTGACCGGTGGTGAATATGCAAAATCAATTTAATGTCGAGTATCCACAGAATCTGCCGGATCTCCTCCAGATGACAAAGCAGGCATTTGAGGACGAGGCCAGAATGGCAATGGCTGTCAAACTGTTTGAACTGAAGCGGCTTTCGTCAGGGATGGCCGCTGAATTGGCCGGATGCAGCAGGGTTGCGTTTCTGCTTGGACTCCACCGGTTTAACGTGCCGATGATAGACCTTGAAGAAGAAGAACTGTTGTCGGATATGCAAAATGCCTGAAACAGAATCCATAGTCATCAATACAGGTAAAATTACCTCTGTCAGTATTCGTGGGTTTCGAAGCCTTGACCGGATCGATAAGCTGGCGCTGCCGCAGTTGACTGTATTAATAGGTGCCAATGGCTCAGGAAAATCCAATTTCATCAAGTTTTTTGAGATGCTGGGATGGATGTTTCGCAGTCAGAAACTTCAGGAATATATAGCACGCAGTGGCGGTGGAGATGATCAGCTGTTTATGGGGGCAAAACGCACCCCGCGGCTGGAAGCGCAGATTACCATAGAAACAGAAGCCGGTAAAAACGATTATCGCTTTTCCCTGACACATATCCCTCCGGACAGCCTGTTGCTGGTGGATGAAGCATATCGATATTCCAGCAACACATTCTCCACAACCAACGAAAACTGGACAGTACTGCCCATGCCCTCACATGAGGCAGTGATGGTACAGCAGGCAGCTGAAGACAAAACCGCCAGGATCATTGTAAACCTGCTGAAAAACTGCACTACCTATCAATTTCATGACACGTCGGCAGCAGCCAACATCAAACAGAAATGGGACATTTCCGATAACGCCTATTTGCGCAGTGATGGCGCAAACCTGGCACCCGTGCTTTATCGCCTGCAACAAAACGAGGTACAAAGGTATAAACTGATAACCCGTCAAATTGCCAGAGTGCTTCCGGGTTTCAGCGACTTTGAGCTTCAGCCGGACTACGGCAAAATCGGACTGCGCTGGAACGGCAAGCATGGCGCAAAGTCCTTTGGCGCTCATCTTACCTCAGATGGCTCGTTACGTCTTTTTTGCCTGATTACCCTGCTGAACCTGGCAGATCACATGCTGCCCGATATACTCTTCCTGGATGAACCCGAGCTTGGTCTCCATCCCCATGCCATTGGCCTTGTCGCACAGATGATCCAGAAAGTGGCCATTGCAAGACAGGTGTTTATCGCTACCCAGTCCCCCATAATGGTTGACTGTTTTCAGCTGGACAACATTATTGTCGCCGATACCAAAGAGGGGGCTACACAACTGCGCACCCTTGATCAGGACTCCTACCTCCATTGGCTGGAAGATGATTACCAGTTATCCGACCTGTGGCTCAAAGAACCCATCGGGAGTCCGCGCTGATGCGGCTTTGTGTCATCTGTGAAGGCCATACTGAAGCAGAATTTGTAAAAACCTGCCTCGAACCCCATCTGCGCGAATATGGCATTGCCACTTACCCGTCTTTGCTGAAAACCAGACCAGGCAGACAAGGCGGAGGAGATGTGAACGTTACCAGAATCATAAGACACCTGTGTCATGAATACCCCAATACAGATGCCATAACCACACTGGTCGACTACTATGGATTCAGAAACAGAGGCGGGATGAGCGCAGAAGAACTTGAAGTGCAAATACTGGAAAAGTCCCTTGAACGTTTCCCGAATACCAATCAAAAACGTATTGTGCCTTATGTTCAAATGTATGAATTCGAAGCGTTGCTTTTTTCCGATATCCGTATGTTTGAATGGGTAATTGACGGCTGGAACTCAGCCACAGAAAAGGCCTTGCGTGAAATAAACAATCGTTTTCCGGATCCGGAATCCATTAATGACAACCCGAAAACAGCGCCTTCTAAAAGGCTTGAATCAATTTTCGGTGGTTTTTACAGTAAAACGGAACACGGCCCCATAATAGCCGAAGAAATCGGACTCTCCGCAATACGCCGAGCCTGCGAGCCTGTCCTCGGTTTCATCAATGGCTAACCAAACTGGAGACTATATAGTCAGCTACCCAAGCCTAAAGGCATGGGCTTGTAAGAGCCCCGTGCTGACCAGCCTAAGTGCTTAGCGTACTACGTTAGATCGGAAATAAGTGTGAAATCGGGTAAATATTCGGGTTAGTAATATTTTTTTCCTCTCTCCCCCTAAAAGAACGAAGTACTGAAAAAAAAACGGGACACCTGGAAAAAAAATTGATACAAGAAAAAGCATGAGTTCTTCTTGTCAAAATATATCAGCAGCGTGGGTATTGAACTGGAGCGTGGACTACATTGATATAGAGCCATATACAACATACAGAAATAATTTGAGGGAGTTTTAACAAATGTCACTAAAAAACATGATGAAGAAAAAGGTGAAATTAAAAAAAATAGCCTCTCCATCCACCGAAGAGTACAAAAAAAGACAAGATGAAATTAATTCAAGAATTAAAGACATTGTAAAACAGTATGATCGTTCCATAGAAGAAGCCTCAAAGCACTATGTCAGATAATCCCCAACCCGGTTAATCCAAACACCCAATACCCAACCCCCCAATAGCTACAATAACGCAGGCCTGACCCCGAGATGAAAATCGAAGACCTGATATGGGATGAAGCCATCTATCCCCGCGCCCCTGTGAGCCAGAAGACGGTGGACGCCTATGTCGAAACCCTGTCCATCGGGGCGCAGTTTCCGCCGGTCAGGGTGCAGCGGGTGGTCAACTACTCCCCGTGCGGGGATGTGTCCGCCACGGTGATGATCCTCATCGACGGGGTACACCGGTGGCACGCGTTCAGACAGGCCGGCCGCACAGACATTCCCGTGGTCCATTTTCCGGAAGCGGTGCAACTGTTGCTTGTGGATATGCGGTTTAATCTGGGGCCTGGTCGGTTCCGGCAATTTAAGAAAATGATTGCGGCTGTTCAAGATCAGGATTTTTGGCAGGGCTGCTGGAGAAATGAAGGCTTCTCGATGGTATGGCCAGGTGGGCCAACGGGCAGAGACTCTCGTAAACATGATGAGCAATGCTTGATTGGAAAATTGGGTTTTGTTGAAGTCCGTCAAAAAGGATCACACAAACAGTTTAGGCATCCTGATTAAAAAAACGAGAATTAAGTATGGTGTCCCCGTAATTCATGCAATAGTTGATTCTCTATGGTAAAAAGTATTGACATCAGCGGCGGAATAAAATATTTAATCCCGATTGGTTCAAATTATGAACTGGTTGCAGGAAAAATGCATGTAACCTAAAGGGCGGAGCTATGTCGTCTCACCGTATTTACACTCAATCATCACGTTTTTTTCCACCTCAACCGGACCCCGCAATTTAATGTCGGATAAAGATAAAGAGTTTATACGTTTACAGCTTTTAAAACTCCTGGCTGAAAACCCTCAACGCTCCCAACGCGAACTTAGTAAACTCATGGGGATAGCCTTGGGTCGTGTCAACTATTGCCTGAGCGGCCTCATAGACAAGGGTTACATTAAGCTGGGAAATTTCAGGAATAGCGAGAACAGGATACTTTATGTCTACCATCTCACGCCCGCAGGCCTTGATGCAAAGTTAAAACTGACGTTTCAATTTTTAAAACGCCGCCTGGAGGAATATACCCGGATTAAGATTCAGATTCAGGAGCTGGCAACGGATTTGGCTGATAATGCCCCTGAATTGCTTAAGGATATGGATACCAAGGGATTATTTGATTCTTCGGAATAGGGGGCATGGAAACAAAAACAAAATGTTGATGCCTTTGCCGGTCTTTGCGGTTGTATAATATATGATATTAACCACGGAAGAGACGGAAGGCACTGAAAGTCAGGGCTTGCCAAATTATCTTTATACTGTGGACGACTGCTGGGACAAGGAAGCCAAAACCCTGAAAGCCGCCGGAGACCACCCGATCAAATTTGAGCATCTGTATGCCGTGGAACGGTTCAAAGACCACCGGCGCCTGCTGGACCTCAACGGCCCGGCCATCATCATCGCCGGATCCGGCATGTGTACGGGCGGCCGCATTGTCAATCACCTGAAACACGGCCTGGACAACCCGAAAAACGACCTGTTCTTTGTGGGATACCAGGCCGCCGGCACCCCGGGGCGGGCTATCCTGGAAGGCCGCACCCCCTCCAAAGCCACCATCCACCGCCTGACCGGCTACTCGGCCCACGCCGACCAGCAGACCCTGTGCGACTGGGTGGCGGCCATGCCCGAACCGCCGGGGGAAATTCGACTGGTGCATGGAGACCCCCATGCCAAAGCTGCGTTGGCTCGAAAACTGAATATAAGGCCCATCTCCTGACGGATGCCTGAATTCCGTGTATTTCCGTGCTTTCCGTGGTTCATGTAAAAAACAGCCTCTCCGGTGTTTATTAACCACGGAAAACACGGAAGGCACTAAAAGTTACAGTACAAGGCGCTCAATCTCTTGTTTTTTGTGGCAGAAACTGAGAAGTAAGACACCAATGGATAACCGGCGCGCCCTGCAAACTTTTGGGTTTGATTACAACGCATCAATAAAACAAAATCAGGATATGAATCCCCACGACCATAATTTTAAAAATCTTTTTTTAGATTTCCCGAAGGAAGCCTTGGCCTGGTTATTTCCAGAGGCCGAACAAAACTGGGGGCAGGTCATCAACGTTGAATTTGTACGCCAGGAGCCGAAAAAACATTCGCTTTCAGACAAGAGCC
>NZ_JACADJ010000007.1 GCF_013389365.1 Desulfobacter latus
GAATTGATCCAATCAAAACAACAGTAGAAAAATTTAATCAGGTTAGAATAGTTCCGAAATTTAAACACTTCGTGATTGAAGTTGTTTATGAAAGAGAACCCATTAAAAAAGAAGTCAATTTTGAAAATGTATTCGGAATAGATTTAGGGCTTAATAATCTCGCTACGTTAGTATCTAATCAGTCAGATGTAAATCCTATACTGATAAACGGCAGGCCACTTAAGTCCATTAATCAATTTTTTAACAAAACAAAAGCAGAACTTATGTCCAATATAGGGGACAAGGGAAGTTCAAACAAAATCGGGAAGCTCTCTTTAAAAAGAGAATGTAAAATGAATGATTACATGCATAAAGCCAGTCGTTTGATTATTAATTATGCGGTTGAGACTCAAACGGGAACAATCATTATTGGAGAGAACGAAGGCTGGAAACAAAAGATCAAAATAGGTAAAAAGAATAACCAGAATTTTGTTTCTGTTCCTTTAGATAGACTCAAAGAAATGATTGCTTACAAAGGTGAAGATTACGGAATTCGAGTGGTCTTTACAGAAGAAGCGTATACTTCAAAGGCCAGTAGTCTTGATAAAGATCCGATCCCTGCGTATTCACCGGAAAACAAACTATCTTTTACAGGCAAGAGAATTAAAAGAGGTTTGTACAAATGGTCGAAGGGCATAATCAACGCTGATCTGAACGGTGCATTAAACATCATTCGAAAAGAAGTTCCTGAATCCCTTAATGAACTTATAAGGATAAGGAATAGAGGCTGTGGGTTTCAGCCATTTAAAGTGCTTGCATTTTAATAAAAAAATTCTATTTGAGTCGTAAGTTTAATTCTTTAAATTACTATTTGATATAATTTTGTAACCTAGCTTGCCTCCAGAATGGAAATCCATTCCCTGGCTGTTGTATGGGATATACCGGTCTCATTTCCAAGACTGTTTAGATTAAGCAGTTGGCCTATGCGGCCGGCACAAAGACGCACAAACTTTTCAAACAGGCCTTGATGCCGGATCTGCATAAGCTGCCGGACATCCCGCTGGACATAAGTTTCAAAATAATCTCCCAGCACCTGATGAGGCTTCAGGCGCATCTGATAGAGCCTAGGATAGAATCCATTGAGTAACATGTTGTCCGTATCAGCCCTATCTGTAAAAGCGCGGACTTCGTTCCAGTCAAAAGGCAGCAGGGTCAGGATGCCGGTCCGGCCCGCAAGGGACTGGCTCAATGCGTCCCGGACATTGAACTGCTGACTTCCGGTGAGGATATATTTACCCGGCACCGGATCTTCGTCCACAAAGGTCTGGATATAGGAGACCATATCAGGAGTGCGCTGGATTTCATCCAGTATTGCGCCGTCCGGGTAGGCATTAAGAAACCCCCGGGGATCATCCAGGGCATACTGACGAAGATCCGGTGCTTCAAGATTGACATAGGATTTATCTGGAAAGACCTTTCGGCATAAGGTGATTTTCCCGCTCTGCCTGGGACCGGTTACTGTGACAACAGGGTAGTTTTGGGCCAGTTCCCTTAACACCGGTTCAATAGATCTGTCTTGAAAACCGTTTATCATAGGCACGACAATAAATATAATTCTTGCAAATTGCAAGTTAAACATTCGATTTGCAAAATCATTCCACTTATCCACATATGCTAACAAGGGTTTTGCATTAACAAGAGGGTTTTTAACAAGGTTCAGATATGCCCTGCAGGAACTCCACTGATATTCTCTCGCCCTTTTTACCAGTCCTGCTCGAACGGGGTTTTGTTCAATATACCTGGCAGCGGCAAGCAGGTGATGCTCGTCCATGATAAAAGAAGCAAACCGTCCTTGCCGGAAATACCCCCGCCAGCCTTCCCTGAAATTCATCATCCTTGCATATCTTCTATGGGCTTCGCCTATGGCGGAGGCAAGTCCTTCCGATGTTGCAGGAACTGCAATCAGGTGGGTATGATTGGGCATCAGGCAATAACTCCAGATTTCTACATTGAAATGTTTGCACCATTCAGCCATCAGATCAATATAGGATTGATAATCTTCATCTGAAAAAAATGTCTACTGCCTGCGGTTACCCCGCTGTGTAATATGATGTGGATAATCCGGAGCCACTACTCTTGCTAATCTTGCCATACTGGTACTTATTTCAAATTATACTTGTATTGGCAATATTTTTGTATCGTGTCTGGTCAAAAGATCTTTATCCTTTTGGCACTTAAATGAAACAGATTAAAAAGATCGGGAGTAAATGCAATGGGCCATTTAACGCTTTTAGAGAATGTCTTTAAAAAGTGAAGGGAAATCTATATTTTTCCCCTTGACAAAACTTATCATAGATGTCCCCTAAATTCTCTACAGTTTGGATCAAACAATGATCAAGACCATTTATTGTAAATGATCTGGGCTTTTTGTGTTTTGTTGCGAGACTGTGAATTTGATGATAAAAGAAATAAAATATATGATTGGAAAAAATATTATTTCCATAACTAAAAAATGCCTTTAACCTTGTTAGGAAACAACAATTTTGTCACCTGCTAATTTCAGCATAGGCATTTTTTATTCTTATACGCCACATTGGAAGCAATATCTTTGATCACCTGCAATGCATTGTATTTAAAAAATTTACAATTTTTAGATGGAAAAAGCAATGTTTTTGCATTTTATCGCTGTTGTGCCTTAGCTTAAGGATAAGACATATTTGGCAAATATGAATGCATTAGAAAAATTGGCAGGTAAAACCGGAGTTAAAAAAAGGAAAATGCAAAAGATAGTCAACAAAGACAAACTCAACAACCTGGCCAATGAAATCTGGAAATCCGCCGAGCGGCTCCGGGGCAAGTTCAAGGCATATGAGTACCAGAGTGTTATTCTTCCCATGATTGTGATCCGCCGTCTGGAATGTGTTTTGCTTCGGTGGCGGCAGGACCAGGCAGATGAAATTGCCGGTAAACGGCCTGAACTCAGGGAGGAAGAGATCCTGGATATGGTAAAGAAACTGGAGTGTCGTGCAAAAAAAGCCCCGTTATTCAATACCACGGACTGGACCCTGGAAAAAATATGCGAAGAAGATCCCTCCTTGCGGAAAACTCATTTCAAGGAATATCTCAACGGTTTCTCGGAAAATGTTCAGGAGATCATTGATCATTTTCATTACAGGGATGTGATCGACAGGATGGTGAAAAACTCCCGTCTTTCCCCCATATTGAACCAGTATGCCAATGAGGCCCTTGGCCCGGAAGCGCTGTCCAATCTTGAAATGGGATATGTATATGAAGAGCTGCTCAGGCGGTTTTCAGAGCAGAGCGGTGAAGAGGCCGGGGAGCATTTTACCCCCAGGGAGGTCATCCGACTCATGGTCGAACTTCTTGAAATCCCCCTCCCTGAAAAGCATATTTCTGTTTATGATCCGGCCTGCGGCACCGGCGGTATGCTCACGGTTGCAAAAGAGTATCTTTACGAAAGGGCCGGTAATGAATCGGAACAATCCAATGTCCGGCAGTTTGTCACCCTCCACGGCCATGAACTCTCACCGGGCAATTATGCCATCTGCAAGGCAGATATGCTCATCAAGGAAGAGGATGCCGCCATCTGTTTCGGCAACTCCCTGATACCGGACAGCCCCAACAGCCCGGAACCTGGGGATCAGCTTGCCAAACCCGGGCACAAATTTGACTATATGCTTTCCAATCCCCCGTTTGGCGTGACCTGGGGCGGCAAGGATGGATATGCAGATGAGGCTGGAAAATTATCCACGACCCGGTACAGGGCCGGGATGCCTCGGACCAATGATGGGGCCTTTTTGTTTCTCCAGACCATGCTGGCAAAAATGAAACCCGCCGACAAAGGGGGAAGCCGCATGGCCATTATCTTTAACGGCTCCCCCTTGAGCAATGGGGACTGCGGTTCAGGTGAAAGCGAGATCCGGCGGTGGATTCTTGAAAACGACTGGCTGGATGCCATTGTGATGCTGCCGGACCAGCTTTTTTATAATACCGGGATTTTTACCTATATCTGGCTGTTGACCAATAATAAACCAGAGTCCCACAAAGACAGGGTCATGCTCATCGACGGCAGGTCCTGTTTTGAAAAGGAGCCCAAATCCTTTGGCAATAAGCGCAACCGCCTGACCATTCAGAATATGGCTGATATAAAGTCCTTTTACCAAAAAGGCTGGGAACAGGGGGATGACAATCCAAAGGTAAAGATTTTTAAAACAAAAGATTTTGCTTATCACAAAGTCTCGGTGGTCTTCTGGCAGACCGATGATAATGATGAACCCGCCTATGTCACGGAGCCCTTTTCCAAGGCCCTGACCCCGGCCAATATGAAGAAAGAGCAGGAATTTTACGATTCAGACCTGGAATTTTCCATTGCCCTGGCATCAATGAAAGGGATTGCGGACATTGACTTTACCTTGACGCCGGACCAGACCTTTGCCAAGGTGTTTGAAAAGGCGGTCAAGGAGGCTTTTAAGCTTGAGATCAAAGGGCTGACAACAGGGATGAAAACCGCCGGGGAAAAGACCCGGGCCGTTAAAAAATTTATCAGGGAGCTGAAAAAAGAGGTGGTCTACACCCATCGCCATTACGTGACTGACACCGAATACATCCCCTACGGCGAGAATATTGAAGCATTTTTGAAACGGGAGATTGAAAAACCTCTGATCCGGTGGGCGGACAGCCCCCAGCTTGGTTATGAGATCCTTCCCAACCGGTATTTTTATAAGTATGTGCCACCTAAGCCTGCTGATGCGTTGCTCAAGGAGTTTTGGGATCTGGAAGAAGAGGCTGCGGGGTTGTTGAAGGGATTGGTGGAATAAAATAGATGGGAACACCTGATCATATCGAAAAAATGTTGGATAATCAGTTGCCCGAAGGATGGAAACGGAAGATCATAAAAAGAGACTATTCTGTTACTCTCGGAAAGATGATTCAGTCACAGCAAAAATCAGAAGAAGAAACAGAAGAATATTACCTGAGATCTGCAAATATTAAATGGGGCGGAGTTGACCTGGCGTCCATAAAAAGGATGTGGTTTTCTCCGTTTGAGAAAGAAAAGTTGGCCTTGAAAAAAGGAGATTTACTTGTCAGTGAAGGAGGTGATGTCGGAAGGACCTCTGTTTGGGATGAAGAACTATCAGCCTGCTATATCCAGAATGCGATTAATCGTATCCGTTCAAAAACTGAGAATAACAGCACCCTATTCCTATATTACTGGCTGTATATGCTTAAGCATGCGGGTTACATAGATGCCATTGTCAGTCGTATCACTATTGCACACCTCACAGCAGAAAAACTTGAGAGGCTTTTATGTGTCTGCCCACCTATAATTGATCAAATTCGCATAACAAAATATTTAGAAAAGATCCTCTCCCAAATTGAGGATACGATATCGATAAAGCAGAATCAGTTCGATGTTCTGGAAGACTTAAAAAAATCTATCATCCACAAAGCCGTGACCAAAGGATTGGACGAATCCGTTGAGATGAAAGTTGCTTGCGTAGAGTGGTTTAGCGAAACCCCCAATAATTGGAAGAAATTTCGAATAAAGGATGTGGTAGATATCTCACCAGGCTTTTCGGAAGACGCACCCTCTAATGGGGGAATATACACTATAGTACCTATGGAAGCTGTATCTGTTAAAGGTGATGTCGATAATCAGAAAAAGTTAATGTTTGAGGAGATTTCTACAGGATTAACTCATTTTGAGAATGGAGATATTATTTTTGCCAAGATTACACCTTGTATGGAAAATGGGAAAGGTGCTTATGTAAGAAATATTGAGACGCAATATGGATTTGGAAGCACCGAGTTTCATGTGATGCGTCCGAGGTGTAAAATCGAAGGTAGGTTTTTGTATTATTATACTTACGACGCTGAATATCGTTCATATGCTGCGTTAAATATGACTGGTGCCGCTGGTCAAAAAAGGGTTTCTAGAAAATTTCTCGCTTATACAGAGATATATTTGCCTGAAATTAAGGAACAAATAAAAATTGCAAATTATCTAGATCAAAAAATTTTTCAGATTGAAAAACTGAAAAAAAACATCACCCAACAGATAGAAACCCTCGAATTGTATCGCAAATCCATCATACATGAATGTGTAACCGGTAAGAGACGGGTAACCGAAGATGATCTAAAGGAGCTGTAACCCATGCCGGACGGGCCGGAAAAACAATTTCAGCATCATATCACCGATTTTCTTGAAAAGGTTCACAGGTATATCCCCCTTCAATCCTCGGACATTACCGATTCCGACCGGTATTTTGTCGAAGATCACCTGATATCTTTTATCCGGGCGACCCAGAAGGAAACCTTTAACAAACTTGCTGAAAATTACGGCTCCGATGCCGGGGATGAAATCTTCAGGGCTCTGAAAAAGGAACTGACGCACAGGCCTTTGTGGACGGTGATCCGCCAGGGCCTTATGGTCAGGGGACTGACCTTTAATCTTTACTTTCCGGAGCCGAGATCCAGCCAGGGGGCGGCAGAACGGTTTTACAGGGAAAACCGGATCAGCTTCCGGGAGGAACTGGTCATAAAAAAGGGAAAGCGTCCGGATATCGTGCTCTTTTTGAACGGGCTCCCGGTCATTGTTCTGGAACTTAAACATGAAAAAAATCAGACAGTGCATGATGCTGTGGATCAATATGCCAAGCGGGACCATGGGGATTGGATTTTCAGGCTTCCTTTTTTATATATTGCAGCAGACACATCCGATGTAATGGTTGCCACGGATCCGTCAAAGGCGGAGAATTTCCGCTGGCACAACAGCGGCCTGGAAAACAAGGCCATGACCGATGGGGAATATCCTGTGGAATTTCTCTATCGGGATGTCCTGTCCAAAGGATCCATTATCAGGGCGCTCTCCTTTTACCTGGTTTATGTGCCGGCCAGGGAGGCGGAGAACGACCGCCCGGCATTGCCTGCCGGCACAATTTTTCCAAGGTTTCATCAATCCAGGATGGTGGAGAATCTGTACCGGGATCTTGAAACCCGGTACGCCGAAAACCGGACACTGGGAAAAAAATATTTGATTCACCATTCCGCAGGCTCCGGGAAAACCCTGTCCATATGCTGGCTGGCAGACCGGATTCACAGCCTGTACAAACCCGGAAGCAATGAAAAAATCATAGACCGGATTTTCATCCTGACGGACCGAAAGGCCCTGGATAAAAATATCAGGGAAGATATGGAGAAGCTGGTCCACCTGGCGGACGTGGTCGATTTTGCCAAAAATTCTGATCAACTTGCCCGGCTTATCAGAAGCGGAACGGCCAGAATTATCGTATCCACCCAGCAGAAGTTTAAATATATTCTGGAGAAGCTGGCCGGTGATCAGGCCTTGCGTCAGCTGAAGGTGGCCTTTCTCATTGATGAGGCCCACCGGTCCCAGGAGGGGAAAACCGCTGCCGGTGTGAAGGTGTCGTTCAGGGAACCGGAGGTCGAAGATGTGGAATCAGACGGGATGGACCCGGAAGAAGAGATAGCCGGTATTATACGGGCCCATGACCGGAACCAGGTTTTTGTGGCCTTTACCGCCACCCCGTCAAAAGCAACCCTGAGCCTGTTCGGCACGCCTTTTGACGAGTATACCGAAGAGGAAGCCATCCGGGAAGGGTATATTCTGGATGTGGCTTCCAATATCATTTCTTACCGTACTTTATATAATCTGCACTGCCCGGTACTCTCAAAAGAGGACCAGGAAAAGGTTTACCCGGCAGGGGTGGTGGCCAAAGCCCTGAAAAATGTAGCCTATCAGGATGACGGCCTGATTCAGTATAAGGCAGAGGTCATGCTGAGAATATTTGATGATCAGATCCTGCCTCTTATTGGCGGAAACGCAAAGGCAATGATCGTGGCCACCTCCCGGCCGGCAGGTCTGAGGTATTTTGAGATATTGACGGAAAAACTTTTGGAGCGCAAAAGTCCGTATAAGGTGTTGTTTGCGTTTTCCCCATTTGTCCATCCAGAGACAAATAAAGCGCTAAGTGAAACGGGCGTTAATGGCTTAAATCCCGGCGAAGCTATTGAAGACCGTTTTGAGGGCGATAACTATCGTCTGATGGTTGTGGCCAATAAGTTCCAGGAAGGGTTTGACCAGCCCCTTCTGGCAGGCATGTTTCTGGATAAAGCGGTGGTGGATCGAAATGCGGTTCAAACGGTTTCCAGATTGAACCGGTGCCATGGGGGCAAGGATAAAGTGGTGGTTGTGGATTTCACCAATAATGCCAAAAAAATTTTAAAAGCCTTTAAAAAGTATAGAAAAGGTTCCCCTTTTGAGCCGGAAGAGCCGGATGCAAAGGATTGTACAGCGCAGTATGATGAGATCATATCAAAAGGCGTGTTTGACCAGGCCCATGCTGATCATTTTTCGGAGTTGTCGGCCCAGGGCAGTGATGCCCTGATACAGTCTTTTGCAGCTGAGCTTCGGGGGGTGTTCGAGTTGCGGATTCCCGACCCGGATGAACGCAAGTCGTTTGTTTATCTCCTGGCCCGGTTTGTAAAATCCTACTATTTTTTATCCGGATTTTTTCAATACCCGGATGATGTCCGTCGATTTGCTGAATTTGCAGAGGTGATAGGTCCCCAGCTCATAAAAAAAGGATCTGAGTCAGACCTTATAAAATTGATGCGCAAAACCCGGGTGGTAAAAGCCAATGTAACATATGTGGGCACCGTCAAGAGTTCCGGGCCTGTAAAGTTAAAGGCCGGGGGCGGAAAAGGTCCCGGCGTCCCAATCAAAAAGGTAACGGTTCAGGATGCCATTGATGCCATTACGGAAAAGTTCAGAATTTCAAACGAAGAAGCCTTGATCATACGGGAAGTAACCGAGGAAAAGATGAAGGATGAAACCATTCTTAACACCATCCGGATTCATAAGGAGGATGTTGTATATATCAAGGATACCTACAGGGAAACCATCGACCGCCGGATCAAGGAAGCCTATGAGAAAAAGAACAGATTTGAGGCGTTATGGGATCCCAAATATATTGATGACGGGGCGATTTTTGACATTATGACGTTTACAGTGATTGAAAGCGGTCTCCAGGCCGTTATCGCGGAATAAAATATGAGCAGAAAGCGCATCCATAATCTGCTCCCCGAGGACAGGCCCAGGGAAAAACTGCTTGCAAAAGGTCCGGGATTCCTTAAAGACAAAGAGTTGCTGGCGATCCTTCTGGGCAAGGGAACCAAGGACCAGGATGTCCTTGCCCTGGCCGAGAAATTGATACCGGTCATTGATAAAAAGGGGCTTTGCCTGACCGCAGATGATTTAACTTCTTTCAAAGGCGTAGGCACTGCCAAGGCCGCAACCATTTTATCCGCCATTGAATTCTCCCGGCGTCGGATCAAACCGGAGGGGTATAAGATTAAATCACCAGAAGATCTTTTTCCCCATATCCGTCAGTATGCAGACCGGAAACAGGAGTATTTTTTATGTACTTCAATAAACGGGGCCAATGAAATCATGAACATTCGGGTGGTTTCCATTGGCTTGGTCAATTCAACCCAGGTCCATCCAAGGGAAGTGTTTGCGAATCCCCTTATGGACAGAGCCTCTGCTGTGATTTTTGCCCATAATCATCCATCCGGAGATCTGACGCCAAGCAACAACGACATTCAAATAACCATGCAGCTCATGGAGGCGGGAAAAATACTTGGTATCCGTGTCTTGGACCATTTGATTTTTAATCAGAAAGAGTATTTCAGCTTTCAGGAACGGTCGGTCGTCGACGGTTTAAAATGATATGTGAGCTGGGTTGCCCGATTTTATGTTTTGGCCTATAGTTGGCTTATGAATCCATTTCCATCAAGTGGACGCCCCTTTCTTTCATGGTTTTGCAGTGCATCCCTTTCATTGGGTTCCACCTTCAAAATTTGACTTTATTTATCAAAATTCAATGAGACAATGAAAACTTCAACCATCCAGACTCAAGGATTAAAATGAAAAACAACGACCATTGGTTAAAAAAAATAAAAAATAAGGTAGCCGGTAGGACCGTTTCCCCTGAAAAATCAATTGAAAAAAATTTGCAAACTCCCGAAGAGAAAATTGACAAAACAGAAGAAATAATCGAGGTGATTAAAAAGGCGGAAGAAACTCTCTATAAAAACAATAATCCACAATATGAAGAAACGTTGGCTAAACCTCTTATAAAGTCACCGAGCGAGACTATTCGTGTTATTAAAGACAGGGGATGGAGAAAGCGTGGAAATGCCGAAGAAGCTAATTGTTTTTTGATCAGGGTGTTATCAAGGATCTTGAATGAAGGCGAAGGAATGATCAAAGAAAAAGCACTTGAAGTGCTTATTCAAATATTTAGCACCCCGGATGATAACACGACTGGCTGGGTTTGCATACTTGAACAATCAGCCAATGTGATTGCTAAAGCCAATATGTCTGATGCAAAGGGCAAACTCGAATCGTTGAAATCTGAAGTTTCCGGAAATAATGTAAAAGCGATTGATTATGCCCTGAGTCTTTTACAGGATTAAATTTTGTTGTGGGGGAACCCGGGTTCAAACCGATAAATGGGCTTGAATGATTTCAGGATTATCCTCAAGCTGTCGGGTGGTCATATTGTTGACAATTTCTCCCCGGGTGTCCATGAGATAGTGGCGGCTGGCAACCTTGAGCGCCATCTGGTAATTTTGTTCGACAATCAAAAGGGTGATCCCCGATTGGACGCAAAATTTTAAAACCACATCCGTAATGGTCTGGACCAGGATCGGTGACAGGCCCTGTGAGGGCTCGTCCATGATAATTATCCGGGGGTTGCTGATCAGGGCCCTGCCAATGGCCAGCGTCTGCTGCTGACCGCCGCTCAGGGTGGCACCGTCCTGATGGGATCTGTCGGCCAGCACCGGAAAATGCTCGCATACTTTTTCAAATGTCCAGGCATCTTCCCCGCTCCCCGGCCTAGCTGCCAGGCGCAGGTTTTCCTCAACACTCAATCCCGGGAAAATGTGACGTTCCGCAGGCACATAGGCCACCCCCAGCCGGGAAATTTTGTGGGGCTGCCAGCGGGTGGTTTGCCGGCCGTCAATAAAGATATTGCCTGACCGGGGCGGGGTCAGGCCCATAATGGATCTTAAGGTTGTGGTTTTCCCGGCACCGTTACGCCCGATAATTGAAACGGCTTCCTGTTCGTACACATGCATGGAAAGCCCCTGGATAACGTGGCTGTCGCCGTAATAGGTCTGCATGTTCTCAATTTCAAGGATCTTATGCCGCTTTTCCAAGGTATGCCTCTTTGACTTCCTGATCGTTGCGAATTTCCTGGGGCGTACCTTCTGAAATGATGCAGCCGTCCTGGAGGACCGTGATCCGGTCTGAAATCCGCATAACCATATCCATATCGTGCTCCACCAGGACAACGCTGATATCATTGGCCAGATCTCTGATCAATTCCGCAATCTGATGGGTCTCTGAAGGTGACATGCCGGCCGTGGGTTCATCCAGAAACAGGATCTTGGGGTCTCCGGCCATGGCAATGGCGACCTCCAGAACCCGCTGATCACCATAGGCCAGGTTTTTGGCCGGCAGGTCAGCCATCTTCTCCAACCCCAGCCGTTCCAGCATGGCCCATGTATCTTTAATGACCGGTTTTAATTTTTGTTTCAAGGAAAATATGCGAAAAGAGCCCCCGACTTTGGCCTGTCTGGCAATTCTCAAGTTTTCAAATACACTTAAGTTCTCAAACAGGCTGTTGATCTGGAAGGTCCTGCAAATCCCCTGCTTTACCAGTTCATGGGTAGGGGTGTTGGTAATGTCTTTTTCTTTAAACAAAACTTTGCCTGAACTGGCCCCGATTTTGCCGGTTACAATATTGATAAACGTGGTCTTTCCGGCACCGTTGGGGCCGATAATCGAGGTTAATCCATTGTGGTCAACACTGAAACACACATCGTTGGTTGCCATTACGCCGCCGAATTGACAACATAAATTCTGTGTACAAAGTAATCCTCTCATGGTTACTCCTTTCTCAATCGTCTAATATGATCGGTCAGACCGGCAAATCCGGTCGGCAGGAACAGGACAAGAAAGATGACCACAAGCCCGAGATAAATCTCCCAATGCTCTGTCATCGTACTGATATAGTCCTGGATATAAATAAAGAAGACCGCACCGGCCAGAGGTCCCCAAAGTGACCCCATGCCGCCCAAAAGGACCATCATAAGCACACCGGCCCCGGCAAAGGCGCTCATGGTGGACGGACCGATATAGCCTTTATACAGGATAAATAAGGCCCCTGCGATGCCGGCGAGCAAGCAGGCCAGCATCCAGCCCAGCAATTTGTATTTTCTAACATTGATACCGATAAAGGCGGCCCGGCTCTCATTTTCGCGAATGGCCTCAAGAACCGCCCCAAAAGGTGAATTGATAATTCTCCGGGTGATAAAAAAACACAGCGTGACAATGACCAGTGTGAACATGTAAATCACCAGCGGGTCCCCGGAATTTCCGATGGTGATGCCGAACAGGTTGATATCCGGATTGGGCATTCCCATTAATCCGTCATCCCCGCCGGTCACGTCATACCATTTCCATACAATGGTATGAAACATCATGCCGAAGGCCAGGGTCAGCAAGGCAAAGGCCAGCCCCCCGGTCCTGACCTGGACCCAGCCCACGGGCAGGGCCACAACACAGGTAAAGGCAATGCCGGCCAAACAGGCCAGCCAGAAGGATGCCGGGGATACATGGATTAAAAACAATCCCACCACATAGGCACTGATGCCAAGATAGGCGTTGTGCATGAACGACAACAGGCCGGTATAGCCTAAAAGCACGTCCAGGCTCATGGCCAGCAGCCCGTATATCATCATTTCAGTGATCAGACTGATGTAAAACCGGTTGCCGGAGACAAAAGGAAACGCGACCAGACCGGAAAGCAGGATAATAATAAAAACAATGTGAATGGGGTGAAACCCTGATCTGATGCCGGGTATGGTTGTCATACGATTCATTATTCAAACTTCCCCTCACCAAGAAGACCCCGGGGCATAAAGGCAAGGATAACCGCCATGAGGATGTAAACGATGACCATTGCCAGGTCTGTGATAAAAAATTCCGCCAAGGTCTGGACCCCGCCGACCAGGAGGGCGGCAATGACTGCGCCGCGAAGGCTTCCAAGGCCGCCGATAACAATAACTACAAAAGAACTGATCAGCATTTCCCCGCCCATCAGCGGATCAATGGTGGTCAACGGGCCTGCAATAATTCCTGCAAGGCCCGCCATGACGCATCCAAGAACAAATGCCCCCATATGTACATAGCTCATGTTCACGCCTAGACAAGAAACCATTTCAGGGATTGTGCTGGATGCCCTGAGAATAATCCCGATTTTTGTCTTGTTTAAAAACAGCATTAAAGCGCCCATGATGAGTATAATCAGCAACAGTGTCACCAGCCTGAAAACCGGGTAGTCCGTACCGAGTATGGGCAGGGTGCCCTGCATGAATTCCGGCAGTTCGATGAAACGGGGTTTGTTGCCCCAGATGTACTTGATCGAGCCGTCAAGAAAAAACATCAGCCCATAGGTCAGGATCAAGGTATATGCCATGGATCTTTTTCGCATGGGGGCAATAATGGTTCGTTCGATGATCAGCCCGATCACCCCCACGATGAGGGGGGCAATCAAAAGTGCGGCAAAAAAGTTCAATCCCGATGCCACAAGTGAAAACCCTATGTAGGCGCCCACGGCGTACAAGGCCCCGTGGGCCATATTCATTATGCGGCTCAGCCCGTAAATAATGTTCAAACCGATGGCGACGATGAGAAACACGCCGCCAAGAACAAGGCTGTTCAATGTAATATCAACTATAATACCCAGTGTTCCGCTCATAATTTAAGATCACCAGTCTTTCTACTCAGGCGGGCCAAGTTCGGCGGCCGGGAATGTATGCAGCACTTTCATATATACCGTGGCACCAAACGGATTGTCCGATGCGGCCATGGTTTCCGTCAGAACGGCATCATTGCGCATGCAGTTGTCTTTTGCCGAAATTCGCACAGTCCCGTAGGGACCGTCGTAACTGATGCCCTTAAGCGCTGACGCAATGGCCTTGGCATCCGTACTCCCGGCTTTCTCAATGGCGTTAAACAGGTTCATAGCCCCCACATAGCTGTGAACGGCCGCATCGGAAGGAATGGTTTTATATTCGTTCCAAAACCGCATCTCCCAGTCGTCAGAGGTCGGGTTGTTAACATCCCAGGACCAGTCCGATACACCGAAAATACCGTGGCAGGCCGTTCCGCCGGCTTCCAGTTCCAGGGGGCCGGGGGCTGCCGCGGAAACCAGTTTTACTTTGTCCTGGAGGCCGAAATCAGCGGCTTGTTTGGCAAAAACCGGAATCACGTTGGTGATAAATGCCATGTATATGCCATCTGCGCCGGACGCCTTGATCTTACTGATATAAGATGACCAGTCCTTTGTCTTGATGGGCGCTTTATCATAATTTTCATTATAAATTTTAATACCGTTCTTTTTGGCCAGTGCGATAAATCTTTCCCCGGCATCATGTCCCCAGGAATAATCATGGACAAGCACATAATAGGTTCGGTTTTTCAGGTCGGGCCGTGCCAGGATTCCCTTGACATTGCCGACGGCGGTCTGGTCATTGGCCAACTGTCCGGATCTGAAAACCATGGGGTGCAGACCATAAAATTTAGTGGTCATGACATGGGTGCTTAAAAAAGGCACATTCAGCTTGTTAATGTTTTTGGCAAGGGCAAGGCCCACGCCACTGGATAACACACCGATCAATGCCTTGCAGTCATCTCTGTACACCAGTTTTTCCGCCTTTGAAACCGCAATGGGCGGTTTCACCTGGGTATCTTCAACCAGCAGCTTAATAGGACTTCCAAGAACCGTTCCTTTTTCCCGGGCAGCCATTTCAATGCCGTACTTCATTTCCAGTCCGCCCTGGGCGGCTATTCCGGTGAGGGGTACCAGTACGCCGATTTTAACCGGCTTTTTGGCACACACCGGATAGGGTGCAAGGATCATTACAGCGGTTATTATACTTAATGAAATAGTGATAAATCTTTTCATTTCCACCTCCCGGTTTCATGGTTGGAATTTATTTGAAAACCTTTTGGTAAAACAATTTGGCAAAATCTGTTTGTTCGGTATCGGCAGCACTGCTGTGCCGGCCGCACGGGCGCTCCTGGAACCGGCAACGCAACTG
This sequence comes from Desulfobacter latus, assembly GCF_013389365.1. Classification (GTDB taxonomy): domain Bacteria; phylum Desulfobacterota; class Desulfobacteria; order Desulfobacterales; family Desulfobacteraceae; genus Desulfobacter; species Desulfobacter latus. The sequence continues at coordinate 15,199 of NZ_JACADJ010000007.1, forward strand.
CCGGTTCCAGGACTGAAGACGTTATGGGAACGTCTTAGGGTCATGGTCCTTATTCAGGCGGGAGGATTACAATACGCGGTATGCGTAGTAAACAATTTTAATTTTGTCGGAAAAGTCTTTGTTTCCAGGTAGATACGGTTTTGGGTCTGAGACGAGAACCTCTTCCAGGACCTTGTCGGCTTTGATGGCTTCAAGTTTTCCGGTAAATTCATCATCAATCATATCCGTACGATGGGTAAAAATCACCATGCCGCCGGGTTTGGTAATCCGGGCAAACTCGCGAACCGCTTCAGGCACATCTTCAATGTAGGTGAGTGTGCCGATGCAGATCAGATTGGCAAACTGATTGTCCTCATAACGGAAGGGCTTTTCATTCATGTTGACAATGTGTACATCTTCATACACGCCCTTTTCCTTGGCAACGGCCGCAAAATCAGGGCTTAAATCAAAACCGATGATGCTTTTAAATCCGCCGGCGTTCAGTGCTTCACCGGTCAGTCCGCTGCCGCAGCCCGCATCGCATACGGTGCCGTCAACCTGTTTGTATTCTTTCAACAGTGCCGTGGCTTTTTCCGGTGCGTCATAATCCCAGTTTTTTACTGAGTCTTCGTAGTCTTTGCCCCACTTGTTGTAATATTCTTCAACTTCATCCGCTGCCTGGCTACCCTCTGCAAACCATTTATCTTCACCTAATTTTGTTTCCTGTAGTGCCAAAACCTTCTCCTTAATTTCGGGTTAGCGGATCGCGTTATTTGTTTCATCCGCCATTATATCAAATTTGGAGTTTAAAAACCCCATAAAACCAACGTAATTGTAACTTTAAATTTTTAATCTTAAATGCTAACGATACATACTCTATAGCCTCTTTCACATAAAGTCAAGGGGAAAATGTATTGAGTTCAATGTATTTGATTTGTGTTAGATTCTTTTTTAGGTTGCCACTATCGGTATCCATTGTGGATTCAGCGTAGGACCGCCGTGTTGCTCATATGAAATCAAGATACTAGTATGATGGATTAATTGATCGGATATATGATTTTTACATTGCTTCAAATAAAAACAAACTACATCGGGGCCGATATATTGAGTCGGAAATAATTTAGGTCAAGAAATGGTGCTATCCAATCGTCTTGCATGTCTCATTAAAAATTTGATAGTCGAGATTCAGCAGTTTTCCCGGCCCAGTGCAAATGCGTTTAACTTCCAACAATGCCAACAAATAAATTGATTTTTATCTGATTATTTGGCATGTTGCTGTCCGCAGAAACACAAGATAAAATCATTTGAGGTAAAATATAATAATGAACACAAAACGACTGATGCTGGGAAACGAAGCATTGGCTTATGGGTTGCTGAAAAACGGCTGCCAGATGGCCTGCGCCTACCCCGGCACCCCTTCTTCGGAAATCTTGTCCGCTGTTGTTTCCCTGAAAAAGGAGATGGATCTTAATATTCACGCCCAGTGGGCCGTAAATGAAAAAGTGGCATTTGAAACCGCTTACGCAGGCGCCCAGGCCGGGCTTAGAACCGCGGTGGCCATGAAACAGGTGGGACTGAACGTGGCTGCCGACCCCTTGATGAGTTCCGTATACTTGGGCGTGAAGGGTGGCTTTATAGTGATCAGTGCCGATGACCCCGGCCCTCACTCATCCCAGACCGAACAGGATTCACGCCTGATGGCGGTTATGGCCAAACTGCCGGTGCTGGACCCGGATTCCCCGGGCCAGGCCGCCGAGCTTGCCGGTATTGCGTTTGAACTGTCCGAAGCCTTTGAAATTCCGGTGATGCTGCGACCCACCACCCGGGTGTGTCACTCCCGCCAGAGCATGGATGTAAAAAAGATTGAAATGACGCTGCGCCAGGCAGCCTTTGAAAAAAATCCGGGCAGATGGGCGGCAACACCGAAATTCCGGCTCCAGCTTCACAAAGAACTGGAGGCCAAACTTGCAAAAATCGCAGACTACGAACCCACCCGCCCCCGGCTGGTATCCGGCACGGCCGCAGGTACCGGGCAGGCCATTGTTGTCGCCGGTGTGGCGGCTGCCAATGCCAGGGATATTATCAAGGAAAAAAATCTGGACATTCCTGTGTACCAGGTGGTCCAGGCCTTCCCCCTTCACAAGGCTTTTATCGATGAGATGGACGCCTACGACGACATTCTGGTGCTGGAAGAAACCTGGGGCGTCGTCGAGATGCAGCTGGCAGACAAAAAACGGGTTAAGGGTAAGAACACAGGTTTTATCTCCCCGGTGGGGGAACTGTTGCCCGAAAACGTGGAAGAACGGATCTGCGCCTTTGCCGGTTTGGATTATCAGGCCCCGCAAATCACCATGCTGCCGGGGCGGCGGCCCACTTTGTGCGCAGGCTGTCCCCACCGGGCAAGCTTTTATGCCATTAAAAAAGTCGCGCCCAAAGGTATTTTCACCAGCGACATCGGCTGCTATACACTGGGTTGCAACCTCGGTGCCGTGGATACGGTTACCTGCATGGGGGCAGGCATCAGCCAGGCTGCCGGCTTCACCATCGCTTATACTGAAAACGAGAAGCAGCCGCCCGTTTTTTCCACCATTGGCGATTCTACCTTTTTCCATTCCGGTATTCCCGGATTGATCGAAACCGTCACCAAAAAAATCCCTTATGTCCTGGTGATTCTGGACAACCGAACCACGGCCATGACCGGGCACCAGCCAACACCGGCATCGGGCCGGGACGCCGCGGGCGATCCCTGCATTGCCGTAAATATCCCGGACATTGTCAAAGGCTGCGGGGTGAACTTTATTAAAACCGCAGACCCATATGATCTGCCGGCATTTATCGACATTCTCAAAGAGGCAAAAGCGTATTGCCAAGAAAACGGCCCCGCCGTGGTTATTGCCGAACATCCTTGTCTGCTTGACATGGACAGGGCCGAACTCAAGGCATCCTTTAAAAAGGTGGTTGTGAATAGGGATGTGTGTGACGGCTGCGGATATTGCGTAAGCCGGTTTGAATGCCCGGCCCTGAGCATGGATCAAGAGACTGAACAGGTCCGCATTGACCCCGGCCTTTGCACCGGATGCGCCGTATGTTCATTTGTCTGCCCCAAGGGCGCACTTGTTCTTGAAAACCAGGAGTAAATATTATGTCAAATAATCAGCAGATTATCATTTCAGGTCTGGGCGGCCAGGGCGTTCTTTTTATAACAAAACTGCTTGCAGGTGCTGCCATGGCCGACAATCTTCCCGTACTTACGTCGGAAACCCACGGCATGGCCCAGCGGGGTGGCAATGTCATTTCTTATCTTAAAATCGGTGATTTTTCAGGCCCGCTGATCCGGCCTGCCACGGCAGATGCCCTGATTGCCCTGAAAGCGGAAAGCTTTGCTCACCATGCCTATTTTCTCAAACCCGGGGGCCTGGCCGTGGTAAACAGCCTCGATCCTGTTAAAGATGCCGGATACCGGGTATTTTCCGGAGATGCCGGCGCCCTGGCTGAAGCGGCGGGCAATGTACGCAGCGAAAATGTAGCCATGCTCGGCTTTTTCCTGGGCGCCGTGAAAGATGAAACCAGTGCATTCAACCCGGACAGCCTTTCCCGCATGATCAAGGAAAAATTCCAGGCCAAACCTGCCGTGGCGGCAAATGTATTACGCCTGCTTACGTCAGGTATGCAACTATACGAAAAAAGGTAAATTAATGCGTTTTATCCCTTCAAATATAACCGACGAACAGATCGCCGATATCCAGGCGCAGGGGCTGAAGTGGACCGTGTCCCACGCCTATAACAACAGCCCCTATTACAAAAAAAAGCTTGAAAATGCAGGCTGCCGGCCCCAAGACATTAAAGGTCTTGACGATCTCGAAAACCTGCCCTTTACGGACAAGCAAGATTTTCTTGAGGACTATCCCTTTCCCTTGCGGGCTGCACCAATGTCCGACATTGTAAGAATCCACGGATCTTCGGGCACCACAGGTAAAAGAAAAATTTTGTGCTACACAAAAGCGGATGTGGACAACTGGGCCAATATTTTTGCCCGGTGCTATGAACTGGCCGGGGTCACCAAAACGGACCGGGTTCAGATTGCCGTGGGTTACGGGCTTTGGACTGCCGGTGTCGGTTTTCAGAACGGATGTGAGCGGTTAGGTGCCATGGCCGTACCTTTAGGACCTGCCAACGTGGACATGCACATTGACATGCTTTTGGATCTTGAATCCACGGTATTCTGCGCGACCGCTTCCATGGGACTGCTTATGTCCGAAGAGATTGAAAAGCGCAAACTCATGGACAAACTTAAACTTAAAACCATTATCCTGGGCGCCGAGCGTCACAGTACGTCCATGCGCAAACGCATCCAGGAGATCACCGGCGTTAAACATATCCATGACATCTATGGCATGACCGAGCTTTACGGACCCGGCACCGGTCTTGACTGCACGGAACACGCCGGTATCCATTACTGGGCCGACTATTTTATTTTTGAAGTGATTGATCCGGTGACCCTGAAACCGCTTCCCGTCGGGGACGAAGGAGAGCTGGTGGTCACCACCCTGAAAAAACAGGGCACCCCTTTAATCCGCTACCGAACCCATGATGTCACCCGGCTGATCCCCGGGGCCTGCGCCTGCGGCAACCCCTTCCCCCGGCATGCCAGGATTTCCGGCCGTACGGACGACATGTTTATTTTCAGGGCCGTAAACATTTATCCCAGCCAGATTGATCATATTCTAGGCGGCATTGACGGGGTGGGCAGCGAATACCAGATCCACCTGCGTCAAGATGCCGACGGCAGGGATTACATGACCATCCGGGTGGAGCGCACCAAAGATGCCGCTGCAGCAGAAGATAACGGACTGGCCGACAAGGTGTCCAAGCAGATCCGTAAGAAACTGATGATCAGATCCCGGGTTGACATTGTGGATTACGGCCATCTGCCCCGGACGGAAAAAAAGAGCAAACGGGTGTTTGATACTAGAAACTAAAAAGGAGTTAAAATGAAAAAAATATCATTGTTTTTTTGTGTTCTGGCAGCGGTTGCCCTTGTTTTCGGAACAGCCCCTGTAACGGTTCAGGCTAAAAAAGTCCGCCTGAACTATGCCAATTTCCCCCCTGCGCCCACCTTTCCCTGCGTACAGATGGAAAGATGGAAAACCGAAATTGAAAAACGCACGGACGGTGCCGTTGGCATCAACACCTTTCCCGGCGGCACGCTTTTGGGGGCCAAAGACATGATGGACGGGGTCATTAACGGTCAGGCCGACATCGGCTGTATCTGTATGGCTTACCAGCCCGGCCGTTTCACCGTAACCAATGCCACCAGCCTGCCCCTGGAAATCCCCGATGCCAAAACCGGCAGCCTTGTGCTGTTGGACCTGTACAACAAATACCAGCCCAAAGCCTTTGACAAGGTCAAGGTGTTGACCATGTTTGTCACAGCCCCTGCCAATATCATGTCCAAAGCGCCAGTGACCGAGCTTTCCGATCTCAAGGGGCTGGATCTGCGTGCCTCCGGCGGTGCGGCCCAGATTCTTAAATCCTGGGGTGCCAACCAGGTGGGGATGCCCATGTCCGACACCCCTGAAGCCCTGCAAAAAGGTGTGGTCAAGGGACTTTTCTCCTCTTTGGAGGTGATGAAGGATCTCAAATTTGCTGAAATCTGCAAATATATCACCATCACCGATACTGTGATCTATCCCTTTGCCGTGATCATGAATAAAAATGCCTGGGCCAAGCTGCCCGACGATGTAAAACAGGTCATGGACGGCATGATCGAGGAACAGGCTGCCTGGACCGGCGAATACATGGACCGGCATGTCAGCGATGCCATTGCCTGGTCAAAGAAAGAACATCAGGTTGAAGTGATTACGCTGTCACCTGAGAAAAAGGCCGAGTGGCATGCACCACTTGCGCCGATTACGGAAAACTGGATTAAAACGGCCGAAGAAAAAGGGCTGCCAGGAGACCAGATTATCAAAGATATCAAATACCTAATCGTAAAACGCACCGCAAAATAGCGATTCACCCATGGAAATCATTGAAAAAATAAGCGAGATCCTGAATCGATGCGCCGGGATCATTGCCGGGACCATTCTGGTGTTCATGATTCTTTTGACCATGAGTAATATTGTGCTGCGCAGGGTCTGGGTGCCCATCCGGGGCACCTATGAAATTATGGGGTTTGCCGGGGCTGTGATCACAGCCCTTGCCATGGGGTTTACCCAGAAAAGAAGAGAGCATATCCATGTGGACATTCTGGTCAGCCGGTTTCCGCGGAGCGTCAAAAGGGCTGTATTTGCCGTGAACAATGGATTATGTACCCTTTTTTTTCTTGTGGCCGCCTGGTTTGTGTGCCGGCGGGGGATAACCCTGCTTGAAACCGGCGAGGTATCCGAAACCCTTAGAATGGTTTATTATCCCTTTGCCTTTGTCGTGGCATTCGGCTGTTTTCTGCTGGCGGCCATGCTGTTTATTGATTTGCTTAAATTATTTTTTCAAAAGGATTTCAAATGAGTCTGGCCCTGGTGGGTATCCTCGGGATTGCCATCCTGATGCTGCTGCTGTTCGTGTTCGGCATGCCTGTTAGTTTTGCCATGGCCCTGGTGGGTTTTGGCGGCTTTTCCTATATTCTTAACGTTAATGCCGGTTTAAACATGGTCAGCCAGGAGTTCTGGTCGGTATTTTCCAATTATGGCCTCACTGTAATTCCGCTGTTTGTGTTCATGGGGCAGATTGCCTTTTATTCCGGGGTCAACGAACGCCTTTATCAGGCGGCGTACAAATGGGTCGGCCATATCCGGGGCGGCATTGCCATGGCTACCATTATGGCCTGCGGCGCCTTTGCCGCCATCTGCGGGTCCAATACCGCCACAGCAGCCACCATGACCACGGTGGCATTTCCCCAGATGTCCAATTTCAGGTACAAGCCCATGCTTTCCTGCGGGTCCATTGCCTGCGGCTCTACCCTGGGGGTTGTCATCCCGCCGTCCGTGGTGCTGATCATCATCGGCCTTTCCACGGAACAGTCCATTGCACGGCTTTTTTACGGCGGTATCGGGGCGGGCCTTCTTTTGTGCCTGCTGATGCTGCTCACGGTGTCTGTGGTCTGTCGTTTGAATCCCGAGTGGGGGCCGCCCGGCCCAAAGTCGAGTTTTCGCGAGCGCATCCGCTCTCTTTCCGGCGCCATTGAGATGCTGATTCTGTTTTTTCTGATCATGACCGGGCTGTATGCCGGATACTTTACCCCGTCCGAGGCGGGTGGGGCAGGGGCCTTTTTCGCCGTGGTCATCAGCCTGGTCCAGCGGACGCTCTCCTGGGAAAATTTCAAAAAGGCCGTCATGGATACCCTGCGGGTGTCCTGCATGGTCATCATGCTGATTGCAGGGGCCATGATCCTGGGGAAGTTTTTAACGATCACCCGCATTCCGTTTAACATGGCCTCGTGGGTGGCTGACCTGAATGTTCCCGGCCCTGTCGTCCTGGCCGTAATTTTCGGCATGTACGCCATTGGCGGTGCCATCATGGATGCCCTGGCCCTGTTGCTGATAACTATTCCTATCTTTTTCCCCGTGGCCTCCCAGATGGGATGCGACCCCATCTGGTTTGCAGTGCTCATCACCGTGGTCACAACCCTTGGTGCCGTCACGCCCCCTGTGGGTGCCACCACCTATGTGGTGGCGGGTATGGCCAAGGAGAGTACCTTAAATGAGGTATTTAAAGGCGTAACCTTTTTTTTGCCGGCTTACCTGATCTGCATTGTTTTGCTTATGGTTTTTCCATGGCTTATTACCTTCCTGCCTGGGCTGTTGTAAATTCTTCCACGGTTCCTATCGTCCTGATTTTTAAACAGGCGCTAATATTTTATACTTTGGTTGACAAAAAGGTTGTTCCTATTTTATAGCCTAATCAAGGAATTATGTAGAACAAAACGTAAAAGCGCAGATGCGGGTGTTCTGTATTCAGTTCTATCCGTGCCTTATTTATTTGGAAATGGAGGATTTAAAATATGGTGTTACGAATAAACACGCTTTTTTGGGTCATTGTTACGGGTTTTTTGGTTCTGAGTTTTGATTGCGGGTTTGCCCAATCTTTGCGGTCTGATTTGGAAAATGCCTGGCATGCCCATCTTCAAGCCAGCAGCTCAGGAAATGAGTCGGAACTTCAACGTACAATGTCTTCCTACAGCCTTTGTACCTTGAAAAATAGACTCGTTTCGGCACAGCGGTCGTTAACCCCTGAAATTATAAAAAGTTTTGCAAAATATGGTCCTGATATATCTACAATGGAATTTACCAGAGTGATTGAAAAAGGCGATAATGCAGGGCTTGTATATGTCAGGGATTCAGAAAAAAAAGACGCCCATGGAACCCCTAAAGTGACGTTTACCGCCATTAAATTTGTAAATGAATCGGGATGGAAAGTGGACGCCACCATGAATTGCGACAAGCCGATGTATCGGCCTGATGGTTGCAAAACGCAATTTTATTTGTCGGACCTGCGACCGGCCTGTGTGATGGACGGGAAGGTAAAACCGGCACCCGCCTTGGTTCAAAAACCGTATTCAACAGCGCTGCTTGATGTCTTCAGCTACGGTTACCAGGCTCAGGTTATGGTTAACGGTATTCCCCAGAAGCCTGTCACAGCAAGTTGGTCCGGCGTCGTTATCGGTGGGCTTTGCAAGGACGAAAATAAAATCAGCATTAAAATGACAAAAGTAGATACAGCCAAACAGAGCGTTCCTAAAATAAGAATTCGCCAACTTCTTAACGATCGTACAACACGAGAAGTTTTAAAGTTTGCGCCTCAAAAAAATATTGAAGGCGTTCATACATTTACCGTCTCAGTTAGATAGAGCCCGAATTTCTTCGTGATTTTATAAAAAAAGTTTCGATCGTCTAATTTTTAAACAGGCTTTTTTAACTGATTTCAGCTTGTTTGATAAAATGTCTTGACAACTTTACATTTTGTCAATTATCATTCCGGTATTATTAACTGAGCAGCCCGCCGGATAACAGGTGAAATACAATTTCCGGATGGCTGCAGACTTGAGAATAAAACCGGTTATGCTGAATCCAGACTCTCCCATACCCTTGTATCACCAGATTTGTGAGCAACTCCAATCCCGTATCCGGGAGGGGATTTATCCGCCCGGGCATATGATTCCGTCTGAAACGGAACTGGCAAAATCATATAGGGTGGGCAGACCCACCGTGCGCCAGGCCATGGATGTTCTCGTGCAACGGGGCCTGATTCAAAGAAAGCGGGGTGCCGGCACCTTTGTGAAGGAACCTTCGCCACAAATTGATCTGTTCTCCCTTGCCGGAACTTCCCAGGCATTTTCAGCCCAAGGCGTCCCTACGCAAAAAAGAGTGATTGTGCCTTTGAAAAAAAAGACCGTTGCAGGCGATGTGGCCAATCCGTTTCACGGTAAATCCGCCTTTGCCCTGTCCCGCTTGACCATGGCCCGGGATGAACCTGTCTTGCTGGAGGATATTTTTCTGGATCCGGATCTGTTTGCGGGTATTGACGAAATGCATCTTGGGAATAAATCCTTGTCCCGGGTGGTGTTCGAGCGATTTTACCTGACACCTTCCGACGGCACCCAACAGTTCCAGGTGGAACCCTTGAATGAACAACGGGCATCCCTTTTGGGCATGTCGCCGTTTGATCCGATTCTGGTGGTCCGGCGGCTGCTCAATTTCCCCAATGCACCCGGGGCGGTCTATTCGGTGCTGTTCTGCCGCACGGACCGCTTTGCCTTTACCCAGACTATACAAAATCAAAGGTAAGGGTCATGGAAACAATAAATGCGACACAAATTGCCAACCATTTTATGAAAGGCAGATACATGAAACACCGCGGATATTACGGCCCCTTTGGCGGGGCCTTTTTACCTGAAATCCTTGTGGCTACCTTTGAGGAGCTGGATGCCCGTTTCAGGCAGGCCAAAGCAGACAAGCATTTCTGGGAAGAATATGAAACCCTGATGGCAACATATTCCTGCCGTCCCACGCCGTTGACCTATGCCGAGAACCTTACCCGGCATTTTGGCGGGGCAAAGATTTATATTAAACGGGAAGATTTGAACCATACCGGCGCCCATAAGGCCAACAACGTCATGGGGCAGGGGCTTTTAGTCAAAAGAATGGGTAAAAAACGGGTGATTGCCGAAACCGGGGCAGGGCAGCACGGGGTGGCCACGGCCACTATGGCGGCCAAGTTCGGGTTTGACTGCACCATCTATATGGGTGAGGTGGATGTGTTGCGCCAGCGGCCCAATGTGTTCTGGATGGAGCAGCTCGGCGCCACCGTGGTGCCGGTCACCGACGGGACCCGGATTCTCAAGGATGCCATCAACGAGGCGTTCAGGGACTGGGTCACCAACATGGACACCACCCACTATGTCCTGGGAACCGCCTGCGGCCCCCATCCCTTCCCTGAAATGGTCTCCTGGTTCCAGTCCATTATCGGCAAGGAAGCCCGTGCCCAGATCATGAAAGCCGAAGGCCGGCTGCCGACCAAGGTCTTTGCCTGTGTGGGCGGCGGTTCCAATGCCATGGGACTTTTCCAGGGATTCATGGATGATCCGGTTGAGCTTGTGGGGGTGGAAGCCGGGGGCGAAGGGATTGCCTCGGGCCGCCACGCCTCCCGGCTTTGTTCTGACGATGCCAGTTTCGGTATTGCCCAAGGCTATAAAACCTATTTTCTGCAGAACAGTGACGGCCAGATGAAAGAGACCCATTCCATCTCCGCAGGGCTGGACTATGTCGGTGTTTCTCCCATTCTTGCCCATATGCACGATCAGGAGAAAGCCCGGTTTGAATATGCCACGGACACTGAAGTGGTGGACGCCCTGAAGCTGACCATGCGGATGGAAGGCATTATTCCGGCCCTGGAGTCTTGCCATGCCTTTGCCGGCGCCTTTAAGGAAGCGGCGAACATGTCAACGGATGATATCATCATCATCAACCAGTCCGGCCGGGGGGATAAAGACATCTTTACCGTGGCCGATGCCCTTGGCGATCCCAAATGGAAAGAATTTATCTGTGCCAAAGCAGGAGAATATAAAAATGACTGAAACAAACACCCGGACACCTGCCCCCGCCTTTCTGGAAACCTATATCCGGGAGCAGCGAAAGAAAAAAGCTATCCTGTTGATGACCCATATTGTCATGGGGTACCCGTCCTTTGACGCTTGTTTTGAAATTGTCCGGCAGATGGTGGATGCAGGGGTGGACTTAATGGAGCTGCAGATTCCGTTTTCAGAGCCCATGGCAGACGGGCCGGTGATCCTCAAGGCCAACCAGGCCGCCCTTGACAGCGGGGCCACCGTGGAAAAATGTTTTGAGTTTGCCCAAAAGGTGTCAGACCGCTTTGACATCCCGTTTCTGTTCATGACCTATGGCAATATCCTTTATAAATACGGCATGGATGCCTTTGCCGCCCGGATGTCGGAAATCGGCGTAAAGGGCGCCATTGTGCCGGATCTTCCCCCGGAAGAGGCCAATGATTATCTGTCTGCCATGAAAAAACATGATCTGTCTGCCGTGTTCATCTTTTCTCCGGAAACCTCGGACCAGCGCATGAAGATGATCGACACCCATGCCACCGGCTTTATTTACTGCCTGGCCAGAAAAGGGGTCACCGGAAAAGAGACACAATTTTCATCGGACATGGGCAATTACCTGGCAAGGTGTCAAAAGTCCACCCGGCTGCCCACGGCCGTGGGGTTCGGGGTAAAGGAAAAAGCCGACATTGATTTTCTTATGGGCAAAGCCGATATTGCCGTGGTGGGTTCTCAAACCATCCGGGAGGTGGCGCAAAACGGGGTGAATGCCACAGGGCCGTTTATTCGCAGCCTCATAGAATAAGGCTTTTATATTTCCATTTGGTTAAAAAACCATTGCACCTTGATTCCTGACGCAGTTTGGGTTTTATTGTACATTGGTTGTTTGAGACATAAGAATTTGGAAAACTAAAATCCCGAAGGAAACACACCATGAATGTGGATGGAAAACAGATGCGGCCCATCTGGTTTGATAATGAGTCAAAAATCGTCAAGGTCATAGACCAGAGACGCCTGCCCCATGAACTGATTGTTCAAGACTTGACAAACAATAATCTGGTTATTCATGCCATCAAGGAGATGTATGTCAGAGGCGCCCCGTTGATCGGTGCCACCGGGGCGCTGGGGGTCTATGTCATTCTGGTGCAGAAGGATAACCAGGGCGCGGACGATGCATGGTTTAAGCGTGAGTGCGCACGCCTTCGTGATGCCCGGCCCACCGCCACCAATCTGGCCTGGGGTGTGGACCGGGTCATGGAAAAAGCCCTCAGCGCATCCGGGTATGAAGCCCGGGTGGCGGCTGCCTTGACGGAAGCCTTGGAAATTGTGGAAGAAGAGGCAGTGAACTGCCGGAAAATCGGTGAATTCGGCCTGTCCATCATCAAAGAGATTGCTGAAAAGAAAAACGGTGAGCCCGTAAACATCTTGACCCACTGCAATGCCGGGTGGCTTGCCTGTATCGAGTACGGCACGGCCACAGCACCCATGTATACCGCTTTTGATGCAGGCATTGATATTCATGTCTGGGTGGATGAAACACGGCCTTTGAACCAGGGATCGCGTCTTACTGCCTGGGAGCTTGGCAAACATGGCATCCCGCATACCGTGATCACGGATAACGCCGGGGGACATCTTATGCAGCATGGCATGGTGGATCTGGTGATTGTCGGCACCGACCGCACCACCCGGGCTGGCGATGTGGCCAACAAAATCGGTACCTATCTTAAGGCCCTGGCTGCCCGGGACAACAATGTACCTTTTTATGTGGCGCTTCCCTCATCCACCTTTGACTGGACCATCACCGATGGTGTTAAGGATATTCCCATTGAAGAGCGGGACCCGGACGAGATTAAATATGTGCAAGGGGTTGCCGATGGAAAAATTTCATCGGTTCTGGTGCCCCCGGAAAACAGTCCGGCCGCCAACCACGCATTTGACGTGACCCCGGCCCGCCTTGTGACCGGATTTATTACCGAACGCGGCATTTGCGGTGCCGGTGAAGAACAGATTATGGCATTGTTTCCTGATAAAAAAACTGATAAGAAATAATTATGACAACATCCCTCACAGAGCTGGAAAAAAAAGTAATTTCATTGCTGCAGACCGATATCCCGGTCTGCAAGCGCCCCTATCTTGTCATGGCAGAACAGATCGGCATTTCAGAGGACAAGTTTCTTGACGTACTGTCCGGTCTCCATGACAGAAATATGATCAGGCGCTTTGGTGCCACACTCAAACATCAGAAATCAGGGTTCAAGGCCAATGCCATGGTGGCCTGGAAAGTGCCTGAAGATCGGGTGGAAGCGGTGGGCAATATTATGGCATCCTTCCGTGAAATTACCCATTGCTACCGCAGAAATCCTGCGCCTGGGTGGGATAAAAATCTATACACCATGGTTCACGGGACCTCCGAAGACGAATGCTTTGCCATTGCTGCAAAACTTTCCGAGGCCACAGGTGAAAAAGATTATACCCTGCTGTTTTCCCGCCGGGAGCTGAAAAAAACGTCCATGCAATACTTTGAAAACTGATCCGCCTCACATTCTTTGCGTCAACCCCTGGGTCCACGATTTTGCCGCTTTTGATTTCTGGGCCCGGCCACTGGGGCTTTTAACCATTGCCGCCATCCTCCGCCAAAATCGTGTGCGGGTCTCCTTTCTGGATTGCATGAATCGGTTTCATCCCCGGAAAACAAATCGTGTCAAGGTGTATTGGGACGGCAGAGGCCCGTTTGACAAAACCCCGATTCCTTTACCCCAGGTGCTTGACCCCCATCTGGGGCATATCCGTAAACAATTTACCCGGTACGGGGCTTTAAAAGCGTGGATTGAACAGGATCTGCCGGCAATGGATCGGCCTGACCTGATTCTGGTCACCTCGCTCATGACCTATTGGGCCACGGGTGTGGCTGAAACCATTGCCCTGCTTAAAAAGCGTTTTCCCGGTGTGCCCGTGGTGCTGGGGGGTATTTACGCAACGCTTTGTGAGACCCATGCCCGGAAATATTCCGGGGCGGACCATGTGGTCACCGGTCCGGCCGAACCGGTTCTTGCAGACCTGGTGGAAACATACACCGGATTTAGCCTGACGCACATACCGGACCCGGCAGATCTTGACACCACGCCTTTTGCCGCCCTGGATCTCCAGGGCATCATGGCCTATGCCCCGATTCTTACCTCCCGGGGGTGTCCCTTTTCCTGCGAATACTGCGCGTCTTCCTTTCTTGAACCGCGATTTCGGCGGCGCTCTCCTGAAAACGTCTTTCAGGAGATTTGTCACTGGCACAATAATTTTCAGGTGAAAAATTTTGCCTTTTACGATGATGCGCTTCTGATACAGCCTGAAAAATACGCGTTTCCCCTGCTTGAGCGTATTATTGATGAAAAAATGGACCTCTTTTTTCATACCCCCAATGCCGTACACATCAAAGAGATCTCGGCAAAAGCAGCCGATCTGATGTTCAAGGCGGATTTTAAAACCATCCGTCTGGGGCTTGAAACCGCGGATTTTTCAAGCCATCGCCACGATATTAAGGTTAAACGGGATGAATTTCTTATGGCCGTGGACCACCTGCGCACAGCAGGATTTGCAAAGGATCAGCTGGGCGCCTATCTTCTATGCGGGCTGCCCGGCCAGAACCTTGATGAGGTGGAAGGGTCCATCACCCTGGTGAAACGTCTGGGGCTCACCCCGGTTCCGGCCTATTACACCCCCATTCCCCATACCCCCATGTGGGCGGATGCGGTCAAACATGCCCGTTTTGATATCACGGCCCATCCGGCACTGACCAACAACAGCCTGTTCCCCTGTGTGCGTTCGCAAAAGGATCTGGCGCGCATTTCTCAATTGAAAAAAATGGTGAAATAACGTATTTCTATCACATGATAGTATTTGATCTGGAATGCATTAACGGCCATGTGTTTGAAGGCTGGTTTGATGACCGGGAGGACCTTGACCGGCAGCAGGCCCAGGGCCTTCTGCAATGTCCGGTGTGCGACAGTTTTTCCGTAAGCCCCAAGCTGTCTGCCGTGGCCATACGAAAATCTGCGTCCCCGGCCCCTGCCGGTTCAGGCCGGGAGATGGCTACCCAGGCGCAAATGGAGGTCATGGCCGAGCTTGCCGAAAAAATGAGCCGGTACGTTGAAAACAATTACGAGGATGTCGGCGCATCCTTTGCCAAAGAAGCGTTGGAAATGCATTACGGGGCCAAGGCGTTTAAGCAAATCCGGGGAACCACAACCAAGGAAGAGGAAAAGGCCCTGGAAAAAGAGGGCGTGCCGGTCATGAAGATGCCAATTTTTAGTAAAGACGACGAAGATCTTAACTAATTTGCCGTTTTTATGAAATGCAATACATTTGCATTTGTAAGTTATTCATTATTCTGCCCGATATAACGACAGAAAACCTATGTGAAAGGAGTCTGTCATGAAAAGATTTCTTAAATTTTTTACATTTATTTCAATGATCACCATGTTCAACGGACCGGTTTGGGCTGAAACACCGCTTCCCGTATTTGTCAGCATCGTGCCCCAGCAATATTTTGTGCAGCAAATCGGCAAAGGTAAGGTGGATGTTTCCGTGATGGTTCAACCGGGGGCAAACCCGGCCACATATGAACCCAAACCGGGACAGATGGTAAAATTATCCAAAACCCGTCTCTATTTTTCCATTGGTGTGCCCTTTGAAACGTTCTGGTTGGATAAAATCGCATCCGCAAATCCGGACATGACCATTGTCCACACGGACAAAGGCATAGAAAAACAGCCCATGGGCGCCCACCATCACGACGATGAAGACCAGGCAGGTTACCATGATGATACGGCCCGGGCAGAAGCGGATCATGGCCACGAGGATGATCATGGCCATGCCGGGCTGGACCCCCATATCTGGCTCTCCCCCAGGCTGGTCAAGATCCAGGCCGGCCACATCCTTGATGCCCTTGCCGCCGCAGATTCTGAAAACAAGGACTTCTACACGGCCAATTATCATGCCTTTATCAAGAAAATTGATGCCCTTGACCAGGATCTGACCCGGATGTTAAAGGACAATGCCGGCATGCAGTTTATGGTTTTTCATCCGGCATGGGGGTATTTTGCCCGGGATTACCACCTGAAAATGATCCCCATTGAAATAGAAGGTAAGGATCCCAAACCGGCCAGATTGCAGGCACTGATCGAGCATGCCGGAAACAAAGGCATCAATGTGATTTTTGTCCAGCCCCAGTTTTCAAGCCAAAGTGCGGAACTTGTGGCCAAGGAGATTAATGGCCGGGTCATGCGGGCCAATCCCCTGGCCCTGAACTGGCTGGATAATATGAAAAAAATAGCTGAACAATTCAAGGAGGTCCTGAAATAATCGAGACTTTAGAAAAAGCTTTGGTCACGGTTGAACATGTGGATTTTTCCTACAATGGAGAGGCGCTTGTTCTTTCCGACATCAACCTGACCATCCGGGAACATGATTTTATGGCGGTTATCGGCCCCAACGGCGGGGGGAAATCCACCCTGATCCGGCTGATCCTGGGGCTTCTTAAGCCTGATAAAGGTCAAATCCGGGTGTTGGGTGAGCCTCCGGGCAAGCTGACCCAGGCCCTGGGATATGTGCCCCAGAACGTCCATATCAATGACCATTTTCCCATTACCGCCCTGGATGTGGTACTCATGGGCTGTCTGGGTACGGGACGGCATTTCGGGCGGTCCGGACTGCCTCGAAAAGCGTGTGAAAAAAAGGGATTGGCCACCCTGGAGCGCCTGGGCATGGCCAAACATGCCCGCAAAAAGATCGGGGAACTTTCCGGGGGACAGCGCCAGCGGGTGTTTATTGCCCGGGCGCTGATGACCCGGCCGCGCCTGTTGCTTCTGGACGAACCCACGGCCGGTATTGACTCCGGGGGCCGGAGGGATTTTTTAAACCTGCTTGAAACCCTGAATAAGGATGTGGCCATTGTGGTGGTCACCCATGACCTGTTTGCCGTGTCCGGTTATGTCAAATCCGTGGCCTGTGTGAACCATCGGCTGCATTACCACTCCCAGGAAGAGATTCAAGGGCAGTCGCTTGAAACCATGTATGACTGCTCGGTGGAAGACGTGTGCCGGGTCCAGGTGCTGGCCCAGGGACTTCCCGGGGCCGGGCTGAAAAGAAGCGGAGATGCCGATGGAAATCCTTAACTACGAATTCATGCGCCATGCTTTGGCCGCAGGACTGCTGACCAGCATCATTTGCGGCATCATGGGCACCCTGGTGGTGGTGAACCGTATCGTATTTTTATCCGGCGGCATTGCCCATGCCGCCTATGGCGGGATCGGCATGGCATTTTATTTTAACTGGCCGGTGATCCCTTCCACCATGGGGTTTTCCCTGGTCGCTTCCCTGGTCATGGCGGCCGTCACCCTGAACAACCGGCAACGGGCCGACACGGTTATTGGTGTGATCTGGGCCGTGGGCATGGCATTCGGTATAATTCTGGTGGACCTGACCCCGGGGTATAATGTGGACCTGATGAGTTATCTTTTCGGCAGTATTCTCACCGTACCCGGGTCAGACCTGATCATTATGGGTGTCATCGGCACCCTGATTCTGTTTCTGGTTGTGTTTTTTTATAATGAACTGATGGCCATTTCCTATGACGAGGAATTTTCAGGCTTGCGGGGACTTCCGGTACATGGCATCTACTTTTTCCTGATTGCCATGCTTGGACTTACCGTGGTCATGGTAATCCAGGTGGTGGGGCTGATCATGGTGATTGCGCTGCTCACCATTCCACCGTTTATGATGGAAAAATATGCCCGGTCCCTGGGCACCATGATGGCCGGTTCAAGCTTGCTGGGCGCCTGTTTTACCATGGCGGGCCTCTATCTGTCCTACCGGTTTGACCTGACCTCGGGGGCTGCCATTATCATGGTGGCCGGCACGGTATTCCTGGTCACCCTGGGGGTTGAAAAAATATGGCGTTTTATCCCCGGAACAGTTCACAGCATATCGGAGAACTGAAAAGGCATCACAATATGGACGAAATGCTTAGCACGCGACAGGTGGCAAAGTATCTGAATGTAAACGAGAAAATGGTCTATTCCCTGATCGCCGACAAGGGCCTGCCGGCGTCTAAAATAACGGGGAAATGGTTGTTTCCCCTTGATCTTGTCCGCCAATGGGTTGAAAACGGTACCCGGAATTTTCCCGAACAGGCTAAGCTGCCCCCATATCATGGACTGGTTCTTATATCCGGCGCCAACGATCTGCTGCTGGATACCCTGGTCGCCACATTCAATTTGAAACACAGTGAGCACATGGCGCTGTTCGGTCTGGCCGGCAGCCTGGGCGGGCTCAAGGCCTTAAGAAAAAATCTGTGTCACATTGCCGGCTGCCGGTCGGCAGATGACGACAGCGATACCGCTTTCCCGTTCATGGACGAAGAGATTGCCCAGGCCCCGGCGGTTGTCAACCTGTGCCATAGAGAGCAGGGACTGATCGTTCAAAAAAACAATCCCCTGGGGATCTCATCTGTAAAAGACTTGTCCCGAAAGGGGGTTGCCCTGGTCAATCGCCGTCTGGGTACCGGGGCCCGGCAGCTTCTGGACCGGGAGATAGAACGGTTTGGAATGGATAGTGATGCCATTAACGGATATGAGAACTGTGTATCCCGGCATATGGATGCAGGCCTGGCCATACTTAATGGAAACGCCCATGCCGCACCCGGCATCAGAGCTGTGGCCAACCTTCTGGGATTGGATTTCATTGCCCTGTGCTGGGAGCGGTTTGATCTTTTTGTCAATAAAGAGAGCTTTTTTGAACAGGGCGTCCAATTGTTTCTGGCCATGCTCAAAGGTAAGGTGATTCAAAGAACCGCCGATGAACTGGGTGGATACGACCTGTCCATGACCGGAAAAATGGTTTACCCTGAAACCGGTAACGATGATGGGTAAATTGTAAGAAACTAGAGACAAGATACAAGAAACAAGGGGTGACGCGCCTGCGGCGCCCATATAAGGGATAAAGCGATGTCGGAATTCAACTGGGGTTGGATTTTAATGATTTTTCTGGTCAGGTTATAAAATCTAATTAAATAGTAATCAAAAGTATTTAATTTACGATTCAATTAGAGTTTTTTATTAAAATGTAAACACCTTAAGTGGCTGAAACCCGCAGCCTCTATTCCTTATCTTTGTAAGTTTAAAGATTCAGGAACTTCTTTTAACTACTTGAACTTCTCTTGTCCCGTATGTCGGACATAAGTTCTGCTTATAGCTTAAGGTTTTACACACTCAGCTTTTTGAGTGCAACCGCCAACACCTTTTCAAAGAGCTGAATAATATGTTAGCACTTATATCGTACATTCAGCACCCCTTTCGATCACTCTTTGATAATTTTTCAGTATCCGTTACGGTGAGATAAAGCATTCTGGTTTTATATCCAAAGCCTTAAGATACTGAAGTTGAACTTTGGTGAGAGGTTTTGCCAATTTCCGCTTTTTACCACTAGTGATGACTAAAATGCTGAGAAATTTTGTGGTCATCATGAAAGAGGTAGGATTTTTCGTTAGCTGTTTTTTCCATCCTGGTAGAGGCGTATCGGTTTCTTTCACGTATAGCTTTAAATCTCTTTCTACCAAGCGCCAAAGAAGGAGGGCAAGAAGAAGAATCAGCCCCAAAGCTTCTATACGCTCCGGCTTTTTCAAGAATATGGCATTAACGATAGCGGGATCCTTAAGAAATCCAAAATTTTTTTCAATCCCATCTTGCTCTTTGTATAGTCGTAGCAAGTCTTCTCCCGTCCAGTTTTGATCTTTATTCTGGGTTGGGACATTGGTAATGAGAACAAAGCAACCGGCTTCTAATCTAAGTTTTTCTATTTTTTCAGCAGCCTCTTCAATATTTACACCTAACTTATATTCAATAGACTTAGGTTGTTTGATTTCTCCTTTTTTAGGACGACCTCTACCGTATCGGGGAACTTCGGTAATATCCACATTTATGTTATGAAGGCTTTTCTCTGCCGATTTGGCTAATTCACTGGCCGCCACTTCGGCATCAGGAAGGCATTTGAAGGGCTGATGATTTATCTCTTTGATTTTTTTTTCAAGTTCAGCTTTGCTGTTTTTTATCATGCCGTCAATACGTTTTTGCCGTCTTTTATCATAAGCGCTGGAATGAAAATTATATAGTAACTATTCAAATATTATTTTATAAGTAATAGGATTTATTACTTTTAAATCGACTATATGTATATAATTTTATACACTACGTCCATGAAACCACTAAAATTTGTCGGTAATAGTTTAAACGACCTGAAATCTTTTCCAAAGCCGGTACAAAAAGAAGCAGGCTATCAGCTCAACAAAAGACCCAGAAGACCACATTGGTACTTCGTAGACAGTGCCGCCGTTGAAATAGTTATCCCGGCGGTAGGGATTGGGCTCAAAAAGTAAAAACATGCTCCTTTGGGGCATCCCGTTTTGAAAACATACACTTAACATGGAGGTAAAAAAAATGGAATTTTTTTACGCGATTTTCACAAAAGAAGAGGATAATATTTTGGTTTCAATTCCTGATGTAGAAATTTGCGAAACCTTCGGGAAAACATGGGATGAAGCCTATAAAATGGGCGTAGATGCCTTGGCCGCGTGTTTGTCTGAACCGGAAACAATCGTTCATCCCAAGTCAACCCGCGAAGCATTACAGAAAAAAAATCCTGAATCTGAAATCGTACCCATTCCGGTGGATGAATCCATTAGAAAAAAATATGCAAAAACAAAACGGTTCAATGTAATTTTCCCTGAAGATTTATTGGTGCGGGTAGATGAATATAGAGCCGGTGCGGGGATGAAGCGATCTCAATTATTGGCAGAAGCGGCGGAGCAATACTTAGAGGCACAAGCGTGAACTACATTTTAGGGCCATGTAGTAAATTTTATTATTCCCATGGCCCTAAGGGTTAAGGGACCAAATCATGAGCAAACTGAATCCGGGCATTTAGACACTCCACTACTGATTCAGTACCACCTGGTGTCCGTTGAGAAACAGTTTTTCTTCCCTGATGTGCATATCAAAGGACAAAAGGTCGCCTTTAATAACGAACAATCCGGTGACCATTCCCGGCAACAGCGGTTCAGTCAGATTCGGGATACCGCCTGCAAAAGCATAGGGCAGGCTCAGTTGAGCATCCAGGTCAAAAAATGAAAACATCATGTCCGGCTGCATGGCAAAAACAAAAATATTAGAAGGATCCAGATCTTTTTTCAGACTGAGGTCCAGGCTTCCAGCTACTTCTCCTTCGGGCAGTTCGATATCCAGGTCTGTAATTTCCATGCCCAGACTTTTTTTAAGCAAACCATTGAGTACGGACATGAGTTGCGGGGTGTTCCGGGCCATTTCATTCTTTAAAATGTTCTGGAAATCACCGGGATTGCCGCCTGTTATTTCAAGGCGTTGGCCTGCCTGGGTCATCACGTTTGAATACAGGCGCATGAACTGTTCAACAGATGCCGTATCCATCTGTTTGAGCTTAAAGGTGGCGGTCCAGTCCGTCAACGGCTTGCCGCCCAGTTCAATGCGGTCCAGATGAAAATCCGTGGTCATGGTTATTGATTTTTTATCTTCGGACGCACTTGCGTCAAAGTTGACGGTGAGGCCTGAAAAATCAACGGGATCTGATTTTCCGTCATCTATTTTCAGCCGTTCCAGGGAAAATGTATTTTTTCCGGCCCAGATGATGTCTGTGAGCTGTTCCAGCTCAGATGTAAACGTGACCGGTCCCATCAGCAATTCACTGCCCTGGGACAATCCTTCCCACCGGCCTTTTGTATCCAGGGTCTCAAATCCATTTCCTGTAGAAACGTCCAGATTCAGGGCATGAACATGAACCATTTTTTCCTTCTCTTTAATAGAAAAAGCGTTCATGTGTATGGTGGAGCCAGTGGCACCTGTAAGGGAAAACCGGTTTTGGATGGACAACGGATCTTTGCCGTTCAGACGGGTGTTCACCCATTGCATGTACCAGGGATTTTCTTCAAGAGTTGTTTGTGACGTTACACTGAAAAAACCGTGTGTTCCCTGGTCTACCAGCACCAGTTGCGCCGTCTCGCTTCCGGGAAAACCATTGGGATTCTCAATGCACCACTTGATACGGGAAGAAAACAGATCCCGGTCATATTCCAGGAGTTTCATCCGAAAACCTGTTCCGGTTTTGCCTGCTTGGCTGTTATGTTCTTCAATCGTTGATTTAATCGTACGTTCCATGACGATGCCGTTGGCAATGGGCAGGCCGACAGCACAGACAACCGCCAGGCAGATTAAACTGATCAATAATTTTTTCATAAAATTTCCCTCAAACGGTCTTTCAGTCCGGACCGTCGCAATGCGGTCCTGTTATTGTCAAAGGCCGTTTTAAAGGCCCGGGTGGATCCCACAATAATGACAAGGCATTTTCCACGGGTCATGGCCGTATACAGCAGATTTCTCTGCAGAAGCGGGAAATGGGCCGTGGTCAGGGCAATAACCACCGCATCATATTCCGAGCCCTGGGATTTATGAACCGAAACCGCGTAGGCCAGGGTCAGTTCGTCCAGTTCCGGCAGATCATAGATAACGGTTCTGCCCTCATAATCCACAAGCACCCGGCCCGTGGATTTATCCGCCTCGATCACCCGTCCGATATCCCCGTTGAACACCTCTTTGTCATAATTATTTTTCAGATGCATAACCTTATCACCGGTTTTAAAGATGTGGCCATGGGACTCAATCCCGCCGGGCGCGTCATTTAAAACCGCCTGCAGCCGCTGGTTCAGGCTGATGGTACCGGCCTCTCCTTTATGCATGGGGGTGAGTACCTGGGTTTCCCGGATGTGGGGAAAAGCCTTGGGAATTCTTCGGGCACACAGCTCACAGATGGTGTCGGCCACCCGGGCCGGGGTGCTGGTTTCAATAAAATAAAATTGGGAGGGCTGATCCGGGGGTGCCGATTTTATGTCCGGCATCTGTCCGTTTCTGATACTGTGGGCATGCATGACAATGGGGCTTTTTTGGGCCTGGCGGAAAATCCGGGTTAAAGCAAACACCGTTACCTGTGCCGAATCAATAATATCCGACAACACATTCCCCGGCCCTACGGAAGGCAGTTGAAACGTGTCCCCCACCAGAATCAGAGCGGCTCCGGCCGGCAGGGCCTCGACCAGACGGTACATGAGATGGGTGTCCACCATGGAAACCTCATCCACCACCAGAAGGTCCAGGTCCAAAGGATTGGTGAAGTCATGTTCAAAGGTCCCGGTGTTATGATTAAAGCCCAAAAGTTTATGAAGGGTTTTGGCCCCTCGCCCGGTCACTTCGGATAGACGCCGGGCGGCCCGCCCCGTGGGGGCACAAAGCATCACCTTCAGGCGAAGGGTTTTAAATACAACGCACAGTGCCTTTATCAATGTGGTTTTCCCTGTCCCGGGCCCGCCGGTGATAATGGAAATTTTGCAGCCCATAATCCGGGTCACCACATCCAGTTGCTCCTGGGATAACTGAACCGCCATGGCAGAGAGCACCTGGCCCTGGATTAACTCTTCATTAACGTTGAAATCAGGATCGGGCATGGATAAAAGCGCCTTGATCCGCCGGGAAATACCGGTTTCCGCCTCGTGTAAGGGTGCAAGATACACCCGTTCCGTTTCAATCACCACCTCGTTATCCGCATCCAGATTTCCAAGCACGTCTAAAAGTTGTCCCTCAGATACCCCCGCCGTTTGAATACAAGTCCGGATCAGATTCTCTTTTTTTTCAAACACATGGCCGTCCTGCTCAAGATCCAGCAACCGGCAGACCAGACAGGCTTTAAGTCTTTCTTTGTCCTCCCTTTCCGTACCAAGCGCCCTAGCCAGTTCATCTACAGCAGCAAAACCAATACCGGGAATTTCCCGGGCAATGCGAAAAGGATCCTGGGTCAATACCTCCAGGGCGTTGTTTCCATATGTTTTAAGGATGACTGCGGCCTTGGCCGAATCAATGCGGGTCTCCTGTAGCATCGCCATGACCCGCCGCACGGAATGGTGGGTATTCCAGGCCGTTTCAATCATTTTTCGTTTGGCCTTGCCGATCCCATATACATCAAGAAGCTGTTTCGGTTCATTTTCAATGATCTCCAGGGTCTGTTCCCCAAAGGTATCCACGATTCTGTCGGCCAGCTCCTGGTTAATGCCGGGAATGATACCGGAGCTGAGATATTTTCGAATACCTGTCGTGGAGGCGGGCAGGGTGACCTCAAACGAGGCGGCCTTAAACTGCTCTCCGTATTTAGGATGGCTGGTCCATGTGCCCTTGAGTTTAAGTCGCTCTCCCTGGGCCACCCCGGGCAGATGCCCCACCACGGTAATGGCATCGGCCACCTTGGGCACTGACACACGACATACGGTGTAATGATTTTCAGGGTTCTGAAATGTAACCCGGGACAGGGTACCGCTGATGGTAATCATGACGCCCTATTACCGGATGAAAAATTAGCAGTTATCCAACAGGCGGCCTCGTAAAGATCTTTGGCAATAAAATCGGGGACAATCCCTTTTTTTGTCAAAGCGGCCAGCGCCTTTTCTCCGTTGCCGGTCTTAACCAGGATGGTTTTGGCACATCCGGCATGCTTGCCGCACTCAATATCTTTGGCCGAATCTCCCACCATCAAAGATTTGTTTAAATCAATGCCATGGCGTGCCACGGCCTGAAGAATCATTCCGGGCTTGGGTTTTCGACAATCGCATCCCTGATCCGGGGTATGCGGACAAAAAAATATATCCTTGATCCGGCCACCGGCCTGTTCCACCCCGTGGGTCATTTTTTTTAAAATGGCATCAAGGGTCCGGCCGGATATCATACCCCGGCCCACCGCCGATTGGTTGGTAATCAGAATCACCTGGAAACCGCCGGCACTCAAAAGGGCAATGGCTTCCGGACTTTTGGGAATGAAATGGAATTCGTCCGGATGTTTGATATAGGCGTCGGAATCATGGTTGATCACACCGTCCCGGTCCAGAAAAACAGTATACGTCATCGTTTTTTTTTAGCTTTTCTCCTAACGCGTGTTTGGACGAAAAGTTGCCCAGATGCAAGGCGCAGAAAAATTTAAAACCGGAGCAACCTCATGGTTGTGAGGATTTTAAATTTTTCTGCAACGCCGCAGGTGGGTGACTTTTCGTTCAAACACCAATTAATCGGCTACGGCAAAGGCATGCGCAAACCCTTCCCTGGCCATCAGTCTTTGGCTGAACGTTACGGCATCATTGAGGTTGTTGAATTTACCGATCCGCACCCGGTGAAATTGCCCCCGGTGATCTGCATAGGGAACAATATGGGCATTAAGATAATCTTTAGACAATTTGATCCGGTACTGATCGGCATTGGTTTTCACTTTGAATGCCCCTACCTGCACCGTAAAATTGCCTTGCCAGTAATTGACGGGGGTAAAGTTTACCGGGGCGTGGTCTTTCTTGGAATAGGCGGTTGCCTTGCCAAGGGCGGTTACCTTTACCCGGCCCGTGCCGGGTCCCACTATATCGATGCGTTGGGCTGCTTTATAGGACAGGTCTATGATCCTGCCGGACACAAAAGGGCCCCGGTCATTGATGCGCACCGTGATCTTTCTGCCGTTGTTCAGGTTTTCAACCTTGACCCATGTGTTCATGGGAAGGGTTTTGTGGGCTGCGGTCATGGCGTACATGTTGTAGGTTTCGCCGTTGGATGTTTTTCGACCGTGGAACTTTCTGCCGTACCAGGAAGCGTATCCTTTTTCCACATACCCGTTTGCCGAAGCCATGGGATAATAGTCTTTTCCTGCAATGCGATAGGGGCGCTGGGTGGCTTCGGTGCCGCTGTATTGTTTGTTCGCACATTTGTTGTGGCCGGAATTATACTTTCCGGCACCGCATCCGGCCACGGTAACCGCAAAGCAGAGAATAAAAGCCGGCATCAATGATCGGATCGTATAATTGATACGGAATATCATTTTTTTTCCTCCAGGGCCTTATGGATAACATCTTTCATTTTATCGGTAAAATAGAAGGTCATGGTGGATTTAATATGCTCAGGAACATCTTCCATATCTTTTTTATTCCAAAGGGGCAGAATCACAGACCGGATACCGGCCCTGTGCCCCGCAATCACCTTATCCTTGATGCCCCCTACGGGCAGAACCTCACCCCTGAGGGTGATCTCTCCGGTCATGGCCAGACGGGATTTTACTTTCCTTTTGGTGATCAAGGAGGCAAGGGTTGTAAGCATGGTTACCCCGGCAGAGGGGCCGTCCTTTGGGATAGCCCCTTCGGGCACATGAATGTGGATATCATGGGTATCAAAGAAGGTCTTATCCACAGCCAGCCGGTCTGCATTGGACCGGATGAAGCTTAATGCGGTAGACGCAGATTCCTTCATGATATCCCCAAGCTGTCCGGTGAGCATCAAGCCCTTTTTGCCGCCCTTCATGGCCACGGCTTCCACAAAAAGCACTTCACCCCCCACCGGGGTCCAGGCGAGCCCCATTGCCACGCCCGGCACGTTTATCCGGGTGGCCATCTCAGGCATGTGTTGGATGGGGCCTAAATATTCGGGAATTTCTTTGCGTCCAATGGTCAGATTTTCCACCTGATGTTCGGCGATTTTAGCGGCAACGCCCCGGCATATGGCACCAATTTGGCGTTCCAGGTTGCGTAAACCGGATTCCTTGGTATACCCGGAAATAATCTGTTTGATCGCGCCCGGGGTTATTTTTATCTGGCCGGAATTGATACCGTTGGCCTCCCGCTGTTTGGGGATAATATACCGGGTGGCAATTTTAAGCTTTTCCTCCTGGGTATACCCGGTAAGCTCCAGAATCTCCATTCTGTCCCGCAGGGGGGGTGGAATGGTGTGTAGCACGTTGGCTGTGGTCAAAAACATGACATCGGACAAATCAAAGGGGACATCCAGGTAGTGGTCAACAAAATTCCGGTTCTGCTCCGGATCAAGGACTTCAAGCAGGGCGGATGACGGATCTCCGTGGTAGGAGGCGCTAACCTTATCAATCTCATCCAGCATGAAGACGGGATTTTTTTTACCGGCGGTTCTTAAATGCTGGATGATCCGGCCCGGCATGGCCCCCACATAGGTCCGCCGATGTCCCCGGATTTCAGCTTCATCTTTGATGCCGCCCAGGGCAATGCGGACAAATTCCCGGCCCAGGGCCCTGGCAATGGATTGTCCCAGGGAGGTTTTTCCTGTGCCTGGGGGACCTGCAAAGCATAGTATCGGGCCTTTGGCGTCTTTTTTGAGTTTGCGCACGGCCAGAAATTCCAATATCCGTTTTTTAGGTTTTTCAAGGCCGTAATGATCCTGATCCAAAATTTTTCTGGCCTTGGCAATATCCAGCCCATTTTCGGTATATGCATTCCAGGGCAGGGCGGTCAGCCAGTCAAGATAGGTGGATGAGACAACATATTCGGAGGATGACGGGTGCATTTTGGCGAGACGTTCCAGTTCCCGTTGTGCTTCTTTTGCGGCCTCTGCCGGCATGGGATTATCCCTGATCAGGGTTCTGTATTCCCGGATTTCAATTGCTTCCTGGTCGGTTTCCCCAAGCTCTTCTTTAATGGTTTTGAGCTGCTGGCGCAGGTAATATTCGCGCTGGCGCTTGTCCATGTCTTCCCGGACCTGATTTTGAATTTTAGAGCCCATTTCAAGAATATCAAGCTGATCATTGACCAGACGGGTGACCTTTTTCAGGCGGCGGTTCACATCAATCAGCTCAAGGACCTTCTGCTTTTCATTAACAGGGGCATTAATGGTGGAAGCCACCATGTCGGCCAGTGCGCTGGGTTCCTGCAGGGTCTTGACCATCTGGCTTATTTCCGCCGGCAGCCCCGGCGAAAGGGCCACTATTTTTTCGTACTGTTCAACAATATTGGCCATCAGTGCCCGATTTTCTTTGTTCCTTTCATTGTTGCGGCTTTCGAGAACGGAAATATCGGCATGCATATAATCGCGGTTTTCCTGGTATTCCAGTACCTTGAACCTGTTCAGACCCTGGATAAGCAGCTGGGCCTTTTCATCTTCCATCTTGGACATTTTAAGAATTACGGCGACGGTACCAATGCGGCACAGGTCGTCGGCCGTGTGCCTGGAATCAATGTCCGAGCGCTTTGACAGCAAAAGGCCAAGCATACGGTTGCCGGACATGGCATCATCAATCAGATCAATGGCCTCTTTCCGGATCAAAACCAGGGGCAACACCATTTTAGGAAACAGATTGGTATCCACGATGGGAAGAATGGGCAGTTCGTCAGGGATATCGTCAGTGGTGATGGGGACGGAGGGATGGTTTAATTCATCCATTCGTTTTCCTTTTTATATACAATCGCCTAAGGGCCTAGGTTTATAAAAAATCAATGGGCATTTTCTGTTCCGAAGCATAATTCGTCTTAGGCTGTTTTCCTAATTTCAGCTCAAGAAACCCGTTGGCATATGAAGCAGATACTTTTTCCATGTCAATGATATTGGGCAGATAAAGCACCCGTTCAAACCGGCCGAACTGTATTTCCGCAAGCCTGTAAGTGGCCGTGGGATCCGGTTGGCTGCTGTTACGCACCCCGGAAATTTTTACAGCTTTATCCGAAATTTCAATCATCATGTTTTCCCGGCAAACCCCTGCGATTTCAGCCTGGATAATAATTTCATCCCTGGTTTCAAAAATATCCATCTGGGGTCTCCAGATCCGTTTCGAAAAGCAGAACATGGGATTAACGGATTGAAACATATCTTCAAAAGACTTCTCTTCTGTAGCTGGTGTTTCAATATCATTCCCAAATCGAATTTTTATCTGTTCCATAAAATACTCCTGATAATAATTTAAGAGTATAGGAATTTCCATTTCCCAGTACCCAGTACCCAGTACCCAGTACCTAACAGCCCGCCCAAAGGGCGCTAATTTATCAGATTACCATTTGGCAGAATTGTTGTAAAGCACTATAAAAATTAAGTTAAATGGGTATCAGCAGACTGTCAAACAGGTCTGTCAAGTATCTCGCGAATAACCCTTGAAAACCTGTCCATGGAAAAGGGTTTTTGTAAAAAGCCGTGGCATCCGTCACGAAGCATATATTTTATCTCTTCATCCATGCGGATGCCACTGGAAATCAATATCTTTATGCCCGGGTCCAGTTTTTGAATGGCATAAAACGTCTCCTTGCCGTCCATGACGGGCATGATCAGATCAAGGATTACCAGCACAATTCCCCCCGGATGCGTTGCTAACAAATCTATACATTCCCTGCCATTGCGGGCCTGGAGAACCTGGTATCCTAAAGCTTCAAGAAGGCTTACCCCCACGTCAAGGACTTCATTCTCGTCATCCACAATAAGAATGGTTTCCTTACCTCTGGGCATCAGATCAAACCCGTTGCTCTCCTCTTCAACGCGTTGAAAATCCACAGGCTCCAATCCGGGCAATGCCACCCTGAACAGGGCGCCGGCATTTTTTTTGCTTTCCACGGTGATAAAACCGCCGTGATTTTTTACAATGCCGAATACCATTGATAACCCTAACCCCCGTCTTTTTATATTCCCGGCCATCTTGGTGGAGAAAAAGGGGTCAAAAATCTTTTTCTGAATAGCATCATCCATGCCGATTCCGGTATCCTGGACAGTGATTTCCACGTAAGTACCGGGTACCACGTCAAAATGAAAGCAGTTGGTATCCTTGATTGTTATATTTCGGGTCTCTATGGTAAGCGTGCCGCCATCGACCATGGCCTGGGAGCCATTGACCAAAAGATTCAGCAACACCTGCTCAAGCTGAGAGCGGTCTCCGTTTACCTTGTAAAGATTCGGTGCCGACTTTTTTTCAATGACAATCTCTTTTTTTTCCGGCTGGAAAACAGTGAGGGCCATGTCTACGACCTGGTTAAGATCCAGAATGTCAACCTGATACTTTCCTCCGCGGGCAAACCCTAAAAGATTAGCGGTAACTTCAGCGGCAGTTTCAATCAGCCGCTTCATTTGCCGGATATGATCCTTGATTTTTTCCGGCCGGTTTACATGAATCCCCATCAGGGATAAATGCCCCTGAAGGGCCATAAGCAGATTGTTAAAATCATGGGAAACCCCGCCGGCCAGCACACCAATGGCCTCCATTTTTCGAGCCTGATTTTCCCTGATCTGTTCGGAGTTGATTTCCGTAATATCCGACACGGTGATTAACACGCCCTGGGAATGGTCACCAGGGTCAAGCCAGCAGGCCCGGAGCCGGGAGTCAAAAGCGCTGTCGTCCACTCTTGATAACCGGGAGTCAACTGTCGCTGTTCCTGTCTGGTTAATGCCTGCAATAACAATATGGTACACACGCTTAAATTCTTTATCCGTGGGAAAAAGGTTCCGGGCGGATCTGCCTTCCAGGCAGCGGTATTCATGGCCGGTCATGGCGTGACAGGCGGGGTTTGCCCAGTAGATGGTCGTGCGGTGAAGAATACAGATCCCCACAGGGGAATGGATTAATACATTTTTTATATTTTTTTGGGAAAAAAAATCTGCCTCCGTTAAACAAGGAGGCGCCTGGTCAGATTCGCCCTGTTGAATAAAAATTGAATCAAGCGATGTGCGATCATGTGCCTGGGTCATAAAACACTGCCCTCCAAAAATTGACGAGCGCTTAGATTATCTGATAAATATACCAGAATTTTTAATTAAGGTCACCCCAAATGCACTTCAAACTTATATACGGCACTTTATTACCCCTTGTGCCTGCATGGGTCGCCGGTCTAATGCTTTTTTCAGCATTTCCGGGACCCGGTTTTTATCCGGCAGCCTTTTTTGCACTGGTTCCGTTATGGCTTTCCATTGACCGGCTTGATTCAACACAGGCTTTTTATGCAGGTATCGGCACAGGGATCGGCTTTTATCTGCCCTTAATCTACTGGATTTCGCCCACCCTGATCGAATACGGCGGTTTAAATTCGTTCGTTGCCATTTCCTGCCTGTTGCTTCTGGTGCTGTACCTGTCTCTTTACACGGGCGCTTTTGCCCTGGTCTTGAAGCGGGTACCTGTGCCTGACGGCCTTATTCCATTCTGGGGGGCGGTGGTCTGGGTCGCCCTGGAATATATCAGGACATATTTGTTTTCCGGCTTTCCCTGGGGCGTACTGGGTTACAGCCAGTACCCCAACCTTGTTTTGATTCAGGCGGCAGACACCTTCGGGGTTCTGGGCATTTCCTTTCTGCTGGTGCTGGCCAACGGAACTCTGGTCATTGCCTTTAAGGCGTTTTCCCAAAAGGCATGGCCTAAAAAAATAAATATGGCAGGCTTAACCCTTGCCGTGATTCTGATTTGTTCGGCTTTTATTTACGGCCATTTTAAACGGGCAGAGATTCGAGCGCAGATCAACAGGGTACCTTCTCGAAAAATTTCGGTTATCCAGGCCAATATTCCCCAGGACCGGAAATGGGATAAGGAATTTATTAGTGAAACCATAGACCGGTATTCCCGCTTATCCCTCCAGACGATCCCCTGCGATCTTGTGGTGTGGCCGGAAACTGCTTTGCCTTTCTATTACGGCATGGACCCTGTGCCCTCGAACCGGGTGGATGCCATCGTGAGACAGGCAGGTACCTTTTTTCTCATCGGCATCCCTGCGGTCCAGTCTTCGGAGCAGGGGCTCCTGTACTACAACCGGGCTTGCATGCTCAGCCCCCTTGCCCTGCCAACGGGCTATTATGACAAACACCACCTGGTGCCCTTTGGGGAGTATGTGCCTTTCAAAAGCCTGCTGCGGTTTGCGGAAAAACTGACCGCCGGGGCCGGTGATTTTTCAAAGGGGCAAACCGGGCCGGTGCCGTTAAAATTCGGCACGGGAACAACCGGGGTATTAATCTGCTTTGAGATTCTTTTTCCCGATATTGCCAGAAAATTTGTTCTCAATGGGGCGGATATTTTAACCACCATGACCAATGATGCCTGGTTCGGCCGGACCCAGGCGGCACGCCAGCACTTTTCCATTGCCGTGTTCAGGGCTGTTGAGAATCGGCGCAGCGTTGTCCGGGCGGCAAACACAGGTATCTCCGGGTTCATTGATCCTGCCGGAACCATTCTGGAAAAAACAGATATTTTTACGGCCTGTGCCCTTACCCGTCAAGTGCCGGTTATGTCCGGCAAAACATTTTATACCCGCCATGGGGATCTTGCGGCTAAAGCCTGCCTGGTTGCATTTTTTCTGATTTGTGTGATAAAATCCATGAGAAAAAAATTTAGGAGAATTTTATAATGAGTGTAGAATACAAACAGGTCATCTCTTCCATTACGGCTAAAGCCAACCGGCTTAAGGAGTATCTTTGACCTCCCTGTAAAGGAAAAACGGCTTCGGGAACTTGAGCTGCTCATTGCCAGGGAAGATTTCTGGAATGATGCGGACAAAGCGACCGAGATGTTAAAAGAACGAACCTTTATCGCCGGCCTTATTGACACCTGCAATGCCATATTTTCAGAGATTGAGGATGTGGAGGTGATGCTGGAACTGGCAAGGGAGGAGTCGGACAAGGCGGCCGAGCAGGAAGCCGCTCAGATGCTGGCCCATCTTGAGAAAAAGGTAAAGCGGTTTTCCCTGGAGATTACCCTTGACGGGGAGGATGATGCCAGGGACGCGATTGTCTCCATCAATGCCGGTGCCGGGGGAACGGATTCCCAGGACTGGGCGGAGATGCTGTTCAGGATGTATACCCGGTGGATCGATAAAAAGGGATACAAGTGCCGGGTCATTGACTTTCAGGAGGGAGACGAAGCCGGTATCAAGGGCGCAACCCTCCATGTTGCCGGCCCAAACTGTTACGGATTCATGAAAGCCGAATCCGGGGTGCACCGCCTGGTTCGGATTTCACCTTTCAATGCCAGCGGCAAACGCCAGACCTCTTTTGCAGCCGTCTTTGTCTATCCGGAGGTCAAGGATGAAATCAATATCGACATTGATGAAGGGGATCTGCGCGTTGATGTGTACCGGGCCAGCGGGGCAGGCGGCCAGCACGTCAACAAAACCAGTTCCGCCGTACGTATCACCCATGCGCCCACAGGGGTGGTGGTTCAGTGCCAGCAGGAATCTTCCCAGCACCGGAACAGGGAGATTGCCTTGAAAGTGCTTAAATCCCGGCTCTATCAGCTGGAAAAGCAGAAACAGGAGCAAAAAAGGCAGAACCTGTATGACGGCAAGGATGATAATGCCTGGGGCAGTCAGATTCGCTCCTACGTGCTGCATCCCTACAGAATGGTAAAAGACCATCGTATCGATCTTGAAATCGGGGATGTGGACCGGGTGCTGGATGGAGATCTTGATCCGTTTATTGAGGGGGTGTTGATGTCCGGCGCCCTGAATAATTAACACTCGATGATCGAGTAACAAAAGGCTTTTGATGTTTTTATGTCAATAGACCCAGTGGAAATTATCAGACAATTTTATGATCCTGATTCAACGCTTTTTGCCCTTTTGGTTGAACATAGCAGGCATGTGGCCTTAAAAAGCCTGGAGATTGCAACGGGCGTTGCGCACCTGAATCCGGACATGGACTTCATAGAAAAAGCAGCCATGCTCCATGACATCGGTATTTTTAAAACCCATTCTTTGAAAATCGGCTGTACAGGTAAATACCCCTATGTATGTCATGGCTACCTTGGACGTGAGCTGCTAGACGGATTGGGTCTACCCCGGGAATTTGGACTTGTATCCGAACGTCATACCGGAGCCGGCATAACCCTTAAAAATATTATCGAGGCGGATTTGCCTCTGCCCCACAGGGACATGGTGCCTGTCACCCTGGAAGAAAAAATCATCTGCTGCGCAGATAAATTCTATTCAAAAAGCCCGAAAAAGCGAGATAAAGTCATGACCCGGAAACAGATTGAAAAATCCCTTGCCAAACTTGGTCCGGGGCATGTAGAAAGATTTGCCGCCTGGGCGGATGAATTTAATCTTTAAAAAAAATCAGACCAATGACTTTACCCACAGACGATAATATAGATGCGCCACGCCCCCTAAGTAAAACACAAAAGAAAAAGATAGCCGAAAAACTTCAGAAACTTGGAGAGGATTTAAGCCTGCTTTCCGTCAATCAGCTTAGATTGCTTGATCTTGATCCTGACCTGTTCAAGGCCCTGGTTGAGGCAAAAGCCATCACCGCTAATGTGGCGGCCAGACGTCACAGACAGTACATCGGCACCCTCATGAGACAGGTGGACCCTGAACCCATTTTGACCGCACTGGAACGATTAAAAGCATCCCCAAGCGGTCTTTACAGCCCCAAGTCCGAAATTGACCCACAAACAGATAAGAACATCCAGGTGTTTTTAAACAGACTACTGGCCTGGGATGATGACGCCATGGAAAGAATTCTGTCAACGGCCCCCGACGTAGACCGTCAGCGCCTAAGGCAGCTGATCAGAAATGCCGATAAAGATATAGCCAAGAAGAAAAAAAATTCAAAATCATTCCAGGCATTAAAAGAAATCGTCGCCCGGATTTAATTATGAAAATTTTCAGAACCGACATCTATATTTGCTTAAATCAGATTGGGCTAATTCTAAAGGTTGACGAAACCATCGGGCTTGAGATACAAAGATATAAGAGTCAATTGGAAAAAAAGCCTTAAATATATCAAGCACAGAAAAACAACGATAGAGAGCTATCGGCCGTCAAAGGACAGCCCGAGACGTATTCGTATCAGGCGGTAGGAATTGTTTATCACAGGACGACAAAAGATATGAATGTAACAGGAAATGCAATAACCAATACAGACAGACCTGACACCAGCATTAAGGTTAAGGAAACTGCTGCCGCGTCAGTAAATGCTGACATGGCGACACTGTCTGAGTTAAAACAGGCTGCATCTTCTTCGGCAAGCATCAAACGTGATGAAAGCCAAAGCCAGGCTTCTGAACAAAAAAGTGAGGATCGCGGCAACCAGGCCAAACTGACCAGAAAAGATGTCGAGGATATGGTGGACGCCTTTGAGGATTTTGCCAACACTGTGCAGACAAGGCTGAATTTTACCATCGACGAAGATACCGAGGATATGGTGGTCAAAATTATGGACAAAGAAACCAATGAAGTGATCAAGCAGTTCCCTGCCGAAGAAATTCTTGAGCTTCGTGAAAAAATGCAGGACTTAAGCGGCCTTCTTTTCAGTACGAATGTTTGATTGGATTCTTTATCTTATTTTAAAAGCAGCTGCTGGTGTGAGTAAGGACTGCCTTGGAGGATCAACTGCATTCCTTCTTTTCTTTCATTGTTAATCACAATCGGCGCCATAAAGTTTGCCGTCATATCTTCGGGTTTGCCCTTGGGGATGGTTATGATGACAAAACAGGATAGTTCTTCCTTTCCAAATTCCCATTTAATGGTCTTGTCAAAATCTTTAACAGACAGTGTGTAATCAGGATAGAAACGAAGGGGGTCCATAACCACAAATGCCAGATTCGGGTCATCCACGCATTGAAACAGATAAAAAGGTGAGGTCTCCTTTTTTTCAAGAAGAACATATCGTTTATGCTGCCTGAATCCGGGAATGCCATCCGGTATATTGATAATTTTATCATGATCAATATTCATTTCACCGAATTGTCTTGTATTAATCTTCATTCTCTTTTTTTTCGAATCCCTTATTACCTATCAGTCTGGCTGCTTTTGCAATATCAATGTTATCCGTCTTCCGAGAGGAAAGGATGTTTTCCTTTTGAATGGCGTCAAATACCTCCTGCCGCAGAATCGATATTTCCCGGGGCGCATCAATACCTATTCGAATGCTGTTTTTGCCGGTTTCAAGCACCTTTACGATGATATCATTAGCGATGACGATACTCTCACCAACTTTTCGTGTTAGAATAAGCATAGACGTAATAAATTAATCCACCAGGCTGACATTAATATAGCGGTATGAATTGGTTCTTAAATTCATAACTGATCGTGCCATTGTTATAATCATATGTCTCATCAGAGTCAACCTTTGCAGCTTAAAAGTCATTCTGCTACACCTGGGCCATGAACAGGCAGTTGTTCTTTCTTCTCCGGGTCATCATCCCTTTGCCGGTGTATTGATTCCGGGCGACGTTATTTCCGAACAAATTCATTATGCTGTCCACGATAGACATCTGCTTTTTAACCTGAATATGATTATATTCTATAAAATGAGCCACGATGTCTTTTTCTTTATCAATGGTGCGCTTGAGTTGTCTTATATCGTTTTTGCGCCTATTGGGCAGGGGCAGGGCATGTATCAATGCGCCCAGGGAAAAGGGCTCCGTTATTTTATCCATACCGGAAAAGTGATTTTGGCAGACAGCAAGAATATTATTTCGCAGGTCTTCGATTTTGCCGATAAGATTTTTTTTGGCTCTGGTGGTCTCCCAGATCATGCCAAGGTCAATGGTTCCGATTGCCTTTTTTTCAGCCTTTAATACCAGGTGCAATTGTTGGTAACAGGCAAGTTTTTCCTTAAGCAACGTTTGAATATTATCGATAGCTTTTTCCATATCCCTTCTCCTTATCTTAATTCAATAGTACAGGAATTTCCAGCACCCAGCACCCAGCACCCACCACCTGACAATCCGCCCGAAGGGCGCTAAGTTCTGT
The DNA here is from genome assembly GCF_013389365.1 of Desulfobacter latus. GTDB lineage: Bacteria > Desulfobacterota > Desulfobacteria > Desulfobacterales > Desulfobacteraceae > Desulfobacter > Desulfobacter latus. The sequence goes on from NZ_JACADJ010000007.1 coordinate 51,834, forward strand.
TAAACTTGAAGCTGCCGGTATAAGAACTCCTTGAAGCCGGTTACACGGCGGCCCTGGGATAAATTTTCCGTAAGATACTGGTCATGCAGGGACTGGTAAATGTCAGATGCATTACTTTCAGGAAAAAGAGTGTCTCCGGGCAGGGTATCCCGCATACGTTGCATCAAGGTATCAAGCATTAATGCCTCAAACCCCTGGCAGGCTTTTTCAAGATCTTTTTCCCGCTGGAGCTGCCGGGCGGTATTTGTGGTATCCTGGGTATCTGTAACCGGCGTCATCATCCCCGGCATTTGAATAGACATAATTTTATCCCTTTCTTTTATTGCAACCCTTTAAAGTATCTCGATACTAGCCTGCAAGGCACCGGCAGCCTTGATACTTTCCAGAATACTGATCAAGTCCCTGGGCCGGACCCCCAAAGAGTTCAGTCCACTAACCAGTTCTCCGATGGTAGAGGTGCCGGGCAGTTCCATAATATACTCGGGGCCTTGCCCCTGAATCATCACGTTTAGATCCCCATGGGCCACGGCCACACTTGAAATGGTCACCTCATTGCCGATAACCACAGTACCGGTTTTTTCATTGATTACAACCTTGGCAACGCTATCCGGAACCACAGACAACCCTTCCACATCGGCAATAAATTCCGCCACATGTTCCTGTTGCATGGATTCGGGCACATACAGGCAGATGGAACCGGCATCGATAATTTTTGCAATGCCTTCGCCTAACGCGGCATTGATGGTATCCCCCACCCGCCGGGCCGTGGTGAAATCGGGCCGGAACAGGGACAGGGTCAATTGTTCTTTTCCTTTCAGATGAAAGGGTATCTCACGTTCCACCGTGGCCCCGTTAATGATCCGGGCCGTGAGAAGATGACTGTTACGGTCATTCATGCCGGCGGGAATTGCAAGACTGACTGCGCCCTGGGCAATGGCATACACATTGCCGTCGACCCCTTTCAAGGGCATCATTAAAAGCGTCCCGCCCTTAAGGCTTGTGGCATCACCTAACGATGAAACCGTGATGTCAATGCGATCTCCGATCCGGGCAAACGGCGGAATATTTGCCGTGGCCATAACGGCTGCCACATTCTTTACTTTGATCTGGCTCTTGTCAAAATGAAGATTCATTTTTTTAAGCATGTTGGTCAAGGACTGGCGGGTGAATAGAATATTGTTCTTATCTCCTGTGCCGTTCAGCCCCACCACCAGGCCGTACCCGGTGAGTTGATTGGACCGGACCCCCTGGATGGCGGCCATGTCCTTGATTCGGGTGGCCAGGGCAGGCACCGAAAGAGAAATTAGACACAGCACGGCCCCTATAGCGATGCTTATCTTTTTAAAAATATTGTTCATTATGTCCGCTCCTTATGTCCGCTCCTTTATCCGCCAATACTTACCAAGGCCAGATATTATCAATTATCCGTGTTCCCCAGCCTGGTTTCTGTTTGTCGGCAAGGGCCCCTTTGCCGTAATATTCAATGCGTGAGTCAGCTAAAGACGTTGACGCCACCCGGTTGTCCGAATCAATATCACCGGGTCTCACAATTCCTGAAACCATGATGTACTGAACTTCATTATCCACTTTCATGGCCCTGCGTCCGAAGATGCTTAAATTCCCATTGGGCATTACTTCCGTAACCCGGGCCGCAATAGAGGCGGTTACCTGACCGGATCTATCGCTTGTGGCTTCACCTTTGGTGGAATTTTCAAAACTGGTGTCAATGAGGCTGTCACCAACAGCACCGCCAAGATGCGTCACTTTTCCGAAGGCATTGAGCGTTGGTACGCCCACTTTCATACTGGTTGTCCGCCCACCTTCGGAATTCACCTCCATTTCAGATGAGGAATTTTCCACAATATCCACGATCACCGTGTCCCCAATATAAGCGGCCTTGGTGTCATCCAGCAGGAATCTGTTCTGCGCTGTCCAAAGAGAGCCTTCCGCAGGTTTTGCCATGGTGTATTGAGGTTGCAAGGCGGGTGCGGGCATTGTATCCTGGGGCATAGCCCGTAAGTTCGGGTCTCCGCCATTGGACATACAGCCGGTAAACATCCCGGCCATAAAAATCAGCAAAAATGCCATCGCCCCTGGTATTAATTTTTTTTGAATCGGCCACATATCAAACCTCCCGGCTAAAAAAGCACTTCCACAGTGCCGTCTGCTGTAACAAGACCGCGCACCAGTTTCCCGGATGTTAAATTTTGCACTGTCACAGGCCGGCCCGGGTAGCCGTCTTCCTTACTGATTCCCAACGTAACAATGGATAAACGATTCTTTTGGGCCACCAGTTTTATTACCGCCCCTTTTTTAATGGCCGGCGCCTGTTTGAATTCACCCCGGCTCACACATTCCCCTTTATCAATGGTCCGGGTTATCACCATGCCGTCGACCTGTTCAACGGATGTCATGATATCCGACTTCCGCCCGAACACCTCCATATCCCGCAAGGTCACGTCCGCCGGGGTAATGATATCTCCCCTTTGCAGGCGTGTTGCCGCAACAATTACGGGTTTAATCTGTGAAAGGCGCCCCCTGACAGTCAACCGGTCCACTTTGACGCCGTCCACCCAGACTTCGGCATGAATGGACAGGCGGTCATTGCTTGACGGGGTATAACGTTTATCAAATACCAGAGATAAATCGCCCTGGGGATAGGGTTCAAGTCCCCGGACTCTGAAGGCCTTTAGCTTGAATTTTTCCTTTGGCAAAAATCCGGATAGAAATTGTTCAAGCGCTTTTTTCACGTCGGACGGGACAAGCTCCTGGCTGGCGCGTTTGATAAATACCCGTTCAGGCACTTGAATATGAATGTCATTATCATTAAGCCCCATGGCATTTATGGACGCTGTAACCCTTGCGCCTGAAAGTTGTTTCATCTGTCCGGCCCGGGGTGATTTTCCAAGATCAATGCGTGTCAGTTCTTCCTTGAAAAAATCAGGCGCTGTTATATTTGCCACCTCTCCTAAATAGATGACAGCGTTTGTCACTTCTGCTGTCCGGGCAACCTCAATAAGAATTTTCCCCGGTGTGGCGGCCGGTACCGGCCTGCTGAACATAAGCAATGAAACGAAAAACACCAATAATGCCGGACTAAAATGGGCGCCGCCGGCGCTTCGTCCTCTTGTTTTTTGTCTCTTGTTTCCAGTTTCTATCATGGCGTTATCCATTCAACGTTTTTTAAGATTTCAGCTGGACGGCCGTTGCCAGCATATCATCGGCGGTGGTGATGGATTTTGAATTGGCCTCATAGGTGCGCTGGCCTGAAATTAAACTGATCATTTCCTCCACAACATCTACGTTGGAACTTTCAATATAGTAGTTCAACACTGTTCCAGCCCCGTTTTCTCCCGGCGTATTTTCCTGAGGTGCGCCCGACCCTTCGGTTTCCCTGAACAGGTTGCCGCCCACCGCATATAGTCCGGCGGGATTTACAAACGTCGTTACAAGGACCTGCTCTGTCGCCAGAATGGTATCATCGTCGGCAAATACGGTCAGGGTTCCGTCATTGTCCAGGGTAATCGTAACAGCCTCCGAATCAATGGCAATCTCGGGTTGAAGACGGTCCCCGGCCTGGGAAGTGATGTATCCCTCGCTGTCCAGGGAAAAATCCCCGGCCCGGGTATACATATCTTCATCCCCGTGCAGCACCCTGAAAAAACCCTCGCCCTGGATGGCAAAATCCAGCTGATTATCCGTCTGGAGATAATCGCCCTGGGTAAATATTTTCTGGACACCTGCCGTATTCACGCCCATGCCCACCTGAATTCCCGTTGGTACCTGTCCCCCGCCGGGGGTTGTCTGTCCCGCCACCCGCTGGGTCATATACATTAAATCCTCAAATGCGGCCCGGGATTTTTTAAACCCGGTGGTGGAAGAGTTTGCCAGGTTATTTGAGGTAACGCCGATTTGCATATCCTGGGCCATCATTCCCGTCGCTGCTGACCAAAGTGCCCGTATCATAAATTTACTCCTTCAGAAACTATGTAAAAAGCCCGACTTCATTTATTGCCTTTGAATCGATTTCATCAAATGTTTTTATAGACTTGGTGTATGTTTCAAACATCCGCTGATAATCAATCATTTTTGCCATTTCCTCTACGACTTGAACATTGGCCTGTTCAAGCGAACCGGCTTCAACCTTGACATTTTCAAGGGTTATTTCATCTGCGGTATCTCCGGCATAGACAAACAAATTATTTCCTGTTTTTTCAAGTCGTTCCATATTTTCAAAAGAAACCACATCAAGGGTATCCAGAATCTCATTATTTAAAAAGATCTGCCCGTATTCATCGATATTCACACTTGTATTCGGGCCCAAAGTATCAATGAAAACGGCACCGCCCTGACCCATGACGGGATTACCGCTTTTATCCACAAGAATACCTTCACTGCTCAAAGAAAAATTGCCGTTCCGCGTGTACTTGATGCCGTCCGGGGTTTCCACTTTGAAAAGACCCTGGGGGCCTAAAGCCACATCCAGGGGATTATCGGTTTTTATAACATCACCCTGGGTGAAATCCTGGTCCACCCGGGCCCTGAACGCCTTGTCAAAACTGACGACATCTTTTTTAAACCCAATGCTGGAGGCATTGGCCAGGTTGTTGGAGACTGCTTCAAGTTTGCGTTCCTGCCTCAACCCGCCCTGGGTCGGCCGCGTCATTTCAAGAATCATAGAGCCGTTTATTCCTTTGCATGGTTTGCCGGTATTTATACGGCATGGATTGGTTTATTTTTACTTTGACCACATTTCATGCAATTGGGATGCCATATTTTTTTTAAATTAATTTCAGACCCTGAACAGCACTTTTTTCAAAAGAATCTTTATGTTTTAAACAGGCTGTTAAGGCTTATGATCAAAGGGAAACCCTCTGACTTTAGAAATAATGTGCCAAAAGACCGACATCTGAGCCCACTGAATTTGACGCACCCAGAAATTTTTTCCCACCGTTTTTGGATTGGTTTAAAAAAATTCCCTTGCATCTTGATCCGTTTAATTATAAGAGCCTATTTAAAAATAGATGAATCGACTGCAATCACATGAGAATCAATTCTTTAATTTTTAAACAAGTGTTAAAGCAGAAATCGTATCCATTGACGATGTAAGAAAATAAAATTTGGTCATCCAGTAAAAAGGAAATTTATGATCGACGACGGCTATTATCCTGATCTAACGCATCTCTCCTCTGAGGACCCTGCGGGAAAAGAGACTTTACAAACAACATCCCCGCAACAAGACCTGTCCAGCCGGAGGAACGACCCGGTGACGCACATGCAGAAATCGTTTAAAGATTATTTCTGCCCGTTTTGCGGTTATAAATTATTTCGGGGGCAGGTCCGGGATTATAAAGTGGTCTGCCAGACATGTAACCGGTTTGTTGACAGTAAAAAACTTGAAGAATAACGACATCTGTATTTTTTTTACTCGACTATTAAATTAGCGCCCTTTGGGTGGGCTGTTAGGTGGTGGGTGCTGGGTACTGGGTACTGGGTACTGGGAAATGGAAATTCCTATACTCTCAAGTTTTAACAGACGCTAGCGTCTCTCGGCATTGGCCCCATAAACAAACGCAAGCAGTTCGGCCACGGCCACATATATTTCAGCCGGAATTTCCTGGCTGATGTCCAGGGATGCCAGAACCTCCACCAGGTCAGGATCGTCTTTTACCGGTACCCCATGGGCCAGGGCCAGGGCAATGATATTTTCAGCCACTTTTCCCTGCCCCTTAGCCGTTACTTTCGGTGCCGTGTCCGCTATCCTGTCATATTTCAGGGCGACGGCTTTTTTTCTTTTGTCTTCAGGTGCCATGGTTAAACCACAATATTCAGTCCCTGCATGTCATCGGGCGCTTTCATGGCATGCATTAAACTGGTCGGGGCAATCTGTTCGGGCCGGGCCACCCGGCAGTCAATGTTTCCGGCCTGATATCCGATTCCGGACAGATGCTGTCTCAACGTTAAAATTTTTGGGGTCAGATAATCACAGGTGGCCTGATTTTCCAATAAGAATCGGCCGGCAATGGTTTTATCCAGAATTGAAAAATCCGCCCGTAAAGGGCCAAGGGCCGTCATATTCAATAAAAAAGAAATACTGAGCATTTTTTTCTCTGTATTTGCTGTGCTTGCGTTTCCCGTGTCTATCATGAGTTGGCCGAAATCAAAGCCATCTTCCTGCCAGACAGGAAACGGCAGCAGAAATCGTGTACCATCCTGATTTTGTCCACCATCCCCTGATTTGACGTTTAACTGGGCAAAATTGTCCAATGCATCTGAGATATGTTTTAATACAGTGGTTTTGCCCGGGTCGTTTTCCATGCCGGCAAGGGACAACGCGGCTGCTTTCAGATCCTGGCCTGCCAGCTGTTTGATCCCATGCGCAATCGTTTTCTTATCCGGGCCGTCTTCAAGACCGGCCGCCAGTTTTTTTTCAAAAGTTAATCCCATATTCTTTATGATTTGGGGTAAAAACTGATCATCCCGTACATCGGATTTCAGAGAAAGTCCCATGAGGATATCATTCAGAAGTGGTTCCCGGGTCCGGCTAAGCGCGTTCAAACCTTGTAAAATTTTTACCGGGGAAACGGATTGAAACGTGTTGTTCTGGGAGAATTTTTCCGGCCCGGGCGGTGAGTTTGAATCCGCTAAACCGGCTGGAACCGAAGAGATTGGTCTCCCCATATTGATTGTAGTCTCTGCCGTATCGATGGATTTAGGTGCAGACGATGTTGGAACCGGCATGAGTACAATACCGTCCTGGGAACGAACAACCTTCATGGGAATATCCATGCCCCGGGTCAAGGGAACCTGTGAGGAAACAGTCAGTTTCCGACCGTTCACAAGTAATTGGATTCGGTTTTCCGAGGTAACATCAAGGACTTTTGCATTGACAATCCGGCCGGGTTTTAACTTCATGATATCTGACAATTCGGTTTGTTTCAGATTGTCGCCGGTAATTTTCAAGGAAGTCGGAGACCGGTTGAGTATCATCTGGATTTCTCCATGGCAAGAAACTTTTCCTTAAGGTCAATGACAAGGGCAACCTCCCCCCTGGGTATGGAAAGCCTTTCTGCAATGGTATCAATATCCACCTTCTGATAGTAAAGATCTATGATTCGTTGCTGCTGATCAAGGGCATCGGTCTCTTGGTGAAATAAGGCATGCCCACCCTTGGGCAGGGTGTTAAGCAGGGAATTATGCTGATTTTCAAGTTGCGTGTACAAGGTGTTGGCCCGGGATAAAAGCAGATTGATGCTGATCATTTTTGAGTCCAGGGACTGATCAAGTTTTCGGGTCAATGTCTGTTTCTCCTGTACGAGTCGCTCAAATTCCTTGGCTGCATCTTTTGAGGCTTCCAAAAGAGGTTCAATCATTTCAGACGTTTCAGTCAGAACCTCCATGGCCACAACCTGGGCTTTTTTACGGGTCTGGGCGGTAATATCGCCAAGGTCCGTTTCCGGCGTAGGGGTCAGGTTGCGTTGGAGTCGGTTGGCTCGCCGGATAAAAAGAAGCAGCAAAAACATTAAAAATAGATCAATAATAAGTGAAAGGATAACAAGAAATTCAGTGGGAACCTGCAACATCATACCTTATCATGCCTTGGTATCTATAAGCCGGCCCGGTCCGTCCGGGTCCGGCGACAGGTCATTTTGGAGATTCTGTTTTTTTACACGTTTGGCTTTACGGGCCTTTCGTTGCCGCTTTTCCTTCTCTTTTTCATGGGTCAAAGAGAATGTTTCTTCACTTTCCTGAACAGTTGTATTTTCCAGCACCTGCTGATTTTGGTGTTGTACTGCCGCCTGATCCGGATCCGGTTTGGGGGACTGGACCTGTTGGCTCAAATCCTGGGCAATACCGAATTGCTGAAAAATCTGGTTGTGTCCATGAACTGTGGTCATTTATTTCCTGTATTGGGGCCATGGCCCTTAAGGCCCATGATCAAAATAAACCATCCCATATGGTTTGCCTTTTCATTCGTTTTCTTCGTTGTGACAATGAGCACATATTTCAATATGCTCCCATTGCCACGCCTTGAATACGAATGAAAATTCTAAACCATATTTTGGAAGATTTTATTTCGATCATGGGCCTAAGTTGCCTTAAAAGATTTAAAACTGATTTTGTCAATATATTGGGGCGGCAATACTTTCTTTAGTGAGGCTTCTACGCCCCACATCAAATCAGCTTCGGTCACCTCATTGTTCTTTTTCGACACCAGCCGAGTCTGAATCGCTTCATAAATCAAATCCCGGTAAAAGGCAAGATTATTGTTTATTTCATCATAAGCCCTTTGATCGGAATAATCAATAGCGACATCTGCAGACACATAGGTCATGGTCCGGCTTTGATCGGATGCAAGAATTATAAAATCCGTTAACAAAATTGTTCCTGACTTGCGGCTGGGCGGCGGAACCGGCTTATCTGCAAACACATTTTTTTGCACGTCCCGGATCAGATCAATTTCAGTCAAGGCGGCGGTCTGTCTTTCCAGCAGTGGCATGGATTGACCTGAAAAAAATAAAAAATAAATTAAAGGAACGGATATACCCATGAACAGCAAGATGGAAGCGGCAGCAAGTAGAACCTTTGACTTGAGAAGGGCTTTTATCTTTCCGCCTTTTTTAGACGATTCCGCCGGCGTAGATTCTTTTTTATCGGAGATCTCGGCACCTTCAACACCTTCCAGGAGTACTTGACTCGAATCGGACTCCTGGTCGTCGAGCGCCTTATCGGGCTGATCCTCCAGATCAGACGCATCATCTTCTCCGTCAATATCGCCGAGCAAGTCATCATCTTCCTGATCTGTGGCCATGAGCAAGGTATTAATGTCTTCCTGGGATATAAGGATGTCCTCATCGTCATCCCGCAATTCATCTGTCTCATCTGACTGTTGAAGAAGGGTATCAATATCTTCCTGGGTGACATTATCTTCTTCCGAAATATCCGGTGTCGGTAGACCGGCTTGGATCAGGGCATCCATGGCCTCCTGGGTGATCATACAATCGGCTATATCTGTGGCCTGGCTTTCATCTATGGGCTCATCAAACGGGTCTTTTTCCTGTCCCGGTGCTTCCATAACCAGGGCATCGTCAACGGTCGCATCTTCCGCCTTTTGTACCGTCTCGTCCTCTTGGTTTGATCCCACTTCCAGGATTGGATCCGGTCCGGATTCAGAATCGGCTGCATCATTCTCCTGGGTATGGTCAGCCATTACACCTTGAATGTCTTCCAGTGAAATCAACTCGTCATCCCCGGCATCGGCATCCTGGGAATCATCTATGAATGCGTCAATATCATCCTGGGATAATTCACTGTCGTCATCTTGGGGGGGGGCATCTTCATCCAGGGCATTGCCCGCCATCATGCGGTCAATGTCGTCCTGGGAAAGTTCCTCTGCATCTTCTTGCCCCGCGCCTGAACCATCTGCATCCGGGCCGGACGCGTTAAGCAGGTTGTCTATATCATCCTGGGACAACTCGCCGGCAGCGTCATCTCCTGAGGAAATATTCAGCAGCTTATCAATATCATCCTGGGAAATTAGATCGTCGTCTTCTTCTTTTAAATTCGGGTCTGACATAACCGCCCCCTAAAATCAAATTATGTCCCATAACTATCCAGGCCGGCGTGCAATTTCATCAGCACAGCGGTATGGATCTGACAGATTCTGGATTCCGTCAAAGACAAAACTTCACCAATTTCTTTCAAGGTCAGTTCGTCATAATAGTAAAGGGAGATAACAATTTGTTCTTTTTTCGTTAATTTTTTGATGGTTTTCACCAAAATGGATTTTAGTTCTGCACGGTAGAAGTCCGCTTCGGGATTTTCGTCACTGTTGAGGCCGGCGCTAAAACGGGTCTGGGAAGAGATATCATTTTTTTTTGTTTTGATGAAATCATCCAGACTGAGAACAGCAGCCCCATGGATATCGGTCAGCATATTCTGGTAAGTTTCCAGGTCTACGCCTAAAGCGGCACAGATTTCATCGTCATCAGCCGGTCGTCCCTTTTCATTTTCAATTGTTTTTGCCGCCCGGGAGATGTCCTGTATTTTTTTCCGCATGGATCTTGAGTAGGTGTCCATGCTGCGCAGTTCATCCAGAATAGCACCCTTGATACGATACCGGGCATAGGTTTCAAGGCTGACATGTTTGCCTGGATCAAATTTATCCACCGCATCAATGAGTCCCAGTGAACCTGCTGACATCAGTTCGTCAAAAAGCACACTGGCGGGTAGACGCATGGCAAATCGGGAGGCAATATGTCGGACTAGATACGCATAATTGACAATGCTTTCCTGCCGCCAGACTTTCCACGCCGCCTGATTTTTTTTACTCGGGTATTTCATGGAAATGTTCTTATTTCCTTCCGACAATTCTAAATTTATAAAATATATATTTTTGCTTTTTTGCCTTTTTCCTGCTCGTAAAGGGAATAATTTTTAACGACGTTCACGAACACGGGCACGCAATCAAAATCAAAATTATTGGAAATTGACCTTCATTGGGCCGCCGCAAACACCCGGTTCATAAAAAAGGTTAAATTTCCCTGGTTCTGGTTTGTTCTGTTGTCATTAAGCAGTGTTTTTGCAAGATCGGACATGGCGTTCGCTGCAGGACTTTGTTTTACAGTATCTAAAAGGATACTGCGATTTCGAACAGCCTTTTGCAGGGCCGGATCAAAGGGGACCTCACCGCAGTATTCCAAAACCACATTTTTTAAAAATTTATCCATGGCATTGCTCAAGGATTCGTAAACTTTTTTGGCCCCGGTCCGGTTGTCCGTCATATTTACCAGCAGTTTGAAATACTTTATCCCGTAGTCCTGGGACATGACTTTCATCAGGGCATAGGCATCGGTAATGGAAGTCGGTTCCGTGGTCGCCACCACCAGACACTGGTCTGCAGATGCATTAAAATAAAGCACATTGGATGAAATGCCGGCCCCGGTATCCAGCAAAATGATGTCTGCCATATCGGAAAATGCCTCAAACTCAGACAGCAGTGTCAGTTTTTCACCTTCACTGAAACGGGTCAAATCGGCAAATCCGGATCCGCCGGGTAAAATGCCGATGCCATGATCCGTTGTCACTATCACCTGAGACAATGTTTTTTCTCCGGATACCAGGTGGCGGATATTATACTTGGGTTTTAGGTTAAATACGATATCAATGTTGGCTAACCCCACATCCGCATCTATGATCACCACGCGTTTTCCAAGCCGTGTCATGGCCACGGCCAGGTTCCCTACAATATTGGTTTTGCCCACCCCGCCTTTCCCGCTGGTCACCGCAATCACCCTGGGGTATGAACTGCCATTGGAAGCCCCGTTCCGTTCCCGTTTTTTCATAGCACTTGTCCTGGCCATCTGCCGCAGTCCTTTTGCCTGATCCACCTAGTCTCCTTTGGGCACTTTTTTTAGAATTATTTTCAAAAGTTCCTGGTTGTCCGGAATAATCAAATCCTCGGGCACCTTCTGGCCGTTGGTTATCAATGACACGGGCAGGTCATAGCCTGCCACCTGATCAAGGATTTTCCCGCATCTTTTTATCTCATCTATTTTTGTAAATATATAGGTATCTGGATTAAATACGGAAAAAGCATCTGCCGCTTCCTTCATATTAATCAATTCAGAGGTAACACTCAAGGTTAAATGAACGCTGATCTGGAAATCATTTCTGATCAGCTCAAGGATTTTATCAATTTTTTCCTTGTCATAATGGCTGTGCCCGGCCGTATCAATAAGTATCATATCCATGGATTTCATCCGGTCCAGGGCGAATGCCAAATCCTGGCGTGAAAAGGCCGGCACACAGACAAGCCCCATGATGCCGGCATAGGCTTTGAGCTGCTCAAAGGCCCCGATCCTGTAATTGTCTATGGAGACCAACCCGACCTTCATCTTCCGGGTGAAGCTTAAATAGGCGGCCAATTTGGCAATGGTGGTGGTTTTTCCCACACCGGTCGGCCCGACAAAGGCCGCTACCTGGGGAAGCCCCGAAGAGTTCCGCCGGGTGAAAAAATCCTTGATGCGAAGTTGATCCAGGCAAAGGTTCATAACTTTTTTTTTCAACTGCTTCATTTGTGTTACCGTATCAAGATTTTGATCCAGCTCTGCGGCCGCTTTTTGGACAATTTCAACCGCCAGGCGCTCGCTGACACCGCAGCGAAGCAGGGAGGCCAGCACGCCCACGGATTCAAAATGGTTGCACAAAATGGACTGCACCCCGGAACCAAAACCGGCCACGGAAAGGATGTCCTTTATCTCCGCAATATCTGACTTAAGAGATTCCACATCTTGCAGAACAGGCGTTTCAGGTTTGTCTTCACCGGTCGAAGGGATGCCGGCCTCAACCTCGAACATGATTTCTCCGTAAGGATCTTTTGGTGATTTCGGCTCCTTTCGGGTGGAAAGAATCATGGCATCAGGCCCTAACTCCTCTTTGATGCGGGCGATGGCCGTTTGTATATTCGATGCCTTGAAAATTTTTTTATCCATTCTTTAAATTTACCTTTCCGACAGCCTGCAGATTTATATCATCCACGATCTCTGCGTGGGACACCACAAATACATTGGGAAGAGACGGCTCAATTAAACGACGGACATGACGGCGCAATGCGGGCGAGGTCATGAGTACCGGCTGGGTATTCAGCGTAATGACCTTTTCTACCTGTTTTGATACAGCGCCGACAAATTCTGTGATCAATACAGGTTCTAAAGCCAGATACGTCCCGTGATCGGTCCGTTTAATATTTTTTGTTAAAATTTCTTCAAGCTTGCGGTCCAATGTCATAACTTGCAACTTTTTGCCGGGCTGCAGATAGGGCGCCAGCATGCCTTTAGCAACCCGTTGGCGGACATATTCGGTTAGCAGGTCCGGATCCTTGCCTGCCGGGGCAAAATCTGCCAGGGCCTCCACAATGGTTAACAGATCCCTTATGGAAATACGTTCCCGTAACAGATTCTGGAGTACCTTTTGAACTGCGCCAATGCTTAACAGGTTGGGTATCAGCTCCTCCACCACTTTGGGACTGGTCTTGGCCAGGTTATCTAGAAGATGCTGGACATCCTGTCGGCTCAGCAGGTTATGGGCATTGTTTCTGATGATTTCCGTTAAATGGGTGGCAATAACCGTGGAGTTATCCACCACGGTGTATCCGGCAAATTTGGCTTCCTCTTCCCTGGACATGGGTATCCACAGAGCCGGCAGGTTAAAGGCCGGTTCAACCGTTTCAATTCCGTCAATTTTTTGAGCCGCACCACCAGGATCCATGGCCAGATAGTGATTGACCATAAGCTCTGAACCGGCAGCCTCAACGCCCTTGATCATAAGGCGGTATTGGGCCGGGCTTAAATTCAGGTTATCCCGGATATGAATGGGCGGCACGATAATACCCATCTCCGTGGCAAACTGCCGGCGGATGGCCTTGATCCGGCCCAGAAGCGTGCCGTCCTGCTGTTTATCCACCAGGGGAATCAAGCCGTATCCCACTTCCAGTTCCATGGTATCCAGACGCAGCAGATGATCTACATCTTCGGGCTTTCCGGGCGTGTCGCCCTGATCCTCGTCCTGGGTTTGGGCTTTTTCCACGGCCTGCTGTTCGTCTTCTGCTTTTTCTCCTTGTCTTAAAAAATACCAGGCAATGGTTCCCATGGTAATCCCTAACGTCATAAAGGGGATGGTGGGAAGGCCCGGAATCGCACCCATGAGAAACACAACCACAGCGCCCACCATGACCGGGGTGGCACTGGAAAACAGATGTTCGGCAAAGGCTTTTCCCATCTTACTATCTGCGCCGGAACGGGATACCAGAAGACCTGCGGCCGCAGAGATTAAAAGCGCCGGAATCTGGGAGACAAGCCCGTCACCCACGGTCAGCAAGGTGTAATTGGTCAAAGCCTCGCTAAGCGGCATACCCTGCTGTACTACACCGATGATAAAGCCTGCGCCGATATTAATTAAAGTGATCACAATACCGGCAATGGCGTCACCACGGACAAATTTGGAAGCGCCGTCCATGGCGCCATGAAATTCCGACTCCCTGGCAATGGCGGCCCTTCGTTCGCCTGCCTCTATTTCGTCGATCATACCGGCATTGAGATCCGCATCAATGGCCATTTGTTTGCCGGGCATGGCGTCTAAGGTGAAACGGGCGGCCACCTCTGCAATACGACCGGCACCCTTGGTGATTACCATGAAATTGATAAGTACCAGAATAATGAAAATAATCAGGCCCACCACATAGTTGCCGCCCACCACAAAGGCCCCGAATGACATGATGATCGCCCCGGCAGCCTCGGGCCCCTCACTGCCATGCAAAAGAATCAATCGGGTGGATGCTACGTTTAACGAGAGCCGGAAAAGGGTCAGCATCAGAAGCAGCGAGGGAAAGATACTGAAGTCAAGCGGCCTCTGGGTATACATGGTGGTGATCAGTACCACCACGGCAAGGGAAATATTCAGGGCCAGAAAGAAATCAAGGATAATGGGGTGCAAGGGCAGAATCATCGCCATAAGGATGCCGATAAAGGCCAGAACCATCAAAATATCTGATGACTCTTTTTTCATTATGGCCATGATTCCGACGTTTTCCGCCGCCATTTATCCTCCTTAGTAAATGGATGTTTGACACCTGGTGCCAAGAATTTGACTATTTTAGTGTTTAACCGTTTTTAAGCCCGTAAACATAGGCGAGCAGTTCAGCCACAGCCTGGTAATATTCAAAGGGAACTTGCCCATCAATATCTACGTCTCTATACAAATTCCGGGCCAAAGGTTTGTCTTCTACAATGGGCACATCATTTTCCCGGGCAATTTTTTTTATATTTGCCGCCACGGCCCCGGCGCCCTTGGCCACAACCGTGGGGGCATCCATCTTTTTTTTGTCATACTGCAATGCCACGGCAAGATGCGTGGGGTTGGTTACAACCACATCCGCCTCAGGCACTTCAGCCATCATGCGCTTCCTGGCGGCAGCCATCTGGAGCTGGCGAATTTTGGATTTAACCGCTGGATCGCCTTCTGTTTGCTTACGCTCATCCTTAACTTCCTTTTGGGTCATTTTCTGGTCTTCTAAAAATTTCCACTTTTGAAACGCATAGTCCAAAATGGCAACCAAAGCCATTATGATACAGACTTTTATGAAAATCCAAAACGATTTAATAAGAAAAAATAAAAGAATTTGAGCAGTGGATTGATCGTACAGCGTAAGTACATTTGAAATTTCATTTTTTGTGGCCAGATAGCAGACCAGTGAAATCACGGCAATCTTAAGCAGTGATTTCACAAATTCAATTAGCGCCCGGGAGGTAAATTTTTGTTTAACCCCGTTAATAGGATTAAGTTTGCTTAGTTTGGGCTCTATGGCTTTCCAGGACACATGAAAACCGACCTGGGCAATGTTTGATAGCAGCGCCACAACGAAAACCGCTGCAAAAACGGGCAGGCACATCAGAAACATCTTTTTGGCGTGATAGATCAGCAACACAGTCAAATCTGCCGGGCTTAGTTCCGGTACCCTTTCAAACATAAAATTATAATGAAATACGTCTACACAGTTCCGGTAGAAAAAAAGTGCTGTGGCATACAATGCGATAACGCCGCCCAACAAGACAAACACCGAAGGAATTTCCATGCTTTTAGCAACCTGGCCTTCTTCCCTTGCCTTGTCGAGCTTTCGCGATGATGCGTCCTCGGTTTTCTCGCCGCCACTCTCGGGATCTTCAGCCATATATTATCCTCCGCCCATATAAAATAATAATGCCAGAAACAGTTTTCTGCACGGTTCAATGTAGTCCCGGGTGACGATGACGATGATGGGCAGGGTCATGGAGAAAAAGATCAGACCCACTGCGATCTTCACCGGGAACGCCACAATCATGACATTGGTCTGGGGTGAAAATTTTGCAATCAACCCAAACCCCGCATTAACAAAGGTCAGGGTGGCAATGACCGGAGCACTGATTTTAACGGCATTGACAAACAGTCCGGCTGCCACATCCATAACCCGTGGAGCTATCGCAGGATGCATGACAAATCCGCCCACAGGCACGAGTTCAAAGCTGTCAATCATGGACATAATAATGACATGGTGTCCGTTGAGTACAAGGAAAATGACCAGGCAGACCCAGTAGCCGATTTGATCCATGATGGATACATTTTCACCGCTTTGGGGATCCATGACATTAATCATGGCAAACCCGATTTCAAAGCCGATGAGCTGACCGGCCATCTGAACCCCTGCAAAAAAGATACGCAGGCAAAGCCCCAGGGTAAAGCCGACCAGGAGTTCTGCCCCCAGCATCAGGCCAAAGGTGGGGATGTCCCGTGGGAAACGGGCCGGATCCACAGGCACCACGGTATAAAACACTAAAGTTAGAACCAGCGAGAGTGCTGCTTTCACCCGGGTTGGAATTGCGGAAGACGTAAAGATAGGGAACAAAAATAAAAAAACCGACACCCGTGCCAGAACCAGCATAAAGGTTCTGAAGCGGATGGGATCAATAAGATCAAGCAATTCCACAGCGGGGTTTGCCTTTCGACAGGTTATTACGGAATAGATAATATTCCAACACAGAAATTGGGAAAATCAGCATTCTGTAACAGCCTGTCGATCACCGGATATACATGGGTATATTGGTAATAATATTGGTGGTGAAAGCCATCATTTTTTCCATCATCCATGGGGCAGTAAACAAAAGTCCGAGAAAAACGGCAATGATTTTGGGTACAAAGGTCAGGGTCATCTCCTGGATCTGGGTAACCGCCTGAAACACACTGATGGCAAGACCTGCAATCAGGCCTAAGCCCAGCATGGGCATGGATAACATAATAGTCAGGATGATAGCCTGTTTGGCAAGTGCTACAACAAATTCAGGGGTCATTTTATACTCCAAAACTTTTGATCATTGAACCTGCAATCAAGTTCCAGCCGTCCACAAGGACAAAGAGCATCAACTTGAAAGGCAGGGAAATCATTACCGGGGGCAGCATCATCATGCCCATGGCCAGCAGTACCGAGGCCACGACCATATCAATGACAAGAAAGGGAACGTACAGAATAAAGCCTACAATAAATGCTGTTTTAAGTTCGGAAATCACAAAGGCCGGAATCATTGCCAGAAGTGACACATCTTCGCGGGTTTCAGGCTTTTTCATGCCGGCCTCTTTGACAAACAGGGCAATGTCGGCTTCCCGGGTGTTGCGCAGTAAAAATTTTCGTATGGGTTTCTGGGCTTCCTCAAAGGCTGTTTCATAAGAGATTTCACGTTCGAGATAGGGATTTAAGGCTTTGTCGTATACCTCTAAAGCCACGGGTTTGATAATAAAAAACGTCATGAAAAGTGAAAGTCCTATAATTACCTGGTTTGGCGGACTTGACTGGGTACCGATGGCCTGGCGCAAAAAATGAAATACCACCACTATACGGGTAAAGGGGGTCATTAGAATCAGAATGGCCGGGGACAGGGCGATAATGGTTAAAAGGGCTATGATTTCAAGGACCACGGCGACTTCTTCGGGTTCCTGGGCCGTGCCGACATTGAGTTCAAGGGAAGGAATCGGGAAGGTGACGGCACTTGCCGTATCCGCA
Source organism: Desulfobacter latus (assembly GCF_013389365.1). Lineage (GTDB taxonomy): Bacteria > Desulfobacterota > Desulfobacteria > Desulfobacterales > Desulfobacteraceae > Desulfobacter > Desulfobacter latus. The sequence continues at coordinate 69,421 of NZ_JACADJ010000007.1, forward strand.
AAGACAGCGATCATCATGGCTGCAACCACAATCAACCCGGACCATCCGGTCAGTCGTGCATATCTGATCATGACACGTCTCCGTTGCCGGAATCGGCACGGGGATTGGCAGAATCATTTTTCGAAGGCATTTTGTGCAACCCGTTGCTTTTAGCAAATTTTTTTTTGAGAAGGGTCTGAAATCCCGTGTCGGTTTCCGCAGGTTCCAATGATGTTCCGGGGGGCTCGTCAAAACGGGCCAGAGACGATATGCCGGCCGGTGAAACCCCGATGAGAATCGATTCATCCTGGACGGACAGGAGTACCAGTTTGTCTTTGGGGGATAAATGATGGACGGATAACACCTTTATCAGTTCCACCGAACCTCTGGTTCTGAAGCGGCCCGAGAACCTGCGAACAAGATAAAGGGCTATCAGGAAAAAAGCCAGAACGACAAACAGCATGCCGAAACTTTTGGCAAATTCCATCCACATATCCGGTTGCGTATTCACTGATTTTCCGCAGCCAGGGATTTGACGCGGTCAATGGGCGTGATTACGTCGGTAAGGCGAACGCCGAATTTCTCATTAACCACCACCACTTCTCCCCGGGCAATGAGTTTACGGTTGATATAGACCTCCAAAGGCTCGCCGGCAAGCTTGTTCAACTCAATAATGGATCCCTGGGACAGCTGTAAGAGATCGTTGACCAGCATTTTGGTTTTGCCCAGTTCCACGGAAAGTTCCAAAGGGATATCCAGGATAAAATCCAGTTCCCTTGCGCCATGCTCTTCGTCATATCCGGATTCTTCGTCAAGATTTTCATCATTTATGGTGTTGTTTTTATCAACCATCTTTATCCCTCACAGTCGGTTGTAATTTTATCGTTGATTTTAAATGCCTGGAATCCCCGCTGAACACCAACGAAACCTGTCAGTTTCACAAGCCCCCCGACAAAGCAGGATAACGGCGCAGATGCATCGTTATCCAGCTGGATGACATCACCGGGCTGCATATACAAAAGCCGTTCACCGGTGATTTCGGTCTTGCCCAAAAGAATTCTTAAATCCACCTGGGAGTTGAGAATAACCTCTTTAATTATCCGCCGCCAGTTATAATCGATTTCTTCAATTTCCGCCTGGACACCGGATGCCGACAGTTTATGCCGCATGGGTTCGATCATGGAATAGGGATAGCAGACCACAAGATTACCTGCGGCCTGCTCCAATTCGATTTCAAACCGGGTAACGATGACAAGATCTGTGGGCAGCACAATGGCCGTGAACTGCGGGTTCATTTCCGAACGGATCAAAGATGCCTTTACCGGCTCTATGGGCGCCCATGACGCTTCAATATTTTTCAGGACGGCCAGCACTGCTTTTTTAATTATCACCTCTTCAATACGGGTAAATTCCCGGCCTTCCACCCTTGCTCTTCCCAAGGCTGCGCCGCCAAAAAAAGTATCAATGAGATTATAAACCAACTGGCTTTCAAACACCACCAGACCATGTCCCCTTAATGGCTCCATCCTGAATACGTGAAGGCTTGTAGGCACAGGAAGACTGCGCACAAATTCAGAAAACTTCAGGGTATCAAAAGGATTGGCCGATACATCGACATTGGTTTGGAGCAGTGAAGACAATGTGGCCCGAAGTTCTCTGGACAGACGTTCATTAATAACGTCAAAGGTAGGCATTCTTGCCCTGACCACCTTGTCCTGGCTGGTGAAATCATAGCTAATACCCCCTTCAACCGCCTCTTCATCAATCTGCGAAATATCGGTTTCTGTTTCTACTTCTCCGGAATCCAGTCCGTCTAATAGACTGTCAACCTCGTCCTGGGATAGAATTTCACTCATAATACCATCACTGCATTAAAAAATTAGTAAAATAAATATGCCTTATGACAACTTTGGAAAAAATTTGATTAATTCGGGTGAGAAGCGCAAATTTCAGTTTAAGTTTACCCTGGGGACTTCGCAGTTCCATCCATCTCATCTGTCGCACCTGGCTTTCAATTATTTTTCTTATCCTGGGTTCCATGGTATACACTTCTCTTCGAAGTCCGGGGTCCATCATTTCAAGGGCAATACCAAAGGATATGTACTGCATGTGTGAATCTTGTTTTAATAAAATTTGCTCAAAAGGCTCAAGCTGTACAATATCCTCAAATATCGCTTGGCTCTGCTTTCTCAGTGCTGCCTGAATGCGTTCTTCGGTCACGACATCTTCAGCAACCGGCTGTTCAGGAATGTTTTCTTTCTTGCTGCTGAACAGGAAAAAGAATACACCGGCACCAATCCCGATCAAGAAAAGGAAAAACAACAGGAGAATCATGATCCGCTTTTTTTTCCCTGACAGCAGTCTGCCGATAACCCCTTTTTTAACCGATTTTTCATCTGAATCTCCGCTATCATTGTCTACGGATTCAGCCGGCTCCCCGCCTTCGATTTCTTCCCGCAGATCTTCAGCCACAATACCTCCCAAAATAATTTGGTCGTTTCTTTTCCCAGCCCCCGCTCTTGCAGGCTGTATTGCCAATACCTGTAATACTGTAATAATTCAGGTTACAAGTATACAGGTAAAAAAAATGACAGCAAGCCTTATGCCAGCCTGCTTTTATTTTTTACCTAAATCGTGCGGATTTAAAAAATTGTGATAAAGATTATAGGAAAGAAGAGATATTTGCAAAATTATTTATTGGGGGGAGGCTGAATAACAGCTATGGGTGTAACCTGATTTAATTGATACGCACACTTAATCCAAGGCGAGATGTGAAATTAATTCAATAAATTATTTTGATTTTTATATATAAAAAAAGGATGTCATCCGCATACAGTATTCTGGTAAAAAACCGTCACGTTTACCATTAATGTGTCAAGGTTTTGACAGGCTCTTAGGCCCATGATCGGAATAAAATCTTCCCAAATATGGTTTAGAATTTTCATTCGTATTCAAGGCGTGGCAATGGGAGCATATGCATATTGAAATATGTACTCATTGTCACAACGAAGAAGACGGATGAAAAGGCAAACCATATGGGAGCGTTTATTTTGATTATTTTGATTATGGGCCTTATGCAACAAAGTGCAGCGCTCCGCTGTTATTTTTAACAGTGCGCTGAACTGTTAAATTATCTGCCCCATCTTCCTGGGCATCGTCACCGGCCCTGCGTTTTAGCCGCTTTTTTCCGGCGGACTGATCCTGGGCCCGGGAATCGGCCATGGACTGCTGGAAATCGCTGCTCATATCAACTTCAAAGCTTTCAAGACTGATCCCCGAGGAAGAGAGCATGGTTTTGATTTCATTAACATTGGCTGCCAGAATATCTTTTGCTGACTGATTTTCGGTAATTACGCTGACTTTCATGGTGCTCTCCGTATGCTCAATACTCATGTACACCCGGCCTAACTCAGCGGGTTTCAGTTGCATCCGGATGGTGTCGTCACCGGTGTTAATGGACCGGACAATGCTTTTTTCCACCTGTCGGGTGACAAAGTCAGGCAGTGTAGAAAAGGCCTGCTCGCTTCTTTGTGTGTTTGACGCTCCCACCGTCGTTGTTGTAATTGATTTTTCCACACCAAAGACAAGGGGTTGGGTTTCTGATATTTTAGACGTTGTGTCCCCTGACTGGAAATTGGTGCTGGACGCCGCCTTTTCCAGAGCAGCGGCATCGGCCTGGGCTGCTTTAATGGAAGCCTGTGATACCGATTCTTTGCTTGTTCCAGCCGTGCCTGAAAAATTATTGGCTATTTTAAATGCACGATCAGAGTCGGTATTCTCTGTTTGAATATCAGCGAATCTCGTATTGCCAAATGCCGGAGTATCGACAGTCTTTTTTGTTGTATTCACGTCATCCCTGCTGATTTGATCCATGAACTGAACCTGGAACCGATCCTCAATTTCTTTGACTATGGCATTTGAACTTGCGCTAAGCGCTAGGGTGGAATTAATACCCTGTTCACTATTTTCTTGAATATTCAGTCCGGAAAAAAGCTGATTAAGCAATCCATGACGGCCGGACGGGGTTGCAAGTGCGTCAATGGAATCCGTTGTAAACATTGTTGATACGGATTGTTCAGGCCGGTCAGCCCGGCCGTCTTTTATAGAATCAAGTTTTTGCCCCAACGCATCAATTACTGTGGTCAGGGTCAACGGCTCGCCGGATTCTTTAATAATAATAAAAGAATCCAGATCAAGTTGTTTTAAAAGGGTGGTATATGCGTCATCCTCACCATCTGTCTGATAGGTCAGGCCGGATTCACCGGCTGTATTCAAAAGCTGCTCAAGCTGTTCAATAAACCCATCAAAATCAAATCCCCGGGTTCCTTCGGAGACGTCATCCATGATTGCGGTGATTTTATGCGCATCCACCCCCATCATTGACAAAAGTGATTTGATATAGGGCAGATCCGAGGTGGGCATGAGCGTCTCTGCCTGGGTGATATCCTCATCTTCAGCAAGGGGCAGTTCAAACAATTCACCCATGAAATCGGACACGGATATCAGGCCGTTCTTCTCTTCGAGGGTAAGGGTTAAATTCGACATCAGTTCCTCAACAGAAGTCTGGTCAAAACCTGCCTGAACAAGCAGATGTCCAAGGGCTTCAAGTCCCTCTTTATCTATGGATAGATTGTCCAGATCGGAATCGGAAAGGGATAAAAGCAGACTTTTTAATTGCGTGAGGAATTCAGTGCCGCCGCCATTTTCCAGCGCCTCTTCAATGTTTGAAACCTTCTGTTTGGTCGTTCGGACAGCAAAATGAGCATTTTCCGGGGTGGGAATTTCAATGTTCCGCCTGCCTATGGCCGGATTGGGGTCTTGCGCCATATCTTGGGGTGAGATTTCGGTTTCAGTGTCAGCCCCCTTCTGTTTGGTCGTTCGGACAGCAAAATGAGCGTTTTCCGGGGTGGCGATTTCAATGTTCCGCCCGCCTATGGCCGGATTGGGGTCTTGCGCCATGTCTTGGGGTGAGATTTCGGTTTCAGTGTCAGCCCCCTTCTGTTTAGTCGTTCGGACAGCAAAATGAGCGTTTTCCAGGGTAGCGATTTCAATGTTCTGCTCCCCCATGGATAGATTGCGCTTTTGCGCAGTGTTCAGCAATGAGGCTTCCGTTTGCATATTATGATCTTTTGAGATTTTTGAAAGGCCGCCCTTTGTGTCGTCCACAACGCCTCTCATCTCATTTGTGCGTTCCATGCTTGGAGCCATGCTTGGAGTCTGCTGCATGGTTTTGTCCAGTTGTGCCTGAAATGCGGATACCGCAAAACCACTGTCTTTGGAAACAGCGCTGCTATCGGTTGCATTCACGAGGGCGCCTGAAGAAGTTCCTGACAGTAACGCATTGATCTCTGAAACATTGGATAACATGACTCCCCTTTACTTTATTCTCGATGATCGACGTATTGGCCTTTTTCATAGGTTTTACCGTCAAAGAAGCAACCATCATGCCACTTAATCTATATATAGATTTATATCCAATATTTTCAATTTGTTATGATAGATATAACTATGCGTGAAATTAAAAATATCACGGTTGACGAGGCAGGAACTTCCTATAAAAGAAAAGGATAAGGGAAATAATTACCTGTTTTCCTTAAACTCAATCATAAATATACCCCGGCGCATCAGGATGTTGCGACAGATCATACTACGCAGTAACATCACAGTGGTGGTGCCGGGGTAAATTGGGGGGGACAGCAGATTAAATTTTGGGGACCGGATTCCCGGCAGTGCTGATACCTACGGATTCTTTCACATCCTGAGCAGACATGACAATATCCTGGAGTTCCCCTTTCATGAATTTTTCATACCCGGCCAGGTCCATGAGCCCATGGCCTGACAGGTTGAATATAATGGTTTTTTCCTTTCCTTCTTCTTTGGCCTGTTTTGCAGAGCGGATGGCACAGGCCACGGCATGACAGGTTTCAGGGGCCACAACCAGGCCTTCGGTGCGGGCAAACATCAGGCCCGCCTCATAACATTCCAGCTGTTTGATGGCCATGGGGCTCATCAGCCCGGCTTCAACGGCATGGGACACCAGGGGTGCCATGCCGTGGTATCTTAAGCCGCCGGCATGGATGGGGGCCGGGATGAATTTGTGCCCTAAAGAGTGCATGGGCAGCATGGGGGTCATCTGGGCCACATCCCCATAGTCATAGGAAAACGGGGTTGCCGTCAGGGTCGGGCAGGAAGCCGGCTCCACGGGAATGATTTCAATATCTGCGCCGTTGATTTTATCCAGGACAAAGGGGAAGGCCAGACCCGCAAAATTGGAACCACCGCCGGCACAGCCGATCACGGTGTCTACCTTTTTTATGCCGAACTTGTCCAGCTGTTTTTTTGCTTCCAGTCCGATAATGGTCTGGTGCAGCATGACATGGTTGAGCACTGATCCTAACGAGTACCGGGTTTTGCCGGTTTCATCAGCAACGGCCGCTTCAATGGCCTCTGAAATGGCAATGCCAAGAGAACCCGGCGTATCCGGCATTTCTGCCAGGATATCCCGGCCTACCTGGGTTTCATTTGAGGGACTGGCAATACATTCTCCGCCCCAGGTCTGCATGAGTGATTTCCTGAACGGCTTCTGGTCAAAACTGATCCTGACCATGAACACCTTGCACTCCATACCGAGCAGGGCGCAGGAATAGGAGAGCGCAGACCCCCACTGGCCGGCACCGGTCTCCGTGGTCAAACGTTTGATGCCGAACTCCTTGTTGTACCAGGCCTGGGCCACGGCAGTATTGGGTTTATGGCTGCCGGCCGGGGAAACACTTTCATTTTTATAAAAAATCTTTGCCGGTGTACCCAGCGCTTTTTCCAGATGTATCGCCCGGTGCAAGGGAGAGGGCCGCCACCGGTAAAGTAGATCCAGAATTCCCTCGGGGATATCGATCCAGCGCTCTTGGGACATTTCCTGTTCAATCAGATTCATGGGAAATACCGCGGCCAGCATATCCGGACTGATGGGGTTGCCGTCCTGTCCCAGGGGCGGGTTAATGGTACCGGGCAGGTCTGCTGCCAGGTTATACCATTGACGGGGAATTTCATCTTCGCTTAAAAAAATTTTAGTGGACATATAATTCGACTCCATTTTCTATTCAGGGTATAGATATCAATTTTAGTTGCATAAATATGTTTCTTTGAAAAGAAACAATCCTGTCGTTTTTATAAGGAGAAACGAACTATGTCAAGATTAAATTAGCGCCCTTTGGGCGGGCTGGTAGGTGCTGGGTACTGGGTACTGGGTACTGGGTACTGGGTGCTGGGAAATGGAAATTCCTATACTCTTGAACTGCCGGCAAGGACTCTGCGATTGTCCTGAAGCCCGCCTTGAAAAGATAGACGGATACATATATAACAATCACAGAATGACCTGGTTTTTCACGGTGATTCAGTCCACAGTCAACAACCCCTCGGCTAAAGACCGAGTGGCTTGAGAGGCAACTTTCAAGCCAAGTTGATTAGCCTAAGTTCTTTGAAAACTACGTTACTGTAGAATATATTGTAGGCGGCTTGGAATACTCCACTCGTTCCAAAGTCTGCGGTTTGTGTTTAAACATCTCTGAGGGTAGGAGAAGTGATGCAAACTTTAAACCTACGGATAACATTGGCAAAGTGGATCACTGGTTTATTGTAGAGTTCCAGAATAGAGCCTGAGAGTCTCTATTACAAAAACTCTACTGCCTTCAACTGAAGGCATGTTGACAAAAGACCTATGCTACTGTCCTAAATTGAGTGCTTTTCAGAAATGCATAGGCTAAAAAGCACATCACAATCCGTCAATTCATCCCCGAAGCTAAAGACTTAGGGGTTTTCTTGCCGGTTTTTTATAAAAGTTGAAAGATCTGTCATGCCCCGACCCAATTTACTTTTTCAGCTTCAGCTTGTTTTTTTAATTATTCTGGTTCCCCTTTCCGGGATACCTCATCCCCATGTCTTCATTTCCCAGCGCACCGGTTTTGTTTTTGATGATAAGGGCCTGGCCGGTTTCAGGGTGAACTGGACCTTTGACGAGATGTTTTCCGTCATGATCAGCGAGGATTTTGACTCAGACCATAATCAGGCCCTGGATGCCACAGAGGTGGCGGTGATTAAGGAAAAAGCCTTTGGTTATATTGCCCCGTATAATTATTACATCCATGTCAGAATAGACGGAAAGCCCTTTGAGGTGAAGTTCATCAAATCGTTTAATGCATGGCTTGATAATGGAACCGTGTGTTATGAATTTTTCATCCCCTGTCATGTCACTGCCGTGGATACGCCCAAGCAGGTCGTGTTATCGCCCTATGATCCGGAATACTATTCCGATATCTATTTTCCGGATAAGGCACCTTTGAATATTGAAAACGCAGCTGCTTTTTCCATTGAGGCGCAGACAGCCAGGGACCCGGCCACCCTGATTTATTATGAGACGGTAAATCCCATGGCAATCTTTCTTTCGTTTAAACGAAAATAAACCTTTCCACGTTTTTAATATATTCATGGACCTGGCTTACCAAGGGGAAGGGAAGACGCCCCTGCAACGATATCCCACAGGGCCCGGACCCGGGGGTTGGAAAGATTTGCATTCCGTGTGCAAAGGGCTATTTCATAAGGAGGCAGTTCCGGCATGTTGTCCAGGACAACAATATTCCGGTAAAGCGGGCTTTTTTCAAGAACCAGCCGGGGTACAAGGCCGATTCCGAATCCCAGGTTCACCAGGGCGATAATGGCTTCATGGCCTGTAACCTGGGAATAAATGTGCGGGACCACGGCATTTTCAATAAACCACGTATCAATACGCTCCCGGCTTAGACCTTTGTCTGCAAGAATCAAAGGGAATTTTTTCCAGTCCGGTCTCCCTTTGCCGTCTGTGACCAGGACATCGGGATAATCTTTGGCTCCGATAAAAATCAGGGGACTGAGGGCCATGTTTAGAAAACTGATCTGAACACCGGGTTTTTCCGGCAGGGCTGCAATGACCACATCTGCATCCCGGTTCATCAGTCGATCCATGGCCTGGGCAGGGTCTCCTGTTTCAAGGTGGATCTGCACTCCGGGGTGCATGGCCCGGTAGCGGGGAATAAATCCGGGCAGGATACTGTAAGCGGCGGTCACCGAGCAGTAAAGGGAAAGCTGACCGGACAGGATCGCATCCTTTGATAATTCCCCCTGGAGCCGTTCAAAACGGCCGATGACATCCTCGGCATATTTTTTAAAGGCCTGTCCGGCATAGGTCAGCTCCACACAACGGTTGCCGCGTACAAGAAGCTGTTTTCCCATATCTGTTTCCAGGCGTTGAATCACCCGGGTCAGGGCAGACGGCGAAATATTGCACGCCTGGCTTGTCCGGGAAAAATGCAGGGACCCGGCCAGGTGGTAAAATAATTTAAGGGTGCGTATATCCATTTATATTTTTCAGCCTTAACGTGGTCAATGATCGCAGTTTGGCGTATTTTAAAAGAGTATTTCATTATCTGCAATGTGAAATTGCAAATGATTCATTTGACGCAACAGTGGTTTTAAGCCATTTTATTCACAACATTATTCACACACAAAGGAGATACGATATGGGTACCAATTATTTTAATACGTTGCCATTACGGCTGCAACTTGAAGAACTGTCCCAGTGCCGGTTCATGGACCCTTCAGAATTTAACGGGGTTGAGGCACTCAAGGGAAAAAAAATTGTGATTGTGGGATGCGGGTCCCAGGGCCTGCACCAGGGCCTGAATTTAAGGGACAGCGGCCTGGATGTATCCTATACGTTAAGGGAAGCCGCTATTTCCGGGAAGCGGCAATCCTGGAAAAATGCCACGGAGAACGGCTTTGCCGTAGGTTCCTATGAACAGATGCTGCCCACAGCCGATCTGGTCATCAACCTGACCCCGGACAAACAGCACACCAATGTCATTGAATCCATTATGCCGCTGATCAAAAAAAATGCCTGCCTTTCCTATTCCCATGGGTTCAATATTGTGGAAGAGGGCATGCAGATCAGAGAAGACCTCACCGTTATCATGGTGGCACCCAAATCCCCGGGCACCGAAGTAAGAGAAGAGTACAAAAGAGGCTTTGGCGTGCCTACCCTGATTGCCGTGCACCGGGAAAACGATCCCAGAGGAGAGGGCTTTGAACTTGCCAAAGCCTATGCAGCCGGTACCGGCGGTCACAAGGCCGGTGTGTTGCAATCCTCATTTGTGGCTGAAGTGAAATCGGATCTCATGGGCGAACAGACCATTTTATGCGGGGTGCTGCAGACCGGCGCGCTGCTGTGCTATGACAAGATGATTGAAGGCGGCATGGATGAAGGATACGCATCCAAACTGGTTCAGTATGGCTGGGAGACCGTCACCGAAGCCCTGAAACACGGTGGTGTCACCAACATGATGGACAGGCTGTCCAATCCGGCTAAGATCAAGGCCTTTGAATTAAGCGAGCAGCTTAAAGAACTCTGGACACCGTTGTACAACAAGCACATGGACGACATCATGACAGGTTATTTTTCAAAGACCATGATGGAAGACTGGGCCAATGATGACGCCAATCTGCTCAAATGGCGGGACCAGACCCAGGATACGGCGTTTGAAAAATCGACGTCCCAGGACGCAGACATCCCGGAGCAGGAATATTTTGACAACGGCATTCTCATGGTGGCCATGATCAAGGCAGGCGTGGAGTTGGCCTTTGATACCATGGTCTCCGCCGGCATTATTGCGGAGTCCGCTTATTATGAATCCCTGCATGAGGTGCCCCTGATCTCCAACCTCATTGCCAGGAAAAAACTGTATGAAATGAACGTGGTGATTTCAGATACTGCGGAATACGGCTGTTATCTGTTTGCCCATACTGCAGTCCCCCTGCTTAAAGATTTCATGGCAGGCCTTGATACCGATGTGATCGGCAAAGGCCTGGCCCTTGAAGACAACAGTGTGGACAACATTCGCCTGATCCAGGTTAATGATGCCATCCGGAACCATCCTGTGGAAATCGTGGGCAAAAAACTGCGTGGATATATGGGGGCCATGAAAGCCCTGCGTTAACCTCATATCGAATCATGACCAGTAAAAACAGCAAATATATCGGCAAATATCAGATTAACGCATTTCTCGGCAGTGGCTCCATGGGCCGGGTTTATCGCGTCACCATCCCGGTGCTTGAAAAAACGGCAGCTTTAAAATTGTTCACCCCCAGCCGGTCGTTGATTAAAAAGGTTGGTTTAACAAGCCTCAGAGCGCAGTTTATTCATGAGGCAGCGGTGATTGCAAATATCCGGCACCCCAATGTGATGAGCATCTGGAGTCTTGAAGAGACAGCAGCGGAATTGTTTTACCTGATGGACTATTACTGCCGGAATCTGGGACAACTCATTGGCGAATCCTATTGGGCGGACAGGCCCTCCAGAACGGTGTCTGTTGAGAAAGCCTGCCATTACCTGGCCCAGATTATTGAAGGGCTTTGCCGTCTGCACGAGGCGGATATCATTCACCGGGATATAAAACCCTTTAATATTATGATTGCAGATACAGGAACGGTGAAGATTGTTGATTTTGGTCTTTCCAGACGAAGGGGTGACAAACAATTTCTTGGTGCAGAAAAACTGACCATCGGCACACCGTTTTATAGTGCTCCGGAACAGATTGATTCTCCTGAAACCGTGGATCAAAGAGCAGATCTGTATTCTGCCGGGGTGATCCTTTACCGGATGCTAACAGGTCATCTGCCCGATAAAATTCCAGCCCTGCCCAGTGAATTAAATGCACAATTGGATCGCAACTGTGACCGGTTCATTCTCAAGGCGATTGCCCCGCATCCGGATGACCGGTTTCAGACAGCGGACACAATGTCAGCAGGATTAAAGGCGTTTTGGGTGCAATATAAGAATGCCAGGCAAAGGGAATGTGTTGCGCCGGATGATATTGTTCAGGAAAAAAAGACGGCTTCCCAGAATAAACCCACGCAGATCAAACCCACGCTCCCCATCAGATCCGAATCGTCCAGAATACTTGCAAAAGATGCCAGGGCGGTTTTCAACCTGGATGATCTGCACCAGCCGGCGGTCTTTGTTGAAAATGCGTTTCAGAAAATAAATGATACCACGGTGATAGACCATGCCACTAACCTGGTCTGGCAGCAATCCGGTTCCCGCTATCCCATGATGTGGGATCAGGCCCAACGCTATATCCGGATGCTGTCCGAATCCGGATTCGGCGGATATCGAAACTGGCGCATGCCCACCATTAACGAAATACTTTCCCTGGTAAACCCGATGCATGATGACGATTTCTGCATGGAGCCTGTATTCTCACCCGATCAAAAGTGGCTCTGGAGCAGTGATACCCGTTCAAAAAAATCTGTCTGGACCGTGGATGCTCAAATGGGATTTGTGACCTGCAGCGATCTTTTTGATTATAATTTTGTCAAAGCGGTCTGTTCTGTAACTTGAGAGTATAGGAATTTCCATTTCCCAGTACCCAGCACCCAGCACCTAACAGCCCGCCCAAAGGGCGCTAAGTTCATGATCGCGTGTAAAATAAAGAAAAGAGGGAGGCTTATTTTTTTATGTCCGGATCTACCGCCTGGGCATATTTAAACGGCAGGCCTGCGGCCACTATTTTTCGGGCGGCTGTTTGATTGTCATAGTCTATATACCGGATGTCCAGACAATATCTTTCCGTATCCCAGATCACATATTTGGCTCTGGGGTCGCCGCCACGGGGCTGGCCGACACTGCCGGCATTCACCATATATTTTTTATTTTTTTCAAGCTGAGTCAACCCCGGATTCAATGGTTGAACCTGAATCTCGCCATCTTCAGGGAAAATAAGGGTTAATCTGTGGGTATGCCCTAAAAAACAGATGGATTCTTTTATCTGCCCAAACGCATGGCGCAATTCAGCGTCGGGGATTTGATGAAGATAATGTCGAACAGAATCCGGCCAGAACCCATGGACAAAAAAAGCCTGATACCGAGAAAGATTGACGGGTAATCCTTTTATATAGTCAATAGATGATGGTGACAATTTGGATAAGGTGTAATCTATAGATTTTTTTACATCCCTAGTATACCACTTATACACTTTTTTATTTACACAGGCCAGTTCATGATTGCCGATAATCGATGGTATCCTGCTTGCGATGATCTGTTGGATAACCGCCTCGGAATCAGCGCCGTATCCGATATTATCCCCCAGGGAAATAATTTTATTGACTGCCTGAAGTGCCATATCTTTCAGTACTGTTTTAAATGCCTCAATATTACCATGAATGTCTGAAATAACGGCGATTCGCATATTGTTTCCATGTTTGTTTAATCAAAAACCAAATGTAGCATGATGGATGAATTTTAACAATATTACAAAAGAGCCCAAATTAAATCTATGCAATACGGTCCCTATTTGATAAAATCTATAATATGTCACGGCATCTATAGTCACGATCTATCCAACGACAATCTCTCTGCTCTGGCTGTGGCAAAGGGCGTTGGTTTTTTTCCCAGGTAGAAAACCGCAAATGTGTATCACATCTTTTCCGGAGGTAAGATATGGACAGTAAAGAACTGAAAAAGCTGCTGGCCGGCTTATGCATTGCCGGGCTGCTCACCGGGTCTACGGCCACCCTGTCCGGCTGTACGAACGGAAGTGGCTGAGGAGACAAAAATTCGGGAACAGGTAGTTCCCAGAGTGACTCAAGTAATGATAACAGCGGTGCAGGTGGCACCGATGAGAAAAAAAGCACAAGCGGCTGAGGCTAAACATCAAGCATGCAGGCTGCATGCATTACGCGTGGCGACCGGCCCCATGAAGTGCCGGTAAAAACAAGGAACCCAAGCGACGGTTAACCGTGAAAATTAACAACCATCTTTCAACCTGTGACGTTTTAACACAGCATTTCCCCAATTGCCGCAGGATTCTGGGCAACATCACCTGGGACGGAATTCTTGCGGCATTGGGCAAACCAAGTCCGGAATCATTCATCCACTTCCTGGATGCCTCCGAACTTGATCCAACGGCGCAAATCAAAGATATTGCGCCTTATATTTACGATCTGGCCTGCATTGAGCAGGGAATTTTCAAACTCTCCGACAAAGAGCCATCCGATTTATCCCCGCGCGAAACGGTGTTTGTCAATCCCGACCTGATGCTGGTCCCCGTGTCATGGAAGCACCTGCCCGATGCCATGGCCGGATATGGTAACAAGCCCCCGCAAAAGCCGGAGCCGGGAGAAGGCCATGTCCTTATATGGCGGGAGCCTGTAACCTGTCACTTGATGTGCCGGGATGCAACCGACGATGACCTGCTGGCTTTAAAGCTAATGGTCGAGGAAATTGATTTTGACACCGCTGCCCGCCGGGGCAAGACGTCAAGGGCCAAAATTCTGGCCGTCTTCCACCATGCCGTCAATGAGGGCATTCTTATCAATCCTAAGTCCCTTATCCGCCGGAACCCTGAACTATTAACGGATAACCCAGGGTTTGAGTCTTATATGGTGTCGGACAGTTTTACCCTTCAATGGCACATCACCCAGGCCTGCGATCTTCATTGCAGGCATTGCTACGACAGGAGCAGCAGGCATTCGATCCCCTTTTCCAAGGCCATGGAGATACTGGATGATTTCTTCGATTTCACCCTTGCCGCACACGTAAGAGGCCATATTACCTTCACTGGTGGAAATCCCTTGCTCTATCCTGATTTTGAAAAACTTTATTACGAGGCCTCCCAAAGGGGATTCTCCCTTGCCATACTTGGGAATCCCGCACAAAAAGAACCCATTACACGGCTTCAAGAGATCCAACCCCTGACCCACTATCAAATCAGCCTGGAAGGCCTGGAAGCATACAACGACTATATCCGGGGTAAGGGCCATTTCAAAAGATCCCTTGATTTTCTGGACCTTCTCCGGGAACAGGACGTTTATTCCATGGTCATGCTCACCCTGAACAGCGACAATATGAACCAGGTGCTCCCCCTGGCTGAAATTTTGAGGGAAAAAACCGATTCTTTTACCTTTAACCGGCTGGCCATGGTCGGGGAGGGTGCCGCCTTAACCCTGCCGGAGCCCGAAGATTACCGCCGGTTCTTACAAAAATTTGTACGGGCTGCCGCATCAAATCCGGTTATCAGAATGAAAGACAACTTGATCAACATCGTAAAGGAGGACACAGGCCGGGATCTGTTTGGCGGTTGTACCGGATTCGGCTGCGGCGCGGCGTTTAATTTTGTCGCCCTCCTGCCGGACGGTGAAGTCCATGCCTGTCGAAAATTTCCCTCATATATCGGCAGTATCAATGAAAATTCACTGGATGAAATATACACATCTGCCAGGGCCAGACAATACAGGGACGGCAGTTCCGCCTGCAAGGGATGCCGCCTCTCCCCTGTGTGCCGGGGATGCCAGGCCGTCGCCTACGGTATGGGACTCAATGTCTTCACCGACCGTGACCCGTTCTGCTTTTACGAGAACCGCCCCTCCGGGGCGACCCTGGGGGTTTGACCCTGGCCGTAGCTTGAGCGGTATGTGGGTTCCGGGGCCAGAAATGCTTGGGATAACGTCCCATGAGATCTTTTTTTACCTCCTGGTAGGTATGTGCCCAGAAATGAGCCAGGTCGGTTGTGATCTGAACCGGCCGGGATGCCGGGGATAGCAGGTGAAGGGTTAATGGTACCTGGTCTGCGGCAATCACAGGGGTGGCAGCCATGCCGAACACTTCCTGGATTCTGACCGCAAGCACCGGAGATGCCAAAGGCCCGTTTTTATCGGCGTACCGGATGGGAATGGTTGATCCGGACGGTACCCGGATATGGGTGGGGGCATGCCGGTCTACTGTTTTTAACTGATCCCAGGTAAAAAGCGCTTTTACGGCAGCATCCAGGTCCACGCGCTTGAGTCCGGCAGCAGAGGTCACCCCGCAGCAAAGAAAGGGACCAAGCCAGTCTGCCAGCGTCTCTGTCAGGGCCTTATCTCCCACATCGGGCAACCGGGCAAAATCCGGAAAGGCCTTGGCAAGACCTTTCAGAAAAATCACCCTGTCCCTGAAATTCATGGTTTTTTTCCGCCAGTCAAGTATCTGAAGACCGGTTTCCCTGATTCCCCTGATCAGGGCGGATTTCACCGCTTCCGGGTCCGGTGCCGGCAACGGCGTTTGGCTGACAACAATCCGGCCGAACAGGGTTTGCCTGACCGCCTTTACAGAATCGGTCCCCGGGTCCCAGTCCACGACGTCCTGGGTTGCCAGTTCCCTTGGGAAGTCATTTTCCAAATCTGCCCGGTCCAGTCCTGCGGCCAGAAAAATACGCGCATTCTTTGCCTGGCCGTCCACCTCAACAGCCACAATAAAATCACGGGCAGACAAGGAATTCTTCGTGTCAAAAAACACACCACTGCCTTTGGCGGTTAAAAAGGACAACGATCCGGCACTGCGCCTTACCGCCACCCGGTCCGGGAAGGCCTGGGCCAGAAGCCTTCCGGCCGCATTCATATCCATGCCCCGGCCTTGAATATTAAACAGGCCGGCAAGCCGCCGGGATTGGGCCAGGATGGATAAGGCCCTCTCCCGATGGGGGAACTCTCTTTTATGCGTTCTGGCATGCGATAGTTTGGCCAGCATCTCCAGGCGCAGTACGATATCGGGGTCCCGGTGGCCATATTCAGCGGTAACAATATCTTTTTCCTCAACCAGTGCACACAGGCAGCATCCTAAAAAGCCGTGGCCCATCTTTTTGGCCCGCAGAACCATATGGGCCAGCCGGGGATGGATACCCGCCGTCAGCATCTCCCGGCCATGGGCCGTGATTGCGCCCCCATGGTCCAGGGCGCCCAGGGAAACAAGCAGGTCTTTTGCCGCTGCAACCGCCTGGGGCGAAGGGATGTCCAGCCACTTGAGTTCGGATGGATCACGCACCCCCCAAAGGGCAAGCTCGAGGACCAGGTGTGCCAGATCCGCGTTGAGGATTTCAGGACGGTTGAACGGTACAAGGCCCTGGTGCACATATTGGGGCCACAGGCGGTAGCAGATGCCTGGAGCGGTGCGGCCGGCACGGCCCCTGCGCTGGTCTGCAGACGCTTTGGACACAGGCCGGGTTTCAAGCCGGGTCATGCCCCGGCCCGGTGAAAATTCAGGCTGGTTGACCAGGCCTGCATCCACCACCACCCGGATACCCTGGATCGTCAGGGATGTCTCGGCAATGGGGGTGGCCAGAACGATTTTCCTGTTTCCTGGTGCTGACGGCTCAATGGCCGCTTTTTGATCCTTGAAAGAGAGGCTGCCGAACAAAGGGATCACTTTTACAGCGGCATCCTGCTTAAATTTTTCATTTAATTTGCCGACAAGACGCCGGATGGCTGCGGCACCGGGCAGAAAAACCAGAATATCTCCGTCATGGCAGGCCATGGCCTTGACCACGGTATTCAGACAGGTGGGCAGAATACCGGCCCATCCAGGCTTGGAACCGGAAGCCCCCTTTTGATTGTGCGGATCCACATATATGGTTTCCACAGGCCAGGTTTTGCCCTGGGACGAAATCACCGGGGCATTTCCCAAAAGACCGGACAATGCCCGGGTGTCCATGGTGGCGGACATGACCGCAATGCGCAGGTCTTCGGCAAAGCCTTCCGCCGCATCAAGGCTTAAGGCCAGGGCCAGATCCCCATGGATATGGCGTTCATGGAATTCATCAAAAATAACAAGCCCCACCCCTTCCAGCCCCGGATCAGACTGCAGCCGGCGGGTAAGGATTCCTTCGGTGACAATCTGTACCCGGGTTTTGGGGCCAATGCATGTTTCCATGCGGACCTGGTATCCAATACGCCGGCCCACAGGTTCCCCAAGAAGTTCAGCCATATGGGCGGCACAGGCCCGGGCCGCCAGCCGCCTGGGCTCCAGCATGATGATTTTTTTATTTTTCAACCAGGGACGAGCCATCAAAGCCAGGGGCACAAGGGTCGTCTTTCCGGCCCCCGGCGGGGCTGCCAGCAGGGCATAACGTTTCTCTTCCAGGGCGTTGTCCATCTGCCCCAGCACCGACACCACGGGCAGATCTGAAATACCGGGAAACTCTTTTACCTTGCGTGGCAGCATTGAAAGGCCGTTTTCCACATGGCGGGTCATAGCAGGTTCTTTCGGACTCATTCCTTAATCAGCTAACGGGTCTTCACCAGTCTCCCAGCCGGCCAGATACTTTTCAACCAGATGAAAATCTTCACCCGGATGCTGGGTGAAGGTGATATATTGATTTTCAGTCTCTACATTGAAATTATTTTTAACAATATTCATATATCGAAGTGCCAGTTCTCTTCGTTGCGCTATGGTACGGCCTTCCCTGATATCAAGATTCATCAGACAGATCTCATCTTCCGGATTGGCCCGACCGATCGTTAAATTGTATTTACTGTATTCTCTGATTGATATGGCGATATGGTCAGTTCCGGTATCCATTATTTCAGCAAAGGCGGCACGTATCTCATTAGCAAACGTATTTTTAATGCTGTTTTCAACCTGTTGATTAATTTCAAATTGTAAGTGTGGCATGTTTACCTCCTTTTAAGAATCAGTGAGATTTAATGGTACATCTCTTGCAGATTATATGCACCCAAGTAAATAAAAAAAATTATGAGTTCAGGTCCGCTTCAATGATGCTTCTTACGACATCTGTGGTCGTCTTGATTCCATTTTCCATTTATTTGTGATGTAGTCCACAGTAAGTCATTACAGGTTCCCAACTGGATTAACACATGTTGCTCTTTTCCAAAAAACACCGGCACAGCTTGCCTCCCAGATTATGTGTGATTAAAAAGTCCGGTTATGCGACAATTTTTCAGCCTGTCTCAACACCAATTCAATAGCGTCATCCCTTTTATCCGGGGGATACTTGTATTTCTTCAACAGCCGCCGGATCATGTTTCTCATTTTGGCCCGCACGCTGTCACGCACCTGCCAGTCCACTGTTGTGCCGGCGCGCAGCTTTTCAGTCAGTTCATGGGCAATCTTTTTGAGGATCTCATTGCCAAGTTCCCGCACCGCACTTTCGTTGTTTGCCAGGGCATCGTAGAAAGCAATTTCGTCAGGAGACAACCCCAGCTCTTCATCCCGTTTCATGGCCTTCTGGAAATCCTTGGCCATCCGGATCAACTCTTCAATAACCTGGGCGGTTTCAATCGCCCGATTGTGATATTTCCGCAGGGTTTCCAGCAGTCGTTCACCGTATTTCATTTCCTGAACCACATTATTGCGGGTGCGGGCTTTGATGGCGTCACGCAGCAGTTTCTCAAGCAGTTCAACCGCCAGGTTTCTGCCGGGCATCTGTCGTACATCCTCCAGAAATTCGTCGGACAGGAGACTGATATTGGGCTTGTCCAATCCGGCCAGGGCAAAAATATCAGCCACCCCGTGAGCCACCACCGCATTATCAAGGATCTGCTTGAGAACGGAATTCTTTTCCTCTTCGGTTCGTTTCTTATCAACCGTGGTGTGTTTGATGATTGCCGCCTTGATCGCTGAAAAAAAGGCAATTTCCTTTCTTAGTGATGCTGCCGCATCCAGGGTACTGCACAAAGAAAAAGCTTTGGTGATAGCGGCCATGGCATCAAGAAAACGCTTCTTGCCGTCATCAAGGCCCAAAATATGGTTGGCAGCCATGGGGAGCAGCATGACTGCATTGGTCTTATAATCACTGTAATCAAAACCATGGAACATGGCCCGGACGACTTCCAGCTTTTCAAGCAGCAGAGCATAAGCCTCTTCGGCCAATAGAGTCGGCGTGCCCCTGCCCTTGGAATCGGTGTAATCCTTCAATGCCTGTTTCAGCTCATTTCCGATACCGATATAATCCACCACCAGACCGCCCGGTTTGTCTTTAAATACCCGATTCACCCGTGCAATGGCCTGCATCAGATTATGGCCCCGCATGGGCTTGTCAACATACATGGTATGGCAGCATGGGGCGTCAAAGCCGGTCAGCCACATATCCCGGACAATCACCAACTGCAGAGGGTCGTCCGCATCTTTGAACCGTTTCTCCAGCCGCTTTTTGATCTTCTGGCTGTACACATGCGGTCGCAACAATTCACGGTCCGAGGCAGACCCGGTCATGATAATTTTAATTGCGCCTTTCTCAGGGTCTGGATCATGCCAGACCGGCTGCAGGGCGGTAACGGCATTATAAAGATGCACGCAGATTTCCCGGCTCATGCAGACGATTAACGCCTTGCCGGGGGTCACCTCGATCCGGGCCTTAAAATGAGTCACCAGATCCTCGGCCACCTCTTTCAGCCGCGGTTCAGCCCCCACCAGTTTTTCCAGTGCTGCCCATTTACCCTTGGTCCGTTCTCGTGCGGCAATGTCTTCCTCATCCTCAATGACCTCTTCCACCTCCTCGTTCAGCTCTTCAATGGCGTCACGGTTGATGTCGAGTCTGGCCAGCCGGGATTCGTAATATATCGGAACCGTGGCCCCGTCGTCCACCGCGTCCTGGATGTCGTAGATGGAAATATAATCCCCGAACACTGCGCGGGTGTCCTTGTCTTCCATGGAGATCGGTGTACCTGTAAAACCGATGAACGAAGCATTGGGGATGGCATCCCGCATGTGCTTGGCAAAACCGTAAATATATTTGCCGGTCCTGGTGTCAAGCCGGGCCGTCAGGCCATACTGGCTACGGTGGGCCTCATCGCTGATCACCACGATGTTGCTGCGGATGCTCAACACCGGGTGGGTCTCTTCACCGTTTAGCAAAGAGAACTTCTGCACTGTGGTAAAGATGATGCCGCCCGCCTGCCGAGCTGCCAGCATCTCCCGCAAATCATCCCGGCTGCCTGCCTGCACCGGGGTCTGCCGCAGCAGTTCCCGTGCATTTGTAAAGGTATTGAAAAGCTGGCCGTCCAGATCATTCCGGTCTGTCACCACCACGATGGTCGGGTTGTTCATCTCCGGCTGTTGCAGGAGTTTGCCTGCATAACAGCACATGGAGATACTTTTTCCGGAGCCCTGCGTATGCCAGACCACACCGGCCTTACGCGATCCCGGCACCACTTCCTGCCCATAACCGGCTCTATTCTCGGCAATCTGACCGTCTTCCGGCTGCTTTGATGCGATCACCGTTACCCGCACCGCCTCCCGCACCGCGTGGAACTGGTGGTATCCGGCGATCTTTTTAATAACGGTATCGCCTTCCTGTTCAAAGATGATAAAATAACGGATATAGTCCAGCAGCAGTTCCGGATCGAAAAAACCCTTGACCATCTTTTCCAGCTCATATTCCAGGAGCGGTTTGTCATCTTCATGTTTCAGAGTGCGCCAGGGCATGAACCGCTCCTTGTTGGCGGTCAGAGAACCGATCCGGGCCGTCCAGCCGTCGCTCACCACCAGGGCCTCGTTAAAAACAAACAGGTCTGAAATTTCTTCCTTGTAGGTCTGCAGCTGATTGAAAGCATCCCAAACATCGGTCTGCTCGTTGCTCGGGTTTTTCAACTCAATCACCGCCATGGGCAGGCCGTTGACAAACACCACCACATCCGGCCTGCGATTCATCCTGGTGCCCTGGATGGTAAACTGGTTGACCACCAGGAACTGATTGTTGCGGAAATTGTTGAAATCGATGAGCTGGGCGTGGTCATGCCTGGTGTCGTCGCCATCACTGTACGCCACCGGCACGCCTTCCAGCAGCAGCCTGTGGAAGATGCGGTTGTTATGGATAAGGACCGGCGATTCCGGCTTGATAACGGTAAGAACAGCCTCTTCAAGAACGTGCGTGGGAACATGGGGATTGATCGTCTGCATGGCCGCAAGCAGACGATCTGTTAGCACCACCTGCTGGTAGTCCACCCGCTCCGGCATCTCTCCGTCATGGGCGATGTCCGGGCCAAATGCGGTTTCATAGCAGCTTTCGCGAAACCACCCCAGGCAAATTTTTTCGAGCTGGTCTTCGGTGATCATTTATACCCCATAAAATCTTCTGATATTTTTAACGCTTAAAAAAAACGCAATTCCACATAATAGTTAACATTTTGATATCAAAGATTTTTTTGCCGCCAAATTATGTTTAATTACGTGTAAATTATGTTTGCAAAAAATTTTTGAACATAAAAAAAATCATTCGCCTCCGGGATACCATAAAGCCCCTCTGGTTTTCCCAACCACGTGCGCAGCGCCTTCGTTTTTTAATTCCCGCATCAAAGTCTGCACCTGGTTATAGCTCAAAGCCGGGAGCACCTGCAGTAATTCATCAAGTCGGGTGCCTGTCTTTTTGTTGCCCATGATATGCTTCAACAGCAACGCCTTGTTGGTATCACGGTCCAGTCCCTTCTTTCGGGTATAGACGCCCTTTTTCCCGGCCATGGCATAAAATCGCTTTGACAGGATATATTTCCCTTTTCCTGCCCGGACAATAACACCCAGGTCCAACAAGCGATGAATCCTATCTGAATAGTCCGGAGGCAGAGATTCTTCCCTGTGGATAAAATCGAGCAGCAAAAAATCCCTGGTTGTAAACGAAGCTAAGACCTCTTTACCAACTTTTTCCAGAAAATGAAGAAAGAGCGGGTCCTGCACTTCGCCGTGCAGGGTCAATGATACTTGATAGTCATCGGTATCATTGAAGTCCGGCATGGGCTTGCTTTCCTTTATGCACTCCTCGAACATCCGGTTGGCTCCCTGGCCGGATCGTTCAACCAGGCCGCATTTGGCAAAAATTTCCGCGATCCGCCTGTTGCGAGGAAATTGCCGCCACAGAATATTGTCCACCGTAATTCCGGCTGGAAACCCGCCGGGACTGACAATTTCAAGCCGGGTCGGATATTGGCGGATAAACACCGATCCGCCGAGCCGATAGTCCCGGTGGCTTATGGCGTTCAGAATGGCCTCCCGCACCACGGCTTCGTTAAAGGTGGGGATTTCCTGCCGGAAGAGACCATCCTGGTAGTGGAACAGATCATTTCTGAGGTTTATGGTTTCCCATAGCTTGTCATGAATCAGAAAAAAACCTTCCCGGAACTCCTTGCGCTGCTGGTAGGGGATGGAGGCCTCATTGGACCGGTACTCATAAATGATTTCCGCCTGGGCCAGATGCCTGGAAAGCGCCCTAGTGGTTCCCAGGAGGATCAAGGCAGCGATGGTAATACTGCGATCAACAACAAATTCCGCATCCTCAAGAAGCTGTTCTGCCGGCAGTTCCCGCAGGGATTCGTTTCCTGAACGTCTCGCCCACACGGCGCGGAACCTCTCAATTGCTTCGGGGGCAAGGTCAGCAAGCGTTGCTTTGGGGCATATCTCAGCCGAGAAGTCCGGGCCGGACTCGTCAAAAATTCGTTTGAGCATATCTGGAGTCATGGGCACCAGGTCTTCCCCGCCACGCATCCAGTAGGTCCCCTTATACTGGACAGGCATGCCGATGGGGCGCGAAGGGATCTCGAATACCAGCACCCGTCCCTGGGAGTGCAGAATTTCTTCGACAAAAATTCGCAGGCGCAGTCGTTCCAGCAGACCGGCCTTGGTCCGTTCCAGATTCTCAAAGGCAGCAGTCCCTACAACCTGCCGGGGCGGCTTGTCTGTCACCCCAAACACCATATGGCCGCCCCCCTCATTGGCAAGGGCAACGCAATAGCCAACCAGTTTCTCAAAATCAAATCGATTTTTAGCTTCCTTGAATTCCAGGTGTTCGTCCTCGGATGGGATGTCCAGCCATTTTTCGAATTGGGTTATGGTGACACTCACTCTTCTTGCACTCCTTCGCTTTCATCTTTTTGGGCTTCCGACAAAGCGGCTAATATTTTCTCAGTCACTGGATCTCGTAAAGCAACCGGATAGCTATATTTCCGCAAAATAACCCGCGCAATATTACGGAGCTTAGCCTGGATAGCATCCCGGCTTTCCCAATCCACAACCTTGTGTTTTTCAAATTCCTTGCTGAGCTGTTTTGCAATGAGTTGTATACGGCCGGGTTCGACCTGGGAGCTTTTCTCAGGTCCATTCAAAAGAGCTGTTAATCTTTCCACTTCATTCAAGTCTTCGGGGACTTCTGCTGGAATAATTTCTGCGGTTACCTCGTCACCTAATTTAACTGTATCCGAAACCTCTTTCTCTATTGCTCCTTCTTCAATGGCCTGTTGCCGATGCGCCTCCTCCATTAGAAGATTGCAATAGTCAGATGCCCCAATGAGATCAGGAAAGAGACTTGCATGATGCACATTCATGCGTCTCAGACTCCGTAGGCAACCTTCCCGGTCTTCGTTCCTGATGTAAATTTTGCATATATAGCGGGCCAACACATCCGCTTCTGACTCTTCCGCCGCCTCTTTGAATTCATCAAAGTCAGAGATGGTTTCGATAAGTTTGTTTTCAATGGTCGCGTCGGTGGGGGAAAAAGTAAAAAGTCCGGCCTGGTTCACCAGGCGGCCATGATCATCTTTGCGGGGTTCAAGCAGCCGAATGTCCGGGCACTGGTCATCATCGGCCACAAAGGATTTGTTAAGGACGTATACAGCACGATAGGGATTATCTTCTTCTCCCTGTTGATCCTCTTTGGCAAAGGCAAAAAACAGGGCAACATAGGGGGAATAGGTCCAATCCAGCAATGGCGTCATCAGACCATGATGCTGGCCGACGGACCAGAGTTCATCCTCCTGCTCAGACTCAACAAGTAGAGAGGTGTCTTTCAATCTGCCGCGCACCGCCCTTCTGAAAAGATCAAGTTGTTTTTCTGCCAATTCGGCACTGACAATGCCATTTTCCGTCAAGCGGCCAAGGGTGGGGAGCAGACTCCAGTCATAGCGCCGATGCCCACGAAAAGTAAACTGAACACCGTTGGTGTTGAAGAGGTCACTTTCCAGCAATTCGGAAAAATCCTGCCAGCGTTCAAGTCTGGTTGCAGGAATACGCCCGCTAAGACGGTCAGCCATAATCTCGAAACATTTTCCATCTCCTTTCCAGACTGGTATGCTTTCCCAATATTTATTATTCATGATTCACCACTAGGGCACCTGGCTCAGATCTATTTCGCCGGAAAGGAGTTTAGGAAGAAGGGTGTCTCTTAACTCTGTCAAACTTAACGATTGAAGATCGTTCTGAAAAATAGCCTTGTAGAATGTGCCAATATACTCTCCATATTTGCTATTAAGTTGATTATTCGGTACGACAACCTTTTTTATAACAAAATCGGGCCAGTGGCCTTTATACTCAATGAATTCCTGTTTGCCGTATGTTGCGCCATAAACCCAATAAATGTCGAAATCAATTCCTTTGAGCGGAAGCACGTTTTGAATTGCTGAAAAATTATGCATTATCAGACGCATGTAACAGGTATGGTTCGCAAATACTATGATTGGCTCATCAGGGGAGGCTGTTACCCCAGGTTTATCATTATGGTATCCAATAATGCCTGACTTCCCTTGGTCCAGTATAGGGACATCTCCTTGCTCTGACGCAGTTTTTTTAGAGTATTTTTTGCCAACTGGAAATCGTTTTATAATGTCTTCAATTTTTCTGACCTCCCACCCCCACGGGATCAAACCCAACTCAGATTCGGAGAGTTCATCGGGGAAGAGAGCAGCAGTTGCAGCAAGTTGTTCTCGCTGATTTGGAGATAGCTGGTCAAGCTCATCGTCGGTTTTGCAGCTGATGGCGCACATGGCGGCGCGTTCCGGGTCCTGACAGTTGGCTTTGGCCTCGATTTTGGCCTTGACCGGCCCGAAATCCACAAACCAGGATTTAAAAATGGCCTGAACCATCTCCTCCAAGGTCCGATTTATCTGGCTGTTTAGTTGAATTTTATCGTCGAGAGTTTTAAGAACATGAGCAATTTTTTCTTGCTCCTTTCGAGGTGGAACAAGTAGCTTTAACCGGCCTATAATTTCGTTGTTTAAGCTGGCACGTGTAGACATTAGGGTAGAAAAAGCCATCATTGATTTTCTAAAGGATGGACTTCTCAAATAATATCCGACATATTCTGGTAGTAATTCAACCTCACTTTTTGGCCTTAAACGTTTTGCAAATCCATTAAACGTAGCATGCTCATAATCTTTCAAGGCAACGCAACTCATTCCCAGTTCATTAATCGTTTCGCTGGTCCGTGTAAGGAAGACATCTCCTCTTTGTATCGAGCAAGACTCTCTTTCCCGCTCATTTGTCTGCACAAGCCCTGTCAAAGTTTCTGGGACAAAAAAATTATAAAATACATCTTTGAAAGAGAGAAAAGGATAACCAGAACCAAAGTCTTTTGAGGATTTAGATAGTCCAGATCTGATTTCATAAAGCTCTGTTAGAGGGATAAAAGACCAATCAGCACTCATAACCTAACCCCGCCAGATTTTGTTTAATCTGCTCTTCCAACTGGCCACTCTCCTCAAACTGTTCTGAAAGCTGAATTGTCAAACGAGCCATTTTCTCGGTAAAAGGTTCGCCGTCGTCCTCCTCTTCCGCAGCCCCCACATAACGGCCTGGAGTTAGCACATGGCCATGCTTGGTGATTTCATCCAGAGTGGCAGACATGCAGAATCCGGCCTCGTCTTCGTATCCCTCACCCTTCCGCCAGGCATGGAAGGTTTCGGCAATTTTGTCAATGTCCTCCTTTTTGAAATCCCGCAACACCCGATCCTTCATATAGCCAAGGTTGCGGGCATCAATAAACAATACTTTCCCGGAGCGGTCCCGGAAGCCGTTACGTTCTTTTTTGTTGCGGGTCAGAAACCAGATACAGGCCGGAATCTGGGTATTGGTGAAGAGCTGGCCGGGCAAAGCCACCATGCACTCCACAAGATCGTTTTCAATCAGGGCCTTTCTGATCTGTCCCTCGGTGTTGGTGTTGGAACTCATGGAGCCGTTGGCCAAAAGCAACCCCATGGAACCATTGGGTGCCAGATGATAAAGCATGTGCTGGAGCCAGGCAAAATTGGCGTTGCCCGTCGGCGGCCTGCCGTATTGCCAGCGCGGATCATCATCGCTGACGCCGGTGTCCCACTCTTTCATATTAAAAGGCGGGTTGGCCATGATGGTGTCGGCCCGCAGGTCAGGGTGCTGGTCATTGGTAAAGGTATTGGCCGGCTCCTTGCCGAAGTTGAAGTCCAGACCCCGGATCGCCATGTTCATGGCTGCTAGCTGCCAGGTGGTGTGGTTGTACTCCTGGCCGTAGATGGAGACATTACCGAGCTTGCCGCCATGCGCCTTGATAAACCGTTCACTCTGCACAAAAAAACCGCCTGATCCCATGGCCGGATCATAGACTCTTCCGGCGAAGGGCTGCAGCATTTCAACAATCAGCGAAACAATGGACTTCGGGGTGTAGAACTGGCCCCCCTTCTTTCCTTCGGCCAAGGCGAACTGCCCAAGGAAATATTCATAGACATGGCCGAGGATGTCCTTAGACTGCAGGGTTTCGTGGGCAAAAGGAATTTCGGAAAGCAGGTTGATCAGCTCGATGAGCTTGGACTGGTCGATCTGCAAGCGTCCGTATGATTTATTCAGCACCCCTTTTAATTTGGGGTTGTCCTTTTCAATGGCCTCCAGGGCATCGTCGATGAGCCGCCCCACGCTGCGGAAGGTGTAGGTGCGGGTCTTGCCGTTCTTGATCTCGATCTCGGTGCCCGGTGCAAGGGTGGCATTGTCGCGCAGGGTCTGCCAGCGGGCCAGCTGCGGCACCCAGAAGACGTTCTTTTCAGTGTAATAATCCCGAATCTCCAACTCGTCAGCAATCTCGGCCTGGTATTCGTCCTCGGAGTCATAATCCCCGGGATCAAGAAAATAGTCATGCTCCGAATCCTTGAACTGCTCAATCAACTCCTGTCGCCGAATATCAAAGGCGTCCGACACATATTTAACAAACAACAACCCCAGCACCGCATGTTTATACTGGGCAGCATCAAGAGTGGAGCGCAGCTTGTCCGCCGCATTCCATAACTTCTTATCCAGGGCATCGAGAAATCTTTGTTCCTTATCCGGCATGGATTTTATTTCCTTTTACTTGGAGTTTGACTGTCCGCCAGCCACTGGTCGATAATATCCCGCCTGAACCGCCAGTGCTTGCCCACCTTCTGGCCGGGAACCTCGCCTTTCTGGGCCAGTTTATACAAGGAGGACTTGGAGATTTTCAGATAGACCGCCAACTCTTCTATAGTGAGCACATTGTCCTGATTTTCTGTCATCATACGTCCTGCATTAGAGTGAATGATATTATCCGTTTTTAGCAGTTAATAGACGAAATGGTCAAGACTCTTCCTTGCTGATGCTTACAGCAAATTTAATGATAAGAATTTGTTTAAATCAGTATGAAAAATTAACAGGATTCCTGCATGTTCAACCATGCGGAATCAAGCGTGTTAAAAAGAGTGTCCATGGCATATCGAAAATGTGACCAATCAAGCCATTGACCATCCATCAATCCTTCGGTCTCAGGCTCGTATCGGAAATGCCACCCTGTTTCATCCATCTGGTGCAGGGTCATGATCCATTCTTTTATTAGAGGCGAAACCGGTATGGTTCCAAAGCGTATGAACATAGATGGCTTCAAAATGACAGCCTGAATTAAGTCCGGCAACAATAGCTCCGACATCTGGTTCGTCTTCCCAAAAATGATTTACATAAAGTAGTGTCAGCACATCCTCCTCAGTAAAAATACGTGGCATTCCCTTTTGGGGATCTGTTGAAGCTGAAAGGTTGTCGCGGAATTGGTATGCCCATGTTTTAAGCTGCTGGATATCGACTCCAAATATTCGGGCTGTTTCTGCAACACCATACGTCATGAAATGATCACCTCCCTATATTAAATCGTTAATAGCATGACCACGGCCACTATTCCCGCACTCACCTGTGTGGCTGCCAACAATCCGTTCTGTGTTTTCCGTTTATCTTTTGGTATGTACATGATTTGACCGTCAGGGCAATTGGGGTTTTATTTTTTGTTTGTATTCTGAATCCGAAAATCCGATTCGATAAAAAGAAAATTAACGACTTTGTTTGATTTTTTTAACATGCAGTAATTATTACTCAATTTTTTTTGGGGATTGTGTATTGTGGGATATGGAATTAAAACTGAAGTCTCTTCCGGGTAAATAGTGATGGGAGCGGTCAACTATAGTCATTTTCTTTTTAAAACTTGATTGTTATTTTTCATTTTGAGCAACTAATTTTTCACTTTCACAATATCATTCTCTCTGCTATAATTCCTTAAGTTCTTTGAAAAGATATAGGGTTATGCTTTACAGACCTGAAGCATGTAAAATCTTTTGGGCTATGTGCATAAAACAACCGCGAAAACCAAGCTTTGTGTTGTGCATCACAAAAAAGTAGTAAGTAGTAAATACCGTAGGTTCTACGGAATTTTAAGCCTGTGGAGAGGAAATGAGACCTAAGCAGTTTGTTCGGGCACACTCTATGAAGCAGGAATTTCTCATCATTCATACTCGACGGGTAAGAATGAGTAAGAAGAAAGGAACAGGATCTGAAAAAACAAATAACGGAGGAATAGATAATGATAAAGGCTGTTTTTTTTGACATGAATGAGACGCTGCTCAATTTGAGTGTACTCAAAGAGCACTTTGACAAACATTTTGAAGACAGCTATGCACTGAAGTACTGGTTCGTCAAGCTACTTCATACATCCACGGTAACGGGTGTGATGGATGAATATAAGAATTTTGGAGAACTGGCCGGTGTTGTGCTGGAGAGTTTATTTTATGAAAACGGCAAAATACTGACAAGTGAAACAAAAACTGAAATCCTGACCTCATTCAGGAAAATGCCCCCTTATTCAGATGTTGCAGATGCACTTAAGCTGCTGAATCAGAATAACATCAGGACGGTTGCGGTCTCAAATTCTTCACGGGAAATGATAAAAGAGCAGCTTACCAATGCAGGCATCATTGACCTGTTCCACGCCTATTACTCGGTAGACGCCGTTCAAAAATATAAGCCCTTTAAGGAAATCTATCAGTATGCAGCCCGGGAAGAAAATATTCCCACTGAAAATGTGGTTATGGTTGCCAGCCATGACTGGGATCTGTTCGGGGCGAAAAAAGCCGGACTTAAGACCGCCTGCATTGAACGCAAAAAAGAAATATTCAATCCCTATTATTTCCCGGCGGATTTATACAAAACCGATTTAGTGGAATTGGTCCGGGAAATTATCAAAATCAAATAATTTTTGGAGGATAACCCATGGCCCGGACAATAAAACAGAATATCATCCCCAAAGAGCAGGCTGTTTTCCGGATGGACAAAGACGGTGCCTGGCACAATGAACACGGAAAACTGGAACATCCTAAAATTATAAACTATTTCAATCAATCCATTCAAAAAGACGACCAGGGATATTTTTTATGCCAGACCATAAACATGGAAACTGACGCCCATTTGATTAAATTTACCCAGAAAGCCCTGGCCCGGATGACATCGTTTCTAAAAGAGACCCCCCAGGGCCTTGTTTTGAATGTTGGCCGGACACAAACGCTTATTCGTGAAAAATAATTCAACGCCATAATGAATTATTTCAGAATTGAAATTGTCCGACCCTTGCCTGACCATCAGATATTTTATTTATTTTATAGCTTGCCGATAATGGATTTCTTATTGTTGACGATGCAATGAATAATGGCTTTGGCTAAAAAAAATGTATTCGTTTTTCCAGGGATTTATCCATCAGATCTCAAGTTAAAAAACCGCTTCGATTAAGCTGGATTTTTAACATTCATAAATGCACAGGGATTGGTTCTAACCTCGGCCGCTGTTAGGTGAAGGCCACCTTGCCTGCCCTAACGAGGGCAACCACAGAGGAATTGCCCCTACGAAAAACGGCCGGCAACAGAATCAAGCCTAAAGCACGTCTGTTGTTGTGCTTTTTCAAAGAGGAGATGGTTGACGATGCAACCAACTTTGGGCGATACGCCCGCCGTTCGGGCGGTTTTTTACTTGACTCCCGGGTTGCTCGGATAGTATAGGCCGATATCTTTAGCTTATTGATAGTTACATTAATAATCACTTTTAAATTGTGAGGTAACATGAAAAAATGGTCTGTGTTCGTCGTGCTTTTACTGTGCCTGTCCTGGGCATCCCATGCTTCAGCCAAAACCACTCTTCGATACGCCAATTTCTTTCCGCCCACACACATCCAAAGCCAACTTGCTGAAAGCTGGTGCAAGGAAGTTGAAAAAAGAACCCATGGGGAAGTGGTTATTCAGTATTTCCCGGCCTCTACCCTGACCAAAGCCCCCCAGACCTACGACGGGGTCGTCCAGGGGATTGCCGATATCGGTATGACCGCTTTGGGATATTCCCGGGGCCGGTTTCCGGTGGCAGAGGCCATTGACCTGCCCATGGGGTACACCTCCGGGGTCCAGGCCACGGCCGTGGCCAATGCCATGTACGAAAAGTTCAAACCTGAAGAATTCAAGGAGACCCATATCCTGTTCTTCCATGCCCATGGTCCGGGCCTGATCCACACCCGGGATAAGGAAATAAACACCCTCGAAGACTTAAAGGGCCTTAAGATCAGGAGCACAGGCACCAGCGGCCTGGTCATGGATGCCCTGGGTGCGTCGCCGGTGGGTAAAAGCATGCGGGAATGCTACCAGATGCTGCAAAAAGGCGTGGTGGACGGCTCCTGCCATCCCATGGAATCCAACAAAGGCTGGAAACTGGGCGAAGTGGTCCATTACATGATTCAGAATTTTTCCACCGCTTATACCACCACCTTTGGTGTCTTTATGAACAAAAATAAGTGGAACAGGCTTACCCCGGAACAGCAGAATGCCATTACGGAAATCAGTCTGGCGTGGGCAGTGAAACACGGAGAGGCCTGGGACGAATCCGACAAAGCCGGCATGGCGTTTTTCAAGGAAAAAGGCGGGGTTGTCATTCCCCAGTCAGAAGAAGAAGCTGAAAAATGGCGTGAAGCTGCGCGGCCGGTTCTTGACAACTACATTAAAAAAGTTTCTAAAAAGGGTGTAGATGGAAAGGCGGTTGTGGATTTTATTAAATCCAACATGTAATATCTGGATCTGAATTTAAATAAACTGCGCCCATGGGCACGGTAGAAATTATTTATGGAAGAATCCGTCTACCTGGCGGATTCTTCCTAATTTTTTGTTAATACGCTTACAATAATAACAGGCCGTTGTATGAAGTTGCTGGACCGTTTTTTAAACCTTGTTTCCAACCTGCTCAAATCTGCCGGCGCCCTTGCATTGACGCTGATGATGCTCATTACCGTGGTTGATGTGGCAGGTCGTTTTTTCAAACACCCCATTTTCGGATCTGTGGAGATTGTGGGATTTCTGGCCGTTGCGGTTGCTGCGGCAGCCCTGCCGCATACCTATAAAGTTGGTGGACATGTGGGGGTGGAGATCGTCACCCGGTTTTTGCCCCGCAGGATGCGCCTGCTCCTGGACCTGTTTACCCGGACCTTGACGTTGATTCTTTTTTCAGTGGTTGCCTGGCAGATGTTTGTTTATGCCAAAGACATGCGGCAGGCCGGCGAAGTTT
This sequence comes from Desulfobacter latus, assembly GCF_013389365.1. Taxonomy (GTDB): domain Bacteria; phylum Desulfobacterota; class Desulfobacteria; order Desulfobacterales; family Desulfobacteraceae; genus Desulfobacter; species Desulfobacter latus. Next base: position 101,837 of record NZ_JACADJ010000007.1, read on the forward strand.
CCATGAACCTGGAATTCCCGCTGCATTATATTGTCCTTGTCCTGGCCGTGAGCCTTGCTTTTTTTTCAGGCACCATCCTTCAGCAGATTGTTGACACCGTCAACCAGTTAAGAAAAGGTACACCCACATGAGCCCCGTTGTTGCAGGAATCGTCGGCATTGCCGCCATGATTATCATGTTCATGACCCAGATGCCGGTTGCGTTTGTTATGGCCCTGGTGGGGTTTTTGGGATTTTCAATCATGACAAGCCCGGATGCCGGGCTTGTGCTGTTATCCAGGAATATCTATGAAACCTTTGCCTCCTATGATCTGACCACTATCCCGCTGTTTATTCTCATGGGGCAGCTTGGATTCAACTCCGGTATATCCAAGCGGCTCTATTCCGCGGGTTATAAATTTCTGGGCAGCGTGCGCGGGGGGCTTGCCATGGCAACGGTAACCGCCTGCACGGCATTCGGGGCCGTATGCGGCTCAAGTCCGGCCACGGCCGCCACCATGGCAACAGTGGGATTGCCCGAGATGAAACGGTTCAACTATGATGATGCCCTGGCCACGGGCTCTGTGGCCTCGGGCGGCGGCATCGGCATGATCATGCCCCCGTCCGTGGTGCTGATCATCTACGGCATTTTAACGGAGCAGTCCATTGGCCAGCTTTTTGTGGCCGGTATATTTCCGGCGCTCCTTGTTACCATGCTTTTTATCAGCGCTGTTTTTTTTACCTGTCTTATGGACAGAAACGCCGGGCCTGCCGGGGAAACATTCTCCTGGACAGAGCGGCTTAAAGCGCTTTTGGGCCTTAGCGAAACCCTGATGATTTTTGCCCTGGTGGTGGGCGGCATTTTCTACGGACTGTTTACCCCCACGGAAGCTGCTTCCGTAGGCGCTTTTGGTGTACTGCTCATTGCGGTGATCAAACGTCAACTCACCTGGAAGGGGTTCGTAAAATCCTTAATGGAAACATTGACCACCTCCTGCATGGTTTTAATGCTGATCACAGGGGCCGTTATCTTCGGCAAATTCCTGGCCGTTACCCGGATTCCCTTTGAGATTGCATCCTGGGTGAGCGGGCTAAGTATGGCGCCGGCCCTGGTCATTGCCGTGATTATTTTTATCTATTTTATAGGCGGCTGTTTTATGGATGCCCTGGCCTTTGTTACGCTCACGGTTCCCATATTTTTTCCGGTGGTCATGGAGCTGGGGTATGACCCCATATGGTTTGGCATTATCATTGTCATGGTCACGGAGATGGGGGTTATCACACCGCCTGTGGGCATCAATGTCTATGTTGTGTATGGGGTGGCCAAAAACGTGCTGTCCCATAACGTGGCCCTGGAAAAAATATTCAAGGGCATTACCCCGTTTCTGATTGCCCTGATTATCGGGGTTATCATTCTTATTGCCTTTCCCGCCATTATTTTGTTTCTTCCCCATTTGATGTACGCCTGAAAAGTTGTTAAAAAAATGGGCATCCTTCATTTTCCGTTTGACACTTCGTAAAATCAAAATGTGTTTTTGAGATGCTGAAAATTATTTTTTAAAAAAAATACTGTGAACAGCACGTTCCTTTAGTGTACTTTAGAATTGAACAAAAAAACAAAGACACAGGAGGAAATATGCTGCTCACAGATATAAATAATTTACCAGAATTTGTTTTTACAGGAAAGAAATTTTTACGCCGTAAAGAAATAACTGAAGCTATCCGAGGCCATATTGCCGTTAGCGGTTTTTTAGCCATGCAAAATTCGCAATATGGTTTGATTACAAATCTTTCCAGACAATTTAATGTATCTCGTACATTTATTTATGATGCAATTAACAGCTTGAAATCAGTACTCTCCATTATTTTTAATAAAGCCCCTTCAAAAATCAATTCGGTTGATGAAAAAAAAGTTTTGTCATATATTTTATCTTTAAGGTTGGAAGGTAAATGCAGTAT
>NZ_JACADJ010000124.1 GCF_013389365.1 Desulfobacter latus
TTAGGACATAGTGGAAGCCTTTCGTTAAAAACATACAATGCTAAGCGTGCTTTAACCGCTTGATTTTTAAGTGTTTAATTCCTGATTAAAGAGTTGTTAAGTCAGCCGGGAAAATGGGAATGCGCCCCTTACTGATTTTATAGTAAAAGAAGTGGTCGATTTCAACACCCTTTATATGTAGTATCTGCTGATTTTCTCTCATATGAAGGAAGATAGGTTTGTGCCCCTTTTAAGCCCCTCATTGAAAATCATGGTTAAAGAAAGACTTGTCAGGGACTCAGAGCGTTTTTTAAAGCAATTTCATCGTATTTTGACCGCAACCCACCCATCCCGACAAACTCAGGCAATTAAATACCTGAAATAAGGCTCTAAATCAGCCTATCAATCCGAGTTTCATCAAGCATCCTTCACTGATTTTTTCATCATTATAGAGCTGAAGAAACTTTTTCAGGTTATATGCGGTCTGACACAAAAGAGACCAAATGCGGTTTCCGTCAGTTCCCTGATAGAGGCTGCAACCAAAACCGCGAAGATTTTTTGAAACTGAAATAAAGCCTTCCGTTGCAGAACGGGCTTTTCGGCAATAGTCCTGCTTTTCTTCGGCAACATCCTGGCTTCTACCGAGAAAGATGTGTGGACAGCCTTTGGGGATTTCCTGATTTGCCCGGCTGCGGTAACCTTGATCACCGATAGCATGATCAGGACTGCCTTTCATTCTTTTTTCAAACAATAGAGCTGTCCTATGCCATAGGGTTTTATCATTGGGTTTTCCGATAAAATTTTCCATTGTAATCATAAAACCCTGGCGGTTGAACGAAAGCTGAAGCGTACTTCCAAATTCACAGTTCGGATATTTTTTGCCTTTTTTAATCGGGCGGGAGTCCGGTTCATCAAAAGATACAATCCGGTTTGGAATATGTCTTTCTCCCGCAAGTTTTTGTGCATTTTGATCTTGGAACAACATCAGGAGATCCAAAAGCTGCTGTGCTTTTTCTTTGTTTTTGTCAGAACCTTCAAGGCTTTGAACTATTGTTTCATACTTTCTTAATCCGGCGGAAAATATCAAAAGAACTTCGAAAAATAAATCTGCAATTTCAGTCTTTTTTCGATTTAAATTATATTCGCGCCGCAGCTGCCTGAGTTCCTGGCTATCCCACCAGATGGGAATATAATACTGTCGGGCAAACTGCTCCATTTTTTTAAAGGCCTTGAAAATCAATCCGAGATCTGTTGGATAAATGATGTTGTCGGGCAATACAGTAGAATCAATCAGCATACTGTCTGTATCAATTACTTTGGCAACCCTCAACATATTAAAAATGACTGATTCCACGGTCTCCATCCCCTCGACACCAAAACGTTTTCGCAATCTACTCAGGTTGCTGTGATGCATGAATGTGAACAGATTTTCATCTTGGACATTACAAAAATATTGAATATACCGGTTTTCCTTGACCTGCTTAACAACCGCCCGATCACTGAGCAACCGGAGTCGTGCAGCAATAAAAACAGCTACGATTGTTCGGATGGGGGTTCCTGTTCGTCCCGTTTTGTCACTATAATAGGGTACCAGTTTGTCTGTAATTTTTTGCCAGGGGATAATTTTGTGTAAAATAGCGAATGTGTTGGTTGGATCATGAATATTGTTTTTTATCCATTCTTCACTAAAAGCTTCAATGTTTTTTTTCGATCATTTTCAATCCTCTATTTACGGTTTATGAACATAAGAGCATTTTATTCAAGTTTTTGTACAACAGAATAGGATAGCATTCAATAGGTGCTTTAACGCCGATAAAATAGAAAATCAGCAGATACTATGTACCCAAAAAGACCTAAATCGGATGACTATACAAACAATAATCATTCCAGAGAGTAAAAGAATAGCATCAATTCAAGAAACAAAAGAAATAGAAGATGTTGTTCCAGCACATCCCAACTGCCTTGAAATTTTCCAGTTCTCCCAGTGAACAAATAGTCTATTATTTCTCTTTATAATAGGATTTTTGGTGGGATTGATTTCTTCTGGCATTGTTTACCGTCAGGCAAAGTAAATACCCGGCCAACATTGCACCCATTTGGATTTTCAAAATGATCATATATTCAGACGATAGCAACAAGAGAAATGAGTGATGCCAAAGTCAACAATAATGGTATCATTGAACCCAGAGAACCTTTCCAGGAAAGCGTTGACTACTTCGGCATTGTGTTACTGAACCTTTGAATGAGGTGTGAGCACTTCTCCAGCCAGTCCTTCCCCTCAAAAAAAATATTTTTTACCGTTTTATTGATGAAACAGTTTACAGAAGCTCGGAATGATTCTTGTGCCCGGACCATTTGGGCAGATCATCCTGTATTTCAATCACCTTTGAACCATAGAAAAGATGGCATGTTGGCCTGAATGCTTCCGGCACCTTGGCTGGATATCCGAAATCAAACAATGATGGGAAAGCGAGCCACATCCTGCGTCCCTCATCGGCAATGGGTGTGCCACATTTGCCGCAACTGATTTTACAAGGGAGAATACGCTCTGATCGGTTTTGTTCGCTGTTATATAAAAGCAGATGCTCCAAACCAGCGGTGAATCTTACATGGTGTTTGTGGAAAATCGCTACCCACTGCATAGGGGCTCCATGTAATCTCTGGCAAGTCAGGCAATGGCAAATTTTGGCATCCACTGGATCAGCGCTCACCTCATACTGGATGACTCCACAAAAGCATGAGGCTTGGTACTTGGCAACAAAGTCTGCGTCTTCCAGGGATGCATAATCGGGACCGAATGAATTTTTCATTATCAACACCTGTTCTGTTTATCAATTTTATCAATACGGGCAGATCATTGATGAAACGCCTCGTATTGAACTGTGATTTTGAAGTCGCTGAGTGACAATTCACTCTCCCATTGAGGTAATCTCTCTGCCGGACCATCAATCTGTACGATGGGAGGCCTCCGATCTGCAAGCCCGTTTATCTTAGCCCACAGTGTTATATCCCCCCAGTATTGTGGTGGTGTATCGGCAGACGCAACAAATTTAAAGATACTGCCGGGCGTTTCATTCCCTTCACGGATTGCGGTAAGCGCAAGGCTCTCAAGTCGTCCCAGTCCAGTTTTCGCGTCGGGTTGCTCCTGCATCCATCGCACTACGGCGGCAGGAACCCATGGCAAGGGAGCCTCGGACATGTTCGAGAGTTCAGCAAACAAATCAGCGTCTTGTTTAGCAAATGCCTTGTCGACGACCTCGGCGAAAAGAAGCTGTTCGTCCGTGACCGGACGTTGGTTATCATAGAGGGAAGCAAGTTGTTCGGGTTTCAGTTGCCCAAGACCGTTGAACGGCTCGACTCCGGGAAATGAATCGACACACAGAAGGTCCACATTCCTAATATCTTTGAGGCGTAGGCATGTCAGAATATGGGCGAGCATGGACTGGTCAAAAAGGCACGCATCAAACCAGAGGACGATATGCTCGCAGGTGGCGGCTTGCGCCAATTTTCGATACTGCTTGCGCAAGGAAAAATAGTACTCATTAAACCAGAGTATGAACTCAATACCACCAATACCAACCCCAAAGTACCACAACCTTCTTATCAGGCAGGATCATCGTTTTGGTGGGAAGGGCCAGCACTCACCACAGAAGCACTTGTAAGCCCTTGAATGCTTTTCACTCCAGCACTAAATTTTTAAAATTCAATGTTGATTTCATTAAGAGCGAATCCAATTTTTTTCAAGGAATCTGCGCCATACATACTTTTGAGGTGTTTCATCTAAATGATCATTACTATTTCCATACTTCATAGCTCGATAATGCGTTTATTTGCGAGATTTAAGCCGTCTTTAATGCCTGGTATGGCTTACACCACCAAAGCAACAAAAAGTCCTTGAATAGCGAATTTGCCCGATAAAGTTGGGGATTTAAGGCAGTATCACCTGCTTTGTCCCGCAAGTTTCAATACTGGAGCATACTGCATCTCATCTTCATAAACCTGCATCATAATTTTCCCATGATTCGGCTGCCGGATGGCGAGTGAGGGCTCTTCAGTGATGGGGAGTCCTATTCTGATTAGGAGGCATCCTGAATCATATAAAAGAGCCAAGGGGCAACGGTTATCCAGGCAAGAAACAATACCCATACCCTACCTTCAACCAAATTGTAGTCATGGAGTACCTTTGATAAAGGTTTGCGCGAGAGTACGAGCCCCATAAAAAACTCAAAAACTACTGTAAGACAGAGCCATATTGCACCAATTAATAAAGCATGATTGTTCGAGGTCGGTGGAAAATGAGATATAACGTACCAAATGAAACTTCCGATAAGGACCGAACCAATTATTGTCGAAAGCTGGTGGGCACGAAGTTCAGGCATTACTCTACCAAAGGTAAACTGCCGTAAAGCACCATTGGCAATTGCTATGAATAGCATTGGAATCCACATGAGTATGTATCGAGTCAAGAAAATTCACCTTTTTAAAGAAGTCCGCTTTTTTACACTGCCTAACGCACCCTTCACCGGCGGGTACGGAGGAAAGCAGAGTACACGTCCAGAGCAAGGGATTGGTTATACAGGATATGCCGCCATTCCAGCTCTCATTGCACCTGATATAGTCGATTTAAAAGTATTAAAAAATATCAATAAGTAATTTATTAAAATCATAAGTAGTGTTTTATAGTAAAAATCCTGACCCGAAGGGCCAGGATTTGGGTTAAGCCCAGAGGGCATGAACTA
>NZ_JACADJ010000125.1 GCF_013389365.1 Desulfobacter latus
TTTCCAGTTGGTTTTTGAATCCATGGCCCATCTTCATTTGAATACCATACAAAATCGTTGCTATGATTTTTATTTACATATGATTCATCCAAGTAAACCTCAGGACGTCTTGTTTTTTCACTCCGTATAATCCGATTTCTTCTCATTTTTCTCAGATAGTTTTGTCGTGCTAAAACAATATGATCCTTCTCTTTTAAATACTGAGAACGTATACCTTTTCCAAACTCAAACCCCCAACGATCTAAAGTTCTTGCAAGGGTTGATATATGAAATGATTCTTCAGTAGAAGAAATTTCATTCAGAAAACTGCGAATAGATTCGAGTGTAATATGGCGACCTTCCAAATTAGCATTGCGGATATAATTTCGAACAGCTTCTTGATGGGTAACATCAACGGAATAGGAAGGACGACCACGCAGTTGAGGTAAATTTTTGATGCTGTCAGGATCTTTTCGGTAACTTGCCATAACTCGATTAACCGTTGCTAATCCTATCCCTAAAGCATCAGCAGTCATTTGCGCAGCAGAATCAAGTGACCCGAATTCACTCCTATTTCTGTCAAAGTATTGCGTAGCTGACACAACTAGCTGTTTTTCCTCTGGACTAAGGGGTTTGCCTTTAATATGATACATGCGTTCTCCAATTTTTTGACAAATCCCTTTATTATAACACGGAAATTTTATGAATTTATCAATTCATTTTATTACTTCATCTATGAGGTGAAAGCCAAAATCAATTATTCTCAATAATTTCAAGCTTATTTCAAGTTTCGTGCCGCAGACTCAGGTTATTAATAATAAGGTTGCTTGACTTGACCTGGGACACTTCGCGTTCCAGGCTGGTGAGTTTACTGTTAGAGTAAATAAAACAGGAGAAATTAATGGAACGTAAATCTTTGCCAAGTCTACTCGAATCAAAACGTGAGTACACTTATGAGGAAGCCTTCCGCATATATGATGAGGCAGGCAGAGCAGCCTGTGCTGAGGAAAATAGAAAAATAGCTCAACAAAATGCCAAGCGACAAGAAGAGGTTAATAACAGAAACAAGGATCGTGAAAGTCAAGCACAAGAAAAGAATGCTCAAGCAGAATCTGAAGCAAGAATGCTTAACTCAAAGGCTAAAAAAGCACGGTTGATTAAAGTTGCAATAATCTCATTTATTATTGCTTTGGTGCTTTCAATTACAGCAGAAGAGGGAAGTGTCTTCCTAATTGTTCTGCCTATCTCATTCATAATCCTAATGTTTATTATAAAACCCAAATATCATTGGGCAAATCACGAGGAAGCTGAGAAAGAAGAGCTTTCTGAAATAGCATCAAAAAATTACACTTTCCTACCCTCAGGTACAATCCAATGTTCAAGTTGCGGAACGAAAACTAAAATTGATACAAAAGATGCCACTTCAACATGCCCAAATTGTCGTAGTGAAATTTTTGTTATTTCAAACATGGAAGATAATGTAACTGTAAAGACAATGGCTAGAAGTAAAACATAAGAGTAAAAAATTAGGAATATAAAGGAGATATGAAGTGGCATCATTTCGTGTTGTTTATAGAGATGGCTCCGTAGCAAAGAACAAAAAGGTTACAATATCGGTTGATGGTGGAGGAATGGCTGAAGGGTTCACGGACTCAAGGGGATATGTCACCATAGGCACATCCGGCACTTATGGAAAAATTTTTATCAACGGGAAAACTGTTCATAACGGTAGTCTAAACATCGGAGAAGTTAGGATAAACTAAAGGAGGATTGGTATGGCTAGTGGAATAACTCGCTGCTGCGATAAGCTGGTATATGATTATGGTAGAGATCGTAGCAATCCAGTAGAAGGCTACTCTTGTAAAAAATGTGGTCATTCCTGGTGTGATCTTTGTGGAACAAGTGGGTTTAAAACATCTGAGGGAATGAATAAGCCGAATTGTCCTAAATGTGGGGCTAGTCCCTCAGATACATCATGGGAAACCAGCTATTACTAAAATCGCCTAACCAAACGCTTGAGAGGGACCGGGCTACCTGCGCCGCGTTTTTGGAAGTATTTGGTTTAGAAAACTTGAACTTTTTATTGGAGCTTTTGGGTTTAAAAGCCCGGCCCCTCAGCTCCCCGTTAGCGACTCAGGCCAACAGTATTTTCAAAGTAATTGAGAAGATATGTTCAAAGCAAAATTTACCACAAAAATAACACTACTGGCGATTATCCCCATTACCATATTTTTTGCCACTATACTCGGCATTCAGATTTTTGAAATGGAAAAGCTATCCAAATCAACCTCGAATATAGCAAGGACGGGTCTAGAGGATATTTACAGAACCCAACTGGCAACTCGCAGCAATGATATTGCAGGCAAGGTATCTTTGAAAATAGACAACATCTACAATGAGCTAAATATCATTACTGGAATGGCTCAAAAAATCATTGATGAAGATGGTTTAACCCCACTAGGAAGAGCAATTCAGGATATACCCTATCTGGCAAATCATTTTGAATACAACACCCAGAAAAACTGGTCGAACCTAAAAAAAAGCGATATCGACATTAGTATGAGTGTTTGGGGTTACCTACACGATGAAGGCGGTCGTATCAACCAAAATACGATAAATTACACAACGTCTATATCATCCATCAAAATCTTACTCCATGCGGTCGGCCATTTTGGCATGGATAAGGGCTGGCTGTATCTCACAGGACCCAAGGAAACGCCTGTTATGGTAATGACCCCTTGGTCTCAAATGCCGTCAATCTTCGACAAAAAGTATCCAGGGCACAATACCAATAACTGGTGGGACTTCTTCTTTCCAGGTATTGTTGAAGGATGGGAAGCCTGGATATCAAATCCATCATTAAAACCAAAAAATGAAAGTGGAGAAATAACCCTAACGCCGCTTTACGAAGACGCCGGTGGTACAGGCTTGATGGTCACGTTTTTTTCACCCTTGTGGAATACAGAACGTACCAAAAACTATGGTGCGGCCGCTTTAGATTTCAATATCCACAACCTGATTTCTCTGGTTGAAAATGAAAAGATTGGTCAAACAGGCTTCTCGTTCTTGCTGCAAAGTGATGGTAATGCACTGGGAATGCAAGATAGCTGGGTATCGGTTCTGGGTTTGGAAAAGAAAGATAAGAAAGAAGGTGGTGTCAACAAGATTTATTTCAAATTTAGGGAAAGCAGAATTGAGGGTTTGCGTGAGCTCGCCAATGTCATTAGCGAACAAAACTTCTCTATTAACGAATTTATCGATAACACCGGCAAAGAATATGTAATCTCCTTCAGAAATATCGTCAATTATAATCTGTGGACCGGCAACGGCCAAGAAATTAAGGAAGATGCGCTCTATTTAGGCATGGTTGTTCCAAAAGACGAGATACTACAGGTTCAATACCAAATTGAAGATGAGATCGAAAGTAAATCGACAGAAGCTATGGTGTTCATTGTCTCTATCTCCATTGTTTTTGGGATTTTCACGGTTGTTATCGCGGCTATGTATGCGATTAGAGAAACCAAACAAATACGTATGATGACTGATAGTGTTACATCGGTTAAAGACAAGAATTTCAATGTCATGGTCCCTATTGTATCCAAGGATGATCTGGGGGAGTTGGCACATACCTTTAACGGTATGATCACAGAGATACAAGCAACCTATTCCCAACTCCAAAAATATGCCAAAGACCTTGAAGAAGAAGTAAAAGAACGGACACAGCACCTTCAACAAGCAAATGAAAGGCTAGAACGCCTTTCCAATGTAGACGGCTTGACCAACGTGCATAATCGGCGTTATTTTGATGATCAGTTAGATAAAAACTGGCGAAATCATGTCCGAAACGGGTTGCCGCTTTCTGTACTGCTGATAGACATTGACTACTTCAAAAAATTTAACGACACATATGGGCACCAAGCAGGGGATAGCTGTCTTATTCAGGTTGCTCTGGCACTGCAAAATACCCTAAAACGTCCGTCTGATATTTTGGCTCGATATGGTGGCGAAGAATTTTGTGCCATTATCAGTGGAGATGCTGATGATGCAATGAAAATTGGTGCATTACTAATCCAAGCAGTTGAGACACTTCACATTGAGCATCAACCGTCGGATAAGGGTATTGTGTCGATCAGTATAGGGGTACACTCACTGATACCAACTCAAAATGATGATATGAGTAAATTTGTTGAGCTGGCAGATCAAGCATTATATGAAAGCAAAAAGACAGGACGGGATCGGGTAACATTATATTCTTAGCTTCTAATTTCGAATAATAGATTGAAATCAGTATTATTTTTCTTACTATAGTGGTTTGCAAATGAATTGATAAATATCTAAAATTTTCATGTTATAATAAAAAATTGGGGGCTTTTATCTGATTTCGCCTTTTCTTTAACTCCCCATTCGCTCATTTTAAATCTGAAAAAATTAATTTCGCATGGAGGGCTTGCAATAGTTAAAATTCATCATACTTTTGTGGAAAATTCGACTGTAGCTTCTTTTATTATCTTAACTTAAAGGGA
>NZ_JACADJ010000126.1 GCF_013389365.1 Desulfobacter latus
GGATCAGCAATGGTAAATCGAGGTATGGCAAGTTAAAGAAAAGGCGAAATCAGATAAAAGCCCCCAATTTTTTATTATAACATGAAAATTTTAGATATTTATCAATTCATTTGCAAACCACTATAATCATAGTCCGGGCCGCACCAACATGTTTATCAATATAGGAATCTGCGTATCCCTCTTTCTTTCTCATGATCTGGTATTCTTTCAAATCTTCCGGTGTCACTTCATTGATTATGGTTTCACCAAAAAGAGCGTTAAAACTCCCAAGATTATTTCTTAAATCTTTAAAATAGCCAAGTTCTTTAATAGATGTCAGATCCAAATACCAGGATGTCAATTCATTGAATGTAAGTTTGGCTGCCGGCAGCATATCAAACACCCTACCCTCTTTTTTTTGAACCTTTCGTTTGCCATCGGCCGCCCTGGCATCCTCAATTGATATTCCAACGTATTCTTTCCGCTGCTTATACTTGGCCACCCGCTTCCCGTCTTTGATGGTGTAGCCGTCTGGAATGCGAAACTGAATCCAGTATTTTATTTTCTGAGATTTTTTGAACCGGACCAAATTAGCACCACATTTACATTTTTTGTTCTTGATTGCCTGTTTGTGATTACAAATTGGACACTCTTGAAGAATTGCCATAATAGCCCCCACCAGATCAACCTGCCTGATCCTCTGCAATATTCACGATATTGAAATACAACCGGCCGCAACGCTTCCTTGGCTTAACCGGAAAAGGGTATTTCGCATTTTTTCTCAAGGCGTTATATATCGTCTGTACGCTTCTAAACCCATACGCTTGTGCGGTCTCCTCCACGGTTAACAAGGTTTTACCAGGGAATTGTTTTTTCAATTCTTCCAATGTTAATTGAATAGCTGTTTCGGTGAAATCGGTTTCAATTTGCATGAATGACCTCCTTTCCCCAGTTGCCGATTTTCCCGGTAAGCTGTTTAAGGCCCGACAGATCCGGCAGACAATTCATAACGCCGGCACCGACAGCATGGGCACGATAGGCCCGGACAAAGTCTTTATGCCACCACTTGAGTTCGTCCTCCACCACATGGGATGCCCAAGAGCCATACCGCCACCTGGTGGACATCAGGTGCTTGGTGATAGGATCTTCAAATTCAGGGATAACCCCTTTCCCATGCCGATGCAAATGATCAAGCACTTTGTTTGCCTCAATTTCTGCACGGTCTTCAACAGGGATGTTTCCGCTTGCGGCATCTATGGTGCTGATAAAATCGCCTACAGTAGGCATGGTGTTAAACCTGTGAGTCTTCAAAAGCTTGGTGGCGGCCTGCCCAACCTGGTCAATGCTGAATTCTTTCATGGCCTCGAATCTCATCATTAAACCGTTTGTGCTCAAGTTTGTTCCAGGATAGTTCTCTGCAAGGCCAAACATAATCTCACCAAATCTTTTCCCATCGTTTTCAAATATCATGCGGTGGCCCTCCCTCTCTTGCTTAAAGCGGCAAATTCAAGACAGGCAGCAAGGTTTCTATCCATCCGCTGTGAACCGGTGACAGAGGCACTAGAAAATTGACCGCTCCCGAAAAGATTCTGCCCAAAGGGGTTGCTGTTGTTATCCATGGCATCCAAGAAACCCTCACCCCACTTGTTTTTTAGCGTTTTATCCAGGTACGCCTTAAACTGCATACTTCCGCCCCGGACATTGGCCCCGGCATAAGCCACAGCCTCTTTCACCTCATGTTCCGGATAATCCATGACAGCCTTGTTCACCAGGGACAAAACCACAGGAGTTTGATGCTGTTCAGGAATTAAATTTATAATCTCATTGGTGGTGGACGACGACGACATAGGGAGCAGCTGCTCATTGATAACCTGCTTAGCCTCGCGCGCGCGTGTAGTCGTTGTTACCTTCAGTATTTGTTTAATATCAGTATTTATTATAGGGGCGGTTTCCTTGATTACGGTTTCCGTCATGCGGTTTTCCGTAATGCCGGTATCCTTGATATGGGGTTCCTGAACCTGGACTTCCTGGGGTTGGGCCTCTTGGCCGCCTGGTTCAGGATCGGGGTCCAGATGGGTGGTTTCTTCATGGACCTGCTCTGATTTGAGTGATACCTCTTCCCGGCTGGTTTGGCCTTTACTTTCACATACGGTGTATTCAATCCCGATAATCCGCCCGTTCTTGTCCCTGGTGACCTCCTTCCGGATATACCCGGCCTCCTCCAACTCTTTAACGGCGGATCTGATGGCGGCGTTTCCGGTTTTGCCGGTTCTCACCAGGTGCTTTATATTCAGGTTCCAATTCTCCGGACGACACAGCAAACGAACGAGAACTCCCCTTGCTTTGTCGGATATGGTTTCATCCAGGAGAACGGCATTTGACAGAATGGTGAAGTTAGATTTATTTTCGGCTTTTACTATCATTGCGCCACCTCCACTGGAAAAGGAATTATCTCAGCAAGACAAGAGGGATAAGCCTCATTGTAAAACTCCTCGATTTTCTTTATTGCATAGCAAAGGTCTAAAGAACTGTCCTTGATTAGCTCCATACGATCAAGCAAAACAGATAATGAATGGTCTTGTGGAAAAGAAATTGTTTGTACACATATCTGGGCCACGTTGCAAACCCGCCTGAATTCTTCCCGGCCGTCATTGTGAAGCCTGGTGACCATCTGCCTCCAGGTGGGGGTCTTGCTGGATGGTAGTTGAACGATATTGTCTTTCATATGCCCACCTCCTGATGAAACGGAACAAATACGCTGTTTGAATATTCAAGACCATTGGAAGTATAGTTTCCAATTCGATAGATCCAGCCACCAGGGACGCGCAAAACTTCAACGTCCTGGTCGTAGCCTTCCAGTTCAAACGCTGTCTTTTCGTGAATTTTCAGATCGTAAATTTTTTCTGCGGCTTGCCTGGCTTCTAAGTCCAGGTTTGCGGTGGGTGTTGCGGTATGGGAATTTTGCTCCATTGTAGGGCCTCCTTGAAATTTGAAAAACTATTAATGTTTTCAAATGTCCCAAAGAGGGCCTGAAAATTGACACTGCTTATGAAAAGCTGTATAAAAGAAGTGTCTTGGGCTTAATGCGTGGTGGCATTTCTCCGGGACATTTGACCCCTTGGCGTATGACATATGGTGTTCCCGCACCGTCATACTGTCAGGGGGTTTTCTTATTTGTTTTTTAGATCAGAATGAGGAACATAATACACGGGATCTTCTATTCTGACTTTATCCTCCTCTTTTGTATCTTCTTGATACTGATTGAGATATTTTTGAGTCAATTTTGTGAATCTTCCAGATTCGCCAATATCCTCATAACAAATCCCATCTTCATCATCGCTAATTTCTTTTCCGGGCTCAGGTTCAAGTTCATCAATGAACATTTCAAGTGCTTGTACTATCAGGTCATTTAAAATTGCGCTTTTTGTCTTATTGGGAAACATTTCACAAATTGCATCAATTCTTGCTGAAGCCAGAATAGGCAGACGTATAGATGTTTGCCGTGAAGATGGTGGCGAATTATCCGGATTATACCACTTAGCTTTGAAAGAATACTTATCCATGGTGAGAAGCAGACATTTGATCAACGCCAAGAGATACAAGAGATACAAGATCACAAATAATTTGATTTTTAGAAACATTTGGATAACGTGAAATAAAATTATCTATTTGGGCCTCAAGATCAAGAGGCAACCGAATAGATATTTGTTTAGAACTCACCTTTCCATTCTTTGATAACATTGACCAAGTTGTTTCAATAGATTTTTTTTTCATGACAAAAACCTCAATTGTGTTTTTATAACAGTTTTAAAAATTACATACCATTAAAAAACTGACAAGGTCAATCTTTTTTTGTCAATTAATTTGATATTCTTTCTGCAAGAAAATCTGCGATTGCAACAGAAATAACACCGTTTCTTGAGGCACCAATCTCAGAACAATAACTATCTAACTTTTTCGATAATGTGGGGGAAAGACGCAAAGACACACTCACTGGTTCACTAATTTTGGAGGTAGTCGGGGTAGCCGAGGGAGCGGGTCTATTCATAGGCTTTTTTCTTCTACTCATAAAATCATCTCCATTTATTATGATATTTTATAGATATTATAATAATATTATATTTATATGACAATGAAAAATAAGGGCGATTTGGGGGGTACATGTTATACGGGCCTGTACCCCTACGGGCATCCCCGGCCCGCTCGGATCGGGTCAGAGGGAGTCCATTGACTCCCGTCTGCCCACAGAACCGTGCGTACGGGTCCGTACACGGCTCCTCATGTGACTTTTATCCATTGACGAAGGCTAAACCAATGCTTCATCTTGTCAGTTGATCTTATCACCTGCCCTAATCCGTTGATAAACCAGCGATTAGGGTAGGCTCTATGTAGGGCGTATGTCCAGGATGTGGCCCATCTTCCTTTGTTTGAAAAGGCGGTTGAACTCGCCGATCGCT
>NZ_JACADJ010000127.1 GCF_013389365.1 Desulfobacter latus
AACTCAATTGCAACTCTGCGCTCTACTTCCCTTTTGATGGTGAATATAGCGGCCGAGGACCATATCCGAAGTATGGAGAAAAAATCAATTATAGCAATCTTCCTGAACATTGCCTTGTTGATTCCTCCGTAGAAAACAAGATCCGCTCAAACATTTATCAAGCTGTTATGTGGCACAAAGACTATCCGCAAAAGTTAAATGTTGTAATCATTGAGAAATGCAACCTATCCAATGGACGTTCTGCCCGGGTTATTTTGTTCAGCAGTGATCTGGAGCTTACGGCTGAAAAGATGATCCAATACTATCGACTAAGATTTCAAATTGAATTTACATTCCGTGATGCAAAACAGCACTGGGGGCTTGAAGATTTCATGAATATTAAAGAACAAGCAGTACACAATGCAGCGAATATAGCCATGTTTATGGTGAATGTTGCACTTGCGATTGGAAGGGCTGCAGATACCTCACTCCCATTTAGCGTCAATGACTTGAAAACTAGGTTCCACGCGCTGTTCTATCTCAAAAATATATTAAAATATGATCCTCATTTTGAGGGATTCAATTTTATTTCTCAGTTATATGAAGAGGTCTGCAGCATAGGCTGTATTCATCAGCCTTTAAAAACAGCATAATTGGCGAAGGTATTGAAGGGAGGAAAAGATACAATTGAGAACACAATTGCCATCTGTCCGAACTGCCACAGGAAGAGGCATTACGGATAAAAAGGACAGTTCAAACAAAGCATAAAGATGAAAGATAATGCCCAACCAAACGCTGCAGCTCCCCGTTATCATTTAAAACCATCCCTATCTTGACTCAAATACGCCAATGGCGTATTGTTGTGTTATGGAATTCATTGAAACATCAATATTTACCAAGCAAGTCCTGAGGCTTCTACCCGACTCGAGTTATCGAGTATTGCAATCTGCTTTAATGTTAAATCCAGGTGCAGGGGCAATTATTAAAGGAAGTGGAGGGATTCGCAAGATTCGTTGGAAATTACCTGGTGCAGGTAAAAGAGGGGCTTTACGGGTTATTTATTATTTCGATCAACCCGAAACGATTTACATGCTATTCATGTACAAGAAAAACGAACAAGAAGATTTAACCCCTGAACAAGTCAAAATCTTGAAAAAAGCATTAAAGGAGAATTTATTATGAAAAACGAAGATTTTGATATGTTGCTTTCAAGCATAAAAGAAGCTGGCGATATAAAAACCGGAAAAAAGAAACCAAGTCGAGTTTTTGAGATTGAAGCTCCTGAAATTAAAATGGTTCGGAAAACTTTAAGCGTTTCACAATCTGAATTTGCCATGATGATAGGAGTAAGCGTAAGAACTCTTCAAAATTGGGAACAAGGGAGGAGGAAACCAGAAGGCCCTGCAAAAGCCTTGTTATGTATCGCCTCGAAAAACCCCAAAGCGGTACTTGAAGCCCTTCACGCTTGATCAAAAATTATGATAATCGGGATAGGACTCCCCATCACTGAGGAGCCCTCCCACACCACCCGGCATACGGATCACGTGCCAGGGCGGTTCGGCTGATTTAAGGCATCAGTTCCCGGGTAGATACAATCCTTTGTCGATGAAATATCTTTCAGGCATGGCAATGGCAACCCACTTGATTTTACTCATGTGCCAATACTTTTTGCGGGCATTGCCGCAAAGCATGGCATCATGGTGCGAAATACCAAGTTTTTTAAGGTTATGAACCCTGGTTTTGGGATTCTTCCATTGTTTTCAAACAAGGCTTCGCAGCCGCCGCAGTATCCAGACTTTGAGCCCTTTGAGGAAGTGTCTGGCTTCTGTAAGCCGAAAATAATTCCACCATCCCCGAAAATACTGGTTCAACTCCTGAATCACCTGCCACAGGCTTTTACCCCGCTTGCGGCAGGTCAATTCCCGGATTTTATCCTTAAACCGTTTAATGCTTTTGGCATGAATCCGGATTTTGGACTGTCCACACATTTGAAAATATGTGAATCCTAAGAATTTACCTATCCATGGTCGACTGACAGCACTTTTATCTTTGTTTACTTTGAGCTTGAGTTTCACGGTCAAAAATCTTGTGATACTCTGCATAACCCTTTCGGCGGCTTTCGCACTTTTACAAAAAATTATGGCGTCATCGGCATATCTAACATATCTATGCCCTCGCTCCCGCTTTGCGGGGCTCGTTTCCACTGGCTACTATGCCTTCTGCTGACTTCTCCCATGCGGTCAGGACCGGTTACCCGATCCTCAGCCGTTTTGGCACATGGGAGATCTACCGGGGTAAACACATGCCTTTCAGTACGTGAATGCCGAGTTTACGGACATACCCTGTGATGGATAGAGGACTTTACCTTGTTGTGCAGGCTCGTCCCGGTATGTGCGCCTTATACTCGATTCCTGTACGTCATCCCGTACTTTTGTGGTGCCCTGCCTCAGCAGGACGGCTTCCTTCCGAAGTATCGTCACCGATACCCCGTTGCCATACCACTACACCCTTCGCCTCCATCTGGCTGGGTCTAAGACTTGTCAAATGCATTGAAATTCTATACATTTGACTCACTTTTAAGAGCATGTGCCGTGCCCGGCACACACAAGGCGATTCAGACGGACGCCTTCGGCGCCGCTGATCTTTAACGTTTGCATCAAAGCGGAGACGGTTGCTCTACCCCCAAACGGATTATTTCATATTGTTTTTTTACTTTTTAAAATGAAACATAAGTCAGAATTATGAGAAATTTTATAATGGCATGGAATCCCTCTCGCTGGTCATGGAATAGTTTAAATGACCAAATCCAACAAATTCAAACAAAAGGAAGTGTTGAGGAGCCGTGGACTTGTGGCAATAGAAAGGATTTACCTATAGGAAGTAGGGTCTTCCTTTTTAAACAGGGAACTAAGCAGCGGGGCATAATTGGGGTAGGCGTCACTTTATCAGAACCTAAAAAGAATCCTCATTACAACTCAGATTTGGCGGCAGAAGGTAAAGCTGTTAACCAAGTCAATGTCCGTTGGAATTTATTAGCAAAAGAGCCTATCATCCCATATGATGTCCCTATGTGCTTATTTGTCATCACCACCAGACACCTTGGGATATGGTTTTAAATTTTCATTTGAAACATACGGAACAGTATAGGAGAAAAAGCATGAAAGTTGATATATATAGAGCAAAAAAATCACCAGGACCTCATGAAAAACTATATATTTTTGTCCCAAGCGGCTCAGATATTGAAATGCTCCCAACCGAGATTAAGGAAAAAACAGGAGGCTTGGTTGTCGAAAAAACAATTGATATACAACCAGGCGAAAAAAGAATAGCTCTCGATTCGGATGAGGCCCTGAAAAACCTTTCTGAAAAAGGCTTCCATGAGCAAGGTTCTAAAATTGAGATTGAAATACGAGTTGGTGGGCAATAAATTTAAGCATGAATCGTAGGCCAATAGGGATAGGACTCCCCATTACTGAGGAGCCCTCCCACACCACCCGGCATACGAATCGCGTACCAAGGCGGTTCGGCTGGTATGAATAAAATCAGTTTGGCTCAGCTATTAATACAGCTCGCGAGGCGAGAAGAGGAAATTGAAAATCCTGCAAAACGTAATCAATTGAATCAAAAAAGCCAAAACGTCTCAAATAATGAACCGACAAAGGATATAGGTTCAATCCAATACGTAATGGATAGAATTACAAAACTACAACCAGCAAAAAAGAAATCATTAATAAATTCCATCAAGGCAATGTATCAGTTTCAAGGCGGAGTTTCTGAAACTGATCTGGAAAAAATCATTAAAGACTTGGAAAAGAGGAAATTTCTGAAAGTGCAACAAAACAATCGAATTACCTATTTAAATTGACAGTCAAGTTGCAGGACCCATCGCTGTAGAGCAAAGCTCCAACATCGTTGGACTCCGAACAAAACACAAACATAAACTGAATAGGAGCGCCATGAAATGAAAATTTATCTTGATTGTTGTAGCTTGCAGCGCCCTTTCGATGATAAATCTCAACCAAGAATAGCCGTTGAAGCAGAAGCAGTTCTCGTTATCTTATCATTGTGTGAGTCCAATCATTTGGAACTTATATCATCTGATGCATTGCTATTCGAAATCAGCCGTATCCCCAATCATGATCGCAAGGAAGACGCTTTTGCGATTCTAAAAATTGCAAAAGAAACTCTTGGATTATCAAATGAAATAGAAATCGTTGCCAGAAGTTTCGAAAACATGGGTTTAAAGACACTTGACAAGGGGTTCGATTATTTTAGGTTCTAAACCCTCAAATTTCATTTTAAATTTTATTTGTTACTTAATTTTCTAACAATCTTCAATTATATCTCTCTCTGTTCGATAGTTTTAAAAAGTAAAAACAA
>NZ_JACADJ010000128.1 GCF_013389365.1 Desulfobacter latus
TGTAATCCCATTTTCCCGGTACTCAGAAGCTATGAAAATCAAGGCTCTCAGACAATTTATGTTAAAGTTTTTATCTGCTTAGGGCATAGTGGAAGCTTTTCGTTAAAAACATACAATGCTAAGCGTAATTTAACTGCCTGATTTTTAAGTATTTAATTCCTGCTTAAAGAATTATTCAGTCGGCCGGGAAAATGGGAATGCGCCCAAGGCAGGTTTTCCGTTATATTGCTGAAGGATATACCAGCGCCCAAATGACGAAAAGCCTTCATATCAGCAAACGAACCGTGGATATTCACCGGGCAAATATCATGAAAAACTAAGTATTAATACCATTCCCGGGCTGACATGATTTGTTTTAAAAGAGAATATTATCGCCCTTTAATTGCATTATATTTGAAATTTTTTTTACACAAAATAGGTGTTTATACGTATTGAAAAATGACAAAAATTGAGATATCAAAACACAGATGAAAACGAACGCCAAAAAGCTGTTATTTTTTACTACAATCTTATCAACCGTGTTTGGATTGCTGTTCTATTATTACAAACTTGGTGAGGATGACAAGGAGACATTGTCCAGCAAATCAAAACAGCCACACCAAGTTAAGGTTGTCCAGTCCATTGAACCGCCTGAACTTCCATTTTCCACAATGCCTTTGAATAAACCAGTCGCTCACTTGGATGATAAAAAAATAAAGCCATCATCTTCAGACGAGGCAGTGTTTTTATATGACGAAGCACAAGAATTTGCTCAAAATCTTAAAAGGTTTAAAATGTTCTGTCATCAAAATGCAAGCAGCCAAAAACTTGAATTCGAGGTTAACCAATTTGTCTGGAAATTACTGAAAAATGTACAGGGTAATGGACCGATCATCAAGGAAGAGCTTTTATCCTCTGAAGGACACCCATTATATAAAAATATTCTATTGGCATGCCTGCGTCAGGCAAAATTTGAAAACAAACATGAAGTTGTCTGGCAAATTGTTAATAACCGGAATGAGGATCCATTGGTGCGGCGCACAGCTGCCTTTGTTTTAGGGAAATTGCCGGATGTACCGCCAAATCCTAAAGAATTTTTGTTTTTACTTTCAGATCCTGATGATCAGGTAAAAATTTTCGCCCTGCAAAACGCTGCATTCCATGCTAACGACGATGTTTACAAAACCGTCAAGGATCTTGCCGCTTCCTATCATGATGTCAACGTGCGGATGGCAGCTGTAAACGCAATGGGAAATATTTCCAACCCGAATCAAAAAAATGATTTGATCAATCTGATTGAACAGCAGGCAACATTCGCATCTTCAAATTTTTCAGAATCCTCTTTGATCAAACGGACAGCGGTTTCATCTCTGGATGCTTCAGACAAGGAAATTGTAGCTTTTTTAAGACAGACGGCAATTGATGACGAGGAAAATGAAGGTGTCAGACGTCGTGCTTTATTGAAACTGTCAGAATCAGGGGAACCTGGAATCACGGCGTTTATGATCTCTCTTCTTCAGGAGGTATCACCGGCCGAATCAATTCTGCTAAAAGGTTGTGTGGAAGCCTTGCTTATTTTGAATGATCCGGCTGGTATCCAGAGTATACAAACCAAGTTAGAAAACACCGAAGACCTCGATATCCGGAACCTGATCCAACATTTAATGTCCGGTCCAACACTGGAGGAAAGATCAGCCGAATGAAACTTAAGAGTTTGATCCTGTTTTGTTTAATTTTTTTCTCCAGCTCCGTTGCGGTATATGCAGAAATGGCAGATGCTGTATACCGACGCCTTGATCTTCCGATAATCGGTGATAATGCCCATGCCGGTTTAATATACCATTATGATAATGAAGCAGAGACACGGTATGTGATTCATTCGGCAGGAGGATCGTTCGGATCTCCCAATAGCGTTAGAACGGGAGATTGGGAAGCGTTCCTTGAGGGGGAGTTGTATCTTGGGAAACGGACAAAAAGAAATCCCTCATACACGATACGAAAATTAATCATTGAAGAAGCCATTGACCAAATCGGTGCAAATTATTGGGCACAAAATCCCTGGGCACAATGGAATGAACCGAATAGTTCCCCCCAAAGCGGTGACGGTTATTTCCGTTGTGACGGACTCGTTGAATATTGCTATGAGCAAGCCGGGATCAATCCATGCGACAATAATACATCTTTATACTGGGGTGGTCCTGTATATCAATTCAATCAGTTTAGCACGGCAATTCAAACTACGCCGGAGCAAGTGGTCATGAGCTTCCCTGATTCAGTTGATTCAAACACGCCAACGGTGGCCCATAGAACCGAAATAACACTCAAAGCAAACGCCCGAGATACCCACAGCGATCTGTCTTATAGATCACCCTATATTTTTCATTATGCACAGTATGTGAACGGCGGATGGTCGGACTGGTCGGAAATCGGACGGTCGGAAGATTCAATGCCGTTCACCATTCCGGAAAAAAATACTCTATATGCATTTTGTGTGACTGCTGTTGATAATGATGGAAACGCCCAAAATTCAGTTTCCTACTATTTGAAGCATGCTCAGACATTTACCTTCTTCGTTCGATCCAGCGGGACTGCTGGAGTACCCATTGATAGCCAGGATTCAGATTTTACCGGGGCAACGGATTATTTTATTGGGGATGTCGAGTCAGGAACCCGTGTGACGCTGACCGCGCCATTAAATCAGAAAGAAACACAGTTCTCTCACTGGGAAGGATGTGATGAAACATCCGGGACGGATTGCACCTTCACAGTAACAGCAGATAAAAATGTGGTGGTTCATTACACTGTTCCCAAATACAATTTGAGTGTTGCCTCGGCAGGCGTGTCCGGTGTTGAGATTAACAGCCTACCGTCAAACAGTTCCGGTATTACCGATTATGTTGTTTCGGATATCAGTGCCGGTACTTCTATAACGCTTTCAGCGCCGGAAAACCATGACAACAAGGAATTTTCACACTGGACCGGCTGCGATACGGCATCACAGACTGATTGCAATATTGCCATGACATCCAACCGTACTGCAACGGTCCATTACAATGACGCGCCATCGGAATATCAGTTATCGGTGAATGCTCTCGGTGCTTCCAATGTTCAGATTACAAGTTCACCCCATGGATTTGGCGGGATAACAGACTATGAAAAAACTCATATCGCTGCAGGAACCCGGATTGCCCTGACCGCACCATTGACCACAACGGGCATGCCGTTTTTAAACTGGTCAGGGTGTGATGAAATTTCAGGGAAAACCTGTAGCGTTGCAATGTCATCCGACAAGCGTGTTACGGTCAGCTACGGACATATATTAAAACCACCGGTTTCTCCTTTACCGGCCAATGGAGCTGAAAATATTTCGGTGACTCAGAATCTGGAGTGGATTAACGGCGGTGGTGCCGATTCATTTGATATCTATTTCGGAACTATCCCCCCCCCCGGAGAATCAGAGTTCAGAATAAAACAGTCAGACCTCAAGTTTCCTGTTAAAAATCTTGCATACAACACAACCTATTACTGGCGGGTGGATGCCGTTAACTCAAACGGAACCGCCACCGGTACCGTATGGGAGTTTACCACCCAGCCCGAACCGGTTTATCTTTCTGGTGACTTCAACAAAGATTTCATTGTCAATGAACAGGATCTTGAAGAACTGAGGCGTCACTGGCTTCAATCTGAAGATCATAACAACTGGTCGGAAAAATACAACCTTGACAGGGTGGCCGACCCACGAACGGGAAAGCAGATTATCAACTACCGGGATCTGGCTGTTTTTGCAGATAACTGGCTGAAAACCAATGAATAAAAACAAAAAGATACCATATGGCAAAAGGGAATAAACATGCGCGTCATTCATCATAGAAAAATCGGCATCCTTCATATAAGTTCAAAAGTACTTTACAGTTTTTATTATCAGAATTTTGATCGCAACTATTTTGTCACAGCAAAATACCGTGTTTATTATACTCAAATATGAATTGTGATTATCTCAACAT
>NZ_JACADJ010000129.1 GCF_013389365.1 Desulfobacter latus
ATCATATCTACCGGTTGGTAATTTAGTAGCTTTAATTTTTCCACTTTTAATATAATTTCTTAAAGTGGATTTCGACACTCTAAGTATTTTAAGTGCTTGATTTGACTTCATATTAATACTCATAAAGCTTTTTGAGATATAATTCTACTATTTTTTTAATTTTTTTGATATATTTTTCTTGACCATATTTTTTAAGAATCTAAATCGGCAATTAAATCATCAATATTATCAAACGTATTAACGTTTCCTTCTTTAAAGTCACGGTCAGCGTTGGCCTCTTCTTTCTGCCATTCTTTGGTATGAAAATAAGCGTCTCCTGCAGGAATCATTTTTATTGGTTTGTTGTTGACTTGTAGTGAACCAATGTCTTTATCGGAAGAAATAATGCCAAAGGTTTCCCATGAAGGGAGATAAATCCAAACTGTTCATAGTATTCTTTGGTATGGCTATCTTTTGCGTCGACAAAGAGTCCAATTATGCCAACGTTTTCTGAAATAAGAATGACTTTTTCAACAGCACTCCCTATTAAATAATTTCCATAGCCTTTGTGCTGGTGTTTTTTTGATACAGCAAGTCTCGCCAGTTTTAAAGCAGGAATTTGATCTGGATATTTTTTAGCGATAATAGGTGGTAAATATTCCGTTTCAACTTCACAAATCGACAGGGTGTAAAACCCAAGAATTTCTTTCGAGTTTTCATCATTAATCAACACAAAGGTACGGGACATACCTTTAGTAATGTGCTGTCTGGCAGTTTTTTGTAGAAACATATTTAATTGGGTGGTTCCACAGTCAAACCGCTTTCTGTCATGCGATTTATCCAAAAGTTCGATCTTTATCATTTCAAATTTTCAAATCCTGCTTATACTGTTTCATAAAATGCGGCAAGGAGACCCCTGAGTCTTCAGCTCAGGGGAGGAATTGCCGCCCTCCTTTTAGTAAAAAGGCATATAATATTTAAACAGCCATATGCCAGGGCTCAACACCCGTTTCCGGGGTAATGTTTGCCTCGTCAATGTTATGATCGGGTTTAGCGCAAGCAGCACCGGTTTAACCCCTTAGACCTGTTTAACCACTTGCCGTAGAGCCTGGGGCTGGCAAGCACCCCAGGGTACCTATTTCCGATCTAACGTAGTGCGCCAAGCACATAGACTGGTCAACTTTGGGGCCTTTTCAAGCCCCTCGGTCTTTAGCCGAGGGGTAGTTGACTGCTTGAGCCAGTTTGGGATTCGCCTTTGGAGGGTTTTCAATCAATTCAAACAAATGCCGAGCAGATTGTTTATTTAACCTGATTTTATTTTCATTCTCAATAATGGCCTGAGCTTTTTCAAGCGCTGCGTGTACTATAAATTGATTTAATGTAGATCCCGTGATTTCCGATGCCTCGGTTAATGTGTTATAGACATTCGGTGATATCCGCGCTGAGACACGAGCGGTTTTAGTTTCAGCTTTCATTTTTGAGTCCTCTCCTAATTATTTGTATTCTATGGTTTGCTTTTCAGTTTTTCTATATATTATATGGCACTGGTGCCATTTTGGCAACAAAATCAATATAAAGAATTTTTTAATACAGAAAGGTCTAAAAAAGGTGTTGACATATATGTCTTTACGACCCCCTGTCAACTGAGGTTAGGTATCGCTGGATATTTGCCATAAGAAATTCAGATACCACATACCGTATTTTTGTACCATTTAGACACAATATAAAGACGATTTAGACGTGAAAAGTGCTTATATCAAATATCCAGTTGATCTATTTTTGGTTGACAAAAATCAACTATTTCGTTATTTTAAAAGATAGTTCTTTGAAAAGGTAAATGGTTGTGCCTAAAAACCATGGCATGTAAAACCTTACGGGTAACAATTTTTCAAACATAAACAATTTCATTAGCGAGAACCAAGCCAATAAGATTGTTAGTAATGGAAAATTAAAGCGCATAATATTTCACTTGAAACGTTATGCTTTGGGAGAGACCCCCGCTATTTAGAAAATGGCGTAAGCTATATATTTGTATAGCAAAAAATGCATCGGAAGACTACAAACACCGGACCATTGCCATTGCCAGGGGCGAATACAAGCCCCGAAAAAACGAACCAAAGGTATGGTTTGAATCTATGGAATCCCTGGGTCAGGTTCTGAGTGGTCAGAATCAAAAACTATTGAGATTGATCCGGGACCGGCACCCGGCATCCCTGGTTGAACTTGAAGCCTTGTCAGGCCGTAAAAAATCAAACCTTTCCCGGACACTGAAAACCCTTTCGAATTATGGCATTGTGGACCTGGTCAAAGAAAAAGGTATGGTCCGGCCTATTGTTAACGCAACTGACTTTCAGGTCGAATTAAGACTGTAATCTTACCACCCATTTTAGACTCATTGTTCAGGCTTCGTAATTTCCCGAATAATTAACTGAAGATTTTTCTGTCCCATCCACTCATTCAGATTCAAAGTATACAACGCACAAATACTTTCACCTTCATTAACAGGCCACGGAGAATCCGGTGTTTCCAAGGCATTGAAGAAGACCGCTTTGTGGTTATCCAACATCATTGAAAGATGATTTCGTGTCCTTCCGATGACCCTTATTCGGGTAGCAATCATTTCGTCATAAAACAGCGGTGTCGGAAATCCCATGCCAAAGGGTTTTAATTTCTCTATCTGGAAATAGGTTTCAAGATTGATGAAACCGTTTAAGGCTCCATCGGTTGATTTATAGGGTGTGATATCCTGTCCTTTTAATTGTTGCCGAACCAATTCACAAAATTTGTGTTGAAATATTTCGACATGGTTTTTGTGGAGCTTCAATCCGGCTGCAGCCTTATGGCCGCCATAGGACATTAAAATGCCGGGATGCTTTTCATTAAAAGTCGCAAGAGCATCTTTAAGATGAAGAAACTGACCGGCGCGACCCGAGCCTGCCACGATGTCATTCCCGACATCGGCAAGCATGATGCAGGGAATACCGTATTCTTCCGCCAGTTTACCGGCAACAATCCCCTGGATTCCCGCATGATTCTCAGCACTGTAGTAAACAATAACAGACTCTTTGCGGGTAACACTTTTTTGGGCTTCGGTAAGTATTTTATTTTCGATGCTTTGCCGCTTTCTGTTTTGTTGATCCAGAAATTCATAGGAACAAGTGACTTGATCCGGATCTTCAGAAATCAGAAAATCAATTGCGGTATCGGCACGCCCCGTCATCCTGGAGCTGGCATTGACCCTCGGTCCAATTTGAAACCCCAGATCCCCAACACCGGCGATTTTCTCATTTAAAGCGATCTGCCAACAGGGCCTGCGCTTTTGATTCATGAATTCCAAACCTTTTTTGACAAAATATCGATTTGTCACAGAGTCCAAAGATACCAGATCCGCAACGGTACCAAGGGCCACATAATCAAGCATTTGGTGAAGGACCTGCTTTTGTTCCTGCGTGGCACATAATTTTTGTGCCACAGCCGTCATCAAAAGCCATGCCACACCACATCCGGCAATTTTTGAGTCGTAGGAGCAGATTTCTTGTTGAGGATCAATGACGGCAACTGCTGCCTTTGGGATTCCTTCTACCGGGATTAAGTGATGATCTGTAACAATTACATCAATACCGGCGTCAGACAGCTTTTCGATCATTTGTTCATCGGATATTCCGGCATCGGCTGTAATTACTAGGTTGGGATTGAGTCCAAATATTTTTTCAGAGACAGATTCAGTCAGGCCATAGCCGTCTTTAACCCGATGACCGGTGAGTCTCAAGAGATTTGATTCCCGAACAGCAAAAAGATCATGAAGTGATTTATAGAGGTCGGCATATAGTATCTAAAATTTTATACTATTCTTTATTAAAATAAAAAATCTAATATTCAAAATAGCTGGATTGATCTATTTTTGGTTGACAAAAATCAACTATTTCGTTATTTTAAAAGATAG
>NZ_JACADJ010000130.1 GCF_013389365.1 Desulfobacter latus
TAATCATATCTACCGGTTGGTAATTTAGTGGCTTTAATCTTTCCACTTTTAATATAATTTCTTAAAGTGGATTTAGATACCCTAAGTATTTTAAGTGCTTGATTTGCTTTCATATCAATCCTTATAAAACTTTTTGAATTATAATTCCACTACTTTTTAATATTTTTTGACATATTTTTCTTGTCTATATTCAATGATATGCGTATTCTACTTTTTCGGCTGCCTTGACTACTTGACCATTTATATATCAGAAGCCTTTTGATGTTTCAAACTATCATGTGGCTTTCAATTATGGAAAAATATATAAAGATCAGATAATAAATTTGATGAACACTGGAAATATGAACATGACAACACCTGACAACACTATGAACAGTATTGCAAATCGTGAATTACTTGGCACCGGCACCTTCAAATTTGCCTGTCATGAGGGCGTGCCCTGTTTTACCCGTTGCTGCCACAATGCCGACATGTATCTTTATCCCTATGACATTGTGCGCATGAAACAGAACCTTAACATGACCTCGGAAGCGTTTCTGGTTGCCCATACCACAACAGCCATCCGGGACATGCCCACCTTTCCCAATGTGATGTTGAAAATGAGTGACCGGCAGGCCAATCCTTGTACCTTTCTGACGGAACAGGGGTGTACGATTTATGCAGACAGACCCTACTCCTGCCGGGCCTATCCCCTGGAACCGGCCATTTATGGTGACGCGGACGGCAGCATGCGTATGCAGTACTATGTCATGCACCATGATTACTGCAAAGGACATGGTGAAGATCAAGTCTGGACTGCCAAAGCATGGATGGCGGATCAGGAAATGGCAGCGTATAATGAACCCAACAGCTGCTGGGCCCGCATTGCAGGGCGTTTACAGTCCGATTTTTTCAGTGCCCAAGGCATTGATGCCAACAGTCCGCCCATGAAAATGGCGTTCATGGCCAGTTACAATATGGATACCTTCCGCCGATTTGTTTTTGAAAGCAGTTTTCTATCGCGTTATGCTGTCCCACAGCAGCAGCTGGAGGCCGTGAAACAAGATGACCGGGAGCTGCTCATGCTTGGACTTTCCTGGATCGAACGGTTTTTGTTCAGTGAGGGGCCGTTAGAGGAACGCGCCTGAGCCGGGAAGACGGTTGTGATTAATAAC
The DNA here is from genome assembly GCF_013389365.1 of Desulfobacter latus. GTDB lineage: Bacteria > Desulfobacterota > Desulfobacteria > Desulfobacterales > Desulfobacteraceae > Desulfobacter > Desulfobacter latus. The sequence goes on from NZ_JACADJ010000130.1 coordinate 1,155, forward strand.
GGACACCACATTTATGAACGATTGCTGCTTGACGCATTTAATGGGGATGCCAGGTTATTTGCAGGGATAGATACTGTCGATAAATATGCACCGTTACTTTTTAACACTACAAAAATAGACAAATATGCTAATTTATACAATTAACGGATACGCTTTCCAGTTTTTCATTTCAACAGGGTTGAACAACTATGAATTTTTGCAATTGCAATAATTATATTTGAGGCCAGATGTTCAAGTTCTTTTGAAAGCTTTTTCAGTTTTTTCCATCTGAGTTTGATTTCCCGCTTTAAAATTTTTATTTTCTTTTTATCTGTGGTTTTTGACAGTTTTGATTTCAGCCGGTCAATCTCCTGATGGATCCGTTCTATTTTGTTTTGTACGCCTTTTATATCTACAAAAAAAGGGCGTGAAAATTGAACCGGCAGACCTTCATCCGTCATTATTTTTGCTAACAGTTAAAAACCCCAATCGCTTTTCGTCTATGCCAGCGCCTTTCGAAGTAACTGTGACAACTCTTTTTGCCTGAACGGCTTTTTTATAAAATACGATTTCATTGAACTGCCACCTAGTGCTTCCGGCAGTATTGAATGGTCTCCTGACCACAGAATAACCGGTATATCAGGACGTATTTCACGTACGTTCTCTGCCAGATCAATACCGGTCATGCCAGGCATTGTAATATCAGATAACAAAATATCCCATGAATGGGGATCTTTTTCAAACAGCTCCAGGGCATCCCCACTGTCAGTCAGGGCTGTGACTGAATATCCCAGCGACTCCAGCATATCCTGGGTCACCACAGAAAGCACCTCCTCATCATCCACCAGGATAATTTTCTCAGAACCTATCAAGGCATCATCTTTATGTTTATCCAGGTTTGAAGATGCCTGGGCATAAACAGGCAGTAGGACGGTTACATCTGTACCTTTATTCTCTTTGCTTGTAACTTGGATATCACCATTGTGTTCTTTGATAATGCCGTGTACCACTGAAAGCCCCAGTCCTGTACCCCTGTCTTTTTCCTTTGTTGTAAAAAATGGATCAAAAATTTTAGGCAGAATGGTGTCGGGTATCCCATACCCATTGTCTGAAACCCCAAGTACAACATACTCCCCCGGGGAGACATCATAGTTTTTTGGGTTTTCATCAATACGGATCTGTGTGGTGCTTAAATTGATCTTTAACGTTCCGCCGTCTTTCATGGCATGGAGCGAATTGGTGCTCAAATTCATAATCACTTGATGAATTTGAGTTGGATCTCCCATAACAAAAGGTAGTTTTGACGAGATCTCTTTTTCGATGGTGATCGTTGCCGGCAATGATGCGCGGATAAGTTTCAATGCTTCATTGACAATCAACCGGATATCCACAGCAGATACCTCTCGCTCTGATTTCCTGCTGAATGTAAGTATTTGGGAGATAAGCTGCCTGGCCCGTTCACTGCCGCTGATAATTCCATTAAGCCTGGAATGGCTTTTTGATCCTTCCGGGACCTCATCCATGACCAACTCTGCATAGCCGATTATCCCTGCCAAAATATTATTGAAATCATGGGCTATGCCGCTGGCAAGTGTTCCAACGGCTTCCAATTTTTGAGATTGCCGGATGCGGTCTTCCATATTTTTCTTGTTGGTAATATCCATATGGGTACCGAGCATCCTTAAAGGTTTTCCCTGTTCATCCCTTTCCACTGTCCGGCCCCTGCCCAGAATCCACCGCCATGTCTTATCTTTTGTTGCCATCCGAAATTCCATCACAAAAGTATTGCCATGTTCAAGGGCCTTTTCAACGACCTGCTCAGCATACGCCAGATCATCCGGGTGGACTAATTTACGCCAGGTATCAAAGCTTGCGGGCAATTCGTTCGGTTCATATCCCAGCATTTTATAATACCTGGCGCTGAAATAAACATCTCCTGTGTCAATTTGCCAGTCCCATACACCGTCGCGAAGGGAATCTAAAACAAGATTAAAACGTTTGTCACTATTAATAATTTTATTTTCATACTGTTTCCGCTCGCTTTCATCATGAATTGCAAGAACCCATCCAAAACAATCGCCTTCATGGCCGGCCATTTGTGTCGCACTGATTCTTGCCGGAAATGTGTTGCCGTTTTTCTGTCTTAACTCATAGGATTCCAGGTAAAAATGCTGATCCGCTTCTGCACACCTAGCCAGTTTTTCCAATAACTTTAACCGGTGCGGGTTGTTTTCACACAGGATTTCCAGGGAACTTCCGATCAATTCACTCTTTTTATATCCAAACATCCGCTCTGCCGACGGATTGCAGTCCATGATGTTTAGCGATTGGCACTCTTCCATAACAACAATGGCATCCAGTTGACTTTTAAAAATTTTCTCCATCAAATATTTCGAGGCTCTCAACTCTTGTGTCCGTTGCTGCACAAGTTTATCAAGCTCTTCAGCCCTGTTTGACTCGATCTTTACCAGGTGGTCATGATACTGCTGTCTTTGAATTGCCAATGAATATATATTTGCAATTCTTTGTGCAATTTTCAGATCTATGCTCAAAAATTTATTTTCCGGATTTGCCAGGGAAATTTGCCCTACAACTGTGTTACCGATCATTGCAGCTTGGGGTTCGATCATTTTAAAGAGCAAATGAAAAAATTTAAAACATAAACAATTGAAACGAGAAAAGTTCCTTTATCCAACCAATATTTCCTGTTATAAATAAGAAACTAATGAACTTCAAGCCT
>NZ_JACADJ010000131.1 GCF_013389365.1 Desulfobacter latus
CGAGAAATTTTTTCATAAACAGATTCCATCTCATGACCATAGGTTTTATAATCCGAAGTGGCGATCAGTTTTTTGTATCCAACATCCAGCCCTAACTCTTTACCAAACTTTTTTTTGTTTTTCGGCGGCTTTTCAAAATAAACATCAACATAATATTTGCCATTGACACATCTCAACCGAATCGATTTTTTCAGTTTCCACCCTGAAAATTTGTTGAAATGTTTGTGTTTTTTACCCGGAAGAACTATTTTGAGCCGATTGCCCAGAGAGGTCAGGGTGATCCAGATATCAAAACTATTCACATCCTGTTCTATTTTGACGAATCTGCTGTCCAGGTTAAAACTGTGCCTTTTAAAAACCGGCTTTGTTTTATTTTTTTTCTTTCTTTGACTTTTAACGATTTCAAGTGCTTGCTTGCCAAGGCATTGTTGCATCCTTGCCGATAACCAGGTATCGACTTTATCCTTGACGAATTTACTATTGAACTCTTTTTGTTCCCACAAAATATCAATATAAAGATTGATCACACGAACGGCTTCCTTGCAAAAACAATCCAATTGATCAATTTTATTTTTGTTTGCATAATTGATATTTATCTGGGAGGTTCTGATCATTTACTTAGCTCATTGATTAATTGTTCCGTCTTTCTTTTACTTCTTCTTTTGCCATAAAGCCGGGCACAAAAAGAGGTGACCAGGCTCACAAAATCCTGCATCAAATCCTGTTCATCTTCAATAACTTCATTGATAATGACGATTTCACCAGGGTATAATTTGATAATATAATTCAAACCGAACCTTGTCAATCTGTCGGCGTGTTCAACCACGATTCTGTTGATAGATTTGTCTAAAAGCAATTTCATCAACTTGGGTCGTTTATCATTTAAGCTACTTGCACACTCCTTGACTATTTGATTAACTATCCATCCGTTTGCCAAACAAAATTGACTGACCCTTGATGCCTGACTTTCCAGATTATTCTTATTCTGACTTAAACTCACTCTGGCATAGACGGCCGTTCGTTTAACACCTTCAGGTCTTTGATAGCTATCCGGGATAACTATCGTACCTGTTGGGAGTTGATAAGCCCCCGGTATCAAACCTTTTTTAAAATGAACATGCGCTGTTTTATAATGGATACCATGTTCTTTTGCATATTCTGATAATTTTTTCATTAGAAATTAATATCAGAATATGTATCCATAAATCAAGTATGTTCAGGTATATTATTTTAAATAAGAATTGAATACTTTTGTAATCTGCATTAACAACAAAGATAATCCGGCAAGCTTAATTTTAGGCAAGGTTTATCAAAGCCTACCTGACAATAAAGCTGAATCACTCAACATGATTCGTATTATTGATGAAGACAAATCCGAGGTTGACGGATACCTGTATGCCGCTTCAATGTTTGCACCTATCAAGCTGCCGGCAATAGCAGAGAAAGCCCTTATCGCGGACAACAGTTGAAAAAAAGGATACATCATGAAAAGATACCTTACAGCAATCATTGAGAAAGAGGGAACCGGGTATGTTTACTTGTGCCCAGAACTGGACATAGCCAGTCAGGGGGAAACCGTTGCTGAAGCAAGAGACAATTTGCAGGAAGCCCTTGAACTGTTTTTTGAATGCGCATCCCCGGAAGAAATAGAAACCCGGCTTAAAGGGGAATATATTTAAGAACAAAAGAGCATAGGAGAATAGAACAAATGAGTACCCCCAAAGACAATATAGAAAAAATGCCTTTTTTTAATTCCTTCCTGCCGGGAGGTAATTCAAAGGCCGTGATAGATGTCAGAGCTTTTCATCTATGGCTTAAAGATGTTCAACACCTGGATTTTTTATCTGATGCAGATGAACAGGACCGGACAAAGGCGTATGAAGAATTAGAAAACGGCCATGCTATAGATCTCAAGGAAGCAATGAACGAATGGTAAAATATGAAGACCAAGAATTCAAGATCAGCAGCAAGGCCAATAAATTTATCAAATCTTTACCAGCCGTCAAGCGTGGAAAAATCAAAGAGGCTGTTGAAAGCCTTATCATAAGAGGGGCATGACCCATCCTATATGTGTCAGCCCTTTTAAAGATCGCTGGTATAATCAAAGATAATTTTATTATTACAAGGAGATTATTATCATGAGAGAATCAAAAGTTTTTGACGAGAATGAAGTTCCCAACGTTATACTTGAGTCTGAAAATACTGTGTTTGAATAAGGGTGTTGAAATCGAGGTTTCATTTTGACTACTATCTTCATTAAAATCAATATGTTATCCAAAAACAAAGGTTTTAGGGTTAAGTTGCTGATTTTATTGTAAAAGAGGTGGTCGATTTCAACACCCTTTGAATGGCTCATTGATACATTACATGAAATGATTCGTGAGCAAGGATTACCATCCAAGGTTTGATTGTTATGATGGTGATAAATACCTCGGTGATTACTATAAAATCACCATTGAGCGTTTCGGCTCAAAAAAAGAACTGGAACAGAATCAAGAAGTGATGGATAGGGTTATTTGATAAGGCATAAGATTTTTTGACGCCGTTCCTCAGTTTTCATTATTCCGACTGGGGAACGGCCCCAAACTTTAATTTTTCGTTGCATTTTTGGGCTGAGAGTGTTTAAGCTTCATTTACTTGATTTTTTCTTTAAACCGTTTCATTTAAAAACGAATTGACAGAAGTCGCTTATAACCATATCGGCCCATTCTGCCTGATTAATTGTTAGCCAAATCAAAATTTCTTATCAAGGAGTTCGATAAGATCTATTTTAAAAGGAGCAAAGAGCTAAGTTTATGGCCTATTTATCTGAAAAAATTATGTCAATAGCAGGGATTGGGTTTCAGCTAATCTTTTTGTTCAGTCTCATAATGCTTTTTAGTTCTGTCTCCTATGCCGAAATGGTGATGTATCGAGACGCAAACGGAGTGCTTTGTTTCTCGAATACCGGCCCGGCAGTGGACTCAGAAATTGAAAAAACTTATAAAGAAACTAAAGGGAGTGTATCTTTTCCCAAAAAATATGAGTCAGTTGAGAAACAAGAACTACAAGAGATTGATGTCCAAATTGAATCTAATCCAGCTGAAGTTCAAATGCAAAAAAAAGAAGCGCAGGCACTGATTCAAAGGCAGAAAGACAAAGAAATACAAGCACAGTTTGAGAAAAAAATTGCATTTGAAAAACGACGTCTTGATGAGGCGCTGAGACATTACCGAGTTGATTGCCCAAATTTTCGAACTCGTAGTGGGCATTCATATAACATCAGCTCACGCGGAAGAAACGCTCATCGTAATTTCTGTCGAGAAAAATATGATCAAATAGCTAAATCTATCAAACTATTAGAAAAAGACCCCGAATATTATTTTTACAGGGGCGCATTCCCATTTTCCCGGCCGACTGAACAATTCTTTAAGCAGGAATTAGATGCTTAAAAATCAATCAGTTAAGGCAAGTTTAACATTGTGTGTTTTTAACGAAGGTCTTCCAGTATGCCCCAA
>NZ_JACADJ010000132.1 GCF_013389365.1 Desulfobacter latus
CACAGTCTTCGGCTTTCTTCATTTCCATTATATTTGCTCCTCAGATAGTATTGTTTCGAGAGTTCATATCATGCTTTTTTCATAAAAAGATAGGCTTTTTTAAAACCGGGAAAATGGGAATGCGCCCAGGCATCACCTCTACCATACCGGCTTCCATTCAAACATATCCCCCCACCCACAAGATATCTTCTATCCACAGTTTTATCCGGTATCCAGTTTGCAACCAGGGTACTTTCACGGTAAAAGTAAATTTAATTTATAGTTGCGTTTTTGGGTTGAGAATGTTTAGACTCTATTAAGTTAAATTTCATCTTATGTTTTGGGAAATAATGAATTGAATGATAAGTATCAATATTTATTGCTCTAATTGCCAGCAACAATATCAATTTATAAAAGACGAAAAATCAGCATTTTCGATCAAATGTGAACAGTGTGGCAATACACTTGTGGATATTTCTCCAATCAATGGATATATTTATATCTTATCCAATCCGTCGATGCCTGACCTATTGAAAATAGGTTTCACTACACGAAGCGTTGATGAAAGAATAGCAGAACTTAATTCGTCAACCGGCGTACCAGAAAATTTTGTACTTGAAGCGTATTTTTGTAGCAACACCCCAGAAAATGACGAGCGTTTATTACATATAGAATTAAGCAATTACCGCATAAACAACAGCAGAGAATTTTTCCGAATTTCAGTTTTGGACGCAATTAAAGAAGTTGAAGCCATCCTCGGTAGGTCTCCAGGCATGTTGAGCCAAAATAGGCAAGAAGAACTGATAAGAAAGAAGGCTGAAAAAGATATTGCGGCTGATAAAATTAGAAAAGCAGAAAGGCTTTACCAATCAGCATTGTCTGAAAAAATTGGGGGACTTGCTCTTCAAAAGCTGATAGAAGCCGCTGAATTAGGTCATGCTGGCGCTTTAAGTGAAGTGAAAAGGAGAGGATATTATGTGTCCAATCTCTATGGCAAATTGCATTTTTTTTAAATTTTTACAATATTTAAAAAAATAGTATTGAATTACCGTAATAAATTGCAAGCCTTTTCCCATTTCTTCACCACTGCCTGGTCTCCAAGATATTCCAGCCTTTGAATCTCATGGATAATATTATCAAAGGTTGACCGGTGCATTCCTTTTGGCTTTTCCGGAATAAAATCCATAATTCCCGGCTCAACACCAATTTTTAGCTTCAGCCTGTTAGCCTTGGTAAATATTCTTTTTGTTTGATGAGCATTGCAACTGGCATAAGTTAGGCCGTGACACTCTCTACAAAGAAAATACTTGTTTGCCCCATCCATACCATACAGAATTTCAACCCGTTTTTCACATTTTGAACAGAGAAACCATTTTCTATGACCGCCATAGTTGCAAGGGGTTTGGTCAAAATAAACGACCTGTTCCACATCTTCCCAGGCACCACCACGTTCCCTATGCTGATATTTTAGGGTTAACCATTTCTTGTGTACCTCAAAATGAACCGCCCCTCTTTCATTTCTATGGGATGACCAGGACATTGTGCCGATAGTTCCAGGAATCAGACCGTTTTGCCTTTTCATCCATCGGATATCAATATAGGTTTGGCGCTCAATTGTTGGTTTTGCATTAAATCTGAAAAGTCGTCCAGAACCCGGCCCACCCATAGGCACCTTTTTTTTCTACCGAAATATTTAAAGAAGTTTGAATTATAACAAAAAACCGGGGTTTCTCTAAATGAATTTTAGCCTGCAGCATTTGAAAAGTGGGGGCTATGTGGGGGCAAACCAGAAACCAAACAAAAAAGGCTTTCAGGGTAAAAACCTTGAAAGCCTTTATTATCAAATGGCGCGCTCGGCGCGATTCAAGCACGCGGCCTACGGATTAAGAGTCGGTAGGTCTTCTTGCTCTTAATCTTGCTCGTGCTCTTGCTCGAAATAATACTTCGAGCAAGAGCAAGCAGGACAGATAATACGTCATTTAATTTAGAATTGCCGATTAAACGCTGTTATTTCAGGCGGATTTTTACTGAATTGGCATGGGCATCCAGAGCTTCGGTCCGGGCCAGGGTAATGACATCATCGGCCTCCCTTTCAAAGGCGGCTTTGGAATAATGGATCAGGCTGGTTTTTTTGGTAAAATGGGATACGCTCAAGGCCGATGAAAACCGGGCCGTGCCTGCTGTGGGCAGCACATGGTTGGGGCCTGCAATATAGTCGCCCATGGGTTCGGGGGTGTACGGTCCCAGGAACAGGGCCCCTGCGTTTTGAACCCGGTCAATATAATCAAAAGGAGATTCGACTATAATTTCAAGATGCTCGGGTGCCAGGCGGTTGGACAAGTCAATGGCCGTATCAATATCCGGTACCACCAGAATGGCGCCGAAATCATTGATGGCCGGTTCCGCAATATCCTTGCGGGGCAGCGCATTCAGCTGGGTCTCAACCGCGGCAGAGACCTTTTGGGCCAGATCTTGAGAATCGGTCACCAGCACAGCCGATGCCAGCACATCATGCTCGGCCTGGGAAAGCAGGTCTGCGGCAATGCATTCCGGGTCCGCAGTTTTATCTGCAATGATCAGAATTTCGCTGGGACCGGCAATCATATCAATCCCAACGGTTCCGGAAACAATTTTCTTGGCAAGGGTAACATAAATATTCCCCGGCCCCACAATCACATCAACCTTGGGCACCTGGGCGGTTCCGTAAGCCAGCGCCCCAATGGCCCAGGCAGACCCTGCCTTGAACACCGAATCAATGCCCACGGCCCGGGCAGCCGCAAGAAGATGGGGATTAATGTTACCGTCAGCCATGGGCGGGGTCATCAAAGAGATGGATGCCACACCCGCCACCCTGGCCGGAATTCCGCCCATGAGCACAGACGAAACCAAAGGGGTTTTACCGCCCTTGGCGCCGGGGGCATAGATCCCTGCCGCTGTCACCGGCCGCACCATCTGGCCCACCATCACGCCGTTTCTGGGGGTGTCCATCCATGAATTTTCCCTCTGGCGGCTGTGAAACGCTGTCAGCTGCTCAACGGCCCGGTCAAGGGCGTTTAAAAATTGCGGGGTCATCTGTTTCAGGGCATCTTCAAACTCCTGTTCCGTCACCTTAAAGGTATCCAGGGTAACAGCCGGGGAGTCAAACCTGTTGGTGTATTCGATGAGCGCCTCATCACCTCTCTTTTTAACATCATCTAAAAATGCCTGGACATTGTCCTGGTCTTCTCTGGAAAACCCCAGGCCTCTGTCTATAGTCTCCTGAACCCTTTTTTCTGCTTCCGGTGAAGGGTAATTAAATATTTTCATGGCGTATCTCTTTATTTTATTTTATATTAAAATCAGATTGTTGTGCAATCTCAAGCATCGTTTTTTTTACCCATTGACCATACTCTTGTAAAAGAGGTTTTCTGTATTTTACAACGAAGATGATATGATAAACAATCAAAAATTTTGAAT
>NZ_JACADJ010000133.1 GCF_013389365.1 Desulfobacter latus
TTTGTTCAATTCTAAAGTACACTAAAGGAACGTGCTGTTCACAGTATTTTTTTTAAAAAATAATTTTCAGCATCTCAAAAACACATTTTGATTTTACGAAGTGTCAAACGGAAAATGAAGGATGCCAGATTTTTTAAGCGGTTTCCGGATGCTCGTAGTGCATCCGACAGGTTAGAACTGAGCTATACGCTTCGAGAGATAAGTGGTTCGCCGCTGACAGTCAATCAACCTGTTTAAGATCAATCTCTATATTTCTCTATGGAGTTGGTAACTATTACATGGCCAAACGAACAAGACTTAAGTGCTGATACAATTGCACATAAATTAAAACAGCTGCAATCACATAACAGCCATGGGCTGATTTAGTCTGGGGTGTCTAAAAACGCTCCCTATTATAGTTCCGGTCACATGACTTGATATTTTTTTGAGGTGTTGATCGTAATATTTACAATAGGTTAGGGCTGTTTTTTGGTTTGAAGTCATATGACCGGAACTATAGCGCCCTTTGGGCGGGCTGTTAGGTACTGGGTACTGGGTACTGGGTACTGGGTACTGGGTACTGGGTGCTGGGTGCTGGAAATTCCTATACTCTAAATTTATTCTCGCACCAAAACCTCAAAGGCACAAAGGCGCACAAAGTCGAATAAAAATCTTTGTGTCTTTGTGCGAGTTTTTCAACTAAAAAAATTCATATTTAGAATTGCTCCTTTCCTTTAATTTATATGTGAATTGATGTACAATAAAAATACGATTTTTCCAATGAAAGAAGGAGACGCCAATGCCGAATACCGAATTGAAAGAAAGAGTTACAGGGCTTGAGCAGTTTATGATGGAATTAGCCTATGAGACAACAAAGACGTCTATGGCCGTAAGGCAGCTCTCAGAGGAGATGAAGGACTTCAAAAATGAGACGCGCAGGGATACAAAAGCGTTCAAGGAGGAGATGCGTAAGGATACAAAGGCACTCAAGGAAGAGATGAGGAACTTCAAAGAGGAGATACGAAATGATACAAAGGCCTTCAAGGAAGAGATGAGGAACTTCAAAGAGGAGATACGAAATGATACAAAGGCCTTCAAGGAGGAGATGAGGAACTTCAAAGAGGAGATACGAAATGATACAAAGGCCTTCAAGGAGGAGATGAGGAACTTCAAAGGGGAGATACAAAATGATACAAAGGCGTTCAAGGAGGAAATGAAGAACGCCAAAGAGGAGACGCGCAAGGATACGAAAAATTTCAAAAAAGAACTGAACAAAAAATGGGGCGAACTGGCCAACAAAATGGGCACCATTGTTGAGGATATTGTTGCACCAGGGTTAAAAGGGGTTGCCGCGGAATATTTCGGAATCAAAGAATTTGATTTTTTTGCCCCCCGGTTGCGTCTGAAAAACACTGACCGTTCAATAACCCGTGAGTTTGACGTCATTGCCGAAACCAGTGATTATTTTTTCGTCGTTGAAACTAAGTCCACCCCCAGCACCGGGTTTATATCCGATTTTATCAAACTGATTCCCCAGCTGGACTCATGGTTCCCCGTGATCCGTGAAAAGAAGTTGGTCCCTGTTTTCGCCTCCCTTTATATATCCGACGATCTTATCACCTATCTGACCAGGAACAACATCCTTGCCATGGCCACCCGGGGAGACGGCATGGATATTTGCAACACAGAGATTCTCAAGGCATTTGGGGTCAACGCTTAAAATCTGAAATTATGCACTGTTTAAAAATGGCTAAAATGCTTGGCAGGATTTTCTAATACAAAAACCCAAACAAATACAAAGGAATTTCATACCTGGAGCTAAAAAGGATGTCATCTTTAACAAGAAATGCCTGGTCCAGATGATCCTTTATTTGCTTTTTGCCCTTGTTTTTTCCGCCAATTTCAAAGAAATTACCGTTGACTTCAAAATCGCCGATGTCACTGTAATGGATTTTATGACCAGCGTTTTGTATCATTCGTATGAAAAAAATTTCCCTGATAGTTCCACGTTGTGATGAAAAACCTGTATCATCATTGACAGCTGCGTAAATATCAGGATTATCAAGATATATTTTTTCGGTGTGCTTGAGCACTCCGCCACCGGATTTGTTTTTTTTCAATAGCATCGCCAGACCGGATTCATGTAGAATATTCAAATAATTCTGAACGGTTTTATGATCTATGCCTAAGATGGCCTTGATCATAAAATCGGCCATTATATATACAAAAGACATTATACCGATTTTTCATAACCTATTGATTTTACTATAAGGTTTATTTTTGAGAGTCTAATAAAATCAGATACTTAGCTAAAATCGGTATAATGTCTAAAACTTATCATAAATGTCACTGGCCCCCCAATGCTTAATTTTACTCTGACCCCAATTATGCACCAATTATGCACCAATTATGTTGAATCAGACGTGTTAAACAGGGTTTAAATAAAACCAAAATGATTAAATATAACTCTTGCTATAAACCTGTACCTTTTTCCATTACAATGCATATTTCCCCTTGCCCCGACCGATTAATAAATGTATGAATCTTTTTGGTTTAAGAACTCGCACAAAAACACCAGGCTTGGGGTGTCTAAATCCGCTGGTTTCAATTATTCACTTTTTGGCACTCGCTTGACACCCATCGCTTCAGAAAATGGCATTGCAGTCAATCTTGCAGCTCCAAAAACTGAGCAAAATAAAAAGGAACAAAAAGCTGGTTTTTGACACCCCACACCAGGCTCTTATTTGGTTATATGATCCTTTGTGCCCTTGAGGCTTTGTGTGAGAATACAATTAGAGTTGATGGGTTTGCTCCCTTCTCTACCTCTTTCACCTTGTATCTTTCAGAATATTGATGCTAATATATTCCTTTAGCATTGATTTTGCAGTGCCTCTAAATCAAGGACTATATCGGTGCCATGTCAACTACCCCTCGGCTAAAGACCGAGGGGCTTGAAAAAGCCCCAAAGTTGACCAGTCTAAGTGCTTCGAGCACTACGTTAGATCGGAAACAGGTACCCTGGAGTACTCGCCAGCTCCAGGTTCTACGGCAAGTGGTTAAACAGGTCTAAGGGGTTAAACCGGTGCTGCTTGCGCTAAACCCGATCATAACATTGACGAGGCAAACATTACCTTGGAAACAAGAGGATTTTAAAATTGAGTGTGTTTGTTCTGGATACAAACAAAAAGCCGCAGAATCCGGTACATCCGGCAAAAGCAAGACTGCTTTTGACAGAAGGGAAAGCCGCGGTTTTCAGACAGTTCCCCTTCACAATCATTTTGAAAGAGACCGTTTTGGACGTGGCATCAAACCCATTGCGGATCAAGATTGATCCGGGCAGTAGA
>NZ_JACADJ010000134.1 GCF_013389365.1 Desulfobacter latus
AAAAATATATTAAAATATGATCCTCATTTTGAGGGATTCAATTTTATTTCTCAGTTATATGAAGAGGTCTGCAGCATAGGCTGTATTCATCAGCCTTTAAAAACAGCATAATTGGCGAAGGTATTGAGTTGAACGCTCCTGTTTTAAGGGCAGCCAGGTGGCCATGGATGGGATGATCCCGGGAAAACCGTTCTTTCCACTGTGCGGGTCCAGCAAACAGCGACCCGTGATACGCATGGCAAGACCATGGAAGGTCATGGCTGTCACCCGGGCGCTTCGTTTCCCGGTCAAGGCTTTGATTCTGCGCCGAAGTTCAATCATGGTGCCGTGGTTGAAGCACAGGATAAGAATACTCTCCGGTTGGATTGTACACATATTCATCCACGGCATGGGAAAAATTATATCCATTATAATAAACTTTCATCAAAGCGAAATAAATTCATCCTTCTTTGCCACATCATAATAATTTTCCAGCATGGAAAGAACCAGACTTTTGCCGAACCGCCGGGGCCGGATAAATAGCTGGGATTTTATATTTTCAAGCAGACGGATCTTATCAGTCCTGTCACAATAAAAATAGCCCTCGTCAATAACCGTTCATATGGAAATTTCATGGTTTTGCGTCTCCTGATACATTTTTTTCTATATAACGGCCATGTCTTGACGGACACAACAAACAAATTATTAACACACAATATATTGTGTGTTAATAATTAATAAAATCTCAAATCGTTTTAATTCAAAAACACCACCAGTTCTTTGGTGTGTTTTGTCGTCCGGTTTGGTTATTTAAAACTTACATAAAGAGCTTATTTTATGCCTGAACGTAAAAAATTTCCTCTGGGAACCCAAGATTTTGAAACCTTGAAGAAAAATTCTGAATTCTATTTGGATAAAACGCCGCAGTTACATTCTCTGCTGGAACATAGTGGTCGTTATAATTTTCTGTCACGTCCCCGTCGTTTTGGTAAAAGTTTAATGCTTTCCGTTCTTAAAAACCTTTTTTTAGGGAAAAAAGAACTATTTGAAGGGTTGTACATTTACGATTACTTTGCGTTTAAAAAATATCCTGTTCTGCACTTGAGCTTTGCTGGAATTTCTAAAAGTGACGATCTGGGGGAATACATCAAATACAATGGTAAGATTCATATTGATGAGAAGGTAATCAAGATTAAAGATTTTGATTATTTTAATATTGGCGCAATCCTGGAGGAAACCAGTCAGAAAGCGGGTCAACCAGCAGTGGTGTTAATTGATGAATATGATAAACCCATTCTGGTTCACTTAAAAAATTTTCAAAAAGCGGAAGACGTCAGAGACTTTTTTCAAGGCTTTTATGCACCAGTTAAAGACAGTGATCAATACATCAAATTCTTTATGATGACAGGGTTAACTAAGCTGATGAAGATGAGTATTTTTTCTGAATTAAATCATCTTAAAGATATTAGCTTTGTGGGTAGATACACCGATCTGATCGGTTATACTCAGAATGAAGTTGAAAAAAACTTTAGCGAAGAAATAAACCTTATTGCACAACAAGAAGGTAAGGACGTTCAGCAACTTTTACAACAGATCAAAGAAGAATATAATGGATTCAATTTTGGTGATAAACAGTTATACAATCCGTGGGATATAAACAATTTTATTGAAAATGAATCGTTTGGATATTATTGGTCGGAAACAGGTATCCCTAGTGCGATTAGTGCCTATATGCAAAGCACAGCGGTTAATATTCAGAATATTATTGATAAGGAAAGAAATAATACCCTGTCTGTTAACGAAATGAAATTAAGAGTTCAAGATTTACAACAACTGCAGCCGGAAGTATTGTTATTTAATGCAGGATATTTAACCATTCGATATAAGGATGAAAAAAATCATTATTATTTGAAATTTCCTAACAAAGAAGCGGAACAGGTTATGTTGGAATATTTCTTAGACTTGAGTTTCGGGAAGGACTATGACCTGGATGAATGGAAAGACGTTTCTAATCAAATAACCTCGGGAATTTTTGCTGAAAACCAAGAGACCATTCAAGCAGGCATTACAAAACTTATTTACCGGAACTGCGCTCATCTCCCTTATGACTGGCATAATAAAAACCCTGAAGGCTGGTTGAAATCAATGGTGGGCGTCGCCATTCGTATGAACAATATTTATTACATCGGCGAGAACCAGAATATTATTGGTCGCACTGATTTGCATATCCCCAAAGATGATACCGTGTATGTTTTAGAGTTTAAGGTTGATGGGAATACAGAAGAAGCTATTAAACAGATCGAAGATAACTACGAGTTAAGTTATAAAAATAGTTTTGCCGAAGTCGTCAAAATTGGTATCAATTGGGACAGGCAAGGCAAAGAGATTGAGATATTGATTGAATAGAATCAACGCAATCGAAAAAAATATGATTGAGATGTTTCGAGATAACGAATAGTTAATGAGGCCTTGATCATCGTTTCGGCCAATGGTAGCCCATGGTAGGTTTGGTTGAGGAACGAAACCCAACAATTACAAAATGTTGGGTTTTACTACACTCTTTAAGATATAATTTTATCTATTTTTTAAATTTTTTTGGGCATCCTTCATTTCCCGCTTTACACTTTCCAGATGCCGACCCCCATTTTTCGGGAACCTCCATTCAAAAAGTGTAAAGTACTTTTGGGATCATATGAAGGATGCCTTTTTTTGATATATTTTTCTTGACCATATCCACACATTCTTTTTCTTTCTATCAACTTTTCCGTCAAGGGTTCCCCAATGTTTTCGGAACTATCACGACCTATTTACAACTTTTGCAGTTTTGATAAATAAATTCAGGGTCAAGGTCAATGCTATAAGGCCACTCTATTGTATCAAAGCTGACTTTAACTTGTTTAAATATTTTTTTATCTTTGAGACGACGAAATACACCGATATCAAGAAATGGTTTCATATCCAGCAGCCCTGTTTCACCGTTATCAAAAACGATTAAAAGAATAAAATTATTATTAGGATGTACTTTTTTTACTGAAGGATACATAGTTATTCGTCCTTATCTAAGGGGCTGAATTTTGAACGGATGTTCTCCATTCATTATCAGTTTCCAATTTGCCATTAGCTCCTCTTGATGTAATTCGGCCCATGCTATGACAAGGGGCGCATTCCCATTTTCCCGGTTACCGTAGGCAGATTATTCGTAAATGCTGAAAACATTGCAATTCTTTAATAATACATATAAAAACAATTAGTTGTATCAAAAAATAGACCCTGTAATCCCATTT
>NZ_JACADJ010000135.1 GCF_013389365.1 Desulfobacter latus
TTGCTCAATTGGTAATGCTTCAATTGAAACAATTAAGAGGTATATTGAACAGCAAGGCTAAAAAGCGGCAATTCATCCCACCGACACCTTCGGTGATCAGTGGGTTTTCTTGCCGAATTCTATAAAATAACTTTA
Source organism: Desulfobacter latus (assembly GCF_013389365.1). Taxonomy (GTDB): domain Bacteria; phylum Desulfobacterota; class Desulfobacteria; order Desulfobacterales; family Desulfobacteraceae; genus Desulfobacter; species Desulfobacter latus. Next base: position 136 of record NZ_JACADJ010000135.1, read on the forward strand.
AGCTCATTAATCAACTGGCATGTAACCTGCGTAAAGTAGACCCAACTGGCTGGCGTGAATGACTGGATAATTGCATCCAAAACTATTGAAATCCCAAATATAACAAGCGAGATTAAAGCTCGATGACTCTGAATAGTGGTTTTTTCTGTATTTGGAGATGTAAACAAAACTGGAGGGGGCTAAAAACGATGAAAAATAAAATTTTGATACATGGATTTGTAATTTTAATAATCATGGCTATATCTACACCGACAATGGCTTTTTATTCCAGAGGTAAAGTGTTTAAAGATATTTCGTATGAACATCTTGAAATCAATAAAAAGACTGGGAAAGTAACCTGTAAGCTAATAAATAATAGTGCTTCCACAATAAAGATTTTTGTAAAGGCTCAGTTTTGTAACATACATGATGAATATTTCGATCAAGTTTATATTCAGAAAACAATACCTCCGCGTAGCTCAAAAAAAATCAGAGAGTCGTTGTATAATTTTAATAAATATTCACTTAACGCCCATCATATTAATTGGTATGTTAGATTCTATAAAATTGATACCAAAGTCATCATCAACCGGTTAGGTGACGTAGACTAAAAACAAAATGCATAACATGGAATAATATAAAAATATATCTCTCAAAAAGGACGTATTTTCATGAAATTTGGATTACGGCTTAATTTTGAGCCTGCTTTGCCGAACCAAACAATCACCTTATGTAAAAGGTGGGACATCCCCCAATTTAGCTTATAATGAGAGATATAAATGAAACAATGCCCAAAATGTAAATATACACGAAAATCATCTGATGACAAATTTACCCCTTTAACAGAATGCCCTTCCTGCGGTGTGATTTATGCTAAATACGAAAGATTTTTAGAGCAACAAAGAGAACAGCAAAAGGCTAAACAAAAAGATGCGGAAGATACTGAAAAGACAACCCAGCAAAAGGCTTCTATTCCCTTTAAAAAAAAATACACCAAAAGGTTAATGTGCGTTATCGCAGCATTTGGAGTCATCATCATCTTCTACATAGTTGGTACAAGCCAAAACAACAAAAGTTATGCTCCACAAGCACCTAAGCACTCTTATTCTTCTTCAACCTCCAAGCCATCGTCTTCGTATTCAGCGTCTAAGCACTCCTATTCTTCTTCAGCTTCCAAGCCATCGTCTTCTTATTCTGCAAATCCATATAGCTCGTCAGGAGCCGCTGAGAAAGTGGTTAGTATTTTAAACATTTCCTACGGAAATGTCTGCCATGCTGAACTCACAGGTATTTTTTCAAAAACACTTAAAATTGACTGGACCAGAAATACTGTAAAGCTGCACGCTATTAAGGTCCTTGCCGAGATAGGATCAGTCAAGAAAGGTCTCTACAAAGATGGGGTTCGCTACTTCCAATTCCCGAATAACGCAGGGACATACAATGTTATTGATTGGAAAACAGGACAAAAAAAATCAACGTCAGAGAGGGCAAAATATTATTTTTCTGATTAACAACCAAGGAGGTTATTAAAAATGAAAATTACGTTAAGTTTCAAAATTTTTGTTTCAGCAGTTATTCTTGTTTGTTCAGTAACAACTACTGTTTGGAGTTACTCTTTTGATATGAAAGCATACTGCCGCAGTGTTGCAGATGCTGTTGGGGGGAGTTACCAAATAGAGCAAGGTTGTTTAACGAATGAAAAAACAGCGAAATCAAACCTACAAAGAATGCATATTGAGAGGAGAATAGAAAATTATTGTGTTGGTGTAGCGAATGCAGTTGGAGGGAGTTATCAAATCATGTATGGTTGTGTCCAAAATGAGATGAGAGCAAAAAAAGAAATGGGCAATTAGGCTCCGCCTGACAATCTCCTCATAAGGCGAACATTATGAGGAAATATCATAAAAATTGCCAAAGGACGGGTGATCAGACGGGCTTGAGTTGACACCTTGATAGTGAAATCATGATAACATTTGACCAAGAGTCAACTCAAATATGATTCAGGACACATAAATCGATATTAGTTTTGGGGTTTGCAGGGAATTGGCAAATATTTTTAATCACATCAGAGTTCCAAGGATCGTGTTAATGTTAAAATATTCTTATCTTATGTTTTTTCTCTCTCTATTTATCGCATCGCCTTCTTATCCTTTTTTAAAATGTGTCAATGATAAAGGGGAATTAGCTTTTACCGATACTATTTGCCCTGCTGGCTATAAGCAAATAAACGAATACAACGAGAAAAAGAAAACTCCATCCTCACCGGCAGTACCAATACCGAATAATGAAAATGCACAAAATATTATTAACAACATCAATTTTCGTGTTATTCAAAGAAAAAAAGTTGGTATTAATAATCAATACGAGCAGCCCCAAAAAGGAAATATTTTCTTGGCCTGCCTCATTCAGATAAACAACCGCAACAAGAATACAACAATATATGGGGGGAGTTCCGATCATCACGACACATTTACTTTAAAAACAAACGATGGCTATACGATTAAAGCTGTGAACACCTCATCCGCAGCTTGGAGAGAAGCCCTAAAAGTGTGGACAGGAATCAATTTATATCCTGGAGAGCAAGGCAAGGGTTGGATCGTTTTTGAAATACCAAAAAGATCAACTCCTAAAAAACTATACTTTCACGTATGCAAAGTAAATAGCCCTCATAATCTGACTGAGTTAGGCAGACTATCTATTGATTTTTAAATCTATTAACAGTTGAGTAAGTAATTCCGGGGATATGATACCTAATTCTGCAAAATTAAATATCATACTCTTGATAATATATGATAGCCGAACGAAACATTAACCATCCTCCCATTCAGATTCACTTGGAATTTTTTTGGGTATTAGAAGAATTCCTGACGGGTTTGGCTCTTTGCCTTCAGGGATAATATATTGATTGGTGTTAGGGTCATATTCAATTACATGGGCATATCGTTTTGGAGGCTTTGTCCTTTGCTCTAACTTCGATAGAGCATTTTTATATTTTTTTACAATCCGGCTTTTGTATGGATCAAGTGGTTACAAACAAAAAGTAAAGCTTGGTATAGATGCAGGCTATAAGACAATCGGCTTTAGTGCGGTAAGTCAAAAAGATGAGCTTGTTTCAGGAGAG
>NZ_JACADJ010000136.1 GCF_013389365.1 Desulfobacter latus
ATATATAAACATGATATAAAACTTTACAGGTGTTATGAAAAAATTTGAACAAGAACGAATGGAATATATTGAAACCCGGCTTCTGTGGGGTGAGGGTTTAACTGCCAGGGGGGTGGGAGACGCTTTTGATCTCAGCCGGCCAGTGGCCCAGAAATCAATAGACACCTATCGACGTATGTTTCCAGATCAAATGGCGTATGATGCCTCAAAAAAATGCCATGTCGCAACCTCCGATTTTAAATCAAGGTTTATAAAGCCGGACCCGTTAAAATTTTTGGATTATCTCAGGGGTGAAACCCTTGTCGGTTATTACAAAGAGGAAAGAGAGTGGAGTGATTTTGAAGTTGAAGATGTTGGCCTGAAACTGAGGCACAAATTGGATTTCAAAATTGTTAAACGCATTTTTTCAGCGTTGCAGCACAAACAGACGCTTTTCATAGAATATAAAAAAAAAGAGCTTGAATTAGGCGAACCTACCGAGAGAGTTATTTCCCCCAACCACTTAGTATTTGCGGAAAACCGGTATCATGTGAGGGCATATTGTCACCTGAGACATCAATTTCGTGATTTTGTACTATCCCGAATTGGATACGCTGACGTCTCCTCTGATGAGGAGTGGATACCCTCAGATGAGGACCGGGAGTGGAATGAACGGGTGACATTATCTTTCAGACCAAATCCTGTACTGCCCCAAAGTGTTCAACAGGCGATTCTCTGCAACTATGATACTGAAGCATCGGGGATATGGTGTATAAATTGTCGAAAAGCCATGGCATATTATATAAAAAAGGCGCTTATGACGCCTGATAAAAAGTTTAAAAAACCGCTCTGGGTTAGTGCTACGCAAGAAGCCGGTTAAATGTCACTTGACCATCGATTAAAAATCTACCAGCTTCTTTTATTACCGGTGTCGATGTGAATAAAATCCGATTCCGGATAGAACCCGACACCGCCGCTGTTATATTTTATAGCTAAATTGCGAAGACGCTTTGTATCGAGACCCGCCAGCCTGATATCTAAGGCCATCCCCTTCATATGGTAACTTTTTTTTGCAACACCGCTGCTTTTTTTTCTCAACCACGCATTGGTTTCAGGCGACCTGTATCCGGAAATAACCTCGTAACTGGAGCGACTACCACAGGCATGCTGAATAGTGGAAAGCACATCAAGAAGGTTAGGATCGATGGAATGAACTTCACCTGTACGAAAATCACGGAAAAAATATTCAATTCTTTCACGCATCGAACCGGTGTAGGTTTTTGGAGAATAATTTATGGAGATCCGCTCGCCGGTATGGGTGTGATAGAAACGCAACGGCCGGGGAGGGGATGATATCGCTAAAACCGATGAAGGGATAACCATTCCCATTACGGCTTGGGTAGATGCCAGTAAAAACGCACGTCTGCTTATTTTTTTTTTGAAGTTTTGATCAGGAATCAAGGTAGCGTCCAGGGTGAAAACCGTTTTTTTATTTCATAAATAATGCGTGATACAACGTCTCATCTCTGCCGTAAACATCCGCATTAAAATTTATTTGACCGTCTTTGTCAACCCATACCGTTTGATAGGTGATGTGTACAGGTATCGTCGGACGAATTTGAAGCACTTTCCTTTTGCCCAGGTTAATTAGATGACTCACCCGTTCCCTATCCCATGTATTGCCCTTTTGGTTGAGGAGAAACGCTGCCAGTTTCGCCGGTTCCGAAACCCGGATACATCCATGACTGAAGGGCCTTGTTTGTCTGGAAAATAATTTTTTTGACAGCGTATCATGGAGGTATACGGCATATTGGTTGGGAAACACAAATTTTACCCTCCCCAGTTCATTGTCCGGCCCTGGATCCTGGCGAAGTTTGAACCCTGCCATCTGGGAAGGGGTGACCGCATGCCAGTCAATGACGGTCGAATCAATTTCAACACTGTCTTCCTGCCAGTTGGAAAAAAGCCGGATGTTTTTACTTACAAGATAGTCGGCATTTTTTCTGAGTTTCGGCAGCTGCTCATCCTTGGCAATACTGGGTGGTACATTCCAATATGGATTGAATTCAAGATATTTGATTTTGCCGCTGAATACAGGGGTCTGGTGCCGGCGTTTACCGACAATCACAGGCATGCTGAATTTGAGTTCACCCGCTTCATAGGTAAAAAGCCTGTAGTTGGCGATATTCACCAGAATATACTTATCCCCCAGCGTATGATCATGCCACCGCCATCTTGCCATATTGACCTTTATCTGATCTAACCGCTCCTGTGGCGATTTATTCAATTCACGCATGGTTTTACGGCCTATGATACCGTCCGGATCAAGACCATGATTCAGTTGGAAGCGAATCACTTTTTTTGTCAGATTATCGTCAAAGAGTGAACGATTGGCCGTTGTTAAACGCTCCACGCCGGCATTTTCCAGCAGTGCAATCCGTTTTCTGATCTCAATGATCCTTTCATCCTCATCCCCGGGCCGGATACTTTTTTTTAAGATTATTTTCCGCCATTGCCCGTTGTATGTCATGCCGTTATACTGAACAAGAGCCTTTTTAAGTCCCTGGTATTGATGATGCTGGGGCGGCAATGATTGAAAAAACGCTTCAAGGTCTTCCATTTTTTGGATGGCCGCCAGCATTTTGAGGGGATTAAATCCTCTTTCACCGGCTTCGGCAAAAAGTTCTGGGTTGACCATGTAGGGCTTAATTTGTCCATAGCTGACATCATGGATATATTTTACCATGTTGTAAGTTAAAAGCGTATCAAGTTCTGCCAGCGATGTCAGGCTGAGATCCGTCCATTGTTCTTTTATTTTTTTTACCTGATAATCAGCCGGATTCAGCCCTTCTTTGCCGGCTTTTTCCAAATATTTCAATATGATTTCTGCGCGTTCCCCAGGCCCCTCCTTTGACACCCATAACGGTTCAGCACCTGACTTCTGATAAATGGCAGCCAGACAAACAGACTTCTTGATAATGATGGGTTGTTGTTTCTCAAAACTAAGCATCTCCACAGGATGGCACTGGATATGGTCAGTCATTGCCTTGGCAAGATCTCTTTCAGCGGCATTGCTGGCGGCCGCAGATAGCCATAAACACATCAACCATATAATTTTAATGACTTTTATCAATACCTTCGCCAATTATGCTGTTTTTAAAGGCTGATGAATACAGCCTATGCTGCAGACCTCTTCATATAACTGAGAAATAAAATTGAATCCCTCAAAATGAGGATCATATTTTAATATATTT
>NZ_JACADJ010000137.1 GCF_013389365.1 Desulfobacter latus
TTATCCCTCCTCGGGCAGCTCCGGGAAGTTTCTTCAGGCACCCTTGCCTTAGCCTACATATTCCCTCCTTTCTGGGGCTATGACTGGACTTTCACCAGTTAGTTCATGACCATGCCGGTCACACCGCATCGCTCCAAGATCAGATACATCCGGAACGGATGACTGCTGCTGCTCCGACCACTTTTCTGTTTCCGGCAAACCGACTTACCGGACTCGGGGAGCGCAGACACGGAACCCCAAGTAGCTGTTCGCACTGCCAGGATCACCCCTGTAACGGTAAGCAGCCCGCACGAACCTCGGGTCATAGCCCCAGCCGCCGCCCCGGAGCACCCGGGACGAACTACCGGATGAAACAAGTGGATTTTTTGGAGCATGTTTTGCGTAGGCATTCTCATCGTAGACATCTTCACACCACTCATAGACATTGCCGGACATGTCATAAAGACCAAGGCCATTGGGGGCAAAGCTTCCTACATCCGTTGTTTGTTCTCTGTATTGACCACTACGCGAATAGGATTTCTTGTATTCTGCCCGTGCATCAAAATTTGCCTCATCCGAACTGATAATATTTTTTCCCGTTCCGAATCTTACCTTTTTTCCCCCGTCCCGTGCCGCATATTCCCACTGGGCTTCCGAAGGCAGCTTAAACTCCTGTCCTGATTTTGTGTTTAATTTCGATATAAATTTTTTTGCATCATGCCAGGAGACCGTTTCCACAGGGTAGCTGTCTCCGGATTTAAACCGTGACGGATTATTCCCCATGATCTTTTTCCACTGCCCCTGGGTGACTTCGGTTTTTCCCATCCAGAAACCGTCCAGGCAGACCTGGTGTACCGGCTTTTCATCTGAAGCCCCGTCACCAAAGGTATCCCCCATCTGAAAACAGTCCCCAGGCACCCAGACAAACACCATGCCCGTGACCGGTTCGGTCCAGGTATCGCCGGGAGAGGGCAATCTTGGTCTTACCGGTTTGTTATTATTGGTTGAGCTGATTGTGGCCGCTCCTTGTGATGGTGCGCTGTTTTTTGCCAGTTTCCGGATCATATACCGGGCTGTGGAGCCATATTTCCCCTTTGGATATTCAGACAGAAAAAATTTGAAATCTTCAGGGTCGGTACTTTTTTCAACGCGCTTCCAAAGTTCATATTCCGGATCAGGGCCTCCGGCAGTCCACGCCGGAGTGGAGGGGTTGTTGGTGCTGCCCCCTGAAATCCGGCCGGAACCGTTTGTTTCAGGCAGTATAAAAACAAAATCTCCTTTATCGAGGTAAGGGTTACGGATGGTGCCGTACTGGGGGTGCTGGGTCTCCCGGGAATAGCGCGCCACATTTTTCTGCAGGAAACTGCCCAGTTCCGTGCCGGTGACATACCCGTCCCGGTTCAGGTCGCCTTCACCGTTCAGGGCCGCCACAAACTGAGCCTTGAAGATGCTTTTATCCGGTACTTTCTCTTTCTCATTTCCCGAGGTAAAGAACTGGCGGACCGGTTTGGCCGTCTTGTTGTTGATCTCCTCGGGTACGGCCCGGACCATTGACAACAGGGAGCCGGAAAAACAGGCATCAAATATAAACACGGCATGTTTGGCATCAATACTCAAAGCATACTCCTCTATGCGCTTGAATGACAATGCCTTTGACTTGAACCCCCTTAAATCCTCATAGGGGTTCGGGGCGCCTCTGGGCACCAGATAGCCCAGTTTTGCCCCGCCGTATTTGGGGGCCACGGTATGGCCGTGGCCGGCAAAATAGATCAGCAGGCGGTTGTCCGTACCCATACCCCGGGTCGTGATAAAATTTTTAATGCCCTGTTCAAGTTCCGCCAGATTCGGGTCCGGCAGGGTGGTGACGTGAAATCCGTGGTCTTCCAGAACGACTTTCACATCCCGGATGTCCTCTTTCACACCGGGCAGGTCGGACCAGCCCCGGGTGTACCGGCTCACCCCGATGACCAGGGCGTAGCTCTCCTTGTACAGCAGCACCTGGCTGCCGTCTTTCACCACCCGCTTTATTCCCCGGGTCGGAGATGCCGGGCAAAGTGAGGTAAGGCATAAACATATCAACACAAATGCCAGTGAAAAAATGGAACAGCCTTTAAATTTGTCTGATTTTCGGCCTTGGTCATATTTTAGGCCATACCGATTTCCGGTAGGTTGGGTTGAGGAACGAAACCCAACGTCGATAAGTTGTTGGGTTTCACTTCGTTCAACCCAACCTACGTTGTGGTCGATGTTATGACCAGGTCCTGGTTTTCCTTTATTGTCTATATTCAATAGTCAGCTCCTGTTTTTGGCTCTGTTGCCCAGGGGCTTTCAATCCGGCCTTTCCCGGCCTTTTTTACTCACCCGCCCGGCAATGGTACATGTTTGTTCCCCGCGGGGAAGCAGGAATATACGTTGTCCGGTAAGCCTTTATGGCAGCCTGCCGGGCTCGGGGAGCGCAGACACGGAACCCTGTGTTGCTGTTCGCATTGCCAGGATCGTTCCTGTTACGGTTAGCAGCCCGCACGTTCCTCGGGTTATTGTTCCAGCTGCCGCCCCGGATCACCCGGGACGTTTCCTTTGTATATCCCTTGTATCAGGCATCAATTCTCTTTTTTGCCAACTGAGCGCGCCAGCCGTGGCAGTTCATCTTGAACAGCCCTGCCCATAGGGCTGAGGTGTGCTGCTGCAGTTCAATGGCGCTGAGTTGTCCGGATTGATACGCTTTTTCAACGGTTTTGATTTTTGCATTGATTCTTTTTTTTGCCCGGACACTCATTCTCAGCTTTCCCGGATATACCACGGCCCCTAAAAATCCGATACCCTTTTCCGTCCGGTTGATTTGGCCCCCTTTTTTCAGTTTCAATGTCAGATGAGTGTGCAGATATTCCCGGCTGATCCGCCACAGCCGGAAGAGCTTGGATTTATCACCGAATATGAGGATGTCATCAAAAACCAGGAACGGGATGTCCTGCTTGCAGACCATATGGGACTGCACGGATGTGACTTTTGTAGCGGATAAAAAGCCGTTTAAATCGTCCGGATTTTCCGGAGCCGGTACCGGATAGGTGAATATTTTATAGTTCATTGATTCTCCTTTTTAATCATCAAAATATTTTGCGGCGATCATCCGTTCCGGATGTATCTGTCTTTCCGCTGCTCATCGGGTCAGAGGGAGTCCATTGACTCCCGTCTGCCCACAGAACCGTGCGTACGGGTCCGTACACGGCTCCTCATGTGACTTTTATCCATT
>NZ_JACADJ010000138.1 GCF_013389365.1 Desulfobacter latus
GCTGATCTGAACGGTGCATTAAACATCATTCGAAAAGAAGTTCCTGAATCCCTTAATGAACTTATAAGGATAAGGAATAGAGGCTGTGGGTTTCAGCCATTTAAAGTGCTTGCATTTTAATAAAAAAGTCTATTTGGATCGTAAATTAAATACTTTTGATTACTATTTAATTAGATTTTATAACCTAATATCTCACACAGCTGGGTAATACAAAAATGATTAAAATAGCAATCGTAGGATTAGGCGGTGCCATGGGAGCCATGTGCCGCTTCCTGGTATATGAAGGGTATATCAATGCCGTAAAAAATACGTCACTTCCTTTAGGAACCATCACCGTCAATGTTTTAGGATGCTTTATCATCGGAATTTTAGGCGGTATTGCCGATACACGGCAAATCTTTACCCCGGAGGTCAGGCTACTTGTTTTTACCGGTTTTTTAGGCGGATTCACCACGTTTTCCACCTTTGGATTCGAACTGTTTTTATATATGCGCAACGGGCAAATCGGCCTGGCCGTTGTAACCGGGCTGATCCAGTTAATCGCCGGGCTGATTTTTGTGTGGGCCGGATTCGGACTGTCAAAAGTCTTTTAAAAAATCACTTTTCTGTAATTTTACATTACAAGGTCTTTACAGATGGTTGCAATTTCAAATTCTTCATCTGTGGGAACCACCCAGACTTCCACGGTACTGTCATCGGTTGAAATACGGCCGGATTTACCCCTTAAACCGGCGTTAACCGCTTGATCCACGATAATACCAAGATGTTCAAGCCCTTCCAGGCATTTACCCCGGACGTCCGCGTCGTTTTCCCCGATGCCGGCGGTAAAGGCAATGGCATCCAGGCGGCCCAGCACGGCATAATAAGCCCCGATATATTTTTTAATACCGTGGCACAGCATCTCAAAGGCAAGTCTGGCATTGTCATCACCCAAGGCGATGGCTTTGTGGATATCCCGCATATCATTCATGCCGCAGATACCGGTGAGACCGCTTTCACGGTCAAGCACAGTCTGAATTTGTGCCGCACTTTTCCCGGTACACAAGGTAAGATAGGCAGGCAGGGAAGGATCAATGTCACCGCACCGGGTTCCCATGATCAGCCCGGAAGTAGGCGTCATGCCCATGGAGGTTTCCCGGCACACACCGCCTTTGACGGCGGTTATGGAAGACCCATTACCCAGATGGCAGACAATATTGCTCAACTCATGTAAAGGCTTTCCCATCAGATTGGCAAGCGTTCTGGTGACATAGGCGTGGGAGGTGCCGTGGAATCCGTACCGCCGGACTTTATATTTAGTGTAATACCCCGTGGGCAACGCATACCGGTACACATAATCGGGCAGACGGCTTGCAAACAGCGTGTCAAACACGGCAACCGAAGGCACGCTGGGGAAATGCGCCATGGCCGCTTCAATACCGGCCAGGTTGGCCGGGTTATGCAGGGGTGCCAGCACAATGTTCTGCCGGATGCCCTCAATGGCCTTGGCGTCCACAATACAATTCTCCTTAAAAATTTCACCGCCCTGGGCCACCCGATGCCCAATGGCGGCAAGCGCTTGCGCAGATGTAACAAGCGGATCATCACCCGTCATAAGTAAAGCAGCCACCTTTTCGACGGCTTGGGTGTGATCTTCAAAATATTCAAACAGTTCGGTTTTTTCACCGGGTCCCGGGTCAGGGTACAGGGTGTGGGTCAGACTGCTTTCCGGACTGCCGATGCGCTCCACCAGGCCCGCACATATTGCCCTGGGAGCGGCCAAATCAAACAATTTATACTTCAGGGAGGAACTTCCTGAATTAATAACAAGTACTTTCATTTTTTTAAACTTTCTTTTCGCTTTTTGTAACAGCGTGTCAAAATCAGTTTCGCAAGGTGGCAATCAACCGATTAGGATTTTCAAAAAAGGCAAATACATCCAGGATATGCCGGACCAGCACATCGGCGGATATCAGTGCCGGCAATGCCGCCCCTTCCTCCCCAAGCACGGCAACGCCCAGCCTTGCATGTTTAAGCATCAAGGCGTCGTTAACCCCGTTGCCCACAGCCATGGTGGTGTCTGCACCGATGGACGTGAGCACATCCAGTTTTTTTTGATCCTGTTTCTGGTTTGAAATAAGCACAACGTTAGCGTTCACCTCTCCAAGCTGCGCCTGGACTGAGCCGAAGGTATCAGCCGTCACCACATGAAAATTAAGTTGGTGACCAAGCCGGTTCATGGTCGGCCCGACCCCGTCAATAAGACGGCCATCCGTTGCGATGGTGCCGTTGTAGTCAAACATCACATTTTGAATATTAACCGGACCGGTGCCGGGAATTTCAATGCAGATCATGCCGTCTCCTGATGAAGTCTCATAGATTATTAAGGCGTTATTTTTCCCAGGTTCTTAATAATATATTATACTTTTTATGAGGTCACCCACAAAACAATTCTTTATCAAAAAGATCATTCAATGTATAAACTTTTATTATTATGATGAACACAAAACATATCACCAATGCACATACAGCGGATCAGGACCCGGCCATTCATCACTTTGAGGCCAGGGTCTATTATGAAGATACGGATCACTCCGGGGTGGTTTACCACGCCAATTATCTGAAATTTTTTGAACGGGCCAGGGAAGATATCTTGGGTATTGAGACCCTGGTCCGGATGTGGAACGACAAAGGCATCGGCTTTGCCGTATACAAGGCGGACATCGGATACCACGACGGGGCACAATTCGGAGATCTTCTGGATATTCGCACCACCTGGGAAAAACAGGGGCCCTACCGGATGGTGTTTTTCCACAGCGCCTGGCGCCCCGGCAAAAACAAGCCGGCCGTCACCTGCGCCTTGGACCTGGTGTGTCTGGGGCCGGGCAAAAAACTTTTGCCCATTCCGGAATTCGATTTTTTAGATTAAAACGCTACAACTTTTGGCATCCTTCATATGATCCCAAAAGTACTTTACACTTTTTGAATGGAGGTTCCCGAAAAATGGGAGTCGGCATCTGGAAAGTGTAAAGCGGGAAATGGCGGCAGTGGCCGAAATTTCCATAGCATGACTCTACACAAAACCCGGTAAATCGGTGGGATAACCTACAGCCGATTTTGTTAACACCAGCCGAACCGCCTTGGTACGAGATCCGTATGCCGGGTGGT
>NZ_JACADJ010000140.1 GCF_013389365.1 Desulfobacter latus
GCTTGCTATGGCTGCAAAGTGTTTTCATTGGTTGTCGAAGCCCGCAGCAGAGGAGAACGGGGGGAGACCCCCGTTCTCCGGCCAAGCTTGGGCCATCGGTTGGTAATCCTCATTTTATAGGCGTTTCGATTTTTATAAATAGTTTCAAAGTGTTGCATTCACCGTCCAGGTTTAATGTAACGACCAAGTTGAGCGGCGGGGCTTTTTCCGTCCGCTCAAACGCCGGGTTATGTGCCTTGATATTAAATGGTTATTACGATCGATCTCGCTCCCGTAACCATTTATAGCAACCCGAAATTCCTTGCTTTGCAAATGTTCTTCACCTCTGCTGAAATACAGTTTTTAATTTTCTTCTTCGTTTTCTGCGCTTTCAATATTCTCTGCTTCTATTTCTTCTGCAACCAACCAATCACTATCTGGTCTTGTAATTAGCCGTGCATTACTGTAAGCCCATGCTAATGGCAATACTGTATGACCAAGATAAGTCCCTGATTCTGTTTTATCCACAACAAGTGCCAAATCTATTCTTTCATCGTCAATTAAAGATAATGGAAGTAATAAAGACATCTTATTATTTTTTGGATAATACATAGGAATAGCCGTTTTAAAGTTCCATTGTACTCTTTTTAAAGCCAAATTAAGGCTATCAGCAAAACGATTTTTAATGGCTCTAAATTTTTTGCTATCACCTTCAATTGCTGCGGATAATGATTCAAAATATTGACTCTTTTGCAAAGTATCCATATTTGAGGTATCCCTGAAATTAAATCCTTTAGGTCTGTTATCTTCAAGAAATTCAAGAGGTAAACGGGATAAATTATCTAAAATAATATGACTCCAATTTAATTGTGGTTTAGATGCTGACATATCGTAGATAAGTTCTGTAACTGAATTGTAAAACCGAGATCTTTCAGGCAACGGATTGAAGTTACTAACTAATATTTTCCCGGCTTTGCCAACACCTGAAGTACAAAATTCATGGAAATACCATTCTTGCTTATGAGGAACCTTATTCTTTTCAAATAATGCATATATTGATTCATATAAATCGTCAACCAAACCTGTATTAAATGAGGCATATCGGTTATTTATGCTAATTTTGCCCTCTTTTGAAAGCCTGAAAAAAGTGTATTTCAAATATTTGCTAAGAATTGGTAAGGGATAGTTTGGATCCTGTTTCTTGTAGTACCACCTTTCTTTAAGTGCCTTATTTTTTAAATCGTTAACAACCTGCCTAAAATCCCCCATCCATGCCCACTGCATCAAATTGGTGGGAACAGCTTTTTTAGTATCAAAATCAAGGCGATCTGCAATTTTTCGTGTTTGTGAATTAGAAGAAGAAACTCTGGCAAAAAGTACAGGTACTTGATGCGAAGTATCTTTTTTAATTTCAATATCATCAGGAAATTGTTCTAATAATTCTTTCAGCTTGAGAAAACCTATCGCTTTGTAGTTAATTCCGAGGTCATTCAGAGGCTTTCCTATTAAAGCAAGATCTGTCCAGCCGTCATCAGATTGGTTGTTAGTAATAACTGTCACAATGCTTTGAAGTGTTTCTATTTTATTCATTTTTCACATCTCCCTTTTATCAATTTACCATTTTCAATAGCGCTAACTTACTTTAAAAGCACGTAACGCGGAGCTGAGGGGCCGGGCTTTTGAACCCAAAAAGCTCCGATAAAAAGTTAAACTTTCCTGAACCAGACACTTCCAAAAACGCCGCGCACCTAGCCCGGTCCCTCTCAAGCGTTTTGTTCGCTGCCATTTTTTTAATTGCGTCCCAATCCGGCACTACTTTTTTATGTGGTACAGAATCAAGGATACTTTTAACAGTTGACTTTAATTTCGTAATTTCCTTTTTTGATATTCGGGCTTCTAATGCCGCAATGTGAAAATTTGTGTTTTACTCATTCTCGCACCTCCAAAGATAATAAACATCACCAGGAGTGATTACTATAAATGGGTGGTTTTTCAGTTCTCCCCGCTGAAAATCTTTGTTCGAGCCAATTATTGATCATTATTAATATCGAACAGAGAATTATTAGGCACCACAAGTGAATTACGCTCGCTAATGTCAATAATTTCCCTTTTAAAGGAATTTGATGCTTCTGGATGGAAAGTAATGCCGCAAACCAGCGCTTTTATATCAATCTTTGGAGCAAACACTCTAAATTGTGAACTATCTTCCTTTTCGAACAAGTTTTGATCAAAACAATCGCTGTCAAATTCTTTAACTGGCGAACGAAAAGCGACTGCTCTAAGTTCCCGTTCGAAACAAAAATCCACATGTTTATGTGTAATGTACTCAAACATATTTAAGCTGGGCAAGCTTTCGTTATTATAGTCAATATATCGAACAACCCCTATTTCCACATACTTCGGGAGGAGGGCTCGAAGTGTTTTATAATTTGTTTGGATGGCAACTGAATCTTTTGATTGTGTATATTCGCACCACATTCTATTATTTTCATTTTCATTAATATGCCAGCAGCTAACATAATAATGCTCTCTAAAAACTGAGCCAAATTTTGATAATTTTTCTTGATTCGCTTTAATTATTTGTTTTTGTCTGTCTGTAGTCGCGTTTCTTGATTGATTATTCCACCACAGATCATTGCCAGTTGGTTCAGTTCCTTCAAGCGGATCTCCCAACTTATATGCAACAGACATGAAAAGTCGCTGATTTTCTATCAGCCATTCGAATTTAGAAATATCCATATATCGCCAAATTTTTATGCCATTTTGGGCGGGTTTTGGAAATGCAGGATGTTGATATTGTTCATTCATTACAAGGGGTTCGATTATTTTAGGTTCTAAACCCTCAAATTTCATTTTAAATTTTATTTGTTACTTAATTTTCTAACAATCTTCAATTATATCTCTCTCTGTTCGATAGTTTTAAAAAGTAAAAACAA
>NZ_JACADJ010000141.1 GCF_013389365.1 Desulfobacter latus
TAAGATTGTTAGTAATGGAAAATTAAAGCGCATAATATTTCACTTGAAACGTTATGCTTTGGGAGAGACCCCCGCTATTTAGAAAATGGCGTAAGCTATATATTTGTATAGCAAAAAATGCATCGGATCGCCATAGATGTGCATCCATCTACATCGTAATCAGTGAAAATAAGAATCGTTTCATCATTATAAATGGCTTTTACGATTCTGTCTACGGCGGTCGGGACCCCAGCCATGGTCATCGCAGGTTGGATTGCATCAAGGCTGAATTCAAAAATATTTTTATTAAAAACGTCTTTTCTTCCAGCGATGAGTCTTGCGATGATTTCCGGATATCCGGCATCAATGCATGAGGTATAGACATCTTGGTTTAAGCTTCTTTCTTTGATGAGCACAATTCGAAAATCCTTTAAAGATAATGCATTTAAGGTGTTAATGCCATTCATAACGCATCAACTCGAAATTGAACATGAAATGACTATCATTTTTATTTTGAGAAAAAAAGCTCTTTCTCATAAAAAAATGTAAGGATTATTTTTATCATATTCCATATGAGTACTTTTGATAACTTTAGGCTAATTTAATAGGCTTGACTCGACTTTGTTGGGACTTTTAACCCTTGATCTGGTGGTCCCTTGGGAATGGCGTAAGACACATTAAAAACTTTTGAGATATGCTGTATATTTTTTAAAAAACAAAAAAAATTAATAAAATTTTATCAAAATGTTCTGGAACCCCAAATTTTATGGCCGGTTTCTATACAGAATCTTACTCAGATAGTATAAAACGCCCCTTCTTCCAGCTATGCTGCAAAAAAATAGTACCTGGCATGCCAGAAAAAACCTACCATTAATCCCCCCGCCAAAAGTCAACGAAAAAAGTCCCCCAGAACAATATACCCTTGGCTTGTATAAAACCCCTCACTGGCAAATATCTGCATCCAAAGCCGGTACGTTTGTTATAGCAAGGCCACCCTTCGCCGTGCGTTCCCTCCAAATGAAGTGGATAGAAAATGGAATTTGAACAACTCTTTTGATAACGGTTGTCAACTGGTCAATTATCCTCCTTCAGGAGTAATAAATATATAGTATAGGAATATCCATACAACTGATTATTGTAGGCCGTGCGTTTGAGAATTATAATTGGGCATCTTATTTCGTGCTATCTCCTAAATTCTTTGTTTTTGTGATTTTAATTTATTGTTTGACAATATTGTATTTATAGACTAACAAAGATGAAACAATAACGTTGATTTTAGCTGCATGGCAACGCTGGCCTTGAAATCACATACTTTATAACGTCGAAAGGAAATAATGCCATGTCTTTCAAAACAATTCTAATTCAAACTCCCGCAATTACTTTATCCGGTTGATCCTTTGACCGCCTCCTGACCGTCTTACAAATATTTTTTAATTCTTATTTAGAGCTTCAACAAAAGGAAAATATAATGAGAAAGCTGATCAATTTTGGTGTGTTTTTATTTACCTTAGGCATTTTCTGTGGTTGTACAGTAGCCGTACAGCCAAGACTCAATTCAAGCCTGGGTATGGATGCTTTTGAAAATATGAAATCCATTGATTTGCACGATGTGGATGTGGCCTTGTATTTTGATCCAAAGCTCAAAGATCTGAAAGTCAATCAAAAACTTAAAATGGGGGAGTTTACTTTTGATATCGGCAGATCCTTTTCTGCTAAATTTTTAAAGGCTTTGGCCTATAGTTTCAAGACCATCCATTTGTCCGGCACCCCCGCATATAAAGGAACGGAATCCATCGACGCCATTGTCAGGGTCACTCTGGAAGATGTGGATATGAATATGGGTGTAAAGTCCGGTTTTGCAACTGTTTCCACAGAAACGTATACCCGCCTTTCCATCAGGGCCGAAATTTATGACCAAAAGGAAAAACGGGTTGTATGGGTCGGGACAACCCAGGCCAAAGAATCAGGTAAACATGAAGAAATGGGGCAGATGACTTATCAGGAAGCCGGCCGGGGCATTGCTTGTTCGGTTGATACCACAGTTGATAAAGCCATCGGTAATCTTATCAATCAAATGTCCAAATCCTCGAACCTGAGTAAGTATATTTCCACCTGGGAACAAAACAAAGGCTGATCATTCATGAATTTCCTTTTAAGATTTAGCTTCTTTTTCCTATGCGTATTGTTAATCGCTGGTTGCGCAGCGCCATTAAAAACAGATACGGTTTCTTTTTTGCCTCCATCAGCATATCCTGGCGCAAAGGAAATTGACGGGTTGAAATTGGTGGTGGTGCCTGTGGATTCACCGAGAAAATTAAAAGAAACATTTGGAACGGACTTGAAAGCTGCCAATATCATTCCGTTTCATTTGATCGTTGAAAACAGCGGCCGGAAAGAATTTGAAATTACCCAGCAGCAGATGTTCGGTATCAGCGAAAACGGCGAGTATACGGTTGCATATAATCTAAATAAAGCAGCAGAGCATGTGCGCAGTTCATCCATTGGAACCACGGCTGTAACCAATGCTGTTGCAGGCGCCATCGCCGGCGTTGCTGTTGGTGCAGCCGTCGGGGCCACGGCAGGGCACATAGCTGATGATACTTCCCAGGGTGCGGAGACCGGTGCCTTAATAGGCGGTACGGTTGGTGCGACCTCAGGGGCGGGTGCCGGGCTGTCCGATTCATATACGGTGAAATTTAAAAAAGAACTGGCCAACCTGGCCTTTGAGGACAGGGTCGTATATCCCGGTGATATTCAGCAAGGCTTCATTTATTTTAAATGGCAGAATTATCGGAAACAATGGTTCGGACAGTTTTTAGCGTAGTGTTGTAAAAAAAGCTGGACAAGAGTTCTCCAAAATTGAGAAAAAGTTTTATTGAGAAATAAAATTTTCATATCAAACTAAGGAGAACCCTATGGAGACA
>NZ_JACADJ010000142.1 GCF_013389365.1 Desulfobacter latus
TCAGCATTTTACCGATGATATTGCATTCGATTTCAATGGCTGAAAATTGTTCTTTTGTGAGATAGCCTATTTCAGAAGCAATGATGGCCTGGGTCAATACTTCTGCATTTGAACCTTTTGCTATATAGAAGAAACGAACGGCCTGCTTATTGCTTCCATTTTCATCCCCTTCGGCAATATTACTGGAAATAGATACAGCCGCCCGCCTGACCTGATCCCGTAGTCCAAAGTCAGAAGAGAATCCACCACATGCGGTTATTTTATAAATGATGACAGCAAGATCTTTTGACCTCTGCCAGACATTCAATTTCTCAAAATGACCCATATCTATAACCCAGCACCCAGTACCCAGTACCCAGTACCCAGCACCCAGCACCCAGTACCCAGTACCCAGTACCTAAAACGTTCGGCATCCTTCATATGACCTCAAAAGTACTTTACAGTCTTTTGGGGAAAGCCTCTACAAAGGGGAATGATCAAAAAAAGTGTAAAGTACTTTTGAAGGATGCCAAACGTTCTACAGATTCTTTATGAAGTCAGTCACATTTAAGCCCGCCTGTGAAATAATCGCTCTTAAAAGTCCTGGTGCTAATTCCTTATGATTCGGGATTGTTAGAGTCGGCCGATTCTGATGCCCGAGAATGATATGACTTCCTGTTTGACGAGCAATCTGATATCCCAACTTCTTAAACGCATTTACTGCTCTCTTCCCGGAGACATTCCCAAGCCTACCCAACGGCTATCTCTCCTATGAAACTTTCTTCCGGCAAGTGATATGACCTGTCTTCTGCGGATTTTTCGCATTCGACCTCTATATATGCATTGATGGCATCTTTTATGTTCTGTTTGGCGTCCTCCATGGTTCTACCCTGGCTGACACATCCCGGTAGATCCAGTGCATCCGCAACATATCCTCGATAATCCGAATCATAATAAAAATAAACTCGATATTTCATATTTTACCTCCTTGGGTGTCTATCGGGGTCATAATTTTTTTGCTGCCTCTTCATCCCATTCCGATCATATTGCATTCGATTTCAATGGAGTCGGTTGGGGTCGGACCAAGTCAACTCATTGTATTTTATAGATTTATATTCCAAAAATAGGCGTTTTCAATGCCTATATCGCCCTTTTGGGCCTCAAAATAATCGTTATACGGAATTTGAGTCTCTCGGAGCTGATATGATTCACCAGCTTTCCGGTCCTTTCGCCCGATGGCCGATCCTCCCATCAAAAATTTTATGTTCCCAACAAAGTTTTGGCTTCCAACAGCGATGCTCCTGGACCATTTATGCTGGGTGCTGGGTTCTGGGTTCTGGGTGCTGGGTTCTGGGTTTTTTATGATCTTGCTCTTATTAATTTTGTCAGCATTAATTCTACTTTGTTAGCTTTCAAGAAAATCCTTCAACATATTGGATTTTAATAAAAATTTTAAATTATTGCCATTTCTTTTTATTTTGTGTAATTGATTTGTCATGATGAAAAATAACGATGAATTACACGAGTCCATTGATAATATGTTGTCCAATCTTTCTGGACATATCGGAGAATATAAAGATTTCTTCATTAGTACAACAGAGGATTCCAGCGATCTTTCTGAACTCTATATCTCTGGTTTGATTAAAACCGAACGGGGCAAACGCAACATGGAACGAATGCACGAGGAGCTTGACATGTTGGGTGATGGATACCAGCAAATTCAACAATTTATAACAGATTCGCCTTGGGATGCTTTTGGATTAATTCGTAAAGTTGCTCAAAACACATCTAATTTGTATGCAGATCAGCAGGGATATGATGTGAGAGATGTAGGTTATATTATAGATGAGTCTTCGCATCTTAAGAAAGGTGAAGCATCTGTAGGCGTTTCGAGGCAATATGCAGGCGTTATCGGCAAAGTCGATAATTGTCAGGTTGGTGTTTATTCCAGCCTGGTTTGGCAAAGCAATACCAGTCTGATCAACTGCAGGCTTTTTCTCCCGGAATGTTGGACAGAAGACGATGCAAGGTGCCAAAAAGCAGGGATCCCAGAAAATAGGCGCGTATATAAAACGAAACCCCAGCTAGCTCTTGAGATGCTTAAATCAGATATTGAAGCGGGAGTTCGTTTTGGTTGGGTTGGTGGAGACGGGCTTTACGGTCATGGGAATGAACTCAACTATGCGATTGAAGATATGGGGTTGACCTTTCTGCTTGATATCCATAAAAATCAAGCAGTGTACATGCAGAAGCCGACGATATTCCTTCCGGAAAAGAAACCAGGTCGAGGTCGGACACCAACAAGACTTCGCACTTTGGAGCCTGCTACAGTTGTCGATGATTACAGGATCAAGCTTGATGAAAAACAGTGGGAAAAAGTAGAAGTTCGGGAAACAACTAAGGGGACGCTGAAACTGTTTATACACACTGTGCCGGTCTGGGTATGGGATGAGGAAGAAAATCATCCAAGAGAGCGCGTTTTGGTAATCAGTAGAAATGATAAAGAAAAAAAAATCAAATACTCTCTAAGCAATGCTGATATGGCAATAACTCCATTGCAACAATTTGCTTACATGCAGGCTCAACGTTACTGGATAGAGCGTTCTTTTCAAGACTCCAAAAGCGAATTGGGAATGTCCGACTATCAGGTTAGAAAATGGGCATCCTTCATTTTCCGTTTGACACTTCGTAAAATCAAAATGTGTTTTTGAGATGCTGAAAATTATTTTTTAAAAAAAATACTGTGAACAGCACGTTCCTTTAGTGTACTTTAGAATTGA
>NZ_JACADJ010000143.1 GCF_013389365.1 Desulfobacter latus
CTCCATAGGGTTCTCCTTAGTTTGATATGAAAATTTTATTTCTCAATAAAACTTTTTCTCAATTTTGGAGAACTCTTGTCCAGCTTTTTTTACAACACTACGCTAAAAACTGTCCGAACCATTGATAGCCGCATCTTCCCCATTTTTCAACCCTTCTTGCTGACCAATTTTCCATCCTTCACTTTGTCCTTCACGCAACCCTCTATAATACCCCTGATCTCTTCCTTCTTTAAAACCCTCTTTATAAGCATCTTCACAGCCTATTGTTGTAAAAATCAGGAGTATCAATATAAATTTATTCTTTTGTAGTATCTTCATAAGGTATCATCTTTTGCTTTACAATATATCCAAGTTTATCTATTGAATGATGCATTAATTCAGACAATTCAGAGTCTGAGATTTTTGAAAAATCAAAATTATTCATATCAGGAACAAGCAAAGCATCTATATCATCAATATGCCTTTCTTTTCTTAAAAATAAAAATAAATAATAGTAAGCCAATATCCCAAGAATACAAAAAAGAATTATTACCAAAATACATTTGTAAGCAACAAATTCATAATCACCCTCTTCAATAATCTTAGTTAGCCCTTGTTCATAACCATATTCAAAATATTCTTTACTAGCTTCCTTTCTGGCTTCATTGGTTGAAACATATTTGCCTTCATCATACCCAATAGAATAACCTGTTTCTTTTCCTTTTCGATATTTCTTCTCAGAATCACATCCACAAAATAATAATAAAAAACATACAATAAAAATGAAAATGCCGTTATTAATTTTATTCATTTCTTTATCACCATAATTGTATAAGTTATCCGGCATATGCTGGACATTTTAGTAGCTATTCCCTATTGCCCCATTTTTGTATTTTAGCGTTTTGGGCATAACGGGGAGCTCAGCTGGCCGGGGGGCATATAGCCGAGCACGTTCTAAAAGCCAAGTTTTTTCTAAAACCAAGCACTTTCAAAAAGCCGCTAGCTCCCCCCGGTCAGCTGCAGCGTTTGGTTGGAAAGCCGTTGTTTCGTTAAAGTTATAGTTATGAGCCAGAACGGTCACTGAAATTAGTTAGTATGTTCGGGTTGCGCCACCAACTGGATGCCAAGAACCTTAGTTATTTTTTTGATGGTAGCAAAGCCTGGATTGCCTTCGCCAGAAAGTGATTTATAAAGACTTTCTCGGTTAAGGCCAGTTTCTTTGGCAACTTGGGCCATACCTTTCTTCTTGGCCAGGTAACCAAGTGCAATAATAAATACTCGTGGGTCTTCGTCCATGAAAGCGTTGTTTAAGTATTCGTTGATTTCCTCCTTGGATTCCAGGTAATCGAAAGGGTTATAAGGGGTTGTTTGGGTTTCCATAATTTCACCTCTCTAAATCGTTTGAGCTATTTCTTTGGCTTTTTTGATGTCCTTTTGCTGAGTTGATTTGTCTCCGCCACACAGCATAAAAATTATTTTGTTATCCCGAATAGTAAAATAGAGCCGATAGCCTGGGCCGAGAAATATGCGCATTTCACTTACTCCATCTCCTACCAGCTCCACGTCACCAAAGTTACCCAGTTTAGCCCGGTCAAGTCTGGCAGTAATAGCAAGAACCGCCTTACGGTCTCTCAACTTCTTAAGCCATTTATCAAAGCTTTCCGTTTTTTCGATTTCATATTTCATAAAAACAATGTAGTCTACAAGCTACACACTGTCAAGGACAACCGAAACAAAGTTGTTTTAGCCAAAGATGCATCGTCATGTACTGAGAAGGCTTTCCAACGGGGAGCTGAGGGGCCAGGCTTTTTAAACCCAAAAAGCTCCAATGAAAGTTTAAATTTTCCTGAACCAGAGAGTCCCAAAAGGCCGCTCTGTAAGCCTGGTCCCTCTCCAGCGTTTTGTTGTGCCAATATTATTGGCTGAGACGAGAACTGACGAGCCTATTTATACTTACCCCTGATTCTGCTGCTTGGATCGCTAAACTTCTATGAACTTCCGGTGGAACACGAACCATAAATTTACCACTATAATTTTTTGAGGCGATTGGCTGTGGAATTTTTTCATCATTGTCTTTCATATCTTGAATGACCGATTCCACCGTTTTACGAATACCTTTTAATGCTGATTCAGGAGATTTAGCCAGCCAGCTTAAGCTTGGGAATTCCGCACATAAGCCGATATATTCTTCGTCCTCAGGAGACCAAGTAACCCTATATGTATAATGATCATTTAGTAGTGTCACTTTCTTCCTCCAATCTTTCAATAGCCTTGATCACTTGCTTAACTTGATAGGCTTTTGCTTTTCCTTTACTGTTTTGAATATTTACCCGAGGGTCACCTTGCCACGGTGTTTTATATATTCGATGACTGCTACCAGATTGGCGGGCCTTTCCAAAATAATGTTCACAGACCCTGCATAAATCTGTAAATTTTACATTGGTTGGATTTTTGTAAATTTCATTTATAGTGGTTTGCAAATGAATTGATAAACTTATAAAACTTATGTGGTATAATAGAAGGTTGTCAAAAAAATTGGAGGATGCATGTATCATAATCTATAAGCAAGTTCCTAAGTCATAGGGAAAGCA
>NZ_JACADJ010000144.1 GCF_013389365.1 Desulfobacter latus
AATAAAGTACTAATTCCCATGATGACTACCCCTCTGACTATGGTTGATGTTTGCTCAAACATTATTTTATCAGAGAATGTGATCATTTTATTCATATAGGTCAATCAATTTGGCGAAGGTATTGTTACAACAAGTCGAATTTATTGTACATTTTCTGATGCTCTGAATTCCTGCCATCAAGCCTGATCCCATCATCATATATCAATACCATTTTGCCATAATTCATATTCACTGATATCAATCATATCATTCCAATAGACTGCATATCCTCCGGGTTCTATCTTTACATTTTTAAAAAATCCTTTGTCCTTAAGCGGGGAATACATTTCTTTGATTAACAATTTTTTGACATCATAACGCTTGCGTTTGCCATTATCAAAAGTAACAATGAGTGTCCGTTGATCAGCAGGCATAACATCTTTTATTTTTGGTACTATCATTCAATTTACTCCAGAGGTGGCAATTTTTTAAATTCCTGGGTTTCCCATATCGTTTTTAATTCTGACTGATACTTTTCAGCCCACTCAATAACGAGTTTTCTTGCTCTGGCGGGAAGATCTCCTTCAATGACGTTCAAAGAATTAATATCGATAAGGGCAATATATTCACCATAAACGGCGTGAAAATGCGGAGGCGGGTGATCTCCGAAAAACAGTTTGATGATTATCCCATAAAACCTCGTAATTTCTGGCATTGCAATCCTTCCTGCTGTTTGTTGCTACTAAATATATTACTCTGAAATTGTTTATTTTTCAATAATTTTGACAGGAACTGAAATCGTGACTGAATACGTCAGGTCGCTGGACAACCATCTGCCGGATATCTTAGGAACCAAGTAAAGCGGCAACAGCTCTTGCTTCACCAGCAGGGTGACGTTTTCCCGGCTCAAGAAGGGCTTTATTATCAATTCCCTCCTTGGAACACATGACCGCTGATAACCTTTTGCAGCTTTGTAATCCCACTTTAAAAAAGAGCATCACTTCTCCCCCGGGAATTAACACAACTCGTTCGTATAATTATTTAATTTTACTCTGACCCCAATACTACACCACTCTGAATTCCTGCTGTGCTGTTACTGCTGACCCTATGACTTACTGTAACCCCATTACTGACCCATGACCCTTTCTCACGCTTGGCTGATCCATTGTTTTATTTCATCAAATGATTTGGCCTGGAAAAATTTTTCTCCAATCTCTTCAAGTTGTGATTTAGACAATAGCGACAGCATGGGAATCAATTCGTCCGATTCTTTCTTAAACTTCAAAGCAATTTGTTTGGAAAGCAGATTTATTGTTCCTTCTATTTCCCCTTTCTCAAAGCCTTCTATTTCCCCTTTCTCAAAGCCTATCTTTTCTACACTTGTTATGTATGGCATTCTTAACTCCTTTTCTATTGCTTCCAATTCATGCCAAAGAGACTTTTCCAATTCTTCAGGCAGCCTCATCACCCAGTCGATAAAGCTGAACAGATCAATGATTTCTTGTTTGTTGAAACCTTGTTCATATAATGCGCGGATCAGGGCAAATTTTGAATCATATCTTCCGGAAGGATTTTTACGAGTTTCCAGCGCTTTCAGATGCGCCTTCACAACAACGGCAAAAAGGTTTTCATGTTTCTCCAGCAATGCGCAGCTGTCCTTACTTTTACCGAATTCTATCAGTTTGGAAACTGGATATTTCAAAGAAAGTTCACATCCCCATAATTCATATCCAAAAGCAGACGGCTTCCAGCGGGGATGGTCATCAGCAAGGATTACAAGACTGACCACGCTTTTGTCATACATGTCAAATATCCGGTAGTTGTACGTATAAATCCGTCTTGCAAAATCAGTTTCATACTGGGATTGAACTTCCACATGCACCAACACCCAAGTTTCATTACCCGACATGGTATACACCCGTGCCAGTTTGTCCGCTGTTCTGCGGCCAAGCTCAGCAGTACGGGATATCTGCTGAAACTCCTTATCTAAAAAGACCACGGGCCTGTTCCAGTCAATGCCGTTTGCAGCATCCGGGAAAAAGAATAGAATCAACTCCCTAAAATATCGGGTAATCATATCTTTCCACGGATTATCGTAATCATCGTGACTGGATCCCATTCATCCTCCATGATACTATTTGATTTTAGAAATATTTTTTATCATAACTCTACTTTGTTAGACTATATGTAACTATCTGAATTTATTGTAAATGATATTTCAACCTATTTCATTTATTCCAAATAATATCAATATGTTACGATCTAATATAACAAAGTAGCGATAATATACCAAAACAAAAATAACGAATCAAGTCATTAAAAATAAATGGTGTCTGACCCCTTTTGACTTCCCCAGACTTCCCCAAAAAACTTCCATTTTTATGTAAAAAATTAAACGAAGATATAACCTTTTTGACACAATTCAGCCAAAGACTCTTTTGAAATGAAACCACCCATGGCATTATAAAATTAACCAACACCGAATCAGAAAATTTTCTTAAAACGCTTTTTTAGGGGCAAAATTGCCGGGTTAAGGCCAAAAATAAGGCTAAAACTGCGGCTTTATCTCGACATTACAAATAATTGGCTC
>NZ_JACADJ010000145.1 GCF_013389365.1 Desulfobacter latus
GCCGGACATTGTTCTAAGCTTTTTAATTAACTCAAATGTAATTTCTTTACTTTCAAAAAAAATATTTAATTTAAAGTCCCCTCTATTGACCGGTGCAAGAAATCGCATAGTAAATGAAATAGGCACGCTTCCATTTCCTATACTTTATGAATTTATACTAAAAAAAATATATTTATACTCAGATAGATATATTGCAGTGACCGATGATGAAGCGGTAGAGGCAGCATCTGTTTTTAAAATTCCCCAAAAAAATATTGTATTGATTTATAATGGCGTCGATATTGAGTATGTCAGAAATAAGTCTTTAGAAAAATTTTCTATGGATCAAAAATTTAAGAACAAAAATTCATTTAATATTATTCATTTGGGAAGACTTACTTATGTAAAAAACCAAAGTCTGCTGATTAAGGCCATAAGCAAGTTGAATCTGAAAAAAGAGATTAACTTATTTCTCCTTGGTGAAGGAGAGAATTTTAATAAATTAAAAAAATTATCCTTAAAATTAGATGTCGAAGATAAAGTTACTTTTTTAGGCTGGCATGAAAATCCATATCCATATATCAAACAATGCGACTTGCTCGTTCTTACTTCTTTTTGGGAGGGTTTTCCAAATGTGCTTCTTGAAGGAATGGCACTTGGGTTGCCTATTATCTCAACGAAATCATCAAAAGCTGTTGATTTAATAATTGATGACCAGAAATGCGGTTTTTTAATTGAAAATGATTTGGATTCATTAGTTAACGCTATCCAAATTTTGGTAAATGATCAAGAATTATACAGGAAAATGTCCTATCACTCGTTTGAGAAAGTCAATGAATTTTCTTCAGAAACTATGTTAAATAATTTCAAAACTACTCTTCAAGAGGTATATTTGCGTAAGGCGTAAAACACCATGCATATGCGAATTTATAGATCCCGCAAAAGATTGAAAATATGAAACACTCTATTAAAAATAGAATAATCAAAAATAAAAATTGGATAATCAAAACAATAAACAGTGTGTTGCCTTTAAATTTCAGATTTGCACCTCTTTTTGTGTTCCACGCCCATGTTTTATTTACACCAAAAATTCAGTCTATCAGACCAGAGGTGCTTCAGGCATTTCATCAACAAAAATTTAAAGCTGATATCATTCCTGATAACATTTTAATTAAAGCACCATCGCACAGGCTGTCTAAAAATTTGGTTTTAGCGGAATTGCTGATGGCATTGGGCAGGTTTGAAACGGCAATAGCTCTTGGTGAAAAACTTTTTGAACGTTATCCTAATGATCTCCGAGTACAAGATAGCCTCTGCCGTGCCCGGTATTATCACCGAATCGGGAAAATATCTGAAAACCCTGGCCTGGAAATGCAGGGAAAAGTTTGTAAATTACTATGGGATGATCTTCATCTTTTACCTGATGGTTCTGTATTTCAGTGCTGCAGTGTTTGGCTACGTACTTCAATTGGTAATGCCTTAGCCGAACCTTTATCACAAATATGGCAATCCAACTTAGCCAATGAGATACGCAATTCTGCTGTGAATGGAGATTATCGATTCTGTGGAAAATTATCATGCGGTCACATCCTTGACGAGCTTTTCCCTCCAAGGGAGCATCGCCCTAAAAGATTCATAAGCGCGGATCAATTACCGGTTCAACTTCCACCACCTAAACTGTTAAATCTTTCTTATGACAGAACCTGCAACCTTTCTTGTCCAAGTTGCAGAACTACTAAGTTCGTAGCAAAAGGTAAAGAACTTGAGAAAGTAGAAAAAATCACGAAACATGTATTGGAGGTATTACCTGAAATAAAGCGTATAGAGGTCACTGGTTCTGGCGACCCTTTTGCAAGCAGATCCTTCAGGCATTTACTCTCTTCCATAAACAAAATTGATTTTCCGAATCTTAAAGTAACATTAATGACAAATGGGCTTTTATTGTGCCGTTCGGAATGGGACAAATTTAAAAATCTGCATGGAATGATTGATACTATCAATATTTCAGTCGATGCTGCACGGGCTGAAACATATAGGATTGTAAGACGCGGTGGAGAGTTTAAGGATCTGCTGCCCAACTTGGGTTTCATCGGAGAATTGGTTCAACAAGGTGCCATCAAACACTTTAGGCTCTGTTTTGTGGTTCAAGATTATAATTTCAGAGAAATGTCTGAATTTCTTAAACTTGCCAAGCATGTCAATGCTCAGTCTGTACATTTTCAAAAGATGCATGACTGGGGCACTTACACGACCGAGCAATTAAAAAAGCGTAGGGTTTATGTTTCTAGTCATCAGGATTATCCGGAATTTATCGATCTTATTAAATCACTTCCTTCTCAAAAAGGATTGATAATCTTATCTGATTTTACAGAGTTAGAAGCGAATTGAGGTAAAACGGCATTCATGTGAGATTAGAAAATTAGCTACACATTCATTGGGCGCATTCCCATTTTCCCGGCCGACTGAATAATTCTTTAAGCAGGAATTAAATACTTAAAAATCAGGCAGTTAAAGTACGCTTAGCATTGTATGTTTTTAACGAAAAGCTTCCACTATGCCCTAA
>NZ_JACADJ010000146.1 GCF_013389365.1 Desulfobacter latus
TACGGAGTGAAAAAACAAGACGTCCTGAGGTTTACTTGGATGAATCATATGTAAATAAAAATCATAGCAACGATTTTGTATGGTATTCAAATGAAGATGGGCCATGGATTCAAAAACCAACTGGAAAGGGAGAAAGGCTTATTATCATCAATGCAGTCACAAAAGATGGCTGGGTTCCAGATGCCAAAGTAGTCTTTAAAAGTACCAGAAAAACAGGTGATTATCATGGCCAAATGAACTGGAATCTTTTCCAAAAATGGTTTTCAGAAAAACTATTACCCAATATTCCAGGCAATTCCATTATTGTTATGGATAACGCTGCATATCATAATATCCTTGCAGAATGTTCTGCCCCAACACCGACATGTTCAAAAGAAAAAATCTTTAATTGGCTTGAATACAATAATATCCCATGCAAGGATAACTGTCTAAAAATTGAATTGGTTGAGATATTGAAGAAATTTGCTCCCGAACCAACATATGCAATAGATATGATAGCAAATGAATATGGCCATACAGTTATCAGAACACCTCCTTATCATCCAGAACTTCAGCCAATTGAGATATGTTGGGGAATTTTAAAGAATGAAATTGCACGTAATTGTGATTTCACAATGGACAATTTAATGCTTCAATTAGAGAATGCATTCAGAAAAATTACAGCAAAAACATGTCGAAAAATTATAAAAAAAATACGCTCTGTTGAAGACAATTTCTGGGAGGATGATGCAAAATTAGATAAAAGGCAAGATAACTTTTTATTATAACATGAAAAATTTAGAATTTTATCAATTCATTTGCAAAGCACTATAATTCCCATGATGACTACCCCTCTGATTATGGTTGATGTTTGCTCAAACATTATTTTATCAGAGAATGTGATCATTTTATTCATATAGGTCAATCAATTTGGCGAAGGTATTGATATTGCATTCGATTTCAATGGCTGAAAATTGTTCTTTTGTGAGATAGCCTATTTCAGAAGCAATGATGGCCTGGGTCAATACTTCTGCATTTGAACCTTTTGCTATATATAAGAAACGAACGGCCTGCTTATTGCTTCCATTTTCATCTCCTTCGGCAATATTACTGGAAATAGATACAGCCGCCCGCCTGATCTGATCCCGTAGTCCAACGTCAGAAGAGAATCCACCACATGCGGTTATTTTATAAATAATGACAGCAAGATCTTTTGACCTCTGCCAGACATTCAATTTCTCAAAATGACCCATATCTATAACCCAGCACCCAGCACCCAGCACCCAGCACCCATAAAACATCAACCGAATCTATCTTTAGAATCCAGAAGATGCAGGGGAATATCAATATCCTCATTATTCAATATACTTTCAACTATTGAATCGTCCAACTGAACAATCCGGGCTATAACCGGCACGGCAAGTCCCTGCTGATGGGCACGGCGAACAAAGGAAAGCAGTTCTTCCTTTCTGCCTTCCTTCCTGCCTGCCAATCTACCTTCTTGTCTTAATTTTTCTGCAGTTGTCATTGCGATTACCCCTCCTTGTTTGGATATAGAATCAACCGCATCAATTATGGAGTGCGTTTTAATCTCCGTAGCAAGATACAAGTATTTTATAACGGTTTCGAGAAAATTTAAACCGTTTTGATTTTGAAAAAACAGTCTGCCCAAACCGAAATATTCTTCTAAAGCCTGTTCCAAATGCCCAGGGTTAAATATATTCTTCAATATTAACAAGGCCATTTTCAAGGAAACCGTTTCAAAAATCCGTAATTTGATATCCTCATCGGTATATCTTGACAGATCAATAAAAATATACTGAAAATCAGGAATAAAAGGTAATAGTTCAATTGATGGAGTGTTAAATACAGACTTTAAACCTTCCGGTTGCCAGGCCTTTTTTCCATGATAGAGTACGATTGGAATTATGGGTGTAAAATGCGTCTTTTGTTTGAGGTTTTCATTCCAAATACGGACCATGTATTTTAAAATTTGATATGGAAGATTACGATCCGGGAAACTTTTATGTTCAAACAGCAGGGAAATCCGAACTTCAGACTGATTGAAAACACATGAATAAACCACATCTGAAAACTGTTTAGCCAATTCTTCATCTACGTATGATGTGTTCTCAAGATGAAGTGACGCAAGATCCAGATTTTTAACAAGTTCAGGTGGAAGCACATGTTTTGAAAAATCCGCCACATTGAGCTTATCTGAAAATATTTTCTTAAAAAATGAGTCGTGATGATCCGGCATATTGAATTTTTGTATTTGGGTGCTGGGTTCTGGGTTCTGGGTTCTGGGTTTTTGACTGGTTTTGAGTTCTGTTTTCAAGGTGGCGTAATTGACGATCTTGCTCTTATTAATTTTGTCAGCATTTTACCGATGATATTGCATTCGATTTCAATGGCTGAAAATTGTTCTTTTGTGAGATAGCCTATTTCAGAAGCAATGATGGCCTGGGTCAATACTTCTGCATTTGAACCTTTTGCTATATA
>NZ_JACADJ010000147.1 GCF_013389365.1 Desulfobacter latus
GATGCAGGCGGGACGCCTGCGCTCCCGGGTTAAACTATTTCGGACTCGTTCCTTAAATGAACACCCTTACAAGACAGGAGTTGATATGAAAGCAGAATTTATAGCGATCATAGAGCCTTCGCCCGAAGGCGGTTATTGGGCTATGTGCCCTGAAATCCCCGGTGCCAACGGACAGGGTGAGACAATAGAAGAGACTAAACTCAGCCTGCAACAAGCTATTGAATTAATTTTGGAAGATCGTAGAGAGGATTTCCTGCGTGGATTACCACAGGAGGTTATTCAGGATACGGTAATGGTAGGATGAAACGACGTGAATTGGAGAGAAGATTGAGAGTTGCAGGATGTTATTTGAAACGTGAAGGAAATTCTCATTCTATCTGGATTAATCCAAAGCATGGAATAATTGAAACAATCCCTCGTCATAGGGAAATCAAAGAACCTTTGGCCAGAAAAATTTTAAAAAATCTTAAAGCCGACTGATCAAATAATTATCATAGATGTCCCCCCGAATTCGGGTTATATTTTTTTTTAAACGCTGATTTCAGAACTTTATACTTCCGGTTATATGACTTTAAACCAAAAAACAGCCCTAATCTATTATAAATATTGCGATCAACACCTCTTTAAAACTCTTTGAAATAATTGGATTTTCAAAATACGACTTTGACGTAATTGATGTCCACAGCCATTTCCATCCTAATCCCGTAACAGTATAAAATGATTGGGATTTCTTTTTTTCAACGATGCCGCGAACGATCAATTTTTTCAATTCATAGCGAATTTGGGTGGAATTTCGAAAATATTGGGGTAGGACGGCTGTGAGATCGGCTGTTTTAAATCCGTAGAGTGAATACTTGGGTTTGAGCAGTTCCTCACACAGTATAAATTGCCTGTCTTTTCTCAAGTCCGGTGGTGTCACTTTTTTGTTGAGGTGATCCAATACGGGATTTGAAAAAATATCTGGCTCTCCATCACATTTTGTTGTACTGCTTGATGGCGTTTCCTCTGAACCAGTGCTTGATGCAGGCATTATTGTCATACAGTCTCCAGAAAGTCTTTGAATTTGAGCGGTAAGGCCGCTTGCTGAAAATCCTGGCAATGCTGTCGGGCAATCCGACGCGTGAAAATTTATCCAGAAGCCGTTCAAAGAGACTGGTACAAAAACGGGGAGATTTAAAAATAACATTTGAACACACTTCCACCTGAGACAGATACCAGTCATGTTTCAGGTGCTTGGAACGTGTTGAATATTTGCCTTTATCGAATTTGAAAAATCGATCCATCCAATAGTTGATTCTCCGCTGTACTATATTCCCCTGAATTTCCTGAGCCGCCTCCTGAAGTGCTTGGGGATCAGAAACATCCGTAAAAGAATTGTCTTTCATCTTGTACGAAACACCTTTTTGAAATATGAGAATTGAGTTGGTCGGTGAATATACGCATAACGCCGTTGGTACGCTTTGAAAATCCCATGGCCTTAAGAAAAACGACAATACAACCAAGATAAAAGAACTTGCGGATGTACCCTCGGACGATGACTCGATCAAAGCAGGTGTAATTGAATTTGATATTTTTTGAGAACTGATTTACAAAGGTTTTGTCCATGGGTTTTTCCTTATTTTTTAGGGTTAATCTCGCAACTTAACCTTTATAAGGATAGCCCATGACATTCAATCTTTTTTTTTAAACGCAGATTTCAGAACTTTAGTTTGGTAAATCGGCATCCTTCATTTCCCGCTTTACACTTTTCAGATGCCGACCCCCATTTTTCGGGAACCTCCATTCAAAAAGTGTAAAGTACTTTTGGGATCATATGAAGGATGCCGGTAAATCTATAAAATACAATGAGTTGACTTGGTCCGACCCCAACTATCTGACCACCCACCGCATCGAATGCCCCCTGTCCACAGAGCGCCTGACGGGAAACCAGGTCAAGCGCATGCAGGATAAACGCATCCTGGGCACCATCGGCAGAACCCTGCTGATCGCCCGCCGAACGTAAAGGAGACACAATGAACAAAAGACCTTATTTCATAAGAGCAGAATGGGATGAAGAGACAAATGTATTTGTTGCAAGCAGTGATGATGTCCCGGGCCTTGCAACTGAAGGAGAAACATTGGAAGGGTTGATTGAGAAGTTAAAAATAATGATTCCCGAACTGCTTGAGGCCAATGGTGTGGATGTTGGACTGGAAACCTCTTTTGAGGTCTTTACCCGGCGGTTTGAGATTGCACAGCGGGCAGCAGTTTGATGGGGGATTATACCAAAGATCTTAAAAAATTTCTG
>NZ_JACADJ010000148.1 GCF_013389365.1 Desulfobacter latus
GGATCAGCAATGGTAAATCGAGGTATGGCAAGTTAAAGAAAAGGCGAAATCAGATAAAAGCCCCCAATTTTTTATTATAACATGAAAATTTTAGATATTTATCAATTCATTTGCAAACCACTATAGTATCCAATTCCTTATGGCAAATATCCAGTGTATATTTATTTATTTTCTGCCAATCCGCGTGAGTTACCCCCCCCCATCACCATCGCTCACTTGGGCGCCGAAACCTGCGTCACCTGGTCCAGTTTCAGCCGGACCACGGCGGCCGCAGCATCGCCATCCTGGTGGACTGCTGCATTGCCCAAGACCATGACCCGCAGGTGCCCTTCAACCGGTTCCCGGTGCCGCCGGCAGAGATCGACTTTCTGTATACATGTGAATTTTTTTAAGTTTTGGTATAAAATAATGATAAAAATTTGCGAAATTTGTCATATTAAGACGATATTTGACTATATTTTTGCTAACAGTTAAAAACCCCGACTGAATGGGACGCTATTAATAGACGCCATCATGATGCCCAACATTTACCAAAACAATTTTTTTTTCTGTAACAAAGAATTCAAGTGTGATTCTATAGGAAATATTTATCGAAATTGAATACAAGTCTTTTAATTTCCCTTTTAGAGGATGAAGCCTCAAAGATGGGTGGTTCGGATCAATTTCTAAGAGTTTAAGTGTTTTACTATATTGAGATATCAGCTCAGGATGTTTTTTGACAAATTTAGAAGCCCTCTTGATATAACTATTTGTATAGATGAGTTTATATGTCATTGTAATATTCTTTTGATATGGTCTTCAACAGTCTCCATGATAAAATTACCATCCTGATAATCAGTTTTGACCTGATGCAGTGCAGCATCAAGTTCGCATTCCCGCAGATAGTTATAATGTTCCATATCCATTACAATATATTTTTCTTTGCCTCGGACTGTAATCACCAATTCACAATTTTCTGAAAGATTCTTCTGGATCGCAGAAACGCCCTTTGTTTTGAGTTGGTTGGCTGTTATAGTATTCATAATAATACCTTTTCTATTTTAAATTATTATTAACAGTACTATATATAATACTATTTATGGCATTTATCAAGCCCCTATCGCGGCAAATGGGTCAAATGTAGCGTCCTGATTTTTTGTAATTGGGGTCAGAGTAAAATTAAGCGTTGGGGGAATTCCGGGGATATCTATGATAAGTTTTGTTAAGGGGAGAATGTAAATTCAGCATATAAGCCACAAGTTTTCTTGCTATGGTCAGGGTCGCTCTATTCTTGTTGCCTTTTGCCAATTCTCTTTCATTGACTTTTAGCCTGTTTGTCTTTAATATAGGCCTATAAATAAGGTACCAAAATAAGTACCCAAAAGGAGGCTGTATGTTACAGGCAAAATTCAGCGTTGAAGAAACGCAAGTCCAGTTTTTGAATAATTTTAAACGCTATGGATTTAAGGATAAAAGCGCTATGCTTCGTGAGGCAATAGAGCATTTCAAGAAAGCACTTGATCTTGAAAGTCTAAGAAAATCCGCTGAATTATATTCTGAAATTTATTCTGAAGATGATGATTTAAGAGAATTGACCCAAATTGCATTAAACGGATGGCCGGAATGACAGTACTGAAAAGAGGTATGATTATTGACGTCAATCTTGATCCGACAAAAGGTTCAGAAACGGGGAAAGTCAGACCATGTGTAGTTGTAACTAACGATATTTATAATGAAAGAGTTCCTGTTATCCAAGTTGTTCCAATTACTGAATGGAGTGCAAAAAAAACTCAAATTAAAACCAATGTTGAAATTTATCCTTCATCCGATAATGGTCTATCTAAAAAATCGGTAGCAGACTGTTTGCAGGCACGTCCAATAGATCACCGTCATAGGTTGGTCAAAATTCGAGGGAAATTGTCAATAGACAAAGTACAGAAAATTAACCAGTCTTTAAGGATTGTATTTGAACTTGATAGTTCCTAATTCTATCATGTAGTGTAATTGCATGCAATTGGGGTCAGAGTAAAATTAAGCATTGGGGGAATTCCGGGGATATCTATGATAAGTTTTGTTAAAGGGAAAATGTAGATTCAGCATATAAGCCACAAGTTTTCTTGCTATGGTCAGGGTCAAACCTTGATTCATGCGGTTAATTAAATATAGAAAATGTGGCCTTGGTCATATTTTAGGCCATACGGATTTCCGGTAGGTTGGGTTGAGGAACGAAACCCAACGCCAATAAGTTGTTGGGTTTCGTTCCTCAACCCAACCTACGCTGTGGCCGAT